>JAZQYL010000046.1:0-8718 GCA_045633485.1 Acutalibacteraceae bacterium | reverse complement strand
GTCCACTACGTCTGCCAATTCCATCACACCGGCAAATTGTTTGGTGCAATGGCTATTATACAACAATGTTTGAATAAAATCAAGTATAAATTTAATAAAATTTAATCCCCTTGAAAAACCAAGGGGATTAGAAATGAATGGTTGGTAGGTTTTTATTTTTGATAGGGTGATTTAATTACAATATTTTGTTGTTTTGCCATATCGCATATTGCGCTATGACAGGTAAACAAAACGCCCTGACTATCTTTACAAAATTCCTTTAAAAATGCGATTGCACGTTCAGCACGCATATCATCATACTGCGAAAGTGAATCATCAAGGAATATCGGTAATACATCTTCGCCGCAGATTAGATTAACAATTGCAAGGCGAAGGCTTAAATATGCTTGATGTGTAGTGCCGAGACTTAAATAATCAAGTTCGCGAGTGCCAAACGCATCAATCTTTTCTACCGATAGGTCAAGTGTGTCGCTCACGCTTACGCTTTTGTATTTGCCGTCGGTAAGTTGTGCAAAGATATCGTGAGTTGCCTTTTCAAGATCGCTGCCGTAACTGCGGCGGAGCTCGTAAAAACTTTCTTCCAACACATCCCTTGCAATATCGGCTGCATCACAAAAAGCTTTTTTAGAGTCAAGCTTTTCTTGCAATAATTTTATTTCGCGCTTTATCTCTTCCGGGTTTTCACTGTTTTTAAAGGATGCTGTAAGCTCGGTTGCAATTTTGGTTAACTCGTCTTTAAGTGCAGAAAGTTTTTCTGCCGTTAAATTAAAATCTGTCTTGATAGCGTCAAAATCAATATTTTTATTAAGATCGTTATCCATGGCGGCGAGTTTTTGTTCGGCATCTGCATAATCAATACTGCCTAAATATTGACTTGCCGTTTTTAGTTGTAGCTTTATTTGTTTTTGTTGCTCGGTTTTTTGTTTTAACTCCCGTAACTTTACGCCGGCTTGTTCGATAGTGTTAATCTCTTCAAAGGCAGAAAGTAGCGTTAGAACTTCAGCTTTTATTGAGTTAGCTTTTTCTTGTTCTAACTGTAACGCTTCACTTTTTCTGGAAAGATCGTCAAGACGTTGCTGCTTGATGGTGTTGTCTGCCTGCAATACCGAGTTTAAGGTGTTTATGCGGGCGTTTATATTATTGATTTGCTCTTGAACAGAATTTTTAGAAAATCGGTTTTCGGCAAGTTTGTTATTTGCGTTGGCCAGTTCGTTTTGTAAGGATATTAGCTCCGAGGTGTTTTTTGGTCTGACGATAAAAGAAAGTGTCAGCATCGCCGCAGCAATACATATTAAAATTATAGCTACTATATGTGAAACAAAAAAGGCGGTAGCCGTGCCCGATGCGGCCAAAATAACCGATAAAGCAATAAACAAAAAGTTGGGAGAGGGCTTTTTGTTTTGAACGGCTGCAAGTCGTTCGTTTAATTCTTCTACGCGAGCAGATAACGAATTTTCCTCGGTGTTACACTTTTCTTTTTGAGCCGATAGTTCATTTATTTGATTTTTGAGCGAGGATAGTTGTTCTTTGGTAGTCTCGGGTGAAGAATTTTGAAATGATATAGCTTCCTTTATGTTTAAAATATCTTGATTGATTTGTTCGCATCGTTCAATAGCTGATTCATATTTATTGATGCAAAATTCTACCTTGCCGGTAAAGTTTTCGTTTATAATTGTGCCGTCGGCAACGGTGAGCGAACGGTTAAGTTCATCAAGTCGTTTTTTGGTATCCAAAAACTCGGTTAATTTTTCACGGTTTTTTATATCTTGTTCGCGGTCTACAATCGATTTTAACTGCTTGTATTTGTTGTTTAACTGTTCATATTCCACAAGCATTTCTTGCGCTTTGTCATTAAGTTGTGATTTTAAGGATGCGTCATCTTCTGCCTTTTGAAGCCTTACATTTAGCGCTTCGAATGCCTTTAAATCTTCGTTGTATGAACCGCTTTTGCCACTTTTTGATATCAGTTTGTTTCGGGTGCTTAAAATGTTTTTTTCTACCGTTTTAAAAGAAACATCCTCGTTTCCCGTAAGCGCAATATTTGACAATTTGCCGTTTATTTCGCCGGCAGCGGCATCGTCTTTTATAAAATCGCCATTTCCTATAAACAAACTTCGATCAAATGCCGCTGTAGAAAGGCCAAAAAATTGTTGACCAATATTTTCGCTCGTTTCAATGGTTTTGCCACTGTCTAGATCGGTAAGGGTTATACGGTCGGTTGAATCGGATTTGCGAAACTCTTTTTCAAGGCAATAACGTTTGTTTAGATGTTCAAAGTAAATTCTGCCTGCCATGGGGCTGTTATCCCAAGGAGTATATTTAAGCCGAATGCTATCGGCTATACATTTGGTGTTACGCCCTGTTCCGTAAAACATTGCCTTTATAAATGCTGCTACAGTGCTTTTGCCGTCCTCGTTGTTTCCGTATATTACGTTAAGTCCGTCGTTTAATTCTAATGTAAAATCCTTTAAACCGCCAAAAGCAGATATGTAAATTTTATTAATCTTCATCGTAATTTACCTCACCGCTGAATGCTTTTAATCCGATATTAAGTGCTGCTTTAAGTTGAACTTTTTCGTTTTCGTCGGCGTTTTTTATTTTAACAAGCATATTTTTCACAAAAATGCCTTTGAGTGTGTTTTCGTTTGATAAGGCATCAAAATCAACCTTTACTTCGGTTTTATCTCGTAGTTTTGCGAAATATAAGGCGTCATTTAAACGTGCTGTGATTTCGGGAAGCGAAAGGACGGTGTCCTCATCAATTTCGCCTGTAAGAATTATTTTGTAAAGATTGTCGGCGAAACTATTACCATATTCGCTCTTTATATCTTGCAATATCTTGTCAGAAATTTCGCTTGAAGATATAAGCAATGAAATATCGGTTTCTTTTACAATATGCATTCTTTTTGCAAGGGGAAAAAACTGCAAATCGCAATCGCTTTTGGAGATTTTGCCTAAATAAACGCCTTTTTCACCAAGCTCGTCAAAACCTTGTCCTTCAGGACATCCGCAGTACGAAACATATGTATTACCGATTTTTTCGATATTAGTGCGTTTGTGAACATGGCCGAGTGCTATGTAATCCATACCGGAGGTTTTTATGAAATCATTTGTTATTGAATTATAATCAGAACTTAAATCACTGCGCAATTCGCCATGAATACACATAAGGTTTATAAAATTACTGTCAGTAGAAAGTGAAAAACGTTCGGTTCCCTGCATATAAACCTCTTTAAACGATCTGCCGTAAACGCGGGTATTAAGGTCGCTAAAAGTTACGCAACTATCCTTTGTATCAAGTAAAAAAAGATTTGAAGGTATAGCGTATTTTTTAAAAGGTGAGTCTGCGCTTAGTGGATCGTGATTGCCGGCGGCGTACACGATTTTTGTATCGGGTATAGAACTCAAACATTCAAAAACTCGGTCGGTAAATGATTTTTGAATGTTGTTAGAATTAAATAAATCGCCTGCAATAAGCAAGATATCAACCCGTTCTTCTTTTGCAAGATTGATTATTTTTTCAAACGTTATAAGTGTTTCGGCGCGTCGACTCTCGGCAAGGACGCCGAGTGAACTTTCTGCGGCGCCGATATGAATATCGGCACAATGTAAAATTTTAATTGAGTTCATATAAAATCCTCTTTATGTAAATGGTATTTACATTATAACACTTTTTTCGACATAATAAAAGTATAAATTACCGATTAGTGTTAAAAAGTTACCAAATTGCTTAAATTAATTGAAAAATAAAACAGCCGATGATAGTATATACTTGAAAGGAAGAAGAAGTATGAAATGCACTGTAGTTATTGACGAGATGCGCGATGAAGAGGTTGTGATATACGCTCATAAAAGAACCAAATTTGTAGAAGAAATAACGCGTTTTGTATCGTCTGACAATCAAAAAATAAACGGTTATTTGCAGGGTGAAATAGTAAAACTTGACATAAATGACGTTTCGCTTTTTTCACTTGACTGCGGCAAACTTTATGCCATTTGCGATGACGAACGATATCTGCTGAAATTACGGTTGTATGCCGTAGAAAAACTGCTTGATAATAATTTCATAAAGATAAATCAATCAAGTATTGCAAATATAAGGAAAATGAAAAAATTTGACGTTACTATTGGTGGTACAATTAAGGTGATATTTAAAAATGGGCAGGTTGATTATGTGTCCAGAAGAAATGTAAAATCGGTTAAAGAGAGGTTGGGTTTGTAACTATGAATAAATATCTTAAAGAGTTTTTGCATTGTGGCTTACTGTTTGCCGGATTTGGACCAATTGTACTCGCGATAATATATTTTATTTTATCATGTACAGTAGAAGATTTTTTACTTGAAGGTAAACAGGTTTTTGTAGCAGTAATTTCTATTTATTTGTTAGCCTTTGTTCACGCAGGCAGCAATGTGTTTAATAAAATAGAGCATTGGTCTATTATGAAAGGATTACTTTGTCAACTTGCTGTACTGTATTTTGCATATGTTATTTGTTACTTGATAAATAGCTGGATACCATTCAAATTAGGTGTGGTTGCAATGTTCACCATAATATTTGTAGCTGTGTATTTTACAATATGGGGAATAGTTTATTTATGCGTAAGCGGCAATGTTAAAAAATTAAACGAAAAATTAGAATAATTTTATGGACATTTTCCATTGTGTGTGATATACTCACTTAGTAACACAAGGGGACGAAAAAATGGGATTATTCAAATCAAAAACGAACATTTTATTTTTATTTATAATATTTTTGCTGGTGGCAGCGCTTTCGGGCGTTTCGTATTTTGCGTATGACAAGTACAACGACTACACGGCGGTATCGGCTAATCTTTCGAGTAATAGTACCGCGCTTCAAGAGGCGCAAAAAAAGATTGATGAATTAACCGCAAAAATTGCAGAATATGATTCAAACGTGGCTTTGAGCGAACAAGAAAAAGCCGAGCTTAATTCACAATTGCAAGCAGCCCTTGCCGAAAAGGCAAGATTAGAGCAAGAAAACAGCAGTTTAAAAAGCGAAATAGAACAATTAAAGGCTAAAAAACGCCGTGAAGAACTACAACAAGCCATTGCGCTTAAGAATGTTAAACAGGCAGATACTACGGAAAGTGGTATCTGCTATCTTACATTTGATGACGGTCCTTCGGATAATACATTAAAAATATTAGATATACTCGATACATATGGAATAAAGGCAACGTTTTTTGTAGTAGGTACTGCTAAGACGCAGTATATGCCACAAATTGTAAACCGCGGACATGCTATTGGGTTGCATTCTACTACACATAAATATGATGTTATATATAAGGATGTTAACAGTTATCTTGGAGATATACAGCAGATTTCTGATATAGTTTATAATGCTACTGGTGTGCGTAGTAATATAATGCGTTTTCCGGGTGGCAGCAGCAATATGGTAAGCGCGCAATATTGTCCTGGTATTATGACCGATTTAACAGTAAGAATGCCGAGTCTGGGATATTCTTATTATGATTGGAACGTTACTTCAGGGGATGCCAATGCGGCCCTTGTGCCTGCGCAAACCATTGTTAATAACGTTCTTAATTCAGCCAAGGGTAAAAAGAGTATTTGCGTGTTGATGCACGATACGTCGGCAAAAACCACTACGGTTGAAGCGTTGCCGGCAATAATTGAAGGACTTGACGCTTTGGGATTTCGTTTTGCACCTCTTACAGCCGAGGTGTACGGCTTTCATCAAAAGGTAAATAATTGACAAAATGATATTTATTTCATTCGGTTAAAGTGAAAGGATGCGCTTAGTGATGTCTACTCCATCTAAGATTGTTTTTTGGTCCTTTGCCGGATTTGGACTTTTATGTATTTTTGCAATACTAACGATTTTTGGACCCGTTTTTTTAGTTAACTCTGTAGATGAAATGATTTATCACATTAAAGAACGTGATAATACAATTTTTGTTCGAGCTATAGTTACTGATGTTCAAGAGACTTCTGATGGTGAAGGCGGTACGGACATTGATGTATATATATCCTATGAATATGATGGTGTTTCATATAATGACGTATATTGGAGCAGGTCGGGCAAACGTTCTGTTAACGACAGTGTTAAGGTGGAAATTTATAAATTAAAACCGGGCAATATAGTCGATAGAGGCTTTCCGCTGTATATAGAGTGGATTTTTCCGCTTTGTATAACGATTATCGAATTGATTTCGTTAAAGTTTTTAATCGGTGAGCTTATTAGAAATATTAAGTCGCGCTCTTCATAACTTATGAAGAGCAAAATCGAAGTATGATTTTCCGTTTTATTAAAAAACCGAACAAATATATTAACACATACGTTTGTGGATATAATTTTCTTGACTTTAATCACCGCTAAAGGTACAATTATCTTTGGCGGTGATTTTTTGAAATCTAAAATTATAAATGTTAACCGACGGTTTATTGTAAAAAGCATACTTGTATGTATTTTTTTATTATATACGATGGTAGTTATTGATTTTACACTTATAAATAATAGTTTTGGCAGAAATATATCAAACATTTTTTTGGCTGAAAGCTCGGCGGTAAAGGAGTATCTTTCAAACAAGATAAATATAATTCCCTTTGCAACGGTTAAACTTTTTATAAATGCCTACAAGAATTCTAAATTAGAAACCTTAGTCGTGCTTGAAAATATAGTGGGTAATCTTTTAGTTTTTATGCCGTTTGCTTTTTTTGTGCCGATGGTTTTTAAAAAAATTAATACCCTTTTAAAGTTTTTCGGTATTATAGCTGTAGCCGTTTTGAGTATAGAAATATTGCAGATTGTATTTCTTACCGGTAGCGCAGATATAGACGATTTAATACTAAACGTCGGCGGTGCTGTGATAGCTTACAAAATATTAAATATTGCTAAAATTAAAGGCGGTATAAATAAATTTTTGTTTGGTGAGGCAAATGAAATTAAAAGCTAATGCTAAAATAAATCTAACGCTTGATGTTTTGGGCAAACGCCAAGACGGTTATCATATTATTGATTCGGTTTTTCAATCGGTATCACTCGGTGATATTGTAGATGTTGAAAAGCATGATAACATTTTTGTTAACTGTAGTGATAGTACCATATGTGATGAGTCTAACATTGCATATAGGGCAGCTGAAAAGTTCTTTGAATACGCAAACATTAGCGGCGGAGCTTGCATAAAAATTGAAAAACATATTCCGCTGGCTTCCGGTATGGGCGGCGGCAGCGCCGATGCAGCTGCGGTAATTGTCGCACTCGATAAACTGTATAAAACAAATTTTACGCTCGATAAGCTGTGCGAAATAGGGTTATCGGTGGGCGCAGATGTTCCGTTTTGTATTGTAGGCGGTAGCGCCCGCGTAGGTGGAATAGGCGAAAAAATGACCGTGTTGCCTATGATGCCGGATTGTTTAATAATGCTTATAAAACATGGAATAAAGCTTTCTACGGCAGATATGTACAAAAAGGTTGATGCTTGTCCGCAAAACAAATATTATACCGAGGCGATGGTGTCGGCCGTTAAAAAGAGCGATTTAAATGCCGTGTGCAAAAATGTTTTTAATGCCTTTGCCAATGTGTGTGATAACGCTGTTTTAATAGATGATATTAAATCCACAAATCCATTGGCGGTATCGCTTTCAGGTAGCGGACCTACAGTGTTTACAATATATGATGATTTAGCGAATGCACAAACGGCAAAAGCGATACTAGAGGGCAAAGGGTATTGTCCCATGGTTGTAACTCCTGCTAAAAACGGAATAGAAATTGAATAAAAATAATACTCTTGTCAATATTTATTTTAGGAAAAATTTGACAGGAGTATTTTTATGAAAAAAATGTTAAGAAAAAATATCGAACTTGGGGTATTATTGGGGATTATTTGTGCTGTAATTTTAAGTTTTTCGCGTTTTGAGGCAAGGTGTGATGAACTGCGCAGCGGTGTGTTACGTCTTCACATAGTGGCAAATTCCGATAGCGCAGACGATCAAAATTTAAAACTTGCCGTACGCGATGAAATACTTAAGAACTCAACCGATATTTTTAAAAGTTGTAACAATATAGATGACGCCCTCACAACAGCTGAAAACAGTATTGATGATATTAATGCAATTGCAAATCGTGTTGTAAAAGAAAATGGTTTTAATTATAATGCTTGTGTATCGGTAGAGGATAGGTATTTTAACACAAGGGAATATGATGGGTTTACTCTGCCTGCCGGGGTCTATAAATCACTTGTGGTAGATTTGGGCGATGCAAAGGGCAAAAATTGGTGGTGTGTTGTTTTCCCTTGCGTTTGTGTGCCTTCGGCAGGTGAAGCGAGCTTATCTGATAGCGTGTCATCCGATGCCGCAAAGACGGCAGAAAACGCGGATAAATATCAAATTAAATTCAAAACAGTCGAAATTTATGAGGAAATAAAGAAAATATTTTCAAAAAACTGATATTTTTTAAAAATAATGCTTGCTTTTTTTAAAGTTATGTGGTAGAATTCCAATGTTACAACGAAAGAAAGGGGTGACAAGGATGAAAGAAGGTTTACATCCTCAGTACGAAAAGGTAACAATTAAATGTGCTTGTGGTGCCGAATTCGAGACACGCTCAACAAAGAAGGATATCCGTTTGGATATATGTTCTAAATGTCATCCGTTTTTCACTGGTAAGCAGAAGTTGGTAGATACCGGCGGACGTGTTGACAGATTTAAGAAGCGTTTCGGTATGGAAGATAAATAATT
>JAZQYL010000045.1:0-40992 GCA_045633485.1 Acutalibacteraceae bacterium | reverse complement strand
CCCAGATTGATGAACAACCGGTAGCGTTAGAGATGTACATTCTGTCACCAAATAGCTGTGTAATAAGACGAGCATAAGCGGTTTCTGCACAACCTGCGCAAGAACCTGAGAACTCGAGAAGTGGTTTCTTGAACTGTGAAGAAATAAGGTTTGCAGCAGATGCAATGCCTTCTTTTTCGGTTACATTAGCAACACAGTAATCAAAGCTTGCTTGTTCAACGAGTTGTGATTCTTGTGATACCATCTTGAGTGAGCTTGTAGGACATACGCCAACGCAAACACCGCAACCCATACAGTCAAGTGGAGAAATAGCAAGAGTATAGTTGAAGCCCTTGTTGGTAACGAGCTTTTCTTTAGTAGCAATCTTAATATTTGCAGGTGCTGCAGCCTTTTCATCAGCAGACATTGCAAATGGACGAATTGTAGCGTGTGGACATACAAATGCGCACTTGTTACAACCGATACATGTTTCGTTATTCCATTCAGGAACCATTACAGCAACGCCGCGTTTTTCATAAGCAGATGCGCCCTGTTCGAATGTACCGTCAGCATGATCAGCAAAAGCAGATACAGGAAGGTCATAACCATTCATAAGACCAACAGGTTTCATGATGCCGTCAACCATCTTAACGAGTTCTGCCTTACCTTCCGATTTAGCAGCAGCCTTATCATCGGTAGCGTTAGCCCAATCAGCAGGAACATCAATCTTAACGTAAGCATTAGCGCCTGCGTCGATTGCCTTTTCGTTCATTTCAACGATTTCTTTACCCTTCTTCATGAACTTCTGAGCTTTTTCCTTCATATAACCGATAGCTTCTTCACGTGGAAGGACTTCAGAAAGTGCGAAGAACGCTGACTGAAGAACAGTATTAGTACGCTTGCCAAGGCCAATTTCAGCAGCCATATCAATAGCATTAACTGTGTAAAGTTGAACGTTGTTGTTAGCAATGTAGCGCTTAGCTTCAGCAGGCATATGCTCGTTGAGTTCTTCAGGAGTCCACTGGCAGTTAATAAGGAATACACCGCCCGGCTTAACGTCGTTAACCATCTTGTAACCCTTGATTACGTATGATGGGTTGTGGCATGCAACAAAGTCAGCCTTGTTGATGTAGTATGGGCTCTTGATTGGCTTGTCGCCAAAACGGAGGTGAGAAATTGTGATACCACCCGTTTTCTTTGAGTCATACTGGAAGTATGCCTGAACATATTTGTCGGTGTGGTCACCGATAATCTTAATAGAGTCCTTGTTAGCGCCAACGGTACCGTCACCACCAAGACCCCAGAACTTGCACTCGATTGTGCCTTCTGCTGCGGTGTTTGGAGCTTCTTCTTCAGCGAGTGAAAGATTGGTAACGTCGTCCACAATACCGATGGTGAAGTTGTGACGAGGAGCGTCACTTGCTAGTTCCTTAAATACAGCGAATACGCTTGAAGGAGGAGTATCTTTTGAACCAAGACCGTAACGACCGCCTACAACGCTATCAATCTTGCGACCTGTTTGAGCAAGTGCGCTGATAACGTCAAGATAAAGTGGTTCGCCAAGTGAACCGGGTTCCTTAGTTCTATCAAGAACAGCAAGTTTTTTACATGTTGCAGGAATAGCAGCAACAAACTTGTCAGCAGCAAATGGACGATAAAGTCTTACCTTGATAAGACCAACCTTTTCGCCTGCTGCCATCATATAATCAATAACTTCTTCAGCAACGTCGCAGAATGAACCCATAGCAATAATTACGCGTTCAGCATCGGGTGCGCCGTAGTAGTTAAAGAGCTTATAATCTGTACCGATTTTAGCATTAACCTTGTCCATATATTCTTCAACAATTGCAGGAAGTGCATCGTAATATTTGTTACAAGCTTCTCTGTTTTGGAAGAAGATATCGTCGTTCTGGTGTGAACCACGCATTACAGGACGCTCTGGGTTAAGAGCGCGCTTACGGAATGCGTCAACTGCATCCATATCGCACATTTCTTTAAGATCTTCAAAATCCCAAACCTGAATCTTTTGAAGCTCATGTGAAGTACGGAAACCATCAAAGAAGTTGATGAAAGGTACGCGACCTTTGATTGATGCCAAGTGTGCTACTGCACCAAGGTCCATAACTTCTTGAGTGTTTGATTCAGCAAGCATTGCAAAACCTGTCTGACGGCATGCGTATACGTCAGAATGATCACCAAAGATGTTAAGGGCGTGGCTTGCTACGCAACGAGCTGATACGTGGAAAACTGAAGGCAATAATTCGCCTGCGATTTTGTACATATTAGGAATCATCAAAAGAAGACCCTGTGAAGCGGTAAATGTTGTTGTAAGAGCACCAGCTGCGAGTGAACCGTGAACTGTACCTGCAGCACCAGCTTCAGACTGCATTTCAACAACGTTAACCTTTGTACCAAAAATGTTTTTTAGGCCCTGTGCTGACCACTGGTCAACATAGTCTGCCATTGGGCTGGATGGTGTAATAGGATAAATACCTGCTACTTCGGTAAACGCATAGGAAACGTGAGCCGCTGCGTTGTTACCATCCATGGTTTTAAACTTTCTTGCCATGTTAAAATTCCTCCAAAAAATTTTATTCGAGAGGCTGCACCTTTTAAACAGTCTCATACGAATACATAATAACACTTTTAAATCAAAAAGTAAATAAAAAAATGACGAAAATTTAACAAAGTTTCAAATTTCGTCATTTTTTATATTAATTAATTCGATTTATTGGACTTTTTTAACTTTTTAACAATTGCTCCGCCCAATTTTTGCATTGGCTTTTCAATAAGATACCAAGACAAAATCGCAAAAATGAATGTTACAGCTAAGCTTATCACCGTCATAACGTTTAAACTTGGATTATATTTCTTCAATGCGTTATAAAGTATTTGTTGAATTACAAAGCCATACAAATAAAGTCCGTACGAAAAATCACACTTTTTAAACCATCCGCAAAACAATGGTTTTTCACACAGCGCAAACGAAAGAACGAAGTATGGTAATGTTATGAATAGCAGTATTTCAGACTTCGCATAATCAACCGAAATCAAAGATCCGGCAACCAAAAGCGCAGTCGCAAGTTGAAGGTTTAAATACTTTTTAATCTCGTTAAAAGAGAAGAAACTTCCAATAAAGAAAAATGGTATTAACGAAAGCCAATCCGGAAGATTATTGCCCCAAAAAATGTATCTTAAAGTGGGAAACTTCGCAATCTTTATGACGTCAACTGCTAAAAAGAAAAATGCAGTAACCAGAAGTCCCGGCTTTAAAACCTTAAGTTTTTTAAAAATTACTACCAATATCGGCAAAAGCAAATACATTGCAAATTCTACAGGCAATGACCACAGCGAGCCGTTAATGGCATTCGGATAAGTGTAGTTTTCAAAAACACCGGGCAAAGAATATATAGGATACAAGATCATATTTCTTAAATAAAGTCTTGTCGCAGGATTTGCGATATACTCTTTTAATGGTAGCGAAGTGAATATTGGTCCAACAATGGCAGCAGCAAACAAAACTACGGCTATTAGACCCGGGAAAATTCTAAAAATGCGCTTTACCATATAGGATGCGAAATTTGAATCACTTATAAAACTTTTGGTAATTAAATATCCGCTTATTATGAAAAATATTTTCACCGCAATGGTCGATACCGCCTGATTATAAACACTAAACACCGGAACGCCCATAAGCGCTGACATATGACCGTAAATAACCATAATAGAAGCGACTATTCTTATTATGTTAAAGTTGTTCGCTCTTGTTAAATTATTAGGATCGGGTGGTGTAGTGCTCCAAGCGCAAATTCTTTTAATAATATTCATTATTACCCCCTGCGAACGATGCGTTTAAGTCTACGATATATATATCGTAAACCTCTGTAAACTAAGGAACGCTTTTTGTTTGTAATAAGATCACAAATTATTTCATCCGGAATTGATTCTTGATAATCCAAAGTAACATAAAATTCTTCAATCTTTGTAGGTGTTTTAAATTCTATAATAACTTGTGGATCTTCCTTGATGAAAATAACCCTTCCGTCCTTAAGCGTAAAGCCATTTGTTTTCACCTTGGACAAATCGTAAAGATATTCTTTTTTATCATTATCAACAAGCTTTATCGTGATAGAATTAAGGATTATATCACCGTCATCACAAGGGTCAAATCTCAGTGATGTAAGACGTCCGCAATTTGACAGTTCTTTTGCCTCGAACATCCACTCCTTAACACATGAAGAGGGTTCAAGTTTAATTGTTTTTCTCATGGAATATCCATCGCCGGTGTTGTAAAACAATTCTGAATTTTTTTCGAGTCTGTTATCAGCAATTCGTTTTACACCCTTTGTTAAAAGCGAAACACAACGATCAAGCGAACCTACAGGCATTACAACCGGCATGCTTAAAAAGCGTTTAACAATTTTATCGTAGTTTGCATCCCACTCATCTTTTTTGTGAAGTGTTTGCGAGTTTTCAGCATTTATCCAATTGCGATATACACAGGTTGTTGTTGGATTATTATATACACCGGTAACAAATGCCACTCGCATAAGATAATCCCAATCTTCAGTAGTAGTTAAACTTTCGTCAAAACGTATACCTAACTTGTGGAAAGCAAATGCCGGAAAAGCAAGTGCCACAGGTGGACAAATATTAAGTGCTATTTCATCCAACAGTTTAAAATCGTTACAAAATGGATCGGTAGGAGTTGCTGCCGCACGTGGTATTGTTGTTCCTTCAACGGTTGCCCAATCCTGATATATTGCGTAGGTATGCAATACTTGACCGGGTTTCTCCAACGACATTTTGTAAAACTCTTCTACCCAGTTATCAAAAACAATATCGTCATCATCAAGTATAGCGATATAACGTCCGCGCGCAGCTTCAAATCCCGCATTAAGCGGTGTTGTTCTGGTTCCACCGTTAACAGGAACGTACCTTGTTTGATTGCGCATCCATTCGGGCATATCGTCAATAATTTCATTAACTATTTTAAACTGATCATCATTAAGGTTATGACCTACAACCAGCAATTCAAAGTTTGTATTACTTTGTCCAGTTAGGCAAAGCAATGTTTCGGTAAGCATTTCGGGACGCTTGCCTTGTGTTCTTGTTATTACTGATAAAAATGGTCTATCATTTTTATGGTCAATTTGTGAAAAGATTTCTTTTTCGGAATCAAGATATTCCTTGGAGTATTTATAAAGATTGGATTCCTTATCAACTGTGTCGGCAATCCATTCGAAATACTCGTTTATCGTAGTTCTGTTTAATTTATTATCCATTGCTTATCCCCTCACTAACCATATTAAAGCTTAAAGCGGTGCTTTGTATAATAATCGCCTATAAATTCTGATACTTTATGCTTTGGATCAAGCTGAACTGGTAATTTACCGGACTTTTTAAGTTCGTCAAAATGCTTGGCAGCGCGCACAAGATTTTCGTCACCGCTCATTTTAAAGTCATTATATAGTTTGCTGCAACGTTGGTTGTTTGACCACTTATACGCCATCAAAATAGCAGCTTCGGCTGAATAGTATACTTCGGCATTTGTCGGTCTCCACGATGCTTTTGCAGAAAGCGTTTTAGCGTGAAAAACAATTGCTTCAGGTATATAATAAATCTTTTTGTCCAGCATTCTAACGCGCCAAGAAAAATCCAAGTCATCGCAATACATAAAAAACATATCTTGATCAAAACCGTTAAGTTCACGGAAAATTTCGGTGCTAAAGATTGCAAAAGCTGTTGTTGCCCATCCTGTTTCGTATGTTTTTTGATCATATTCCTTAGGATGCTCAACCGGTGTTTGACGTGCCTCGGTCATACCGCATTTAAGCGCAGGATCCATAAACGGCTTAAGCATTGCATGAAATACTCTTGGGCAAACAACCACATCAGGATTCATAATCAGCATATAGTCGCTATTGCAAGTTTCTCCAAGTTTATTATGTCCCTTGGCAGAACCTGTATTTTCATCAAAATAGCTATAGTTAAATGAAAATGTTCCTTCAAATTTTTTCGAAATATCAGCAATTTCTTCCGAGGTAAATATCGGTTTCGGAGAAGCATCACCGTAGCACACACAAACGTCACCCAACTCACCCGTGGTCTGCTTGTTAAGTTCAACGGCTCTTTCTATGCTTTTTAATGCTTTTAAAAGCGATTCTTTTTTATTACAATACAAAACCGATTGAATTTGTAATGAATATTGACTCATAATACCTATCCCCCTAGTTTAATGTTGTTTTTAGTTTGCTGATTCTATCCAAAATATCAGCCTTATCTGTTTTAGCATTTGATACAATTTGTTTTATCTCAGTAACATCGCCATAAATAATCGGTGAATCATACGGACGTGTCGGGAAAACTCCATATTGAAGCTTAATGTCAAGATTGTTTTCTTTTATGAAATTTTCTACCGCCGTTTTTAGTGCCAACGGCTTTCCTGAACAACAGTTTACAACACCATTGACATCGTCTTGTGTTGCACAAAGCGAAATTTCAAGCGCCAAATCATCAACCGATATAAAATCATATTTATTAAGCCCTGTTGTAAACGGAAAAACCTTCTCTCCGTCATTCGCTTTTTGCAAAATCTTTGCAAAAATTGAATTGTTTCTTTTGTCGTCACCACAAATATAATAACCACGAATCCAATGCAAGCTAAAGTTTGAATTGGAAGAAAGCAACATCAAGGCTTGTCTGAGTGCATTTTTACTTATGCCATAAAGGCTGGTCGGATTTGTAGGAGTATCAGCAAAAATTGCCCCTTCATGATAACCTACCTCATGCATCGAACCCATCACACTTACACTTTTAACACCGTGATCAACCATATTTTTAATAAATTCGTAGTGCAATGGAAGATATTCAAGATGGCTAGATGCGTTATGAACAAATCCATCTTTCCAAGCAAGATGAATAAGTCTTTCGGGTGAACCTAACTGCTCGTATAAACTATCATCACCGGAAAAAATATCAGCACTTAAAAACGTCGCGCGTTTATCAATCCAATTATTCTTAAAGTCTACAGCAACAACCTCGTAACCCATATCAATAAGGGTTGAAACAACATGCGAACCTATATATCCATTCGCACCGGTAACAAGAATTTTTTCCATAAATCCTCCTAAACCTTAGCCACAAAGCCTATATCATTTGCAACAACAACCTCAAGATTGCTGAAATACTGCTTATTCTCTTCATAAATATCCGAACCATACAACACAACTACATAATCACTTTGGGCTATAGTTTGCATCGTAAGTTCGGGATCATGCCAATAATAAATGTCGGTTAACTGTGCGGTAATTCCTTCGTACCAATATGTTTGCTGCCAATTAGCGGCAATCATTACCTGATTGTTTTCATTTAAATCGTTTGCACAAACATAATAGTATAGTTCTAGTTTTTGCCGCCACTCCTGTCTTCGCTCGTTATTATCGTTTTCAATTATTTTTCCTTCGTTAAAGTGGTAAATATCAAATAACTTATACGCGCCCGAAGAAGGATTAAAATTAAGTGTTATATCTTGTATTGCGGCATCCATACCCGTTATGGCGACAATAAAAGCCGTTGCAAGGCAAGCAAAAGACGTAACAACAAACGATAAGTTTTCTTCACCAAGCTCGTTAATAGCAACATAGGTAAGATAAAAACAAGCCGCCCATAAGAGATAGTAAAATTTGTAGTAGTAATATGCCGAAAACACACCCTCAAGTCCCAATAGAAAAATGCATATCATAGCAGCAAATGTTAGAATAAACAATATTTGTGTAAATCCTATCGTTTTCTTTTTTATTGCTCTATAAACAGCAAATATTGTCGGTGGTAACAAGAGGAAGAAGTTTGAATAAAGATCTTTATAAATATATCCGTCTATCGATAAAGCCGAAACCGAGTGACCCGACTTGCTTAAAAATACATACCACAAGAACAACGCACTGGGTATAAGAAAAATTTTCAACTGTTCAAATACAAAATCCAACGTAAAAAGCTTTTTTTGTTTTGCAAATCTTATAATACCAACTATCAAAAGCGATACAAACGATAGCGGAACAAACAACGAATAACAGATTGATATGGAAAAGCACAATATCATCATGTAAAATATCGAAAAGTTATGGTTCAACTCATCGTTTAAATAGCAACGCACGATTGCAATAAGCGTAATAATTAATGTTATCGAAATTCCCAAGTATACAAAGCCGAAAACCATATTGTTAAGAGGATAACCCAACATATATGCCGCTGCCAAAAACGTAGCACATAGCTTGTACTTTGTGTTTTTTGCCCAAAGTGCCATTGCTGAATACATCATTATTCCCGAAAGAGCAAAAAATGCAATATCGGTTAATATAAACAATTTAAAATATGCAACCTCGCTGACAATAACGCCAAACAACTCAAAAGACAAAGCGTTAATTAAGGGCGCAAAAAACATTGTTTCTAATTTTTGTGTCTGCATTAATTTTATAGCGTTTTGCATATGAACCGACGGGTCGCTCGTTTCGTATATAGGTAATAAATCTCCGCCAAATTGACTCAAAGCGTAAAAGACAGCAATAGCCACAAAAATAACAAAAGCAAGAGCGTCATAAATTTTTAAAGAGTACCTTTGTTGTCCTTTATTTAAAACCAAATACCAGAAAACACTTGCCCAAACAGCGCAAATCACAGATACCGTCAGCAAATTTATGGGCAATATAAAATTAACAACAGCGCAAGAAAGCGCTATCAAACCGTAAGAAAGCAGTAACTGAAGCGGAAGCCATAATAACGCATTCAATTTCTTGTCGCTTTTTTTAACAGAAAAAAACGCAGTAAAATATGCCGAGAACGTAATCAAAAAAACCATTGAAATCCACAAGCGCGGCTGCATATTAAAGTCCTCCCGTTTTAAAGCCGTATCATGTAAAATGAGCGCAAGACATACTACGCCCAATAACCTATGACATTATATCATATTATATATAAAAAAGCAAGATAAAAAATGCCACAACCCCTTTTAGCAAACGCTTAGGATTGTGACATCTGATAAAATAATTATTACACAAACTTTTTACAATTTTTCAGTTATGCAATCGGCAACATATATACCCATAGCGCCCGATTGTGAGAGCCCGCGACAAATACCAGAACCATCGCCAACAATGTACACGCCATCTATTAACTCAAATTTATTGTTTTTAAACTCCGGACGAATGGAATAGTACTTACTTTCACACCCGTAAAGCAGCGTATCGTCATTCGCCGTGCCGGGTGCTACCCTGTCAAGCGCATAGATAGTTTCGATAATGTTTGTAAGTATGCGATGTGGCAAAACAAGTGATATATCGCCCGCCGTCGCTTTTAGCGTAGGTATAACAGTGTTTTGTGCAAGTCTATGATCGTTAGTTCTACGTCCCCTTATCAAATCGCCGAAACGCTGAACAATAACATTGCCATTGCCTATCATATTTGCAAGTCGCGAAATATTTTCTGCATATTCGGTCGGTTGATTAAACGGTTCAGTAAAACGAATAGATGAAAGAATGGCAAAATTACAATTGTCGGTCTTTTTTTCTGCCTGTGCGTACGAATGTCCGTTTGCAGTGATTATGCCATGATTGTTTTCCGCCGACACAAGACCGCCTTGATTGAAGCAAAACATGCGGCATCTATCCTCAAATGTTTTGGTTTTATAAAGAATTTTAGGTTCGTAAATTTTTGACGAAAATTCACGCCAGATAATATCCTTCATCTCAACACGCACACCAATATCTATGTGGTTAGAACGCATTCTTACTCCGTTTGACTTGCAAAAATCAGAGACAAAGTTAGCGCCGGAACGACCTGTAGCTATTATTATGTTTTTAGTTGCTAAGGCTTCACCGTTCGTATAATTTAGAACATAACTATCATCCTGTCTTTTAATGTCAATACAATCATAAAAACTGTAAAGCTCGGTGCCGGACTTGCGAATGGTGTTAATCAGATTTTGCATAGTTATATAATTATTGTCCGTACCTAAATGTTTTACATTCATATCAAGCAATCTTAAATTGTTTTGAATACATTTAAGTCGCAATTCATCATTGGACTTAAACACCTTTGGAATACCGGATGTACAATATTCATCCAGTATTTTATCAACCTCACCGATATAGTGATTTGCGACATCATCACCAAGCTCTTCGCCTAAAGTGCCACCATATGCAGTGCCCAGATTAAATTTACCATCACTGAATGCGCCTGCACCCGCAAAGCCGCTTGTAATACTGCAAACTTTACAGTGCACACATGTATTATTTTTGCCTGCCGGACAACTGCGACGCTCAAGTTCGTTACCGCGCTCGGTAATGGCAATTGTCATATCAGGGCTTTTAAGTCGCAAACGATACGCTGCCATAAGTCCGCCTATGCCACCGCCTATTATAACGGTATCAAATTTTTTCATTTTATCACTCCAAAATTTTTACATAAAAAGGGCTGCAAACCAAAATTGGTTGCAGCCCCTACTGCTTATATATTTTACAGCAAAAATCAAAACTTGTCAACTAATGAATTTAAAGCAACCATTGTAAATAAATGCATTCTAGTTTGCAAAAATATAGTTTACTTCAATTCGACATTCCAATTATTAAGATATTGCATAAGTAATCCGTAGTCTTTGTTATTGACGTTGCCGTCACGGTTAACGTCGGCGGCATCCTTGTTAATGGTTACGTCCCAATTATTGAGGTATTGCATCAAAAGACCTAAATCCTTATTGTTAATGTTTTGATCATCATTTATATCGCCGGATTTGTACGGAGACTTTACAATTATCTCAAACGGTATTTCATTTTCTACCGCAAAATTTTGCGCATATGAACCCTCATAACAATAAATTGTTAATTTATCACAGTCGCTGAATGCATTAGATCCATACGCCGAATTTGTATATATATAAGTTACAGATTCTGGTATTACTATTTTTTCAAGCTCATTACATGAATTAAATGCGTCGTCAATTGTTTCGACACCACTTGATATTTCTATTTGCTTAAGGCTTTTGCATCCGTCGAAAAGGCCCCAACGAATGACCTTTAGATTTTTTGACAATTTCACATTTTTAAGGTTTACGCAATTTTTAAATGTATAATATGATATATCAGTAACACTGTCAGGCAAATTTATACTCTCAAGCGCCGACGAAGCAAATACGCTTTCACCGATAATTTCAAGACCGGTTGGTATATTTAATGAAACTATTTGCGTTCCTCTGAATGCTCCATCACCAATACTTTTTAAATTTTTAGGCAATTTTTTAAGATTTTTAAGGTTGCTTCCCGAAAAAGCCGCGCCGCCTATCTCGGTAATAGAGTCGGGCAGGTCTATTGTTTCAAGGCTGCTACAATTTGAAAATGCGCTTGTTTCTATTACGGTAATAGAATCAGGCATATTAACAGTTTCAAGATTGCTGCAATTTGCGAATGCAAAATAGGTTATTGCTGTAACATTTTTAGAAATGGTTACAGAGCTTAGATTTGATTCAGCGAATGCAGCGTTAGCAATAGCATTCACCGATTCGGGCATAACATATTCGCCGGTTTTTTCATCATCACACGAAATTACAAGTGACATATCATTATTATACGTAACACCGTCTACAGTTTTAAAAACCTTGGAATTTTCATCGGCAACAACATTTATGTGGGAATAGTATGATTTCGTATATAAAACATCTATATTAGTAACGTTTTCGGTCACAGTATAGCTATCCCCTTGACCTAATGGATAAACAATCAAGGTATCACCCGATTTATTATATACAATGCCATCTACACTACTGTAATTTGGGTTTTCACCAGAAATGTTTATAGCCTTTAAATATTCACATTTGCTGAATGCATCCGCATCAAGATTTGCTACACCGCTACCGATATTTATGGTTTGTATTTCATTCCAAGCGTAATCTATAACTTCATTTGAAATATATGTGACACTATCGGGAATTGTTATTGTCTCGGCATATTTTGCGCTTTTACCAAAGCTCATAATACCAATTACCGGCTTGCCGTCGATCGTATCAGGAACAACTAAATCTTTATCAGTAGAGTGACATGTTGTTATAAATAATCCGCCGTTTTGTTCTATATATTCCCAATCGTCAGCTTCCTGTAAATCAGCATAAAACTCGGTAACAAGGTTTGCAAAACTTACAATAACCTTGTTTTCGCCACCTACTGTCCAGGGTATATAACTTTGCGAACTATATGTGTCAGGCCAAACCCCTTCGCAACTTGTGCCGGGATATTCACCTATAACTGTCGTGCCACCCTTAAGGGTAATTTCATATTTAAAATCCGGAGTATTATATATTCTATTACCATTCGAGTTCACCGAGGAAAAATTGGTTTCTTTTATCGGAGTATGAGATAAAATCTTTATAGATTCAAACGGAGATTCTGTGATGGTTATATTGCAATAATCTGTAAAGCCACCTCTGTTAAGGCTATACTTTGTAGAATATTCTCCACCAACAACCCATTGTTTTTCATAACTTTGACCATCAGTATGTTTCGCCGCACTTAGATACTGACCTTCATAATAAAAACTATATCCATTTGGTGATTTAATCTCACTACCATCAGCAAGTATTATCTTCCAGTTTGGCGTATATTGATACTCATACCAAACATTTTCATGCTCGCCTGTTGTTTGATTGATGTTATAGTGATACTGCGCATCAACACCCTCTTGTAACATAACATCCTCAACCTCAAAGCCTACAATAATTTCGGCAACATCTCGCACATATTCACATGTATCGCAGTTAAGTGATATTTCGGTTGCGTAGCTGTGCTCAGAGCAAATGTTATAATACCAGGTTTTATTTGCAAGACCGCTGTTTTGGTCACTGATAGCGGATCTGTCATCCTCGCTGCCTGTATACCAAACCCTTATAGACCAACCACAACCACTAAATGCATTTTCGCCAATGTTTGCAATGTTTTTCGAAATATAAATATCGTTAAGGCTATAGCATCCCTGAAAGGCACGCTCACCGATGTCGGTTACATTTTCGGGAATGTATACGCTTGTTATAGATTTGCTTGCAAATACACCGTCGCCTATTTTGGTAACCGGATATCCGCCAAGTGTGTCGGGTATCACAAGGTCATCATAGTCGAAATACTTATTTACATAAGTAATGGTTGCCTTGCCGTCCGTTACCTCGTAAGTATATCCATCCTCTTGCTCTGCCGATGCGGTAAGCAAACCAATAGGAAATGCCGCTATAATAAGCGTTGCTGCTAATAATAATGATAAAACCTTTTTCATTATTAACCCCCCAATTTAAAATATTGTAATGATATAAAATATCAGTACAATTATACATTATTTAAGTAAGATGGTCAAGTTTGATTTTAAATTCGTTTGTAAAAAAATACAGCACCCGATTGCTTTACAGGTGCTGTGGTGTTTTTTGCCTTTATTCTTCTTCCTCGTAGTCAACGTCTTCCACATTAACATTTACTCGTGTTACTGCGCTGCCGGTCATTGTTTGGATTTTTTCCTTTACATTCTGTTGAACAGCCTCGGCAACCTCGCGTATTCTTGACTTTGAATCAACACAAATATAAACATTAATTTCGATTGCTCCGTTAATACTTTCAACCTTAACAGCCTTGAGCGCGCTTTTAGATTTAATAGCACCTTTAAGGTCAATAGCCTTTTTTGCAAGTCCCTTAACGCCATCTATTTCGCAAGCAGCAATTTCTGTCATTTTTTCGAGTACTTCGGTGCTTACGGAAAGTTGTGTTTTATTTTCCATTTTCAATTCCTCCGTATATAAAAAATCAATAATGCCATTATGTAATATTATTACGAAGTTATTATAGCATAATTCACACGACTTTGCAAGATTATTTTACGGTTACAATTTTAATGTTACTTAATGGTGTTTGGGTTTGAGTGGTTACGACGTCTTGTATTTGTAAGGTTTGAGCGGTGGTAATACCCTCAGATTTTACCACAACGCTAACATCGGTATCACTAATTATAACCACTGCTTTTTCAAACCCCTTGGCTTTAAGCAATGTTTCTATATTATTTGCCTTCTCAATTCTCGCCGCCAAAGTTGCTGTTGTTTTTAATGCTTCGGCTCGCTCTGATTCAGAAGCATTAGCGGATTTTAAACTTTCTTCAACCAACTCTTGCGCATCGTCCAATGCCTTTTGACGATCCTTTTTAGCCGTTTCAAAATAATCTTCGATTTCTTCTGCCTTTGCAGCGGTTTGCACCGCATCGCCTTTGGATATTTCGCTATCATTTACAAGGGTTGCTTGACCCAAATATTTTTCGGTTGAAGAAAATTTCATATTTAACCATACCGCAGCCCCCAACGCCATAACCATAAGCGCCAATAACACATGATGTTTACCGAAAACCTTACCTTTTTTCATTATCTTGTTCCTCCTGAAATGTATACTCGTTTTGATGTTATATTTAATGCCGCTGTAACGGCATTTTTAATTTTTTCAGCGGTAGTATTATCGTTACCGCCTGAACATATAATTGCCACCCCTCGTATTTCGGGCATAATTTCAGCAACAATTAACGCTTCCTCACCGCCATCGGCGGTTTTTACCGTTATATACGATTGTTTTTTCCTTTCGCTGCTTTGATCAGTACTCTCCCCCACAGAAGTTGACATATCTGTTTCATCGGCACTTGCATAGTTGTACCGCATACTGCTTTCAAGAGTAATAACAACGGTGGGGTTTCTGTCTCCCGTAATACCCGTCACTATATCTTCTATATCATTTTCAATAATTCGGCAATATTCCTGAGCTGTGTACGTGTTGTCTGCTGTTTTACCTTTGACATTGCTTTTTTCGTGAGTAAAAGCAGATGATATAAAAACCAATGCTATACCTACTACGCCAACAATTAACAACAACCGAGGATTTTGAATTATTTTTTTAATTTTTTCATTCATTTATTACAACTACCTCATAGTCATCCGAGCCAATTATTGAAATTACTTTTTGTGGTGACTCGGTGGTGTAAACGATTATCTTACTTATAATTATGCTGCCATCATTAAGTTTATTAGTGTTTACTTCAATTTTTCTAAAATAAATATTTTCCGATGATAATGCTTCCGAAAATATTGATTGCGCGACAACCGCCGTGTTTTGCTCGGTTAAAATTTCTGTGTTGAATTTTTGCTCAAAAAATGTAAAATCCGGACTTGGTATCGCTATTGCGCTGCCTATTACACAACAAACAAAGCATAAAGAAAATATATATTTTACCGAAATCGCCATATTCCCCACAGGACATATTAAATACAAAAATCCCAACAGAATACAACCCGTGCAAAAACTAGTTATGAATGTATTAATTTCACTCATCATTTATTCCCCGCCGTTATAACAACCGTAAGCGATATTACAAACATTCCGCCAACCATTAATACCACGCCTAAAAGCAATGAAAGCATTGAATCTACCGCGCGTAAAATGCTTGATATTTTTGAAAGTGAAAACACATTTGACAACGATATGTTAACCATCAGCACACATCTCCATAACATCAGTTCCACGACTATCGGCAGTAGCATAATCACCAGTGCCACAACGCCATAAATACCAACGGACGACCGCAACAAGCCCATCGATGCCGATATAGTAGACGCCGCCTCGCTTAGGATTTTACCTGCCACCGGCACTGATGTTCCCAAAATAAATTTTGCAGTTCGAAGGGTAACGCTGTCTGCTGCAGAATTTACCGCCGTTTGGATGCTTAAAACACCTACAAAAACAGTACCGAATAATGATATTATCCATACCGAAAGTTTTTTGATGCTTTCAACTATACCGCTGCTACTCATCAAAGGCGAAACTCCCGACGCAACGCTTAGCGCCAAATATCCGCCCATAAGTGGCAACACACTAAAAGAGGCAACAAACGATACAACCTCTGCTGCGCCAAGTAATAACGCGCTCATTGCTGGAGCGGTAACGGTTTTTCCCGAAATCGCTAAAACACTTGCAAAAATCGGTACAAAAGACAGCATAAACGTGCTGCAACCTTTAACGATACCAACGGCACTTTCAATACTTTTCCATATATTCGTAGCCAAAACAACACAAATAGCCATAACGGCAGCATATGTTGCCGTTTCAAAATGCGGTGATAAACTAAAGGAGGTAAAAGCAGCAAATAAAAATATTGTACTCGAAATTAATATTCCCGCTTTAACAGGGAGTTTCATACCGCCCGTAACAAGATCCCCTATGTGTGAAAGTACGCCATTACTTGTAATTTGATTTACCCAGTCGGGATTTTGAGCATCAATCCCATTTGCATCAAAAAAATCTTTAGTTTTTTCATCAAGGCTGTCGGCCAATTTATCAGCACCAACATTTTTATATTGTGTTTCATAATTGTCTGTCGCCTTTATTGGAAGAGACAATATACAAATAAAAACAATAAAAACTAATATTTTTTTCATAGTCCTACAAAACCCAATGTTGCCTCAAGAATTTCCGTAACTAACGGAAGGCTCAATATAAAAATTGTTATTTTCCCCGAAACTTCTGCTGTCTGAGCCAATGCTGAAAGCCCGTAATCGCGACAAATATCAGCCGCAAATGCACTTATATATGATATTCCCAACGCCTTAAGAGCAATAACAAAATACATATTGTTATTGCCGTTTAAGGCAAATAGATCACTCAATTTACTCATTGTATAAAATAAATTATCCAAAAGTGTTAATAAAACAACTGCAATAACCGAAAATGCTAACAATAACGAATATTCGCCCAAGCGATTACGCAAAAGGGTGATTAAAACTGCGCTAATTATCACAACCACCGTAATTTTTATCAATTCTGCACTCACAGTCCAAACAAACCCTTAACCGTATCAAATAAATCGGCTATTGCCCCCACCACCATAAGCAATACAACTACTAGTCCGGAAAGCGTAACAAGCATTGCCTGTTCCTCCCTACCAGAACGAACAAGTAATTGATGAAGCACCGTTACAATAATACCTATTGCGGCCACCTTGAATATAAAATTAACATCCATTTTTATACCTCTAAACAAGTAAAATAGCTATTGTTAAGCCAACACAAATGCCAATCGACTTATAAACCCTAGCCTTTTGCGAGACATCATTTTCCGCTTCCTTTATGTAATTTTTAAGCTTTAAAACAAACGTATTTATACGCTCACATTCTACCTTTTTAACCGAAAAACCGATATTTTTAAAAAAATCCTCAATGTATTCTTTATCGGATTTTAAATCATTATCATCGCAAATGCATTCGCTTTTTTGAAATGATAAAAAATCACATTTTTTAAATGAAAGTTTTATAGCATCTTCCAGCTCGCAACCTCCCTGATCTATACTTTCATAAAGAGCGTTTACTCCCTCTAAAAAAAGTGAAAGTTTTTTGCAACGTGCTGTCAATGACCTACTTTTTGAAATTCCAATACAGGTACTTGAAATAACTATGCCAATCACACCTAATAATTTAATTACAAGCACGTTTTCAACTCCTTTGCTGATAAAATTTTTGTGTTGTCTCTTTTGGCAGAAAGAACAACAACATACGCTATTGAACCGCTTTTTACAATTTGTTTTATAATATCACGGTCTAAAAAATCCGATCTATCATTGCAATGAGCAGTTGTAATTATCCCAACACCGGCGTTAAAACAATTGCTGATACTCATAAATTCTGACAGCGTACCAATTTCGTCAAAAGCAATAAAATCGGGATACATTGTGCGCAATGCGATATCAATACCGACCGACTTATCCAAAGTGTACAAAACATCGGTATTAACACCTATATCGAGTTTGCCTTCACCCGAAATTTCTCGTCGACTATCTATAACCGATATTCTTTTACAATCACCGCCGTCGCCGTTAGAAACCAATCTTATTAAATCACGAAGCATAGTTGTTTTTCCGCAACCCGGCGGACCGGCTATCAGTAAACCGCCACTTACATACGACAGTAAATTTTTAGCGCAACCAAAAATCTGCCTTGCGATTCTTATATTTATAGATGTCACCGATACAAGCATTCCTTCGGCGTTAAAAATTCCACAAACTCCCGCCCTATTACCACCGTTCAATGAGACAAATCCCTGTTTTATCTCATTTTCGTGCAGATAAATCGAATTATTGCAAAGCAATGATATTGTTTTTTGAATGTCTTCTTTAGTAGCAACAAGCGGATCTTTTGGCAAATTATTACACACACCGCTATTTGTGCTTACAAAAAGCACCTTTGAGTCCACCGTCAAACAAACAGGAAGATATGCCCTTAGCCGTATTTCTTCACACCTATGCTTTATGTCATCCGGTATAAATTGTAACGTTCTTTTTATGGTTTCGCAAATTGGTACAATGGCATTATCAAATTCACTTTGCATTTTATCAATCCTTGTCCACAAACTTTATTTAAGTTTATGAAGCATTTTTATCGTATAGAACAAAAGACCGCAAACTCTTAAAAGAGCTTGCGGTCTTTAATTTAAAAATTCTTATTCGTCATCAGGCATTTCCCAGTTGTGCCATATTGCCTGAACATCATCGTTATCTTCAAGCATATCAATAAGTTTTTCCATTTTTACCTGCATATCGGGATCATCAATTGCAGTAGTTGTACTTGGTATGTATTGAACCTCTGCCGAAAGGAAGCTATATCCCTGTTCCTCCAAAGCGTCGCGAACATCGCCCAAATCATTAGGTTCGGTTGTAATTTCAAAGACGTCGCCATCAAAACTAAAGTCCTCAGCGCCTGCTTCAAGAGCCGCTTCCATAACGGTATCTTCGTCAAAGCCTTCGCCCTCAATGGCAATTACTCCTTTGCGTTCAAACATAAACATTACCGAACCGCTTTGACCTAAGTTCCCTCCGCACTTATCGAAATAATGACGCATTTCGCCGGCTGTACGATTGCGATTGTCCGTAAGAGTTTCTACAACAACAGCCACGCCACAAGGTCCATAGCCTTCATAAATAAGATCCTCATATTCATTACCACCGGTCTCTCCGGCCGCTTTTTTAATAATACGCTCGATATTATCATTCGGCACATTATTAGCCTTCGCCTTGGCAATAGCGTCCTTAAGCTTGCTGTTTTCTTGAGGATTTGGACCACCTGCCTTAACTATAACAGCGATCTCGCGACCAATTTTAGTAAAAATTTTCGCCTTGGCAGCATCGGTTTTTTCCTTTTTACGCTTAATGTTGTTCCATTTAGAGTGTCCTGACATAAATTTTACCTTCTTTGAAAATCTAATTTTAACCTTAATATTTTATCACAGTTCTTTGTTTTGTTCAAGTGCTTTTTCAAATATTATTCTTATATCATCTACCGAGGAAATCTCACCGCACATACGTCGCAACGCCGCCGAACCGCGCAAACCTGTTAAATACCAAGCGGTATGCTTGCGCGACTCTAAAACAGCAGTTCGAGGTTCTTTGTATTTTTGCATAAGCGTTATTTGCTTAAAACAGGTTTCAAATCGCTCTTGTAATGTTGGCGGTGTGTAACTCTTACCTTCAAAAAATGCATTAATCTCCTCAAAAACAAAAGGATTTCCCTGAGCCCCTCGACCAACCATAACATAATCGCAACCAGTGTATTCATACATAAATTTAGCGCTTTTAGCGTCGTATATGTCACCGTTTGCAATAACCGGAATTTTTACCGCATTTTTTACATCGCGTATAATATCGTAGTTAATGGGCGGAGCATACATTTGCTTTCTTGTTCTCCCGTGTACGGTTATCGCCGAGGCGCCTGCCGCTTCGCACATACGAGCTAATTCCACAGCATTAAGACTGTCATTATCCCAGCCAGATCGCATTTTTACAGTTATTGGAACCGTTGTTGCCTTTACTACCTGTTCTACAATTTTTGCAGCTAAATCAGGCTCCTTCATAAGTGCACTTCCACCACCATGACCTGCTACCTTGGGCGCCGGACACCCCATGTTTATATCTATAAAGTCGGGGCCTAATTGCTCGGCTTTTATAGCCGCTTGAGCCATTATATCCGGGTCGCGTCCAAAAAGTTGCGACGCACACGCCACATCGCCGAAGCACTGCAGTAATCGCGCCGATTTTTTGTCGCCTTGCATAACGCCACGCGCACTTGTAAGCTCCCCAACGGTAAAGCCCGCGCCATACTCCACACATATTTCTCTCATTGCTCTATCGGCAACACCCGCCATTGGAGCAAGAGCCGCAAATCCCTTAATTTTAATATCTTTTATCATCATAATATGCTGATTATACAAGAAAAGAAACATTATGTCAATTTTTTAAATTTTATAGTGACAAATTAACAATTAGATGTTATAATATCTATAATTATACTTTATAAGGAGAAATGGCGTCTTGAAACTGCTTGCAATTGACGGAAACAGTATAATAAACCGTGCTTTTTATGGCATAAAATTACTTTCTACAAAAGACGGACAATATACCAACGCTATCTATGGTTTTATAAACATTTTAAACAGGTTGCTTGAAAAGGAAAAACCCGATTGCGTGGCGGTTGCTTTTGATCTTAAGGCACCTACCTTTAGGCACACAATGTACGACGCATATAAAGCCGGAAGACACGCTATGCCGGACGAATTAAAGCAACAGTTTCCCATTCTTAAAGAGTGGCTAAACCTTGCAGGATATAGATACATTGAATGTGAAGGATATGAGGCCGACGATATTTTAGGTACTCTTGCGAACAGCGCTGACCTAAGCGGTAATTCCTGTGTTATTGCAACCGGTGACCGAGATTCATTGCAATTGGTATCAAACAATACAAACGTACTTCTTACCGTGACTAAGATGGGGCATCCTGAAATTACCGAATATACCCCAAATAAACTTTTTGAAGATTACGGTCTTACTCCTCAAGAGATGATAGAACTAAAAGCGCTTATGGGCGATTCATCAGACAATATTCCCGGTGTTAACGGAGTAGGTCAAAAAACTGCAACCGATCTTATAACAAAATATCATACCATCGACTATATTTATGAAAATCTTGACACACTTGAAATAAAGGATGGCGTAAAAAATAAACTTGCCGCCGATAAGGAAAATGCGTTTTTAAGTCGCACGCTCGGTACTATATGTCGAAACGCACCAATCGACACTAACTTTAATAGTTATAGAATCATAGATGGTGATAAAACCGCATTATCACAACTTATGACAAAACTTGAATTTTTTAAGCTTATGGAAAAGATGGGGATCTCTCCGTCTGCAATTATTGATGCGTCAAAAAGCATTGAATGTGACACCTGTTTTAAAGTCGGTACTGCGGCCGAAATAAAGGAAATCGCTGATATATATATCAATCAAGACGAATTTGCTGCGGTAAGTAATAATATAGTTTGCCGACTCAATGATATTGAGTTACAACTTTTACTTGAAAATGAATATATAACAAAACGTGTTTTTGATTATAAAAATCTCTATAAAAAATACGGCAATATCAAATCGGTAAAATTCGATGCGATGCTTGCCGCCTACCTTTGCAATCCTTCAGCATCGGATTATTCGCTTTCGCGTCTTGTTACCGAATACGGAACCTCTGTGAAAGTAGACCTGTGCGAAGATGAGTTACTTCTGAATGCGGCTCAATTTTCATCTTGCTGCGCAACGCTTACCGAATTGCTAGAAAATTCCGGACAGCTAGATCTTCTTTACAAAATCGAAGTTCCGCTTGCTCGTGTGCTTGGCGATATGGAACTTGTTGGCTTTTTGGTAGATTTTAAAGGACTAGAAAACCATTCAATTTATCTGCAATCTCGCATTGACGAACTGACGTCAGAAATATACACACTCGCAGGCGAAGAATTTAATCTAAACTCACCAAAACAGTTAGGACAAATTTTATTTGTAAAGCTGGGCCTTCCTGCAAAAAAGAAAACCAAAAGTGGCTTTAGCACAAGCGCCGAAATACTTGAAGAGTTAAGATATGATTATCCTATAATCGAATCTATTTTAAAATACCGACAACTCACCAAACTTAAATCCACCTATTGCGATGGACTTTTAAACTGTCGTGGCGCAGACGGAAGAATACATTCTACCTTTAATCAAACCGAAGCAAGAACTGGTCGTATAAGTTCACTCGAACCTAACCTTCAAAACATACCGGTACGAACTGATGAAGGTAAAATTTTACGCAAATTTTTTATCGCTCGCGATGGGTTTGTGCTTTGCGATGCAGACTATAGCCAGATAGAATTACGTGTTTTGGCATCAATGGCTAATGATAGCGTTATGATCAATGCTTTTAACAGCAACATCGACATACACACCGTTACGGCTTCACAGGTTTTTAATATTCCTGTAGATATGGTTCTACCTATTATGCGAAGCCGTGCAAAAGCCGTTAACTTTGGTATTGTATATGGGATAGGCGCATTTTCTTTAGGAAAAGATATTGGCGTAAGCCGCAAAGAAGCAGACACTTACATCAAAAACTACCTTGACACATATAAAGGCATAGCCTCGTATATGGAAAACACTATCACTAAAGCCAAGTCTGACGGATATGTATCCACGCTCTTCGGTCGTCGACGTTTTTTACCGGAGTTATCCTCCTCTAATGGTATGTTGCGTGCTTTTGGCGAACGTGTCGCACGTAATGCCCCTATACAGGGTACCGCTGCCGATATAATAAAAATTGCTATGATCAAGGTTAGCGAACGCTTGGCAAATGAATTTACCGATGCCAAACTCATTTTACAGGTGCACGATGAACTTATTGTTGAATGCAAGGAATCCGATAAAGAGGCTGTGTGTAAAATTTTAGAGGATGAAATGTTGGCTGCCGCTACGCTTGCTGTAGAATTAAAGGTCGATGCTCATTGCGGAAAAAACTGGCTTGAGGCAAAAGAATGATGAATATAGATTTTGAACAAATTGAAATATCTGTTGCCGATTATTCCGATGTATGCCACATTGCAAAAATTGAAGAAATGTCATTTTCTACTCCGTGGAGCGAAAAAGCAATTGAAGATTCTATGAATGCCGGTACTTATTTTTACATTGCAAAAATATGCGGCAAAATCGTTGGATATATCGGCCTTTCTAAAATTGTCGGTGAAGGATATGTAACCAACATTGCCGTGTTGCCCGAATATCGCAGACAAGGTATTGGCAAACGCATACTTCTTGATGTAATTGAATCTTGTAAAAATGAACTAGAATTCATTTCTCTTGAGGTGCGTGTCTCAAACGATGCCGCTATTGCTCTTTACGAGCATTTCGGATTTGAAAAAGTCGGCCTTCGAAAAAGATTTTATACCAATCCACAAGAAGATGCCCTTATTATGACAAAAAAATTCATTTGATTTTATTGGTGATTTAATGATAATTTTAGCAATTGAATCGTCTTGTGACGAAACCTCGGTAGCAATAACCGATGAACGAAAAATACTTTCCAATATAATTGCAACACAGATTGCAGAACATAAAATTTATGGTGGCGTTGTGCCCGAAATTGCTTCACGAAGGCATACAGAGGCAATAAGTCAGGTGTGCGATGAAGCATTAAAATCGGCAGGTATCACATACAGCGATATTGATGCTATTGCGGTAACATTTGCACCCGGCCTTATCGGCGCATTGCTTGTAGGCGTCAATTTTGCCAAAGGACTGAGTTATTCGCTTGGTGTACCGCTTATCCCAGTTCATCACTTGCGCTCACACATCGCCGCAAATTACATTGAATCTCCCGAACTTAAGCCCCCATTTATGTGCCTTACCGTCTCGGGTGGTAACACTATTCTTACCGAAGTTACCGATTATACATCCTTTAATCCCATCGGCCGCACAACCGACGATGCTGCCGGAGAATGCTTTGATAAGACGGCGCGCGCATTAGGTCTTTCGTATCCGGGCGGTGTTAATTTGGATAAAATTGCCACAATATCTGACACAAAAAAATATCCATTACCCACCCCTCACACTGAAAACCCATATGACTTTAGTTTTTCGGGTCTTAAAACAGCCGTTGTAAATCTTGTGCATAACAAAAAACAAAAGGGCGAAGAAATCGATGTGCCCGTGCTTGCGGCAACAATAAGAGAAAAAGTTTGTGACATTCTTATTTCAAAAACAATATCTGCAGTTAAAAGTCAAGGACATAAAACCCTCGTTATGGCAGGCGGAGTTTCGGCAAATTCCGAATTGCGCGCGCGAATGCAAGCTGAGTGTGACGCTCAAGGTATAAAACTTTTTTATCCTCCCCTTAAATATTGCGGTGACAACGCCGCGATGGTTGGCGTGCAAGGATACTACGAATACCAAAGCGGAAACATTTCCGATGCCTCGCTTAACGCAACTGCTACATTGCCAATAAATTACAGATAAATCTTGATTGGAGGTTTCATATATGCAAAACAAAAAACTTTTAATCATTACAAATCCATATTCAGGAAAAGCGAAAATAAAAAACGATTTATTAAAAATTATACAAATATTTTCGGATGCAAGTTTTGATGTAACCGTATATCCGACAAAACATCCGGGAGACGCCACGTTAAAAGCATCTTTATTGAATGATAAAGATTATGACCGTATTGTTGTATGCGGCGGTGACGGTACATTAAACGAAGTTATAACCGGTATTATGCAAAAAGATCTTAAATGCACCTTGGGTTATATTCCCTATGGTACGCTGAATGAATGGTCTTCGTCCCTAAAAATATCAAGAAATCCCAGCATTGCAGCAAGTGATATTATAACCGGTGTTGAAACCGATTTAGATATAGGTAAATTCAACGATAAATATTTTTCTTACACTGCATCCTTCGGGGCATTTACCGAAGCCTCTTATTCTGCACCGCAAGAAATTAAGAATGTATTAGGTCAAGCAGCATATTTTTTTGAAGGCATAAAAAGCCTTAGCAATATCAAGCCAATTCATTTAAGATTTGAATGTGATGACCGTGAAATAGACGGCAATTTCCTGTTTGGTGCTATTTCCAATTCTATGTCGGTTGGTGGGATTGTAAAATTCAATGATTCGGTTGTTAAACTAAACGACGGCAAGTTTGAAGTTTTGCTCATAAAAAACCCAACCACCATTTCACAGTTCCAATCTATTGTAGATGGTATCCTAAGAAAAGATCTTTCGCGTGACGGAATTGAGTTCTTCCACGCATCAAATGTTGTTGTTCACGGCAGCAAGGATGTCCCCTGGACACTTGACGGCGAATTCGCTGAAGGCAATGAAACTATCACACTTACAAACATACCTTCGGCCCTACATTTGATTGTTCCAAACAATGAAAAAAACACTAAATAAGTTTAAGGAGTTTATATATGTTTACAAGAGATATTGGTGTAGACCTCGGCACCGCTAATACATTAGTATGCGTTAAAGGCAAAGGAATAATAATGCGTGAGCCTTCGGTTGTAGCGTACGACGTACGCAATGATGCTGTTCGAGCCGTAGGTCAGGAAGCAAAAGAAATGATTGGCAGAACACCAGGTTCAATAGTTGCAGTACGACCTTTAAAAGACGGTGTTATTGCCGACTTTGATGTAACCGCAGCAATGCTAAAAAGATTTATAAACATCGCTATGAAGGGTTCTTTCTTTTCGCGTGTGCGTATGGTAATTTGCATACCTGCCGGTGTTACCGAAGTGGAAAGCCGTGCAGTTTATGATGCCGCAAAACAGGCGGGCGCATATGACATCGACCTGGTTGAAGAACCAATGGCTGCTGCTGTAGGGGCCGGACTTCCTGTACAAGAGGCAACCGGTAATATGATTGTTGATATCGGTGGCGGTACAAGCGAAATTGCTGTTATATCACTTGGTGATATAGTTACTGCGCAATCTCTTCGTATTGCAGGCGACGATCTTGATGAAGCAATTATCAACTATATGCGTAAAAAACACAATTTACTTATTGGAGAGCGCACAGCCGAACAAATAAAAATTGACATTGGCTCTGCAAGACCATACGAAAACGAAACTTCAATAGAAATCAAAGGAAGAAACGTTGTTGACGGCTTGCCAAAAAACGTTACCATTACTTCGGCAGAAGTTCGCAGCGCATTGATTGATCCCATTTCACAAATAATTGATGCTATCCGTTCAACACTTGAAAAAACACCTCCGGAACTTTCTGCTGATATTATTGACAGTGGTATTACGCTTACCGGAGGCACCGCACTTCTTAAAGGTCTTGCGGAACTTATCGCCGAAGAAACCGGTATGCCCGTTTCGGTTGCCGCTAATCCCCTTGACTGTGTTGTCTTAGGTGCGAAAAAGCGTCTTGAAGGCGACATAGGTTTTGCAAACTATACCTTCCGAAGAACAAAAAGATTCAGATAAATTAAGGAGAAATTTGAAATGCGTTTTTTCCTCCGAAGCCGTCAATTTAAAGTTATATTAGCAATACTTTGTGCAATTTTATTAGTAACGGCGTCATTTGCAATTATAGGTAGACGAATGTCTCCCCAAACAGATATTGCAAGCACTCTTTTTACACCTATAAGAAGTTTGTTCACAAATATTTCCGGCATAATTAACGAAATGGTAGAAAATTATAACAGCGGCAGTGAGCTAAGCCTTGAAAACTCTGAACTAAAAAACGAAATTAACTCTCTTCGTCAACAAATTGCCGATTATGATAAGGTTTTAAAACAAAACAATTTTTACAAGGATTATCTTGGTATTAAAGAAAACAATCCTGATTTTGTTTTTACCGATGCAGTACTTGTTTCCCGCGATAGCGACGATCCGTTTTGCGGATTCACCATAAATCGCGGTTCAGCATCAGGTATATCAAAATACGATCCAGTTATAACCGATGCAGGTATTGTTGGTTGCGTTACGGAAGTTGGTCTTACGTCATGCAAAGTAACCACCATACTCAGCCCTGACATCACCTTGGGCGCACTTGATAACCGAACAAGTGACTCCGGAATAGTTAGCGGTTCATTGTCACTTGCCGAAGACGGATTATGCAGATTTGCAAATCTAGCACGTTCTTGTACGGTAGCCGTTGGCGATTACGTTGTAACATCAGGCGAAGGTATTTTCCCCGAAGGTTTACTGGTAGGGGCGGTTAATAATATCGGTGTTGACGAAACCAACAATTCTATTTATGCCGAAATTAAACCCTTTGCCGAAGTTTCGGAAATACGTTCTGTTATGGTTATTACATCATTTGAAGGCCAAGGCGGAATAACCGTTGAAGGTGGTAAGTAACATTATGACCGACAGAAAAAATATTTTTACTCTACGCATAATAAATGCGGCACTTTTCGCTTTCCTTATTTTTCTTCAATATAACGGCGTTTTCAGTATAAAAATTTTTACTGCAAACCCTATGCTGCCACTCGCCCTGCTTACAGCTATGTGTATGTTCTGTTCTGAACTTACGGGTGCTATATCGGGACTTTTGGTCGGTATATTTGTCGATACCGCTACAAGTACACCGCAAGGTTTTAACTCAATACTCTTTCTTCTTTTAGGTCTTGCTTGTGTATTGATAGTTAAGTTTTTATTTAACAATAATATTTTTTCGGCAATAAGTTTGTGTTTTTTATGTGTCTTTACTTATTTAATTTTGCGTTGGATTTTTTGTATAGCATTTTTTGCCTCGTTTACAGAAAATCTCACCTATGTTATACGCACTATCTTTCCATCGTGTGTATACACCGCTATATTCGCAATTCCCTTTTATTATCTTGAAAGATATCTTTATCAAAGATTTTACAAACGATTTTAAAACATCAGAAAGTGTGGTGACTTTAAGTGCCATTTACCAAAAAGCATCAAACAACACTTACCGTGTTGTCTATTATTCTTACATTGGTTTTAATTTTGTACACCGCAAGAATATATTCTATACAAATAATCAATTCGGATAAGTATTCATCCAATGCTAAAGGCAGTACCTCTTCTCGTACGACGATCCTTAAAGCCCCACGCGGTGAGATTTTAGATTCCTTTGGCAGACAAATTGCCGCTAATCGTGATGGATATAATATAGTTTTTAATAAAGCTTATGTAAAAGAGAATTTAAATGATATCATACTGATTCTTGTTAATTTGTTAGACGAAAAGGAAGTCGAACATAAGGATCGACTTCCTATGGAATATTATGCTCCCTTTAGTTTTAAGGCGGACGAATCTACTGATAAACTCATAAAAACACTGGATCTCGCAGACTATGCTACGGCGGAAAATTGTTTTACTAGATTGGTTGAGCGTTATGAACTTGAAAATTATTCGATAGAAGAACAACGTAAAATTATGGGCGTGCGTTACAGTATGGAAATCGAAGATTTTTCAATTTCATATCCTTACACATTTGCTGAAGACATTCCGACGGAACTAATGCGAAAAATATCGGAATCTAATTTTATGTTAGACGGTGTTTCAATAGAAATTGTTCCTTTTAGATATTATCCCGATACTTCTCTTGCTGTAAATCTTATTGGAACCGTTGGTCCCATTTATGAAGAGGATTGGACCGAAGGTGAAAAATACAAAGAGCGTGGATACTCATTTGATGATAAGGTTGGCAAAAGCGGTATTGAATATTATGCCGAAAATTACCTTAGGGGCACCGATGGCGAAATTACTTACTTTCTTGACGAGGAAGGTAACATAATAAGCCAAGAAATCACTAAAAAAGTTGTTCCGGGTAAAACGGTTATGCTAACCCTTGACGCAAAGATGCAGCGCACCGTACAAGACGCGCTTGCAAACACAGTAAAAACTTTACAAAGTGAGGGTGGTACCGCGCGCGCAGGAGCGGCTGTAGTTGTTGATATTAATACGGGAGGTATTATTACCTCTGCAAATTATCCAACCTACGATACCGCAACTATGTCTGAAAATTATGAGGCGCTGCTTGCCGACCCATCAAACCCACTTACAGACCGTGCATTTCAAGGTGTATATCCTATAGGTTCTACCATAAAACCAATTGTTGCTGCGGCAGCGCTCGAAAATAATTTATACAACACCAGTGAAGTTATTTTTTGTAAACGAACCTACGACTTTTTCGGAGACTACAAACCTAGTTGTATGCATTATCATAAAAACATGGGACTAACGGCCGCACTTTCAAAAAGTTGCAACTACTTTTTCTTTGAACTTGGTCGACGCGTGGGCGCAATGACCCTTACCGATTATTTTAAGCAATTTGGTTTGGGTGTTAAAACCGGCGTAGAGGTTAATGACAGCGCAGGTATTATCGTCGAACCCACCAGCAATGGTTTTGGTGGCGATACGCTTCAGATATCAATCGGTCAAATGAATGCCTTCACCCCGTTGCAATTATCAAACTATGTCGCAACCTTTGCTAACGGAGGCACTCACTACAAAGCAACTCTTATCGATAAAATTGTCTCATACGATATGACCGAAACCTATGACGAATGTGAACCTACTGTACTTAACACGGTAAAACTTAAAGATAGTACAATTTCTGCTATTAAAGCCGGTATGTTGTCGGTTACGGTTGATGGTACCGGTCAGGCAGCACTTGGTGATTATCCAATAAAAATAGGCGGTAAAACCGGTACCGCACAGGTAACAGGCAAGGCCGATCACTCAACCTTTATTGTATTTGCCCCATATGACAATCCTGAAATTGCCGTTTCTGTTGTGCTTGAACATGGTTCATCTAGTTATGCATCGGGTAATTTGGTGCGTCAAATTCTTGACTCTTATTTCTTTGCATCGGAAAATACCGAAACAGATCTTCCCCCGTTTACAGTAATTGACTGATTTTAAAATTGACATAAAACACCTTTTGTGGTAAAATATTTTGAAAAAGAAAAGGCAGGTGACAACGCATTATGGGTATTTGTTTAGCCACTACCTCCGGAAAGGGAGGCACCGGTAAATCAAGTGTTTCTTGCGGACTGTCGCTGGCTTTTGCAAAAATGAATAAAAGCGTTTTGTTGGTTGATATGGACGAGGGCCTGCGTTGCCTTGATTTGTTATTGGGAGTAGATCACGAGGTTGTTTTTGACCTGTCCGATATTTTGAATGGTGCGCCAATATCAAACGGCACCTACACATTGCCAGAAAATCCACTTATAAGTGTTATTCCCGCACCTGCACAAACCGGTACTGTAAGCATCGATTCGTTGTCCAATTTTGCGCAAACGGTTAAATCATTATACGATGTTGTAATCTTCGACTTCCCTGCCGGTTTAGATTTTTCACTATATACTGCTATTGGTGATGACGCGCAATTTCTAACCGTATGTAATCCGGACCCTGTCTCTGTTCGCGATGCGGCTGCGGTTTGCCAATCACTACCGAAAACAAACAATGATGCAAGGCTTATTATCAATCGCTTTGATGCAGAATATATAAAAAAGAAAATATATAGCAATATCGACGATATAATAGATATATCAGGATTTCGACTATTGGGTATCGTGCCATATAGCAACGAATTAATGTTGCTTAGCGTTATGCATGATATCAGCCCGAAATCTAAGGGATTTAAGTCGCTTTATCGCATAGCAAAAAGATTATGTGGTGATAGCGTAAGATTACCAAAAATTAAAAAGATATAATTTTACATTACTCATAAGGGGGCAAATTATATGACAATTGCTTTATTAGCACATGACGCAAAAAAGGAACTTATGGTACAATTTTGCATTGCCTATTGCGGCATATTAAGCCGTCACAATCTTGTTGCAACCGGTACCACCGGTAAAACTGTAAGCGAAGCAACAGGCCTTCAGATTACACGTTTTTTAGCAGGTTCTCAAGGAGGCGCACAACAAATTGCTTCTCGCATAGGTTGTGACGAAATTGACCTTTTGTTAATATTCCGCGATCCGCTTAATCCAAAACCAAGTGAACCTGATGAGCAAGCACTATTGCGCCTTTGTGACGTACACAATATTCCTGTTGCAACAAATATTGCAACGGCGGAAGTGCTTATTCACGGCCTTGAACGTGGTGATCTTGATTGGCGTGAGATTCTTAAAAATTCATAAAATATACAAGTCAGGAAGTTGTTGAACAATGGCAGAAATAAACCGTGCTATAAAAGGCACGAATGATATATTACCAACCGATATACACAAATATCAGTATGTCGAAGAAAAAATGTTAGATATTGCTTCACTATACGGTTTTCGTGAAATTCGCGTGCCCGTTTTTGAGCATACCGAAGTTTTTCAGCGTAGTGTTGGTGACACAACCGATGTCGTTCAAAAAGAAATGTACACATTTGACGATAAAGGCGGTCGTTCCATAACACTTCGTCCCGAATTAACCGCCGGTGTAGTACGAAGTGTTATAGAGCACGGTGTTGTAAACGGTGCACTACCTGCAAAGGTATGCTATATAGGTGGATGTTACCGTTATGAAAAACCACAAGCAGGCAGGCTCCGTGAATTTCATCAATTTGGAGTAGAGTGTTTTGGCGCCTCTTCTCCCGCTGCCGATGCCGAGGTTATCTCCTTAGGACTTCAAGTGTTAGAAACTGTTGGCATTAAAAATATATCACTCGAAATTAACTCAATTGGATGTCCGGAGTGTCGCAAAAATTATCATAAAGCATTAAGCGAATATTTTGCATCAAATATTGACACACTTTGTGAAACATGTCGTGATCGTCTTTCACGCAATCCTATGCGTATATTAGATTGTAAATCACCGATATGTTCATCGCTTGCAAAGGACGCCCCAAAGGTTATAGACTTTTTGTGTAATGATTGTCAAAACCACTTTGATGGCGTAAAAGCGCATCTTAATGCCGCAGATATTAAATACACCGTTAACCCACAAATTGTTCGCGGACTCGATTATTACACTAAAACAGTATTTGAATTTGTATCGGGTGATATAGGCTCGCAAAGCACCGTTTGTGGTGGTGGCAGATATGATGGTCTTGTATCGCAAATGGGCGGTCCACAGGTCGCAGCCCTTGGTTTTGGTATGGGTATTGAACGTCTTATGTTAGCACTTCAAAACCAAAACGCAGATTTTCCTGAAGCTCAAAAATGCGATTTGTACATTGCTCCTATGGGAGATGCTGCAGCTATTAAGGCTACCGCTCTTTGCACATCACTTCGTCGCGACGGTTTTGAAGCGCAATGTGACGTTTGCGGTCGTGGACTTAAAGCACAAATGAAATACGCAGACAAAATCGGCGCTCAATTTAGTATGGTGCTTGGTGACAATGAACTCGCTGAAAACAAATGCAATATTAAAAATATGAAGACTGGTGAAATCAGCCAAGTAACACTTAATGATTTTGCCGAACAGTTTATGAAAATAAAACTTAACTCTGCTTTAAACGATTTAGAGGATACTATTATTTAGAAGGTGTTTTTTTTGAAACTTGATAGAATGAATGGACTTAAGCGCACACATTATTGTGGTACGCTTACAAAAAACGACATTAACAAAGAGGTCGTTGTATGCGGTTGGGTTGGTCGTCAACGCGACCTAGGCGCTTTAATCTTTGTTGATTTGCGCGACCGTACCGGTATTGTTCAGTTGGCGTTTGACGATAATACCGACCGCGAAATATTTGATAAAGCATTCGCGCTCCGCAGTGAGTTTGTCGTTATGGCTAAGGGCAATGTACGTATGCGTTCTTCAATCAACACCGAAATTCCTACCGGTGAAATAGAGATTGAAGTTAATGAACTCAAGGTTTTAGGAGAGTCTAAAACCCCACCGTTTGAAATTGTTGAAAACAGTAACGCAAAGGAAGATTTACGTCTTAAATATCGTTATCTTGATTTACGTCGCGCAGATTTGCAAAAAAACATTTTAATGCGTCATAAAATCGCAAAGGTGACACGTGACTACTTTGACGAAAACGGATTTATAGAGCTTGAAACTCCAACACTTATTAAATCTACCCCTGAAGGCGCACGTGACTATCTGGTTCCTTCACGTATTCACAAAGGAAACTTCTTTGCTCTTCCCCAATCGCCACAGATGTACAAGCAGTTGCTTATGCTTTCAGGCTTTGACCGCTATATGCAGCTCGCAAGATGTTATCGCGATGAAGACCTGCGCGCAGACCGTCAGCCTGAATTTACACAAATAGACCTTGAAATGTCTTTTGTAGAGCGTGATGATGTTTTTGCTATTGCCGAAGGATATGTTAGCCGTCTTTTCCGCGAGGTATTAAATGTCGAAATACCTACTCCACTGCCGCGTATGCGTTATGACGATGCAATGAACGACTACGGCTCAGATAAACCAGATACTCGATTTGATATGAAAATTAAGGATTTGTCCGACATTGTAGAAAACTGCGGCTTTGGTGTATTCGCTGACACCGTTAAAAACGGTGGTACGGTTCGTGCTATTACTGCAAAAAACGCCGTTGACACATACACTCGTAAAGAAATTGACAAACTAACCGAAGAAGCAAAGGGCATCGGCGCTAAGGGCCTTGCGTTTATTCGTTGGGTAGAAGATACCCCGACTTGTTCTTTTGCTAAATTTATGACCGAAGGCGAAATGAACGCTATCATTGAGCGTACAGGTGCGGAAAAGGGCGACGTTGTATTTATTGTTGCTGATAAAAAAGCACTTACTCTTTCGGTGCTTGGCTCACTTCGTTTAATGGTTGCAAAACGACTCGATATTATTCCACAAAACCAGTACAACTTCTTGTGGATTACCGAATTCCCATTCTTCGAATATAATGAAGAAACAGGTAATTGGGATGCTATGCATCATCCGTTTACATCACCACTCGATGAATGTATACCCTACCTTGAAACAGCTCCTGAAAAGGTGTATGCAAATGCATATGACCTAGTGCTTAACGGCACCGAGCTTTCAAGCGGTTCTATTCGTATTACCGATCCCGAATTACAATCACAAATGTTTAGAGCGTTAGGCCTTAGCGATGAGGATGCTGAGCAAAAATTTGGATTCCTTACCGGTGCATTCCGCTATGGCGCGCCACCGCACGGCGGTATGGGTATAGGTCTTGACAGACTTTGTATGATAATGACCGGTAGTGATTCTTTGCGTGATGTTATCGCATTTCCAAAGGTTGCAACCAGCGCAGAACTTATGTCCGGCGCACCGGGTCCTGTTGATGACATTCAACTAAACGATCTTGCAATTGCTATTATAAACCAAGACAAAGAATAAAAACAAAAAGCACGGATAGATTATCCGTGCTTTTTGTTTTTATTCAAGCATTATAGATTTGAAAGCATCTATTTGCGACTTCGGTATACCAATATAATTAATAAACCAATGTTCTATTGATTGTGCAAGTGTATCGCAACCGTTATCCTTGCCATAATTTATCATATCGTTGTAAAGATCGCCCCATGCAATCGTTTGACCGTTTGAAAGCTTGTATGATGTATCATCCTTAGCAAACGTTTGTCCCCTGCCCTCACCGCGCCATCGGTTTGTGCCGGCAAAAGAGGTTAGCTCAAAATCACGCGTTAAGTCTTCATAAGACACTCCCAAAAGGCCGTTAAGCAAAAATGCATATGTTCCTGTACGGTCAGCACCGCCTTGGCAATGGGTATAAATTGGGTAGTTATTACTGTCAGACAAATACTCAAACATTGTTTTGTAATTCGACACAACAGTATCTTTATTATTAGCCTTAAACAGACTATTGTAAGATGTATGATTTGCAACATACACATAATTTAAATTTGTGCCTTCGGTTTTAATATGTACGTTACTATCACTGCGAATATCAAACTCGGTTTTAATGCCTAGTTTGTTAAAGGTATCAAGTCCTGTTTCGGTTATATTATTAAAAACATTACCATTCTTTTCAGAATTAAACTGAGCGCCACGATAAAGCATAGCATATTTTACCTTTTTGCCGCTCTCGGTTTTCCATCCACCCATGTCGCGGAAGTTAGATATGCCGTCAATATAAATCCAACGAACAGGCGAATCTTTTATTTTTATTTTTCCACCACCCAAAGCATTATCGGAAATATTACCCATAACCTTCCAATAATACGTTTTACCGGGAACTAATGTTGTGGTCCTAAGGTTTTTTGTTGCATTAGTTGTTATGATTGTTGAATTATTAAAGTCAGCATTTTCCGAAAAATAAACAAAATATTCTGTGCTCAAATCTATCTGCCAATCAAGTTCAACGTGTTGATAGTCGTATTTTTGACCACCATATGTACTTAACCAAAAATATTGTTGTTCAGTATTAGATGCATCAAGATATCCTCGAACGATATCGCCGCAAATATCAACCTCTACAACTGTGTTGTAATCAATTTCGACAGTAGCTACACCACTAGATGTATCTGTTGTATTACTATCACTGTTTCCTGTAATAATACTTGATTCTTCTTGGTTAGAACTTGTTATGTCTTGATGTTTCGAGATTTCATCACCGTTTTGGTCCACAATAATTTCTTCAAGCAAAATTTCTACTTCATCACTCGAAATATTTTGCGATGTTTTTTTACATCCGTACAAACTAATTAAAAGCAACATAACCAAAATAAAACATATAGTTTTTTTCATATAACTCCTCCACAGATGTATTATTAAAACTATACCACAAATTTCATTCTTTGTCAAAAAACGCACCCTAAATTTTAGGGTGCGTTAAATTCTTATTCTGCGCCGTTAGCAATTGCTTCCTCAGCTTCAGCCTGTAAAGTTTCATCATATGAAAGAACGGGCTTAACATCTTTATTTTTAATCTTACGATCAATGTAATTCTTTGTAATTTTTACAACAAGTGGTAACATAAACAGTACGCCTATAAGGTTAGGAATCATCATAAGACCGTTAAATGTGTCAGATATATCCCAAGCAAGCGAGGATGTTAGTATTGCGCCAAAAATAACTGTGCAAACGTGAATTATACGAAAAACAAAGGTTGTCTTTGCGCCAAAAAGATATTCCCAAGCTTTTGAGCCGTAATGTGACCAACCGAGAACCGTAGTAAAAGCAAATAAGAACATTGCAATCGCAACAAAGCGTTGACCAATATTTCCCCAACCAAACACCTCGTTAAATGCGCCACCAACAAGTGTAGCATCGCTAAGGCCTTCTGCAATTTCACCGGTTTTAACGTTAAATACACCACCCTCAAGACCGCCTGAGGTAAGAACTACAAGAGCCGTCATAGTGCACACTATCATTGTGTCGGCAAAAACTTCAAATATTCCCCACATACCTTGCTTAACAGGCTCTCTTACGCTTGAGTTAGAATGTACCATAACGGAAGAACCTAGACCTGCCTCATTTGAGAATACACCACGCTTAAAGCCGTTGGTCATTGCAATTATAACACCGCCAATACCACCGCCTACAAACGCCTCGGGTGCAAACGCATTAACAAATATTGCCTTAAATGCAGGAATAATAGCATTGTAATTAATACCAATAATTACAAGACTACCAAGCACGAAAAGCACCACCATAAACGGAACTATCTTTTCTGCAACATTTGCAATACGTTTAACGCCACCTAATGTAATAATAGCAGTAAGTGCCATTATTACAGCGCCAAGAATGATTTCATAAAGTGAAACATCACCAAAAACGCTGATCGAAGACAAAGCGGATACATCAAATGCAGCTGATACATTAGCAACTATCTTATTTACTTGGCCCATGCTACCTATACCAAAAGAAGCAAGCATTGCAAAAATACAGAACAAAACTGCAAGCACTTTACCCAAGTTTTTAAAACTTGCCTTGCTGTTAGCATCTTCATATTTATAACCGCCAAGACCATCTTGCAAGTAGTACATTGCACCGCCAGACCATTCACCTTCCGAATTTCTACGACGGAAGTAAATACCAAGCGTGTTTTCAGCATAGTTTGTCATCATACCAAAAAACGCAGCAACCCACATCCAGAAAACTGCACCTGCGCCGCCAATACAAATAGCCGCAGCAACACCGGCAATATTACCTGTGCCTACAGTTGCCGCAAGCGCAGTACAAAGAGCCTGGAACGGAGAAATTGTGCCCTTTTCCTTGCGGTGCTTCATAACCTCTTTCGAAAACATGTTACCGATTGTGCTTTTCCACCAATGACCAAATCTTGTAACCTGGAAAAACTTTGTTGAACAGGTTACAATAATACCCGTACCAATTAGTAGTGCAAGGCCAAATATGCCCCATACTACGCCATTAATACTGCCGTTAATTTCGGCAATTTTGTCAAGAATCATTTTGACATCCCCTTAGTTAAAATTTTTAAAAAAGTAAAAAGTCGGATTGTACTTTCGCACAGTCCGACAAAACAACAAAACATAAAACACCCCTAATAAAGGATGAAATAAAACTTTGTCCTTTTGCCTGAGAGATTTATGCGATAATACGCCCTTGCCCCTTCGGCACTTGAATTAAATCAAGCTTCTCCAAAGTGCTATCCGCTTACAGTCCTCACCAAAATGGCACCTGAGAGTGTTACTCCTTCGGTAGATTGCGAACAATACATTTCCTGCAAGCATCACATAGCAATATTAAATTTGACTTTATTACTTTAAACGATAACAGTATTATACTACAACTTTTCAAAAAATCAAGTTTTTTTTAAAACTTTTTAAAAAAAGTCCTTGCGAGTTTAACTCGCAAGGACTTTAAGATTTTAGATTTTAACAAATAATTACTGCGTTAATGCACGATTAAGCCTTAGGACCTAATGTTACATTCCAACCGTTAAGGGACTGCATTAACAAGCCATAGTCTTTGTTGTTAACAGCACCGTCTACGTTTACGTCAGCAGCAGCTTCGTTAGCATCAACTTTCCAACCATTGAGATATTGCATAAGGAGACCAAGGTCTTTGTTGTTTACAACGCCATCGCCGTTAACATCACCGTAAGCAACTGTTAATTTCTCGATTACAAGTTCTTCTGCTGTTACCGGTGTTTCACCGTTTTCGTCAGCAAAGAGTGCGTTACAAACTTCGCAAACGTAGTGCGCTTCCATACCTTCTGCATCGATAGTTGCTTCTACTTTTTCTACAAATTTAAGTGTATGACCAATTTTGTCAATAACCTTAGTTTCTCTTGAAATCTCTTCGCCACATACTGAACACTTAACTACGAGGTCATATGAACCATCGGTTGTACATGTAGCTTCTACGCGGTTTTCTTCTACTGCGTCTGCTGCGGTATGACCGAGTTTTTCAATAACCTTAGCTTCTCTTGAGATTTCTTCGCCACATACTGAACACTTAACTACGAGGTCGTATGAACCATCGGTTGTACATGTAGCTTCTATGCGGTTTTCTTCTACTGCATCTGCTGCGGTATGAGCAAGTTTTTCAATAACCTTAGTTTCTCTTGAAATTTCTTCGCCACATACTGAACACTTAACTACGAGATCGTATGAACCTTCCGCTGCACAAGTAGCAGGTTTGATATTTTCTTCAACTGCATCTGCTGCAGTGTGACCGAGTGCAGGAATTAATTCTATTGTTGAATAGTTACACAATTTACATACTTGGTAAGCATTCCAACCATCTTCTGTACATGTAGGTGCCTTTGCAGCAATTTCTTCACCAAATTCATGGTTAGAACCGCTTGCAGGTATTACAGTGCCTGACTCTATTACTGCACCACATACCGAGCAAACCTTATCACCTGTGTAACCATCGTCTGTACAAGTTGCATTCTTAACGTTTACAAGTTCTTCTGCTGCGGTATGACCAAGTTTTTCAATAACTGTAGTTTCTCTTGAAATTTCTTCGCCACATACTGAACACTTAACTACGGTATCGTATGAACCATCGGTTGTACATGTAGCTTCTACGCGATTTTCTTCTACTGCATCTGCAGGAGTATGAGGAAGTTTCGCAATTTCTATGTCAGCAGCGGTAACAATTTCAAACTCAAATGTATCCCAACTGAATATCCAAAGTGTGCCGCAAGGACATACATAGTGTTCCTTTACACCGGCTTGAGCACATGTTGAAGCAACTTCTGTAACCATTGTTCTTTCATGTGTTGCTTCAGTAATCAAATCTTCTGCTGTAACTTCGTTACCCCAGAGGAAGAGTTTGCCGCAAAGTTCACATTTTTCGTGTTCCTGTATACCGGTTTCGGTACATGTTGCAGGAACTCCAGGAACTTCAACAAGAGTATGATCGATAGTCACTTCAGCATTTGTAATGTCGATTTCTACGTTGTTAAAGTCTTTATCAAATACGTTTTCGGAATCATAAGTAACGGTAATTGGTGTTGTTGCACCGCAATCAGCAGTATCTTTAACCTTAAAAGTAAGGGTTGCAACTATACCGTCAGTTGTGTTGTTTTCGTTGCTTAATGCAGAAATCCAGTTGATTGCAAATGGATTTGCAGTAAGTTCGCCATAAGTGTAGTTACCAATTATATCATCGGTATCGTCTGTCTTATCATTACTTTCGGTTTCTGGTGCAAATACGCCGTTTGCGCAACCTACAAGTTCAAGTACGCTAGCGTCATATGCAACGTCAAGTTTTAATGAAACGATACCTGGATTGCTTTCAAGTTTGATAGCAACATCAAATTCTTCGCCAACTTTGGCCGAAGCATTTTCAACAACAAATGTTGGACGCTGCTCTTCAAAGCTCAATGACCAGTTAACTGTGCCAGCAGGAGTAGCCCATGGATCATCCGGGTTGTATGTGTTAACCATAATGCTAACTGTATCGCCGGCCTTAACTGCTACTGTTTCAGATGAAACTGCAGGATCATCGATGCTTGTATGTAGTTCACCGTAAACGTATGCGCCATAATCTTCTTCATCAGCAGGTATTACATTTACTTGATACTGATATGAAGCATCATTCATAGTAACGGTTACCTTGCCGTTTTTGGTAGCAACATATTCGTAATAATAACCCTGTGAACCTTCTTCAATTGTAGCGGCATAGTCGCCGTTCTCGGTAAGAACTGCAGGATAGTCGTAAGCACCAACTGTAGTAAAGTTGATTTGTACATTAAGAGTACCTGCCGGAGCATTCCATACGTCTGCAGGGTTAAATGTACCTGCGTTAATTAAAATTTCATCGCCTGCTTTTACAGGAACGAATACTGAATCATAATAATCTTCAGCATCTACTGCTCTTGCAATAAAGTCAGACTGCCAGCTTGTTGTGTTGTTTGTTATGCTAAGCTGATAACCAACTGAATCCCAATATTCTGTTGTTGGGTCATAAGCGTTAACGGTTACTACAAAAGCACCGTCTTCGGCAGCTGTAATCTTGTAGAAGTAGCCTTGGTTACCTGCTTCAAGTTCTGTTTGTACCTGTGCGCTTGGTGGGAAGTTTGGCATATATGGATTTTCCTGGAGTTCAAGAATTTCAGGATTTTCCCAAGTGCCAGCTTCAGCACCTTCACCTGCTTCGAGGAATACATAAAGTGTAATTGTTTCTTCGCCCGGGTTATAAATGTTAACCATTTCATAACCGCAGAGTGTAAAGTCACATTCTGCATCTGCAGAAACCTGGTTAGTCTTACCGTTAATAAGCATATATGCACCGGTTGCGCTTGTTACGTGTAAGATACCGTTAGCGTCAGCGGCTTTTACAAATACTGTACCGGCTGCAGGAACTTTAATTTCTGTAGGAATTACAGGCATACCTGCGGCAACTGCGAGCTCGATTGGAGCATCCGGATCAGTACCTTCGAAGGTTTCTTCAACATACTCTTCAATCATTACAAATGTACAACCACTATCAAATTCAATTGTACCGTTGTAATTCTTAATAATACCGGTAACTGCAATTACATCGCCTACCTTAACAGTAGAAGCATCTGCACCATCACCTGCTTTCAAACGATAGCAAAGAAGTTCTTTTGTTTCGGTAGTACCTTCAACTTCAATAGTCAAAGTTATGTTGCCGTATGATTCGTCATAAGGTGTGTTGATAGCCACAACTTTACCTTGAAGTGTAGCTTCGTAAAGGAGAGATGTGCCGTCTTCAAGAGCAAAAGCAGCATCAACAATTTCCTTAGGATCTTCAGGAATTACAACTTCAAATTCGCCCTTTTCTACTGCA
>JAZQYL010000044.1:0-9329 GCA_045633485.1 Acutalibacteraceae bacterium | reverse complement strand
CTTTGACTTTAAGTTCCGGCTTTTCTGCCCTGATATAACCAAACATGCCGTATTTCACCCCTTACGAACCATTCTACAACTAAAATAACAGATTTTGGTGAATAATGTGTTAATTATTAAGCAACGGTTTCAAAAATTTACCTGTATAGGATTTTTCGCATTCGCAAACCTTTTCGGGTGTACCGCTTGCAACAACGGTACCGCCGCCGTCTCCGCCTTCGGGTCCTAAATCAATAATATAATCGGCAGTTTTAATGACATCAAGATTGTGTTCGATTACAAGTACAGTATTGCCCGCTTCAACAAACCTCTGCAATACTTCAATAAGTTTATGAACATCGGCTGTATGAAGGCCTGTTGTAGGTTCATCGAGAATGTAAATGGTTTTACCCGTACCTCTCTTTGAAAGCTCTGCCGCCAATTTAACGCGCTGTGCCTCACCACCCGAAAGGGTTGTTGCGGGCTGACCGATTTTAACATAACCAAGACCGACATCGTAAAGTGTTTTTAGTTTTCTTGCGATTTTCGGTATGCTTTCGAAGAAATACATACCCTCTTCAACCGTCATTTCAAGTACATCGTAAATGTTTTTACCCTTGTAATAAACGCTTAAAGTTTCCTTGTTATATCTTGTTCCGCCGCAAACTTCACACGGCACATAAATATCCGGTAAAAAATGCATTTCGATTTTCTTAATGCCATCGCCCCAACACGCCTCGCAGCGACCGCCTTTAACATTAAAGGAAAATCTTCCGGCAGAATAACCTTTGGCCTTTGCTTCTTTTGTGCTGGCATAAAGTTCACGAATATCGGTAAACACACCTGTGTATGTCGCAGGGTTGCTACGCGGTGTACGACCTATAGGTGACTGGTCGATGTCGATAACCTTATCAAGATTCTCGATACCTTCAACCGATTTGTGCGCACCTGCTATTGTTTTAGCGCGGTTAAGCTTATTTGCCAAAACCTTATATAAAATATCATTTACTAACGAAGATTTTCCGCTACCCGAAACACCCGTAACACAAACAAATTCTCCCAAAGGTATTTTTACATTTATATTTTTTAGGTTGTTTTCAGCAGCACCCTTAACCATAATAAATTTGCCGTTACCTTTTCGTCTTTGTGAGGGAACGGGAATTTGCTTTCTGCCCGAAAGATAATCAGCCGTTACCGATTTTGAGCATTTCAAAAGCTCTTCAGGCGTCCCAGCAAACACCAGCTCACCGCCGTGTATACCAGCGCCGGGACCTATATCTATTATATAATCGGCCTCGCGAATTGTATCCTCATCGTGCTCTACAACTATTAACGTATTTCCCAAATCACGCAAATGCTTTAACGTGCCAAGCAATCGTTCGTTATCACGCTGATGAAGACCAATACTTGGCTCGTCCAACACATAAAGCACACCAACCAATGAAGAACCAATTTGGGTTGCCAGACGTATGCGTTGGCTTTCACCGCCTGAAAGCGTACCCGAAGAACGTGACATAGATAAATATTCGAGTCCAACACTTGAAAGGAAACTAAGACGCTCCTTAATCTCTTTTAAAATAGGCTGCGCTATCATTTGGTTCATTGAACCAAATTCCAAACTATTTATAAACTTAAGCGCTTCGCCAATTGACATATCGCAAAACTCGTTAATATTTTTTCCACCTACAGTTACAGCCAAATATTCAGGCTTTAAGCGAGCACCATTACAGTCAGGACAAGCGCTTTCATTCATATAACTTTCGTATTCCGCACGGGCATAATCACTTTTGGTGTTTTCATAACGTCGTTGCAGATTGTTAATAACACCTTCAAACGGCGCACAGTAAGTGCCACTGCCATATTCCGAAATACGATGCAGTTCTAATTTTTCATCCCCCGTACCATAAAGCACCGCTGTCTTAGCATCGTCGGGCAAATCCTTCCATGGTGTATTAATATCAAATCCATATTTTCGTGCTATGCCGTCATAATACATAAGCGCTAAAGTGCTGGCATCAGGATTAAAATATGAGTTAACACCCCATCCTGCCGCTTTAATACATCCGTCGGCGAGTGATAGGTTTTCATCACTAATCACAAGGCGTGGATCAATTTTCATAAAAACACCAATACCTGTACAGGTAGGACACGCACCCATAGGATTATTAAAGGAAAACATTGTGGGTGTAAGCTCGGGAATGCTGACTCCGTGTTCTTTACACGCATAGCTTTGTGAAAATTGAAGTTCTTCTCCACCTACAACATCCACCGCAACCAATCCACCCGAAAGTGAAACTGCAGTTTCGATGCTGTCGGCAAGTCGAGAGCGTATATCTGCCTTAATTACAAGGCGGTCAACCACAACCTCAATCATATGTTTTTTATTCTTTTCAAGTTTAATTTCTTCCGAAAGATCGTAAATATTACCGTCAATACGCACACGAACATATCCCGATTTACGAACGCGTTCAAGTTCTTTTAAGTGCTCGCCTTTACGGTTTTTTACAATAGGTGATAAAATTTGTATCTTACTGCCATCCGAAAGCTCCATAACGGTATCTACTATTTGATCGGTTGTTTGCTGGCTTATTTCTTTGCCGCAAACAGGACAATGCGGCACACCCACACGGGCATACAAAAGGCGCAAATAGTCATAAATTTCAGTAACTGTTCCAACCGTTGAACGAGGGTTTTTGGATGTTGTTTTTTGGTCAATTGATATAGCCGGTGAAAGCCCGTCAATATTATCGACATTTGGTTTTTCCATCTGCCCTAAAAACTGTCGCGCATAACTTGAAAGTGACTCAACATAACGACGCTGACCCTCAGCATATATCGTATCAAAAGCAAGCGAACTTTTACCGCTACCCGAAAGTCCTGTAAAAACAACAAGCTTATCACGCGGTATTGTTACATCCATATTTTTAAGGTTGTTTTCTCTTGCACCTTTTATAACTATTTTATCATTCGACAAAACATATTCCTCCAAAACTACTTGCTTTTTCTAAGCTTTTCTATCCTATCGCGCAGATATGCCGCATGCTCAAATTCAAGAATTTTTGCTGCTTGTTTCATTTCTTGTGTCAAGCGCTTGATAAGATTTTCTTTTTCTGCAGCAGAAAGCCTTTTTTCTGTTATGCTTGTTTCAACCTTAGCGCCTATTTCAATTATATCTCGCACATCTTTTACAATGGTCTGCGGTGTAATACCGTTTTCAATATTATATTGTTGCTGAATGGCTCGGCGGCGATCGGTTTCTCGAATGGCATTTTCCATAGAGCGAGTAACACTATCAGCATACATGATAACCTCACCGCGGGCGTTTCGGGCTGCGCGCCCTATTGTTTGTACAAGTGATGTTTCACTTCGTAAAAAACCTTCTTTATCGGCATCCAAAATTGCTACAAGTGATACTTCCGGTATATCCAAGCCCTCACGCAGAAGATTTATACCCACAAGCACGTCAAATTCACCAAGTCGCAAGTCGCGAATAATTTGCATTCGTTCAATGGTGTCAATATCGTAGTGCATATAACGCACCTTAATATCAAGATTTGTTAAATACTCGGTTAAATCCTCTGCCATTTTTTTGGTTAGTGTAGTTATAAGCACACGCTCGCCACGCACGGTGCGCTCATTAATTTGCGATACAATATCATCTATTTGACCCTCGCTGGGCTTGACTGTAACCATAGGATCAAGCAGGCCGGTAGGTCTTATTACCTGTTCTACTATCCTTGCGGCATGTTGTTTTTCAAAATCACCGGGTGTTGCCGAAACAAATATTGCCTGATTTATATGACTGTAAAACTCTTCGAAATTAAGCGGTCTGTTATCATATGCCGACGGCAAACGAAAACCAAACTCGATAAGATTGTCCTTTCTCCCCCTGTCACCACCAAACATACCACGCACCTGTGGTAATGTTACGTGCGATTCATCAACAAAAAGCAAAAAGTCGTCCGGGAAGTAGTCCATCAATGTTGAAGGTGTGCTGCCCGGAGCACGGCGTGAAAGCACTCGAGAATAATTTTCAATTCCTTTGCAAACACCAATTTCACGCAGCATCTCGATATCATATTCGGTACGTCCACGAATGCGTTGCGCCTCTATCAACTTGCCGTTTTCGGTAAAAAATTCAACCCTTTCTTCCATTTCGGCTTTAAGCTCGTCAAGCGCTTCCTCTAATTTATCCTGCGGCACAATATAGTGTGATGCGGGATAAATTGCGGTGTGCGTTAAAAACTGCTTTACTTCACCCGTAAGGGTATTTATTTCACTTATACGATCTATCTCGTCACCGAAGAACTCTATGCGCAAGGCATTGCCGTACGAATATGCAGGATAAACCTCAACCGTATCACCACGAACACGAAACTTATTTCGAACAAAATTAATATCGTTGCGTTCATATTGCAAATCTACCAGTTTGTGTATAAGCTCATCACGGCTTTTTTCCATACCGGTGCGAAGCGAGATAACCATATTGCGATAATCGATTGGGTTACCTAATGAATAAATACACGAAACACTAGCCACAATTATAACATCGCGACGTTCAGACAATGCACATGTTGCACTATGCCTAAGCTTATCTATCTCGTCGTTAATTGCACTATCCTTTTCTATATAAGTATCAGTACCCGGTATATATGCTTCAGGTTGATAGTAGTCATAGTAGGACACAAAATACTCAACCGCGTTCTCAGGGAAGAATTCGCGGAACTCACTACAAAGTTGTGCGGCAAGGGTTTTGTTGTGAGCGAGAACGAGTGTTGGACGATTAACTTTTTCAATAATATTTGCCATTGTAAAGGTCTTACCAGAACCCGTAACACCCAGTAAAACCTGTTCTTTATCACCGCACTTTAAGCCCTCTACCAACTGCGCAATCGCCTCAGGCTGATCGCCTGTCGGCTTATATTTACTGTGCAACACAAACTTGTCCACTCGTCTCACCTCTCAAATGCAAATTTTTACAAATATATTATATCACAAAAAAACAAATAATCAAATAAATATTATATATAAAATCAAAGCGTTCATTGCAACACTTGCAACGAACGCTTTGTATTTATTGTGAATCTTTTTTTCGTGCACTGACTGCGCCTTCGGGGTCAATTTCTCCTGCTTTAAGAAGTGACATTTTTGTGAGTGCGGGGCCGACAATTTCATAAATCAGAACTGCAAACAAGGTTATGTTTGCTATTACTTTACCAACCTCACCAAGTTCTTCTGATTTTATTGCCATACCCAAAGCAACACCGGCTTGTGGAAAAAGCGTAATGCCTAAATATTTAACTATATTGGGGTCGCATTTTACCATTTTAGAACTAATTTGCGCACCAAAATATTTACCAAAGCAACGGAAAAGTATATAGACTATACCAATTAAAATTATATTAATATCCTTGAATATCGATAACTGTAATTCCGCACCTGATATTACAAAAAACAATATGAACAACGGTGCTGTCCAGCGGTCTAGTCTATCCATAAGATTTTCAGAAAAATCACACATATTACAAAATACGGTACCTAACATCATGCAAACAAGAAGTGATGAAAACGCAACATGAACACCGCTAATTTCAAAAGTAATTTTTGAAAGACCTACCGTTGCCAAAACAAAGGCAACCGACATAGCAAGACGCTTTGAACGTGAATGGAAAAATCTTTCGCAATAGGTAAATACTGCGCCCATAATAAAACCAAGCGCAAGTGATAACGCAACCTCCAAAACAGGCTCAAGAATTACCGAAATCAAATTCATCGAACCGGCACTTATTGCCTTTGCAATACCAAAAGATATAGCAAAAAGAACAAGACCTACCGCGTCATCAAGTGCTACTACCGGCAATAATATGTCTGTAACAGGGCCTTTTGCCTTGTACTGACGAACAACCATAAGGGTAGCTGCAGGTGCCGTTGCCGCCGCTACCGCACCTAATACTACCGCAGCTTCAATAGGAAGCTTTTCCGGAATTATAAAATGCAGTCCAATAAGCGCAATGTCCACAATAACCGTTGTAATTATAGCCTGTAAAATACCAATAATGGTTGCTTGTTTACCAATCTTTTTAAGTTGCGCAAGACGAAACTCGTTACCGATTGCAAACGCAATAAAGCCAAGGGCGACATCACTTAAGAGGCTAAAGGATTTTACGTGCTCATGGCTTGTAAAACCAAGACCATCAATTTGAAAAGCACCCAAAAAGAACGGTCCGATAATCACGCCCGCTACAAGATATGCGGTTACTGCCGGCAACTTTAATTTTTTTGCAAGACGTGAAAGCATAAGACCTGCAAAAATTGCAACTGATAATGTTAATAATATTTGCACAAGAATCCCTTCTTAATATAAATTTTCGCACGATTGAAAGTATATCACACATGTAAAATAAATACAAGTTTAAAGTTGCATAAATTTTTACAGATTTCTTCCTTTTTATAGTGTATTTGTATATAATAAAATAATTTTATTTGATCTTAAATTGTTAAATATAAAACGCAAAAACAAAAGGCAATCCAGAAAAATATTCCAAACTGCCTTTTTTATTATATTACATCAAAGGTATTAACCGCTTAAATTATTTCATTATATATAAAATTTATTTAAGTTCTACATCCCAATTGTTTAAATATTGCATTAGTAAACCGTAGTCTTTATTATTAACGGCGCCATCACCGTTAACATCGGCCGCATCCTTTACAATTTCAACATTCCATGCGTTCAGATACTGCATCAAAAGACCGAGGTCTTTATTATTTATATTACCATCGTTGTTAATATCACCCGATTTTACAGCATTCTTATCCTTCACCTCTACAACAAAGGTTTGGCTAAAATCACCGTATGTTACGGTTATCGTCTTTTGACCTGTTGTACTGCTGTCAAAACCGCTTACAACAAATCCTTCGGTAACAACAACTTCACTGTCATCTGTATAAACAAGCGTTATCTCCATACCTGAAAGATCAAGTTCTTCACCGATATAGTAGTTGGTTTTTGAGGGCAACTTAGTAATGCTGATACCTTCCAGCTTAATACCAACCGTTACTGTAAACGAGGTTGTGAAATCACCACAAGTTATAGTAATGGTTTGAATGCCGTTTTTAAGCGGATTAAATCCGGATACTGTATAGTCATCAATTACTACATCCGATCCGTCGGTGTAGGTTCCTTTAACTACCAAGCCATCAAGATTAAGTGATTCCTTACGCTCATATTCAAGTTTATTTGGCAATGAACTTATATAAATACCTGTAAGCTTTGGTCTCGGGTCTACAATGGTTACGGTAAATGTGGCAGTGCGTTTGTCGCCTGTTTTTGACACCCATTCTACCGTTACTTTGCACTCACCTTCAGACTCACTGCTAAAACCGGTAACAACATAATCGGTTACTTTGGCAGTAGTTGAATTACTGTAATTAACCTGAACTATCATGCCGGTTGTATCTAATTCTTCACCTATCAAATATGTGAGTTTATCAGGTTGTTTTACAATGGTAATACTCTTTGCTTCACGCACTTCAACCGTGAATTCATACGTAACACCGCTTGAAGCTGTTGCAGTAATAACGGTTTCGCCGGCATATCTTGCATATATGTCCATACCTTGTATTGTAACAACATTATTGCTTGCGGTAAGTGTTATTACGTCGGTGCTGTCTTCTGGGAAAAATTCAAATACTGCGCGATAAGTTTCGCCCTTTTCAAGCGTGATGCTTTCAACACCATCAAGTAAAGCTATACCCTCTGCCGCTACCGACTTATCAACAAATTTAAAGTTGTTATCCTTAGCAAAAGTTTCGGCATAACTGCCACTCTTACCGCAGATAGTTGTTTTGTCGGGATAAGAAAATGCATCTGCATTAATGCTTGTTACAGATTCGGGAATATATACCTCAGAAAGTGTTGTGCAGTTATTAAACGCCTGACTTTCTATTTTGGTAAGACCCTTTGGCAAAGTTATCTTTTTAAGCGCCGGACAATCTTTAAATGTTTGTGTAGTAAGGGTTGTTATGCTATAGTCAGAAATTGTTACATCGGTAAGCTTTTCACAACCATTAAATACCTCTCTGCCCATTGTTTTAGTGGACTGAGGTATATATACTTTAGTAAGCGCGTCACAATTCTTAAATGCATACTCACGGATTGTGGTTGTGCTTTCGGGCAATATTACCTCTTTAAGTGCTGTACAACCTTCAAATGCAGACTTGTGAATTTCTTTAAAATTACTGTCGCCATTATTGAAAGTAAAGTTTTCTAATGATGTGCAGTTTTGGAAAGCATATTCTTGTATTGTTGTAACCGTTTGCGGAAAATCAATAGTTTTAAGTGATTTGCACTCGTAAAATGTTCCAGACACTATATTTTGGCGTTGATTTGGTAATTTGACGCTTTCAAGAGCATAGCATTTGTTAAAAACATATGTGGACATGTTCGTAACACTATCTGGAATCTCAACATTCTCTAAAGAAGCGCAAAGGCTAAAAGCATAATTCCCTATTTCTTGTACACCGTTTCCTAAATCTATTGTTTTCAGATTAAAACACAAGTCAAAAGCGTTAGCCGCTATTACAGTTACGGTGTCGGGAACAATAACCTCTTCAAGGCCCGTACAAAGTCTAAACTGATTTGCAACAATTTTGGTTGTACCCTCTTCAAATGTAACGGTTTTTAGATCTTCACATAATGTGAACGGACCACCGAAAAGCCTTGTGTGAGTCACATCTCCAAATTTATACTCGTAATACCACGCATAACCGCAACTCTCCAATGTTTTTGGTATTTCAATGGTCTTGAGTGCTGTACAAGCAAAGGACGCGCCACCTAATTGTTTAAGATTTTTTGAAAGCGTTACATCTTCTAATTTTTCACAATATGCAAATGCGTTACCACCTATAACCGTTACGCTGTTTGGTATAACAACCTCGGTCAAAGAACGGCATCCATAAAATGCATTGTCACCTATACCGGTAACCGAATTACCGATTGTCAAAGATTCCAGATTAAAGCAATCTTTAAACGCAACATCGCCAATTTGTGTTATTGTGTCCGGTATAACAACGGTTTCAAGTCCGGTACAAAGTTTAAATAAATTGTTAGCTATCTTTTGTGTTCCTTCTTCAAAAGTAACAGTTTTTAGTTTTTCACAAAGTAAAAACGGTCCACCGAAAAGCTCTGTGTATGTCACATCGCCAAATTTATATTCGTAATACCACGCATCACCGCAACTCTCCAATGTTTTTGGTATTTCAATGGTCTTGAGTGCTGTACAAGCAAAGGACGCGCCACCTAATTGTTTAAGATTTTTTGAAAGCGTTACATCTTCTAATTTTTCACA
>JAZQYL010000043.1:0-8098 GCA_045633485.1 Acutalibacteraceae bacterium | reverse complement strand
ATTTTAACCTTAAAAAGTACAAAAAAACTCTTGAAAAATGCCTGTAAACTGTTGTATACTAATAGAAATATTAAAAAAATGGAGTAGTCTTTAAATGAAACAAAAACCAAAGCGTAAAAAAAGTGTAATAGTGCGCCTTATTGTTCTTGGTGTTTCTGTTTATATGATAGCAACTCTTATTGGCTTGGGTAATGAGTTAAACGAGGCCAAAGCAGAACTGAAAAACTGTGAAACGCAGCGCGATTCTCTTAAACTTACGATAAGCGAATACGAGGCATTGCTGGATAGTGATTCTCACGCTGATATAATTGAAAAAGCGGCGCGTGAGCGATTGGGCTTTGTTTTTTCGGACGAAGAAATTTACATTGATATTTCAGGTAATTAATTAGGGGGACTTTTTTAAGTTTATGGAGTTTAAGGTCGGAGATATAATAGAGGGCAAAATTACAACGATTACATCCTTTGGTGTTTTTGCGGATTTAGGTGATGGAAAATCCGGTATGGTACACATATCCGAAATTGCTAAAAATTATGTTAGTGATATAAAAGAGCACATTAAGGTTAACGATGTTGTTAAAATGAAGGTTTTAACAATAGGTGATGACGGTAAAATTTCGCTTAGTATAAAGCGTGCATTGCCACCGGAGAAAAAAAGCGCCGATGCGCCTAAAAAGGAACGCAAGTCAGCGCCGATTAAACAAAATATTGATTCTACATATACTTGGGCGCCTAAAAAAAGCGAGCCTGCTAGTTTTGAAGAAATGATGAATCGTTTTAAGCAAACAAGTGATGAAAAATTTTCTGATCTTAAACGCAAAAACCCCGATGCGAACCGTACAAAACGAGGTTCGGGTGTAAGATAATAAATTAATTCGTATATGGTGGCACTCTTCGTAAAGAAGCGTGCCACAGTTATATTTATTATAGGTTTAAAAATTACTATTTTTCAAGAAGTGAATTTATGAGAGAAATAAACATAGAACAAATCATACAAGTTGTTGAAACCTTATGTATCAAAGCCAATAAAGAATTACCGCAAGATGTTGCAAGTTGTTTGCACAAATGCGCTAAAACCGAAACTAACGCTTTAGGACAAAGTGTGCTTTATGATTTAGAAAAAAATTTACAAGCTGCCAAAGATTACGATATACCCATTTGTCAGGATACCGGTATGGCGGTAGTTTTTTTAGAAATTGGGCAGGACGTACATATTGTCGGCGGTAATTTGTATGACGCCGTAAACGAGGGGGTATGTCGCGGATACACTAATGGTTTACTACGTAAATCTGTGGTTACAGACCCTTTAGAACGAATTAATTCGGACGATAATACACCCGCTGTAATTCATACAACTATTGTGTCGGGGGATGCAGTGAGAATAACGGTTGCTCCCAAAGGATTTGGAAGCGAAAATATGAGCGGAATAAAAATGCTTACTCCATCTCACGGAAGGCAGGGTGTAATTGACGCGGTGCTCGAAATTGTGAAGGTCGCATCAAACAATCCTTGCCCACCCATAATTGTAGGAGTAGGGATAGGCGGCGATTTTGAGCAGTGTGCATATCTTGCAAAAAAAGCGTTATGTCGCAATATTGAGACAAGACATACTAATAGCTTTTACGCCGAAATGGAAAATGAACTTTTAAAAAAGATAAATGAACTTAACATTGGCCCACAGGGTTTTGGGGGTATAACTACTGCATTTGCAGTTAATATAGAGGTTGCGCCTACCCATATTGCCGGACTTCCTGTTGCGGTAAATATTGGATGCCATGTGACTCGTCATGCATCTATGGAGATATAATTATGGATAAAATAAAAATGATAGCCCCATGCCTTTTTGGGGTAGAGAGTATTGCTGCTGACGAATTCCGCCGTATGGGATTTGAAGATGTAGATGTTGAGAACGGTAGAGTGTTATTAGAGGGTGACTTTAATATGCTTGCGCGCGCAAATATAAACTCTCGTTTTGCTGAACGTATACTTATAAATATGGGGCAGTTTCATGCTACTACCTTTACTGAACTTTTTGATGGTGTAAAGGCATTGCCGTGGGAACGCTTTATCGGTAAGGACGACGCATTTCCTGTGGCTGCCGGGTCAAGCATAAATTCAACACTTTTCAGCATCCCTGACTGTCAATCTATTATTAAAAAAGCGGTTGTAAATCGACTTTCATCAAAATATGGTATTAGCTGGTTTGCCGAAACAGGCTCTGAATTTAAAATACGTTTTACTATTATTAAGGATAATGTAACCGTTACTATTGATACATCGGGCGAGGGCCTTCATAAACGCGGATATCGTCGTAATTCTAACGATGCTCCGCTTAAAGAAACACTGGCTGCAGCAATGTGCGATTTGGCTCGAATTTTTCCCGATACTAGGCTTTACGATCCGTTTTGCGGCAGCGGTACGCTACTGATAGAGTCGGCACTTATGGCGACCAAAACGGCTCCTGGTCTTAGACGCTTTTTTGCAGCAGAGCGATTTGCTTGCATTCCCAAAATCGCATGGCAACAAGAGCGTATGAGAGCTCAGGATTTGATAATTAAAAATATTGACTTTAGAGCACAAGGTTATGATATTGATCCGTCCTGTGTAGAACTAACCCTTGCCAATGCTAAAAAAGCGGGTGTTGAAAAATACGTTAAGGCATCAATCGGTGATATTAAAGATTTCAAAACGCCTGATGAACGCCTTCTTGTAATTACAAACCCACCCTACGGTGAACGACTGTTGGATGTGGCCGAGGCGGAAAAACTTTACAAAACAATGGGTGAACGTTTTGATAAAGTGCATGGTAAGAAATATTTTATCATAAGTCCTCACGATGAATTCGAAAAGCATTTTGGCGTAACGGCCGATAAACGTCGCAAACTGTATAACGGCATGATTAAATGCCAGTTGTTTATGTACTTTAAAAACAAAGGAATTTAAAAATGAGGTATGTTTTTTACATCAATCCAACCGCAGGCAAAGGTACTGCTCAAGAAAAGATTATAAAAACGGTTAACGATTACTTTGCTGACAGGAACGATGATTTTAAAATTTATTTCGAAGACTGGGTTGACGGTATGATGGCATCGGCGACTGCCGAAGCAAAAAGCGGGGATAATATTCGTATGTTTGCTTGTGGTGGCGAAGGTACTGTTATGGCTGTGCTTAATGCTATAGTTGGTTACAAAAACGTTGAACTCGGAGTCATACCTTGCGGTTCGGCGAATGATTTTTTAAAGTTTTTTGAAAATCGTGATAAATTTTTGGACATCAACGAGCAAATCGACGGCAAATCGGTAGAAATGGATTTAATAAAAGTTGGCGATATGTACTGTATTAATGGTTGTTCTGTTGGTATGGATGCCGTTGTGGCAAGTCGTATGGCTACTTTTAAAAGATGGCCGCTTGTGTCGGGTTCATTTGCATATACCTTGGCAATCGCAAGAACCTTTTTGGGTAAACTTGGTATTACGGCAGAAATATCGGTTGACGGCGGTGAATTCGAGCGAAAGAACTGTCTTTTTGCGGTTATAGCAAACGCTCCGTATTACGGTGGCGGCTATAAGGGTGCGCCTAATGCAATACCTTTTGACAATCAACTTGATTTTACGCTTGTAGATAAAATTTCAAAACTGAAAATCCTTAAATTTTTAGGAATTTATAAAAAAGGCGAACACGAGAAACTTGATTGTTGTACACTTAGACGATGTACCGTTATGGAATTCAGGTCCGAAAAACCAATACCTGTAAACTTTGATGGTGAAATATGTGAAAGCACAAATATGAAATTCGAGCTTGTGAAAAATGCGGTTAGATTTGTGCTTCCTAAGACGGTAAGCACAAAAATGTTAACAAAAGTTTAATTTTTTTTACTTACTTGATTTTTATTTTAAAAAGCATATAATATACTAATATATAACAAACATTAAGGAGATTTTATTATGACAATTAAACCATTAGCTGACAATGTTGTAATAAAAGCAACAGCAGCAGAAGAAACAACCAAAAGCGGCATTGTGCTTACATCCGCTTCGAAGGAGAAACCTCAAATTGCCGAGGTTGTAGCGGTAGGTCCGGGCGGACTCGTTGACGGAAAAGAGGTTGTTATGACCGTAAAGGCAGGCGACAAGGTTATTGCTGCTAAATATGCCGGCACCGATATTAAAATTGATAATGAAGAATATACTGTTCTTCATCTTTCAGATATTTTAGCAATAGTTGAATAAGGAGATTTTCTATTATGGCAAAGAATATTATTTTTGGCGAAGAAGCTCGTAAGGCACTTCAAACCGGTGTTGATAAACTTGCAAACGCAGTTAAAGTAACATTAGGTCCTAAAGGCAGAAACGTAGTTCTTGATAAAAAATACGGTTCACCACTTATTACAAACGATGGTGTAACAATCGCAAAAGAAATCGAACTTGAAGATGCTTTCGAAAATATGGGCGCACAGCTTGTAAAAGAGGTTTCTGTTAAGACAAACGACGCAGCAGGTGACGGTACTACAACCGCTACTGTTCTTGCCCAAGCTCTTATTAACGAGGGTATGAAGAACGTTGCAGCAGGTGCAAACCCAATGGTTGTTAAGAAGGGTATTAAAACTGCTGTCGATACCGCTATCGCTACCATCGTAGAAAACTCTAAAAAGGTTTCTGGTACAGATGACATTGCTAGAGTTGCAACCGTATCCTCGGGTGATGCTCAAATTGGATCACTTATTGCTGAAGCTATGGAAAAGGTATCGGCGGACGGTGTTATTACAGTTGAGGAGTCAAAGACTGCCGAAACTTATTCTGAAGTTGTTGAGGGTATGCAGTTTGACCGAGGTTATATCACACCTTACATGGTAACTGATACCGATAAAATGGAAGCGGTTATTGATGATGCGTTTATCCTTATTACCGATAAGAAGATTTCAAATATTCAAGAAATTTTGCCTTTGTTAGAGCAGATTGTTCAGTCAGGCAAAAAGTTGGTTATTGTTGCCGAGGATATTGAAGGCGAAGCCCTTTCAACCCTTATTGTTAACAAACTTCGCGGCACATTCACCTGCGTCGCAGTAAAAGCTCCGGGCTTTGGTGACCGACGCAAAGAGATGCTTCGTGACATTGCTATTCTTACAGGCGGCGAGGTCATTACCGAAGAATTAGGTCTTGAACTTAAGGACGCAAGCGTAATGCAGCTTGGTCGCGCACGTCAGGTTAAGGTTACAAAGGAAAACACCGTTATTGTTGACGGTGCAGGAGATAAGACCGCCATTAAAGATCGCGTAGCGCAAATCAGAAACGAAATTGCGGTTACAACCAGCGAATTTGATCGTGAAAAGCTCCAAGAGCGTCTTGCTAAACTTGCGGGCGGTGTTGCAGTAATCAAGGTTGGCGCGGCAACCGAAATTGAAATGAAGGATAAGAAGCTTCGAATCGAAGATGCTCTTGCTGCTACCAAGGCTGCAGTTGAAGAGGGTATCGTTGCAGGCGGCGGTGTAGCACTTCTTAATGCTATTCCGGCAGTTGCACAGCTTGCGGTTAATACCGAGGGTGACGAAAAGACGGGTGTTAATATAGTTCTTAAATCTTTGGAAGCGCCTATTCGTCAAATCGCTTACAATGCAGGTATTGAAGGTTCTGTAATTATCGATAAAATTTTAAGCAGCGGTAAGGTTAACTATGGTTTTGATGCTTATAGCGAAACATATACCGATATGATAGATGCAGGTATTGTTGATCCTACAAAGGTTACACGTTCAGCGCTTGAAAACGCAGCTAGTGTTGCCGCAATGGTGCTTACAACCGAAAGTCTTGTGGCAGATAAACCTGAGGATGTAGCAGCAGCAAATGCCGCAGCAGCTGCAGCAGCAGCCCAAGGCGGAATGTATTAATAACATTATAAATTTAAACGCACTCAACTTAATGTTGGGTGCGTTGTTTTATGTTGTTGCATAATTGACTAAAACTTTTTGGCGTGATAAACTTTATGCGTGATTTGTAATTGTTCGAGAGAGTAGATAAAAAATAATAAGTAAAGATAAATTTTATACAGGACAACTTACAATAAAATTCAATCTTGAAAATTGTGTAAATATATGTTAGATTATTTGAGCGTAAGGATGGTGAAGTTATGACACTTACAAAAGCGGAAGAATATAAGCTTTTGCATTTGCTGCTTGATATGGGCGAGATGATGTTTTGCTCAGGCGGAGAGGTAAGGCGAGTTGAAAATACGATATCCCTGATGGGAAAAGCCTATGGGGCTACGGAAACAAACGTTATGGTTATAACGGCAAGTATTATTGTTACTATGAAGTTTGCTGATGGTAATCTCGTTACCGAAACTCGCAGAATCGAAAACGCAGGCGGTAATCGATTATGGCGTTTGGAACGTCTAAATTCTTTAAGCCGTAAATGCTGTGAGGAGCCGCTTGATATAGAACAGCTTGAACGCGAAATCAAAGATTGCAAAGAACCCATGAATTTATTTAAATTTTGTTTTGGTTCTGCTTTAGCAGCAGGTTCATTTGCGGTGTTTTTTGGTGGAAATATTTTTGATGGTATAGCTGCGGCTGTTTTTGCTTTGATAATTTGCCTATTCCAGCGAAAACTGTCAAATATTTTTCCTAACAGCATAATTTTTAATCTGGTGTGTTCGTTTGTTGTAGGCGTTTTAATTTCGCTTGCTGCAAAATTTATACCATTTATAAACTCAGATATGATTATGGTAGGTGTAATAATGTTGCTTATACCCGGGATTCCATTTACAAACTCGGTGAGAGATATACTCGTAGGGGATACCATATCCGGTATAATGCGTCTTATAGAAAGCTTGCTTTGGGCAGCGGGCCTTGCAATCGGCTTTATGCTTGCGATTCTTCTGATAGGGGGTATTGCATAATGAAAGAAGCTATTATACAACTTATAACCGGTATGCTGGGTTCTTTGGGCTTTGCTTTGTTGTTTGGACTAAAAAAGCGATATCTGGTTAGTGCCGCATTCGGAGGACTGCTTAACTGGGGACTGTATCTGGTGGGAATGCATTTTTGGGGCGCTATATTTTTTGCCGGACTTTTAGCATCTGCAGCGTCGGCACTATACAGTGAAATTATGGCGCGTATTATGAAAGCTCCAGCCACATTGTTTTTCATCACTTCGGTCATTCCCTTAATACCCGGCAGAGCATTGTATTATACATGCAGTAGCGCAGTTTTACAAGATTGGCGACTTACAAAATCTTACGCTACTATTACATTACAATATGCTTTGGCAATAGCGGCTGGTGCGTGTATAATATGGGCTATGACCATTACGATTGAAAACATAAAAAAGAATAAAAAAGCGAAATAAAAAAATACCCGTATTTGTTAAAAAAAACAGTTGACAAATACGGGTATTGGTGTTATTATGTGATAGCGTGCGAAACTGTGCGCAGTTTTGTTATGCCAAAATTTAAAAGAAAGGAGATAGTGAATAGTGCCTACCTTTAACCAATTAGTTCGTAGCGGTCGTGAAACCATTGAAAAGAAGGCTAAGGCTCCTGCACTTTTAAAGGGTTACAACTCCATGAAGCGCAACCTTACCGACAATGATTCACCACAAAAGCGCGGCGTATGCACAGCTGTTAAGACTTCTACCCCTAAAAAGCCTAACTCTGCTCTTCGTAAAATTGCCAGAGTACGTCTTTCAAACGGCATCGAAGTATCAGCTTATATTCCCGGTATCGGTCACAACCTCCAGGAACACTCAGTTGTTCTTATTCGTGGCGGTCGTGTTAAGGACTTACCTGGTGTGCGTTACCACATCGTAAGAGGTACCTTGGATACACAGGGTGTTGCAAACAGAATGCAAAGCCGTTCAAAGTACGGCGCAAAGCGTCCTAAAGCAGGTGCGAAATAATTTTTAGAGAATAGACAATCTCTGCTGATAAACCCAGCAGGCTTTATATATAGGAAAGCCATGCTTGGTGTTAACGGGAATTTGTCAACTCGAGTACCTATGATATCATTCCTATGAAGGAGGGAAGTACAATGCCAAGAAGAGGCTTTATTGCAAAACGTGATGTATTGCCAGATCCTATCTACAATTCAAAGAAGGTTACTCGCCTTATC
>JAZQYL010000042.1:0-8980 GCA_045633485.1 Acutalibacteraceae bacterium | reverse complement strand
ATATCCATTATCTATTGCCTGACAGTACACACCAAGCGGTTTCATTGTTGAACCCGGTTGTCTTGGTGAATCAATAGCTCGATTAAGACCGCGATTAACTGTTTTTTCACCTACTCCGCCTACAATACCCACAATATTACCCTTATAGTCAACTATTGTCATCGCAGATTGTACATTAATACTTTTATCAGATTTAGATTTTTGAGTAAAATAGGTTTTCTGATTAAGATAAACCTCTTCCATAATATCCTGTATTTCCGTATCTAAGGTTGCATATATCTTATAACCTCCATTATAGAGCATAGCAGATGCAGTATCGGTACTGCAAGCATACTTTTCACACAAATCGTCGATAATGTCACTTATAAGCGCGTCTACAAAATAGTTGTTAATCGGTATTTCGAAATCTTTTTGTTGTGAATCGTCAATTACAACCTGCTCAAGCAAGGCTTCTGAATATGCTTTTTCGGAAATTTTTTCAAGTTCATACATTTTATAAAGAACATTATCTCTTCGCTCTTTATTACCCTCTGGTTTCGTAATAGGATTGTATGCACTTGGATTTTTAGTAATTGCAGCAAGTGAAGCGCATTCGGCCAAAGTAAGCTCTTTTACATCTTTGTTAAAATAATAGTTCGCTGCAACCTGCACACCACAAATGCCATTTCCCAAAGAGATTGTATTTAAATAGGCCTCTAAAATCGTTGTTTTATCAATCATCTTTTCTATAAAAAACGCACGAAAAATTTCGCGAATTTTTCTTTTTGCGCTTTTATCGTTATCGGATGTTATATTTTTAATCAATTGTTGTGTAATGGTTGAACCGCCTTGATTTGAAGAATAGATATCAATAAATGGAAGATAATTAACAAAAGCTGCAATTGTACGCTTCCAGTCAATACCGGAATGTTTGTAAAAACGTTGATCTTCTATTGAAACAAAAGCATCAACTAACTGTTGAGGAATATCCTCAATATCAACCCAAATTCTGTTTTCTGTTCCGTGAATACGTTGATATTCAATCCATTCTTCCTTATCATTTTTTACATAAATTACCGAAGTCATATTAAGTTCATAATTTTTAATATTACTAACTATTTCTTTACAACCTAAAAAATCACGTTGATTATTTTTAGACACAGAAACAGCAAATACAATTCCGACCGAGGAAAGAATAATAATGACCGACATAATTACACAAAAATATTTATAAGCCCTTTCCATAATTATCCTCCTTTGAAATTTTAAATAAGTATAACACCTTTTTTTAAATTTTTCAAACATTTACTGTAAAATTTTATAATTATTAACAAATTAAGTAAAATATGATGTATAATAGTAAATATTAATTGATTTGAAAGGATCTTGTTAAGTGCTAAAATTAAAAAACATAACTAAAAATTACGTTATGGGTGACTCAACCGTTAACGCATTAAAAGGAATAGATACCCAATTCAGAACTAGTGAATTTGTATCAATCTTAGGCCCTTCTGGATGCGGAAAAACCACTCTACTTAATATAATAGGCGGTCTAGACCGTTATACCGACGGTGATTTGATTATATCTGGTCGTTCAACAAAAGAATATAACGATGCCGATTGGGATACATATCGCAATCATTCCATCGGTTTTGTATTCCAAAGTTATAATCTTATACCACATCAAACAGTATTACAAAATGTCGAGCTTGCTCTTACGCTTTCCGGTGTATCAAAACATGAAAGAAAAATCAGAGCAAGAAAAGCATTAGAAGATGTTGGTTTAGGTGATCAAATAAATAAAAGACCAAGCGAAATGTCCGGTGGACAAATGCAGCGTGTTGCAATCGCACGCGCACTGGTTAATAATCCCGATATCATTTTAGCCGACGAGCCTACAGGTGCCTTAGATACAGAAACAAGTGTTCAAATTATGGAAATACTCAAAAAAATTTCTAAAGAACGCCTAATAATTATGGTAACACATAATCCTGATCTTGCTGAAAAATATTCCTCGCGAATTATAAAGATGATTGATGGTATTATTACTAATGATTCACAACCGCTAACCGATGATGAAGTAAAAAGGGAAGAGTCAAAAAACGAAACAAGAATTAAGGAGAATAATAAAGCAAAAAAACCATCAATGTCCTTTTTCACTTCTTTTATGTTGTCGCTTAAAAATCTTGTTACAAAAAAAGGTCGCACCATTCTAACCTCTTTTGCAGGTTCAATTGGTATTATAGGCATTGCGTTAATTCTTGCAATTTCACAAGGTACGACAGCGTATATTGATGCAGTGCAGGAAAGCACACTTTCGGTTTATCCTTTAACGTTAGAAGCTTCGACTGTTGATATGACAACTCTTATTGAAGCATTCATGAATATAACAAATGAAATACCTACGCACGAAAATGATGCGGTATACGAAAAACCTGCGCTTTACGATATGATAAACGCAATGAATAGTGTTGAAGAAAGTAAAAATGACCTGAAAGCATTTAAGGTTTTCCTTGAAGATAGGATTAAAGATGAAGAGTCCCAACTATCTACAGCGATAAACGGTGTTCAGTATTCTTATGATCTTGATATGCAAATATATACCGAAAATATTGACGGAGATATTTTACATTCTGATCTTGAAAAAATTCTTAGTGATCTTATGTTTAAATATATAGGCATAGATATGCAATCAATTTCTACGCTGCAGTCATTGTCACCTACATCTTCGATGTCCTCAATGTCTTCGATGGGTACTACGCTTTGGCAGGAACTCTTACCGGGAAAAGATGGCGCGCCTATAAACGATTTAATATTAGAACAGTACGATGTAGTTTATGGTGCTTGGCCAAACAGTTATGATGAAATAGTTCTTGTTTTGGATGAAAATAACGAAATTGACGACTTGGTTCTTTATGCTTTAGGTCTCGTATCTGCTGAAGAAATTGACAAACTTTCAAACTCGGCAATCAACGGCACAAAGCTTGATGAAAAAGAACAAAAGAAATGGTCTTACGAAGAAATTTGCAACACAGAATATAAAAGTATTTTAAATGCAGATTGTTATCGTTATGACGAAACAACAGGCGTTTATACAGATCTTCGTGATTCACAAACAGGACTTCGTTATCTTTATGACAATGCAACGACACTTAAAATTACCGGTATTATAAAGCCCAGCGAAAATTCCGATACCGCAATGCTAAGCGGAAGTATTGCTTACACATCTAAATTAACCGAATATATTATTGACAAGGCTGAAGATATCGAAATTGTAAAAGCGCAACAAAATTCACCAAACGTTGATGTTTTAACCGGTCTCCCCTTCGATTCTACAACCGGCACACTTACCGATATAGAAAAAGAAACCGCATTCCGTGAATATATTAACTCATTAGACGATAACGAAAAAACACAAGCATACATTAATATAAAAAGTACTCCATCCAAAGAATTTTTAGAACAGCAAACAAATAAAACTATTGGTAGTATGCAACGTTCCGATATGGAGAAAATGTTACTTGATAGTATGAGCCAGCAGGTAAATGTTTCTGCCGAAGAAATAAATAATTATCTTGCCTCAATGGACGATGAAGAATTTAATAAAATGTTCGCCCAAATGCTACAAGAACAGATTAAAATTCAATATGCGCAAAATGCACAGCAACAGCTTTCAATAATGAATACGCAACAATTACTGTATGCTTTTGATGCAGAATTACCATCGTACACAACCGAACAATGCGCATTTTATTATGATGAAATTATGGTGTTTTCTGAAAGCACATATGAGGATAATCTTATTAAAATGGGTTACGTAACCCTTGATTCCCCTGCTGCTATCAACATATACGCATCAAGTTTTGAAAACAAAGACATAATTACCTCGGCAATTAGTGATTATAATTCAGATGTAGAAGAATTAAAACAAATAAAATATACCGATTATCTTGGTATTATGATGTCATCAATCACAACAATTATTAATGCTATTACCTATGTCCTTATTGCTTTTGTTGCAATTTCACTTATAGTATCATCAATAATGATTGGCGTAATAACACTTATTTCTGTTCAAGAACGAACAAAAGAAATTGGTATTTTAAGAGCAATTGGCGCTTCAAAGCGCGATGTTTCCAGTCTGTTTAATGCAGAAACGGTAATCGTTGGATTTTCTTCCGGATTGCTTGGAGTCGTTATTACTTATTTATTGTGTATTCCAATAAATCTTATATTACACGCTGTAACGGGAATTGCTTCTTTAAATGCGATTTTACCGATTACTGCTGCAATAATTCTTATAATTATAAGTGTTTGCTTAACGCTGATTTCAGGAATTATACCTTCACGAAGTGCTGCTAAAAAAGACCCTGTGACAGCACTTAGAACTGAATAAATTTAAAAATAAAAAATGCAAGGAAAACTCCTTGCATTTTTTATTTAATTTTTCAAACATTCAAATTTTTCATCAACATTTTTTGGTTTGAATTTTTTTGTAAATGCACTTACTATCGGGAAAATTATTAAACCTCCAACCATTGCAAAAACGCCCGAATATAACGAATTTGTAAATACAAAACTTAAAATTTTATCATTAAATTTGAATAAATTCATACTCAGGCAAAGCTGTACCATTTCAAGTCCTGTACCGAATACAAAGCAGGAAACCACCGCTGCTCGAGTTCCTTTTTTCCAAAAAAGTCCATATAAAAACGGTGCTAAAAACGATCCAGCAAGTGCTCCCCAAGACACGCCCATCATTTGAGCAATAAACACCGATTCTTTCCAAATGGTATCTTTAAGTATTGCAATAATAGCTGATATTGCTATAAAGAATACGATAAATAATCGCATAACAAATACACTTTTATTTTCAGTGAATTCTTTTTTCTTTTCAACTGCAGGCTTAATAACATCAAGCGTCAATGTAGATGATGAAGTAAGAACTAACGATGAAAGTGTCGACATAGATGCAGACAAAACAAGTACAATAACAATAGCAATTATAAAGGGTGCCAATTCATTTAGCATTGTTGGTATAATTTTATCGAATAGTACAACACCATTTGATATATGACCTCCTGCTACTAACCTGTTTTCATACAGTCTACCAAAGCCGCCAAGGAAATAACATCCACCTGCAACAACAACGGCAAAGAGTGTTGAAATTATTGTGCCTGTTTTAACTGATTTTTGATCCTTAATAGAATAAAATTTACCTACCATTTGCGGTAGTCCCCATGTTCCGAGAGATGTAAGCATTATTACAAAAAATAAGAAAATTGGTTTTGGTCCCAATGTAGCAATATACTCTTCACCGGCATTTTCTCCTAATGATTTAATAGCATTAGTAAGTCCACCGTTGTCATTAAGCACAGCAATAATTACGGCAACAATACCTACAAGCATTATTATACCCTGTATAAAATCGTTAATTGCCGTAGCCATATAACCGCCAAAAATAACGTATGCACCGGTAAGAATAGCCATAACACCGACTACTACCCAATAAGGAATGGAAAATACATTATTAAATAGTGATGACAAACCATTATATAACGATGCAGTATAAGGAATCAAAAACAGAAAAATGATTATTGAGGCAAAAATTTTTAATTTATTGCTTTCATAACGTTTTTCAAAAAAATCAGGCATTGTTTTTGAGCCAATACTTTGTGTCATAATTCTTGTTCTTTTACCAAGAACAAGCCATGCAAGAAGTGAACCGATAAACGCATTGCCTAAACCAATCCATGTTGAAGCAATACCAAAATTCCAACCGAACTGACCGGCATATCCTACAAATATTACCGCAGAAAAATAGGATGTGCCGAAAGCAAATGCCGTAAGCCATGGACCTACAGAACGCCCTCCCAAAACAAATCCGTCAACACTATTTGTGTGTTTTTTACAATAAAGACCTACACCTATCATTATAGCAAAAAACAGTATAAGCATAGGTATTGTTATCAATGCTGTGGTTGTCATAATTGTACATCTCCCTAAGAAATTATTTATCGTACTTTAACACTTTAACACTTTAAAGCGTGTTTGTCAAGAGAAAAACGGCAAAAAAATAAATTTCTGCCGTTTTTATTAAAATATCAGCTTTAAATTCAGTACTTTCCGACCTAGAAAATTCTTAGTTTTCAATTATAATCTCCAATAATTGTATCCGGCGTTTTCATAATCATTACGATTAAGTAGACCCTTAATATCAATAAGAACTTTCTTATTATTATCAACTGATTTAAACATTTTGTTAAAATCGTCTTGCGAAAGCGACTTAAAATCATCATGAGCAACAGCCAGTATAACCACATCACAGTCTCTAATGGTATCTATATCAACAAATCTCATACCGTAAAGTTTTCCTGCTTCTGCAACATCTGCAACAGGGTCTGCAACCGTAGCTGTAATACCGTATTCTTCAAGCTCATTATATATATCAATAATTTTTGTATTACGTGTATCTGGACAATTTTCTTTAAAAGTAAACCCTAAAATTGCAACTTTAGCATTTTTAATATGCAAATCAGCCTTAATAAGATTTTTAACAACGTTTTCTGCAACGTATTTTCCCATATCATCATTAATACGGCGACCCGACAGTATAATCTGACTGTGATATCCAAGCTGTTCTGCCTTATATGTAAGATAATACGGATCAACACCAATGCAATGACCGCCAACAAGACCAGGATAAAATTTTAAAAAATTCCATTTGGTACCTGCGGCTTTAAGGACGGATTGTGTATCAATACCCATTTTATTAAATATGATTGAAAGCTCGTTCATAAAAGCAATGTTTATGTCACGTTGACTGTTTTCAATAACCTTTGCAGCCTCAGCAACCTTGATGCTTTCGGCACGATGAACACCGGCTTCTACTACAAGTTCATAAACATTTGCGATTTCTTCAAGTGATTCGTCATCCATACCGCTAACAATCTTAACAATGCTTTCAAGCCGATGAATTTTATCACCAGGATTAATTCGTTCTGGACTGTAACCAACCTTAAAATCTACACCGCATTTAAGACCCGATTCACGCTCAAGAATAGGAATACAAATATCCTCGGTAACACCCGGATAAACAGTTGACTCGTAAACCACAATCGAACCTCTTGTTAGATTTCGACCAACAATTGTTGATGCGCCCTCAACCGGTGTTAGATCAGGAGTATGATCCTCGTTTACGGGTGTTGGCACAGCAACAATGTGAAACTTAGTTTCACGCAGCTTGGTTTCATCCGAAGTAAATTCAACCGTTGTATTTTTTATAACCTCATCACCAACCTCATTTGTCGGGTCAATGCCTGATTTATAAAGTTCAATCTTTTTAGCGTTAAGATCAAAACCTACTACTTTTACCTTTTTAGCAAAAGATACGGCGATTGGCATACCAACATAACCAAGACCAACGAGTGAAATTTTTTCTTGTCCGCTTAAAATTCTTTGGTATAACGACATATTATTAGCTCCTATTTTGTAATTTATTTTCCTTGTTTCATAATGATAACACAAATGTTTCTTTTTTGCAATATAAAGTTTGCAAATGTGTTAATCTCGGTGTTGACATTATCACTTTAAAGTGTTAAAATGTTCTTTAGATTTTTTAAAAACAAAGGAATGTATTTATGACAATTGTTCACCTACTTGAAGACAACGCAAAAAAGTACACAAACGATATTGCCCTTGTCGAAATTAACCCTGATCAACCGGAAACTCGCCGACGTACTTGGAACGAGTTTGAACTTGTTGAACCAACACATCGCGTACAACATTACAGACGTGAAATTACATGGGCAGTATTTAACGAAAAAGCGAATCGACTTGCAAATATGCTAAAACAAAACGGTATTGGCAAAGGTAAAAAGGTCGCTATTTTGTTAATGAATTGCATAGATTGGTTGCCAATTTACTTTGGTATATTAAAAACAGGTGCATTAGCAGTTCCGCTTAACTTTAGATATTCATCGGATGAAATTGACTACTGTTTGGATTTAGCCGAGGCTGATGTTCTTATTTTTGGCACTGAGTTTATCGGACGAGTTGAAGCCGTTGCTGATAAGATTTCTAAACAATGTAATCTTATTTATTTTGGCACAGGCTGTCCTGCGTTTGCTGATGATTATAACGATTTAACTAGCGAATGTTCTTCTATATTCCCCGAATGTACCCTTACAGAAGAAGATGATGCTGCAATCTATTTTTCATCAGGTACTACCGGTTTCCCAAAAGCAATATTACATAAACATCAAAGTTTAATTCATTCTTGTCGAGTTGAACAAGCTCATCATATGCAAACAAAAGACGACTGTTTTTTATGTATTCCCCCACTTTATCATACCGGTGCTAAAATGCATTGGTTTGGAAGTCTTCTTGTAGGCGGTAAAGCCGTTATTTTAAAAGGTACTGCTTCTAAGAGCATACTGGAAGCCGCCAGCAGAGAAAAATGTTCTATTGTATGGCTTCTTGTACCGTGGGCGCAGGATATTTTAAACGCCATTGAAAGAGGCGAAATTGACCTTAAGGATTACGACCTTTCTAACTGGCGTCTTATGCATATAGGCGCACAGCCTGTTCCCCAAAGTCTTATTAAGCGTTGGTTAGAAGTTTTCCCAAATCACCAATACGATACTAACTACGGACTAAGTGAATCTATAGGCCCCGGTGCTGTTCACTTAGGCGTTGAAAATGTACATAAAGTTGGCGCTATTGGAAAGGCCGGCTACGGTTGGGAAATTAAAATTGTTTCCCCTGAGGGTGAAGAAGTAAAGCAAGGCGATGTAGGTGAGCTTTGTCTTAAAGGCCCCGGTGTTATGACCTGTTACTACAGAGACGAAAAAGCCACCGCTGATTCCCTTAAAGACGGTTGGCTTTACACAGGGGATATGGCCATGCAGGATGAAGACGGCTTTGTATATCTTGTTGACCGAAAGAAAGACGTTATTATTACAGGCGGTGAAAACCTTTATCCTGTTCAGATAGAAAACTT
>JAZQYL010000041.1:0-11106 GCA_045633485.1 Acutalibacteraceae bacterium | reverse complement strand
ATGTGGAGCGATATGTTCTACCGCATTGCGAGTGGTGGTGATTATTATGCTACAAAATCAAAGTTTGACAACTCAATTAAGGAAAAAATTCCCGAAAAGTTAACACTTGTTTATTGGGATTATTATAATCTCGATAAAAAGGTTTATGAGAATATGATTAAAGGTCATAAACAATTAAGCGAAAAAATTGCTTTTGGTGGAGGCGCTTGGAAGTGGTCCGGATTTGCACCGCATAACTATTTTTCACTTAAAGCAACAAAACCTGCAATCATGGCGTGTGTTGATGGCGGGATTACCGATGTATTTATGACAATGTGGGGTGACAATGGCGGTGAATGCTCATCATATGCCGTGCTACCAACACTTTGTTATGCCGCATGTGTTGCACAAGGTATTACAAAATCAGCTGATATTAAGCAAAAATTTTATGATTGTGTCGGTGTTCGTTATGATGATTTTATGTTATTAGATGCACCGAATATTATTGAATCTTTTACAAAAGATATGGATGGTAGACTGCAAGTTGTAAATCCATCAAAATATTATCTTTATGCTGATTGTTTTATGTCTATTTTTCAAAATACCGAAAAAGCAGAATATTCCAAAAAGTTTACTGAAATTGCCAGAAAACTTAAATATGCTTCAAAACGCGCCGGTGAATATTCTTATTTATTTGATACTCTTGCCGCTCTTTGCAGTTTGCTTTCTGTAAAGGTAAATATTTGCTCGCGTACGCGCGAAGCCTATATAAATGGTAATAAACAAATGTTAAATGATATTATTACCGATTATAAGAAGATGATTAAATTAACAAAGGTATTTTATAACATATTCCGTAACCAATGGTTTATTGAGAATAAACCTCACGGTTTTGATGTACAAGATATTAGATTAGGTGGCCTTATTGGACGAATGCAATCTTGTCTTGATAGACTAATTCAATATCGCGATGGTGTTATATCATCAATACCTGAACTCGAGGAAAAGATTATCCCAATAACAGATAAAATTATAAATTATAATTGCTGGCGCAATAACGTTTCTACAAATATGTTTGATTTTCTTTATTAAAAATAAAAACTCTTCCAAATTTTGGAAGAGTTTTTTGTTGTTTTTTTAATTAAATTAAAGGAATATATATTTAAGTACAAATAATACTGCTAAAATATACATAAGAGGTTTAACTTTTTTTGCCTTACCGGTACATACGTTAAGAACAACATAGGAGATAATTCCAAGGCTAATACCCTCAGAAATGCTATAGAATAATGGCATTGCAATTATTGCGATATATGCCGGAATTGCCTCGGTAAGATTATCTTCGTCAAACCTGATTTCGGTTACTGAACTAACCATTAAGAAACCAACCATAATAAGCGCCGGTGCGGTTGCAAAAGAAGGTACAGATGTAAATAATGGCGCAAATAATGTTGATAACAAGAATAGTACAGCAGTAACAATTGCGGTAAGGCCGGTACGACCGCCGGCAGAAACACCTGCAGCAGACTCTACAAAAGTAGTAACTGTTGATGTACCGAGCACCGCACCCGCTGATGTACCAATAGCATCGGAAAGGAGAGCAGGACGAATGCCGGGGAGATGTCCGTTTTCGTCAAGCATATCAGCTTTTGTCGCAACACCAATCAATGTTCCAAGAGTATCAAACAAGTCTACAAACAAAAACGCAAATACAACAACAACAAATTCTGTGATTTTTATTGCGCTAAAATCAACTTTAAAGCATTCACCGAATGTTTTGCCCAGATCAGAAAAATTAAATGAAACAAAGTTTGTAGGAATAAGTGAATAAAATCCTGCATCAATATTAGGAATATAAAGTCCCGTAAGTTGACAAATAATACCTAGAATCCAAGTGCCTATAATACCTAGAAGGATAGCTCCTTTTACCTTAAGTATATGTAAAACAGCAGTAAGGAAGAGTCCTACAATTGCAAGTAATGCGCAAATACCGTGTGTTTTAAAGTTGTCAGCAAAGTTTGTAATTGTAACTAGTGTTGAAGAATCAACAGCTAATCCTGCGTTTTGTAAACCAATAAAAGCAATAAACAAACCAATACCAACCGATACACCGCGTTTTAAAGTAAGCGGTATAGCGTTAAATATTGCTTCACGAACATTTGTTAGAGAAAGTATAATAAATACAAGTCCCTCAACAAAAACGGCAAGAAGAGCGATTTGCCATGAGTAGCCCATACCAATTACTACAGTGTATGCAAGGTAAGCGTTGAGTCCCATACCTGCAGATAGTGCAAAAGGCTTGTTAGCCATAAGTGCCATACATGCTGTAGCAAAGAATGATGCAATGGCGGTAGCAAGCAATACAGCGGTAGCGTCCATACCTGCATCGGCAAGTATGCTTGGGTTAACTGCCAAAATGTATGCCATAGTCATAAAGGTTGTAATACCGGCAATGACTTCGGTTTTGGCATTTGTACCGTGTTGCTTTAGTTTAAAAAGTTTTTCCAACATTAAATAATGCCCCCTAAATATTTTTGTGTATCTAACACAAATTTATTATACTATATTTTCGATGAAATGCAAGATAAATATACAATATATAGCAAAAAACATTATTTTAATTCAATTTCACCCAAAAAAGTATTTGTTATATAATCGTTCTTAAAGCTTCGTAGCACATCCATATGAGGTTGTTGGATATGAATTTGTTGATGTTGTTTACTTTCCCATTGTTCAATTAGTAAAAGTTCGTCGGGATTTTTTTCAGAAAGGTAATAGTCATATCTTATACAACCATCTTCGTTGCGTATTGCGTCTAATACGCCTGTTTCTTTTACTGTTTTAATAAATTCTTCTCGTTTGTTTGGTAAACAATCAAATTTTACGTAAATAGTGTACATAGTCATACTCCTTATAATTGATATATATAAATTATATCATAAAATTTTTTATTTTCAATAAAGATAAAATCACCCAACTAAAAAGTAGGGTGATTTTTATTATAAAAGTATTTAATTAACCGAACACAACATCCCATTCGTTAAGATATTGCTGTATTAAACCAAAGTCACGATTGTTGATTGCGCCATCTACATTTACGTCGGCTGCTACGTCGATAATTGAAACTGACCAGCCGTTCAAATACTGTTGCAACAAACCTAGGTCGCGGTTGTTGATTCTACCATCATCGTTAACATCACCGAGTGTGTAGTCGATGATTGAAATAACACCATCAACAGTTGCAAATGTTACGTTATCCCAATTGTCGTTATAAACATCGTATGGATCGTAACTTAAAGAAATGTTTGTATTGCCGAATGGAGCATCATCTTTTACTCGGAATGTTAGTAGTACAACAACATCGTCTGTTGTGTTGTCAGGATTTATTGCATCAACCCAGTTAACAATAAACGGATCGTTGTCAATTGGACCGAATGTCATACCTGTAAATGCTTGTTGTTCTGCAGATACAAGCTCTAAAATGTCAGAGTCATAATCAACTTCCAACTTGAAAGATACAATACCGGGATTGTTTTGTGTGCGGATTGCAACAGTAAATTCCTGACCCGGATGTGTTGTTGCGTTGTCGACCACAAAAGCAGGGGAATCAGGAGTTAAATCTTGACTCCAAATAGCATAAAGTGTCACATCGTTGCTACCTATTATAAAGGTATTTAGGCCATATTCGGTATAATCGGGAGTATTAGCGTTAGGATTAGTTGACCAACCTAAGAATGTATAACCTTGACGAGATGGTATATTGTTAAATAATACGGTAACGATATCGCCGTTTGAGTAAGCGTTACTGTCGAGTGGTAAGTTATTTGAACCACCGTTAGGGTCATAAGATACTGCGCTGTAATCATAACCTGCAGTAACAGTATATGTAACAACAGTATTGCCTAATGTATCTTTAACAATTACACATATCTCATAAGTGCCTGTTGGCGCATCGGATTCAAGTTGGAAACCATCGGATACGCTTGTTCCGTAGGTTGAAACATCAATAACCGCATTGTTTTTTGCGCCTTTTTGTTGTCCATTAATGGTTGCGGTATATTCTAGATTATAAGTGATATCTTCATCGGTAATTATATAAAGGTCGGTATATACATAACCATTATTGTCGATAGATGCTGTAAATGAGTGATCCAAAATGGTTGTTGGTACATACTCGCCACATGTCATTTGAAGTGATACAGTACGAATCCATGTATACCATCCATTATAGCACACATCGTCTTCAAAATAGTATGTTTGACCAACTTCAAAGTATGAAGGATCAATAGTGATTGTAGTAGTGCTCCAGGTTTGGTTAAGGCCTGAAAGTGTACCCACTTTTGTTCTTACACCTGTTTGTGCATTAACAAGATAAACATCATCAATTTGATTTCTTTCTTCGTCAATATCGTATGCATAAACTGTAAGTATAGCCTGTTCGGTTACTTCACTTTCGATATAGAAGTACAAACCCATACCAATTGTAAGATCAACACCGCCGCTATAACCATATATATCATAACCATTGTTGTTATATGAATGAGAATTAGGATTATAATCAGAACCTGATGAATTATAGTATTCATAACCATCACTAGAGGTAGCGCCGCTATTAAAGAGCGAATAGGTATTAGTGCCTTCTTGTATTTGAACAACAGATGGTATAGTAAAATTAGCAATAACTGTTGCTGAATAACTACCGGTATTAGAACTAAACATAGCCGCTTTAAGATAGTATGTATTACCGGCGGTAAGACTATATGTTATGTTAAAATTCAAGTCATCGCCGGCATCGTCATCATATGTAAGTTGTGTACCGGTAGAATCAAGTAAATAACCGTAAGAGTCTACCGAACCGGTAGAATAAAAGCTATAACTACCTGAATATTCAGGTACAAATTTGAAGTATTTACAACCACCGCTTGATGTAATGCTAACGGATTTTACATCGCCTAAATACATTGTGGTGTAACTGGTTGGTGCCGCTGCTGATACAACCAAAGCGCTGAACATGCAACATATCATAACGATTGCCATGCAAATTGAAAATAATTTTTTTGCTAAAAATTTTGGCATAATTATATCTCCTTATTAATTAAAGTGGTATGTAAAATTAATTATCAACCAAACTGAACGTTCCAACCGTTAAGGTATTGTTGCATTAAACCTAAGTCACGATTGTTGATTACACCATCTACGTTTACATCGGCAGCAAGTTCTACAATTGTTACCGACCAGCCGTTAAGATATTGTTGTAATAAACCGAGATCGCGGTTATTTATAACACCGTCATCATTAACGTCGCCGAGTGTATAATCAACTACAGTAACTGTACCTGAAACGGTTGAAAAATATACGCCGTCCCATGTATCGTTGTAAATATCGTATGGGTCATATGTTAAAGAAATAGAAGAATCGCCAATTTGCGCATCATCTTTTACACGGAAGGTAAGAAGAACAACTGTACCGTTTGTTGTGTTGTTTGGAGTTATTGCATCAACCCAGTTTACAATGAAAGGATTATTTGTAATAGGGCTATAACTAAGGTTGGTAAATGATTGTTCTTCAGCAGAGACAAGCTCTAAAACATCAGCATCATAATGAACCTTAAATTTAAATGATACAATACCCGGATTGTTTTCGGTGCGAACTGCAATTGTAAATTCTTCGCCCGGTCTTGCAGTTGCGCTATCAACAATAAATTTTGGAGAGTTTGTTTGGTTTTCTGCCCAAACAGCATAAAGTGTTACGTCAGTGTTACCAATAACAAATGTATTGTTACCGCTTACAGTAAATTCAGGAAGGGTAGCATTAGGATCGGTCGACCAACCCAAGAAGGTGTAACCTTGACGAGAGGGGATGTTGTTGAACAAAACCGTTACGGTTTCACCGCTTGAATATGAGTTGCTGTCAAGCGGTAGGTTGTTTGAACCGCCGTTGGGATCGTAAGATACTGCTGAGTAATTATAACCTGCGGTAACGGTATATGTAACAACAGTATTACCCGAAAGATCCTTAACTATAACGCAAATCTCATATGTACCGGTAGGGGAACCCGATTCAAGCTGGAAAGCATCTATTACCGCTGAGCCATATGTAGTAGCGGTGATAGATGTACCGTCTTTACCGCCTTTTTGTTGGTTGTTAATGGTTGCGGTGTATTCTAAATTATAGGTTGTATCTACGTCGGTAACCATATAAAGTTCGGTGGATACGTAACCGAGACTGTCGATAGATGCTGTAAATGAGTGATCTAAAATTGTTGTTGGTACATATTCGCCGCATGTCATTTGTAGTGATACCGTACGAATCCAAGTTTCCCAGCCATCTTCGTAAATATCAAACTCAAAATAATATGTTTGGCCCACCTCGAATAGGGAAGGTTCAATTGTTATTGTTGTTGTGCTCCAAGACCAGTCACGACCAGAAAGTGTACCTACGTAAGTTCTTGCGCCTGTTTGCGCATTTACAAGATATACCTTATCGTTTTCGCTATATTCTTCATCAATATCAAAAGCATATATGGTTAGTGTTGAACGTTCGGTTACTTCAGCGTTTACATGGAAGGAACAGCCCATACCAATTGTTAAAATTGCTTCACCATTACTACGTCCACCGTGAATATCATATCCATTGTTGTTGTAGGAATGAGCATCGGGATTGTAATCACCATCCCATATTTCTCTGTAGGAATTACCGGAACTGCTTGTTTGTCCACTATTGAAAAGCGCATAGGTGTTTGTACCTTCTTGTGTTTCAATTGTTGATGACGTTGTTGCAGATACGGCCAGTGAGAATGCGCTGAATATACAACATACCATAACGGCCGTCATACAAATTGCAAATATTTTTTTAACAAAGGAACTGTTCATAAAAATTTCTCCTTTCGGTGCAACTGTTCTGTTAGTTTTAAAGTATTAGAACAATTGATATCTAAATATATATTTAAATACTACTTTAGTATACTACAGTAACCAATTTTTGTCAACATGTGTATTTATTTTTTAACGTATTATGTAATTTTATAGTGCATTTTTTATAAAACCGTGATATAAATACTTAATATCATTAATTCTTGCTTTAAAAATACAATATTTAACATCAAAAGTGCAATATTATATAATTGAAATAAAGTAAGATATATGTTACATTAAAAGAGGTGATTCATATGTGTTACAAAAATTTAAAATCATATTTTATTGATTTATCGAATATTTTATGGGCAGAGCCGTATGGTGATTTTAAAAATCCGTGTATAGTTGTTACCGGGAACAACAATAGTTATCCATCGCAACTTTGGGATTGGGGCAACTGGGTAAATAATATCGCGCTTAGACAAATAGCAAAACATCAAAATAAACAAGATGAGCTGCTGGCGTATGAAAAAGGTTCAGTAATGAACTTTTTAAACGAGCAAAAGTCTGACGGAAGTATTGAAATAGTAATCTTTGCGTACAAGCAAAAAAATTATATTAAATCTATGCCTCACCGTAATATTCACAAACCTGTTCTTGCGCAACACGTAGCATTTATTAATAAATATAATCCTGACAAAGCGTGGGTTAAGGAAATTTTTCCGAAATTAAAAGCATTTAACAAATTTTATGAGAACAACGCAAAACACGAAAGTGGTCTTTTTTATTTTTTTGATGATTTTGCAATTGGCGTTGATAATGATCCTGCGACCTTTTACCGTCCCGACAACAGTTCGGCATCTATTTACATAAATACGCTAATGTATGTCGAATTAGGCGCAATGGCGCACCTTGCTGAGTTTATAGGTAGTTTGGACGACGCTGATTATTACAAAGCAAGACAACATGAACTTAAAAACGCCATAAACGAGTATTGTTATGACGAAAAAGATGGTATGTACTATAGTTGTGATATAAATCTTCGGCCTATAGATATGAATGTGAAGTTACATTCTGGCGCGCCAAGACATTACAGTACGCTTATTCAACGTATTGGTTGTTGGAGTAGTTTTTTACCTCTTTGGGCAGGTATTGCAACAAAGAACCAAGCTGAAAGAATTGTAAAAGAAAATCTTTTAGACAAAAATGCTTTTTGGGCACCTTATGGTGTAAGAACACTATCAAAATATGAAAAAATGTACCGACTTGTAGGCACAAGTAATCCTTCAAGTTGGCACGGAGGTGTTTGGATATTATCTAATTATTTTGTTTTTAAAGCTTTGGATAAATATGGTTATAAGACTGAAGCAAAAGAATTAGCCAAAAAGACACTTGACCTATTAAATAAAGACTTAGAAAATAACGGTGCATTTCACGAATATTATAACCCCGAAACAGGTGAAGGTTTGTTTCATAAAGGTTTTTCCAGTTGGAATCTATTAGGATTTAATTTATTGGAATATTTAGACGGAAATGAAGTAATTGAAGAATTTATAGTTTAAAAATATAATCCCTCTGCCGTAACTTCAGCAGAGGGATTGGTTTGTTTTATAGCGGACAATCGAGACTGACTTTCCCTAAAAAAGTCAAATTTCTTAGATTCTTTACTTGCAGCCTGTGGTGCTATGCGTAAAAGTGGGAATTATTTATTTATAAATTTTACTGCTGTGCCATACGCTATCACTTCTGCTGCACCTTGCATAACTGCAGAAGAAGTATAACGGATATTAACGATTGCATCTGCGCCAAGCTCTTCGGCCTCTGCAACCATCCTTTTTGTCGCTAGGGCTCTTGCATCATTCATCATTTCGTTGTAGGATTTCAGTTCACCGCCAACTAATGTCTTAAAACTTTGTGCAATATCCTTGCCAATATGTTTGGACTGAATTGTACTTCCTTTTACAAGCCCCAACGTTTCCAATTCTTTACCGCTAATGTAATCAGTATTTACTAATATCATCTTCTTCACCTTTCTTTATTTCAATAATTCTTTGTATACAGACAAAAATCATTACCCCCGAAAAGGCAAGGGGGATAATGCCCAAGGCATATTTCCAAATTGTGTCAAGCAGAGAAATCAAGAATCCAAAGTACGCAATATAGTATAGTAGCATAATAATTGTGACGATAATTGGAGCAATCATTTTCTTTTTATGAGAATTCAATGCCATCACCTCGTCAATTACTTATTTTATTAATTATATCACATATCGGTCATAAACGCAATGTGTTTTGAAAAAATCCCTCTGCTGTAACTTCGGCAGAGGGATGAATTCGTTTTATAAATCTAATTACTTAGATTCCTTAACGGACGCGTGTGGCACTACTCACAAAAGAGCGAGATTAATTTAATTATATAAAAAGGTTGTTTAATTTCCTTTTATTCTCCTGCATATCTTCGATGTTGTAATATATTGAATCATCTTGTTGTTTATATCCAGGCATGAATAATTCGTGTTGGATAGGTGAATCAGAAATTATGAACGACCAAGATTCCGTGGCATCGCAAATAGGTATATAGTAATTGCAAACTTCATTTGCAGAATATGCGATTTTTTCGATATGATTATCAAATTCAAGTGTCAGCTCTTCAAAATCAACTTTTACTTTGATTTTATGCAAATCATCATTACATTCAAGAAAATCATTTTTATATTCGCCGTTATATACAACTACATATTTTTTATAGGATACGATGTGGGTGTAATCCATGCGCTTATACGGCGAAAGTGAAGTACACATATATAACAATTATTTATATCGAAATTGATTTTGTGTTCAATTGTTTTTTGAGTAGTATGTTCTATTTCAGCGCCACACTTTGGACAAAACACACTGTTAGGGAGAGCATCGCTATGGTTGCATGTGGTATAGTTATGTGCTATGGAACTTTCTTTTTTCTTAAATTTATCAAAAATTCCCATAAAATCACCTCTTAATTTTATTATAAAGATTTGCAAATAAATTTCAATAGATATACAGAAATCACTCTGCCGATTTTGTCAGCAGGGTGAAAGTTTTACTTTAAAATCTAATTACTTAGATTTCTTTATAGCGGCCTGCGGTGCTATCAGCTAAAGAGGAAAATTGGTTTTACGCTTGTTTAAGATGTTGTTCTATTTCAAATTTCTTTGTGTTAAAACGAGTTATTCCGTATATAGTATGTTTGCACGAATTTTCTTCATCAATAAAATTTATATGACCAGTATTAAAAATCTTTTCAATAATGTTTTGTTTAAATTCTACTTGCGAAACTTTTACAGTAATTTCATTTGAAATAGATTTAAATGTTTTTCCTTTTCCACGATTAGATAAAATTTCAAAATCTTTATAAATAATAGAGTTATATTCGATTTTCGTGAACTTTGTATAATTAAAACAATATAAGGCACTAAAAGTAGGTACTAACAACACATACCAAAAATTATTGTAGACAAATCCCAATATTAGCGTTGCAAACAAAAGAATGAGCGAATAAATTATTGTTTTTTTATTAAATACATTAAAGATTCTACACAATTTAATTTTCATTCAGCATCACCTCACATAGATATTATAAAATATTTTTCATAAAATTGCAATACATACAAAAATCCCCTTGGATTTTTCCAAGGGGATAAATTGTTTTATAAAGTCAGCAATTATTTGCTTTCTTTGATAGCAGCCTGTGGTGCTATCAGCAAAAGAGGGAAATTTATCTCTTTTTGTAAATAACAAGTTCTGGATTTTCACCGTTTTCTTCGTATGTGCAGACGAGCAAAAAGTCCATATTTGCCACAATCCCAAAACAGCGGTCACCGCCAAACGCACATTCTAACTGACTGCCGAGATAGGTGGCGTTATCATCAAGAAATTTCACCATTTGTCCGTTCGGCAAACGGTATTCCAAATTGACAAAACTGCCTGGCAAAACATTAAGGTTTTCAACTTTCGGTAAACCTTCAATATGAAGCAAGGTGTTTAATTCGTGGATAAGCTGCTGCTTGAATTCCTCAAACTTATCCTTGCCGCCGAGTTCTTTGTATTTCTCAAAAAAGTCAAGGGTATATTCACCGTCAGCATAGCACCATCTGCAATAATTCTCGTTAAGTGCACCATCTTTTTCGTGGCTAATATTTGCGTCATCAATAGGCATTCCGCAACACTCGCATACAAGCTTTCTCGGCGAGCCGAGGAGCGTGTTGATAGAAACACAATAAAGCTCTGACAAAAG
>JAZQYL010000040.1:0-2468 GCA_045633485.1 Acutalibacteraceae bacterium | reverse complement strand
ACCACGCATCACCGCAACTCCCCAATGTTTTTGGCAGAAGAAAGGACACGAGTGCTGTACAAGCAAAGGACGCGCCACCTAAGAGTATAAGATTTTTTGAAAGCGTTACATCTTCTAATTTTTCACAGTATCCAAACGCATTTCCACCTATAGACGTTACACTGTTTGGAATATCAACTTCGGTCAAAGAACGGCATCCATAAAATGCATTACCACCAATACTAGTAACTGAACTGCCAATTGTCAAAGATTCCAGATTAAAGCAATCTTTAAACGCAACATCGCCAATTTGTGTTACTGTGTCCGGTATAACAACGGTTTCAAGTCCGGTACAAAGTTTAAATAAATTGTTAGCTATCTTTTGTGTTCCTTCTTCAAAAGTGACGGTTTTTAATTTTTCGCAAAGCAAAAACGGTCCGCCGAAAAGTTTTGAGAAGGTTGTATCACCAAATTTGTATTCATAATACCAGCTATCATCACAGTTTTCTAACGATTTCGGTATATGAATGCATTCAATCGCGGTTGAACCAAAAGCGGCGCCACCCATAAAAATAAGATTATTAGACAATTTAACGTTTTTAAGTTTTCTACAATTTTGGAACGCGCTACCATTAATATGTGTCACGCTATTCGGAATATCAACGCCTGTTAATGAATCGCATGTTCGAAATGCCGCATTGCCTATTGTAGTTACCGAGGCACCAATAGTAAGTTTATTAAGTCTAAGACAGTTTTCGAATGCACTATCCCCTATCGTAGTAACGGTATCCGGTATCACGATCTCTTCAATTCCGGTACAGCACATAAGCAACTTCCCTGCAATTAAAGTTGTCCCCTTTTCAAAGGTTACGCTTTTTAAATTATCACACAATACAAATGGTCCGCCAAAAAGATTTTTATATGTTAAGCCGTCAAATTTATATTCGTAATACCATTTTTGACCACAGTCTTCCAATGATTTTGGTATTTCTACACTTTCAATCGCACTACCATAAAACGCAGCACCACCCAAGTAGGTGAGATTTTTAGACAAAGTTACATTTTTCAACGAATTTGCCCCATAAAAAGCGCCCTCGCCAATGTGTGTAACACTATCGGGTATTACAACACTTACAAGAGACTTACATTCCTGAAAAGTGTAGTTGCCTATTTTTGTTAGCGAATTTGAAAATGCTATATTTGTTAAATTGCCGCATTTTATAAATGCATGATTGTCTATGGTTGTAACACTATTAGGTATTACAACCGACTTAATAGCTTTGCTTTCAAACGCCTTTGAACCCACAATTATTACTTCATATCCACCAAGCTTTGATGGTATGGTAACCGAGTTTGCGCTACCTGTATACTTGGTTATAGTTGCATATCCCGCGCCGTCAACCGTATACTTATAATCACCCTCAGCATACTCGGTTTCAGCATTCGCGCTAAATGTAAACGCGCCAATTGGCACGGTAGCAACAATAAGCATAACCGCTAAAACTAACGATAAAAATTTTTTCATTCCTAACCCCTCCAAGGTATTAAAAACCATAAACTAATTATATCTTAAAACGTTAATTTTTTCAAGTGCTTTACACATAAAATTCATTATTATCTTATAAAATTGGTCATAACCCATTTTTCTTTTTCGGGGATGCCGTATTTTTCTTTACCTAAAGCAATGCTTTTGATTAAAAAGGACATATTTTCTGCCAAAGTCCGCATACCCTGAAGACCTTCCTCGTCTTGTGATGCCTCGCCTACTTTTCGTCCGTGAACACTGTTCCAATACTGGCCCGATGCCACAGGCATACCCGATATAGTAAAATACTTATTTAATTGGTCAAACGTGGCCGTGCAACCACCGCGACGCGCAACGGCTACACTAGCGCCAACCTTCATTGTTTTGTTAAATGACGTGCTATAAAAGAGTCGATCTAAAAGCGAAATAAGACTGCCGTTTGCTGAAGCATAAAATACAGGGCTGCCTACTACCAGGCCATCGCACTCTTCAAACTTTTTAGCCAGCTCACTATTTACCACATCATCAATTACACATTTTCCGTTTTTAAAGCAATAACCGCATGCCTTACATCCCTTTATTTCCTGTGGGCCAATCTGAAAAACTTCGGTTTCAATACCGTTTTTTTGAAATACCTTTTCCATTTCAGCGAGAGCCACACTTGTATTGCCATTTGCACGCGGACTACCATTAATAAATAAAACCTTCATAAAAAATTTCCTTTCAAAATATATATTAAAAATATAATAACACAAACAATAAAAAATGTCATCAAAAAATAACAACAACCCATCAAAAGATGAACTGTTGATTTTAGCGAATAGTAATGGATTCGCTCGGCTCCAACGTCGCCGACACGCCCACGGACTTCCCAACCTTTCACCGAAAGGTTGGAATTTGCTATTCGCAAACCGTCCTTTTCGAATCCCAAGTCATTTTCAAAAAAATAATAGCCCGCAAAAAG
>JAZQYL010000039.1:0-22302 GCA_045633485.1 Acutalibacteraceae bacterium | reverse complement strand
CATTTTAATACATCCTTTCGAGATTGTTAAAAATTATACAATTATATTTTACCACATTTTTCAAAAAATTCAATATATAATATATAAAAATTATATATTATCTTCCCATTTGTAGTTGTGCAATTGTCCAAAATTTTCGAGAGCAGGGTAATCCCATTGGCGCAAAACCTCGTAAACTGCAATAGCAACCGAATTTGCAAGGTTAAGGCTGCGTATTTCGCCCTGCATTGGTATTCGCGCGCAGGTGTTGGGATGTTCTAGCAATAATTCTTCGGGTAAGCCCTTGCTTTCTTTGCCAAAAAGCAGATAGCAATTATCGGGATAAGTGTGGTCTGAATGGGTTTTTCGACCTTTGGTTGTAAAGAAAAAGAAATTACCGCCGGCATTTTTTTCAAAAAAGTCAGCAAGGTTTTCATAATAAGTGATGTCAAGATATTTCCAATAATCAAGACCTGCGTGTTTAAGCTTTTTGTCATCCGGTGTAAAACCCATAGGTTTTACAAGATGAAGTCTGGCGCCCGTAGCAGCGCATGTTCGTGCAACATTGCCCGTATTTTGTGGTATTTCGGGCTCCACCATTACAATATTTATTTTCGCCATAAAATCACCAAAGGTTATTATATTATTTTTAATTGGCACTTGTCAAGTTGTGTTTGGTATTGTATAATGTTTTTGGTGATTTTATGAAAAGAAATGCAAATATTTTAGAGTATGTGGAAAAATACAAATACAAGTACGGCATAAGTTATGCCGAAGAAGGTGGAAAACTTGTTAAGCACCTGAGCGCATACACCGTTATTGTATGGATTTATTCTTTCTTTATGTTGGTTTTATCAATACTAAGTTTTGCAATGAATTTTGCTGCAGGCGCATTGGATTATAGTTATTTAAGTAACGTGTTTTTTACAACCATTGCTTGCGCTGTAACAATGGTAATTGCCGCTGCGTTTTTTGTTTGCAAAAAAAAGATAATAGGCTGTGTAATTGCCATTATTACTCAACCTGTCATTGTGCTTGCGTATAAACCAATATCGGTTTACGGCGCAGGATATTTGCCAAGTTTTTATTGGAAATTTTTAGTACCTGCAATACTTTTTATTATCTTTGCAACATGGCTTATTTGTGTTTTGATTCGTGCAAGGGTTAAAAACAACAATATCTACGATATGCTTGTGGAAGGACTATATAAACAATATGGTACTCGTAACGGAGAAAAATTAAACGAGGACGAATGGAATGAATTTTTAACAAATTACAATCCGCACAAGCAAATAACGCAAGAAGATATACATAAATAAAACTTTAGCGGCAACAATATTCCTGAAAGGAAAGTGGAATTATATGTTGCCTGACAAGAAAAAATATAGCCAAATGACCAAAAAGGCATCGCCACCATCTCCCAAAATAAAGGATTTTATTTGGGCTTATGTTGTTGGCGGTGCCATTTGTGTTATAGGTCAATTGCTTAGCGAGATATATACAAATTTTGGATTATCGGAAAAGGTAGTGAAAATGGCAGTGCCGGTGTCAATAATTTTTATTGCAGCATTACTTACAGGCCTTGGTGTTTTTGATAAGATTGCTCGTCGTGCAGGTGCTGGGACATTGGTGCCGATAACCGGCTTTGCAAATGCGGTTGTGTCACCCGCAATTGAATTTAAAAACGAAGGGTATATCCTAGGCGTGGGTGCTAAAATATTTACCATAGCAGGTCCCGTAATTATGTACGGCACAGTGGCAAGTGTGATTTATGGGGTTGTTTATTGGATTGTGGGATTGATTTAAAAAAGGATGCGGTGTTTTACCGCATCCTTTTTAGGTTAACGTTTCGTATAGTTTTAGCACTTTTTCTTTATCAAAAGAATAATCAACTATTTTAGCTTTATTGTCATTTATTACCGAATTGATAACAGGTGACACAACTAGTTCACCGTTCAAATAAATGCTGATAGTTTTTCCTAGATTTTCTTGTGTGCATTTTGTGAATTTTTGTGCTCCGTCCTCAGTGAATTCTAGCTGAATTCCGTAGCATTCTTCTGAAAAATATCTTGCCGAAACCTTTAAAATGTCAGATGAGGTAAGCAATACATTGCCATTTTCGTCTTTAAATTCAATCTGCGCGTCGTCGGCTGTTTTGCCCTCACAATAAATAATGGTTCCGTCGGCTAATTTTACGCCTTCGTTTTCATCGGCTTTTTGTTCTGCGTTTGAAGAAGCATTTTCACTGGTTGATGTGATAATTTCTGTTTTGTTTTCGTTAGCATCGCTACAACCTGTAAGCGTAACAACAAAAAGTAATGATAAAATTATAGATAGAGCCTTTTTCATAGTAACACCTCTTTATTTGTTCCGTAGAAAATATCATCGCGGTTTGATATAAGCTTTAAAAACTCTTCAAATTTTACTCGGTAGTCGCTTTGATAATCAAATTCGTAGGTGTGACCCCAAATATAGAATATTTTCGGGTTTTCGGGTGTCATATTTACAAAATCAGTACCCATTTTCATCATTTTATCAAAGTTAAGGTGATATACAGTTGGGTCAAATCGGTATAAATTTTCTTGCAAATCAAAACTGTCGTTACAGGTAATAGTACGGCTATATTTAACACCCGTATTTTCTTTTATAAGTTTTGCAACACGGTCGTCGTTGTTTACCCCACCACAAGGATATGCCATACCAACAACGTCGTAACAAACAAGTTCTGATAAATTTAGTCGGTCTTGCTCTACTTGGCGAATAACTTCGTTGTCGTCAGCAATATCGGGCAAACGTGGGTGGGTTAGAGTGTGAACTGCAACCTCGTGACCTGCATATAAATCACGTACGTCACTTGCGTGTACTTTGTAATGAGCGACACGTTTGTTTTCACGAATAAGCATACCCTTAAGACCTAAAAGTTCAGAGTTGATATTAAAGGTAGCCTTTAGATTATATTTGTTTAATAGTTCAATAAATTCAATGTCTTGTGTTACAGCATCATCGTAACTGAATGTAATTGCTTTTAGTTTTCCGCTTTCTTTAAATTTCATAAAGTCACCGCCTAAAATTTTCTATTTTCAATATATCCCAATTTAAAATTGATTGCAAGAAACAATTTTGTAATATATAATAAACAAGAGGTTGGTGAGGGTATGTATAAAACCGCGAACGATTATTACAAGCAAAAATTTGGCTGCAAGGTTTATAAATTATCACTAGACGGTGGGGTTACTTGCCCTAACCGTGACGGTATCGTTGGTACAAATGGATGTATTTTTTGTTCTGTAGCGGGTAGTGGCGATTTTGCCGAAAAGGGCGATAATATTGCAGAACAATTGGAAAAAGCAAAGCAAAGAGTAGAAAACAAAATAAAATCGGGCAAATATATCGCATATTTTCAGTCCTTTACAAACACATACGCACCGATAGACTACCTAAAAAAGATATATTATGAGGCAATTAAACCCGAGTTTATAGTCGGGCTTTCAATAGGAACAAGACCTGATTGTTTACAACAAGATGTTATAGAACTTTTAAAAGAGATAAATAATATTAAACCCGTCAGCGTAGAATTAGGTTTGCAAACCACCAATGAAAATAGTGTAGAATACATAAGGCGTGGCTATAAAAATGAGATATATTTTGATGCGGTAAAACGTCTTAAAAATGCCGGAATTGAGGTAGTAACCCATATAATATTAGGTTTGCCGAATGAAAGCAAAAATGATATGATTAAAACAACACACGATGCCGTAGCGGCAGGTAGCGACGGAGTAAAATTTCATTTACTTCACGTGCTTAAAAATACCGACCTTGAAAAAGAATATAAAGCAGGCAAATTTGAGTGCTTGTCACTTGAAGAATATGCCGAAATTTTAAAGGATTGTATTGCGGTTTTGCCACCTGATATTATCGTTCATCGCATAACAGGAGACGGCGCAAAACGAGACCTCGTAGCGCCTTTTTGGTCAGCAGATAAAAAGATGGTTTTAAATTATCTTAATAGACACTTAAAAGGGGATAATAAAAATGAAAAAGACTAAAAATATACTGTTACTTTTAGGCATTTGCTTATATATGTTAAATGTATGTTTAGAATGTTATACATTTTTACCAAACGTAGATTTTTTTAAACAAATAAGTCCATATGTGATTAATAACGTTTTAATTATGCTTGTGGCAGGACTACTCTTTGTTACTTTGCCAACAATTTTATTGTGTATGAATATAAAGGGCAAATATAGCAAGGTGTTTACAATAATAGTTATAGTCTTAAATTCATTATTTGCCGTTTATCTTTCGATTAACACATTTCTCACGGCAATACCGACATATTTAATATATAGCAAACTAGGTATACTTGATACATATCTTATATACTTATTGCCAGGTGGTGGACTTTTAAGATCGGTGAGCGTGATAAGTTTTGTCGTAATAACAATCGGCGCTATACTTTCAATTAAAAAGAAAAATTCATAAAAAATGCCTCCCTTGCCTAAAGGGTGTGGGTGTCCGGTGGCACCTCTGCGTTAGCGAAGCACCGACCGAACCGACAGGTGAGACAGGGTGAACGCGTTAGAGATGGAGGGATAATTATAGAAAACATTATATTAAATGTTTCTCTCCCTCAGTTTTTTGCTTTGCAAAAATCCAGCTCCCTCTAACGAGGGAGCTGGATTTTATATAAATATCTTTCCATTTTCTTCTTTTAGTTCAGTAATTACAGGGCGTTCAAGCGTGGCAGTGTTTGGTTTGTGCATTATAAAATATTTTTTGCCGTTAAAGGACGCAAATATCATACCGTGACCACCGTCAACCGCAGAAAGCGGAGTATGGAGCACCGACCAGTTGCCGTCAATATCACCATTATCACTTTGTGAAATAAGCGCGGTATAACCGTCACTATTAAAAGATGACCAAACAGCGAAAAGCTCACTATCTTTATTCTTGTACAAAAACGGCCCGTCGGTAACATATCCGTTTGCGACACGGCCTTTTACCATTTTTACATCGCTATAGTCTTTGGCACTCCATAAAACCCGTGGTTCGCTGACGGGTTGTTTTAGGTCGGGCGAGAGTTGAACCTCACAAACAGTACCATTTTCTATTTGTACCCATTCGTGACAAAAAACTATGTGTGGATTACCGTTTTTATCAATATAAAACGTACCGTCAAGGCATTCCCAATTACTTGGAGTTATCGGCTTTGCGGTAAGGGGCGTAAATTGTCCATCAGGCGTATCGCTAACAAGTATTTGTGTGCCGCGGCATTTACCATCGGCTTTAAAAGATGCAAACATATAAAACTTGTTATTATATGGGTGTACCTCGGGTGCCCAGGCATCGCACGTGCCCCAGAATTCCGAATTTATTTCAAACACGCTTTTGGGTTTACTCCAAATTTTTAAGTCAATACTTTCGTAAACGTCAAAGCCCGTTTGAACCCCTACTCGAGAACCGTACATATAATATTTGTTGTTGAACGGCAAAACAAACGGGTCACGAATGTTGATTTCGGTTAGTTTCATAAAATCACCACGTTTATTTTAATATTAAATGATTGAAAAATCAATAATAATGTGCTAAAATTTTATTAAATGAAAGGTCGTGTGTTTCGGTGAAAAAGGGTGTTTTTATTTCAACTCCTCAAATGCAGGATAATTTTTACCACCTAGAAAAAAATGAGTTTGGTAAAATTTTAAATACACGTGATAACGATATACCCCAAACTAACGGTTTGCTTACTGTAATGAAACAGTTTGAAACAGACGGTAATATTAAATCGGCGATTTTGCGTATTACTTCGCTCGGCATTTTTGAAGCAATACTTAATGGTAATCGTGTTGGAGAAGATGAACTTGCACCTCTTTGGACCGACTATAAACACCGAGTTTTCCAATATGAATACGACGTAATGCCGTATCTTAAAAAGAAAGGCAAAAACACCTTTGCCGCGCGCGTATCATCAGGCTGGTGGTCGGGTCGAATTTCCAATGGCTACTACGGTTATAAAAAAACCGCTATTTGCGCAGAAATAGAAATCATACATAGGGATGGTACTGCACAAATAATTGCTACCGATGATAGTTGGAACACGGCTCTTTGCGGTCCTATTTTGTATGCTGATATTTGGAACGGTCAATGGTTTGATGCCACCATAAAAGACCCCTGTGTGTATCCCGACAGTATAGAGTGGTCAAATGCTGAAGTGTTTGACGATTATACTTGTGAAATATTAGATTTTAAAGGCGAAAAGGTTAGACTTTCCGAATTTATTGCCCCTAAAAGCGCGGTACTTTATCGTGGAACCAAAAACAATGGTACCGATTTTGGAGAAATAAAGGTTATAAAAAAAGCGGTAGGCGATAATTGCGAGTGTGTTGCGCTTAAAGCAGGTCAAACGCTTATTATGGATTTTGGTGCCAATATTGTTGGTCGTCCGTCGGTTGCAATAAATGCTTTAAACGGTACAGTCGTAAAGTGTTTTTTTGCTGAAATGCTAAATGATTCAGGTGACAAATCACGTGGTAACGATGGACCGAAAGGCAGTCTTTATATCGAAAATTACCGCTCGGCACTTTCTCGTTTTAACTATGTAGCGGCATCAAGCACTAACCGAAAACAACTAAATATTATAAGACCGCTACATACTTTTTATGGCTTTAGATATATGGAAATAACCGCAGACAAGGATATAACCGTTGAGTGTATTACTGCCGAGGTTTTATCTGCCGATTTGGAGTGGCTCGGAAGTTTTGAATGTTCCGATGCGAATGTTAATAAACTCTATAATAATGTTGTTCGCGGTATGAAGGGTAATTATCTTGGTGTTCCTACTGACTGTCCGCAACGAGATGAGCGTCTTGGATGGACGGGCGACACTGGGATTTTTTGCGGTGCAGCCTCATACATTGCCGATACTTACAATTTTCTTGGTAAATATCTTGGAGATATGCGCGATTCTCAAAATGAGCGTGATGGCGCTTATGCCGATATTTGTCCTGCGGTTTTTGAAAAAAATTTTTGCGGTACAGGCGCTTGGGCAGATGCAGGCATTATAATTCCATATAAGCTATGGATTATGTACGGCGATGATGCCGTAATAGCCGAGCATTACGACTCTATGGAAAAATATATGGATTATATAGACCGAAAAAACGGTCTTGACGGTGCTAATGCTTGGTATGCCGATTGGTTAAGCTATGAACCGACAGATAAGTGGTATGTGTCGATATGTTACTACTACAATAATGCTGTTTTAATGCAAAAATTTTCTAAGCTTTTAGGCAAACAAGATAGGGCTGAATACTATAAAGATTTAAGCCAAAAAATACTTAATCACTATTTTGAAAAGTATGTAAAAGACGGTGAAATAACCGAAAAAAGTCAAACGGCATATTTGTTACCGCTTTATTTTGATATGCTGTGCGGCGAATTGAAAACAAAGGCAATTAAAAATTTAGAGAAAAATATTATCAAAAACAATTATACTTTAGCTACGGGTTTTGTTGGTACGGGTCTGCTTAATCAAACGCTCGCTAAAGTAGGTCTTAATCAACTAGCTTATGATTTGCTTTTGCAAGACAAAGATCCGTCATGGCTTTATAGTGTAAAGCAAGGTGCGACAACCATTTGGGAGAGATGGAATTCTTATACCAAGAGTACCGGTTTCGGTGATGTTAAAATGAATTCCTTTAACCACTATGCTTATGGCGCGGTTGCCGAATGGATGTACAGCACTATGGCCGGCATTAGACCCAATGCCTACGCGGGCGGTTTTGATTACGATTTTGTTTTAGCACCAATGCCTGACAGTAAAAAACGCATTACGAGCGTAAAGGCAAATTATCGTGGAATTGTAAGTGAGTGGCATTATGAGGACGGTGAGTTTGTTTGGTATATTTTCATACCCGATGGTACAGCATATGTTGAATTTCCGCTTACAAGCGGTCAAAAGACTGTAACCGTAAATGACATTAAATTTACCGCAAAACAGCTTGATGGCGAAATTAGTGATGAAAAAATGAAGTTCCGATTAACTGCGGGAGAATATGTAATTAAATAAAGGATGGTGTGTGGATGAACAATTTTCTGGGTATAGAATTTGGCTCTACAAGAATTAAGGCGGTAGTAATTGATGATAACTATGCTCCTGTTTGTTCTAGTGATTACACTTGGAAATCGAGCTTTAAAAACGGTGTTTGGACCTATGATATAAACGAGGCTATACATGGTCTAAAATCAGTTTTATCAAAGCTTTCGGTGCGTGAAAATATAGGGTGCATTGGTATTTCCGGTATGATGCACGGATACTTGGCCTTTGATAAGGATTGGAATTTACTTGCTCCGTTTCGTACTTGGCAAAACACAATAACAGCCGTTTCCGCGTCAGAGCTTACTGGTCTTTTTAATTTTAATATTCCGCAAAGATGGAGTATTGCGCATCTTTATCAAGCGGTATTAAACGGAGAAGAGCATATAAATCGCATTGCGCATATTACGACCCTTGCAGGATACATACATTATTTACTTACGGGCGTTAATGCGGTAGGAATTGGCGAGGCATCGGGTATTTTCCCAATAGATAGTGATAATTTGTGTTATGATGAACTTATGCTCCAAAAGTTAGATAATCTACTTAAAAAGCATAATTTACCTTGGAGTGCACAGAGTGTTTTACCCAAAGTTTTGCTTGCGGGTGAAAATGCAGGCGCACTTACCCAAAGCGGCTCAAAATTAATTGATGGATTACTTACAGTTGGTACTTCTTTTGCGCCGGTGGAGGGTGATGCAGGTACCGGAATGACCGCTACAAATGCAGTTGCCGAAAGGAGGGGGAACATATCGGCAGGCACGTCGATTTTTTCGATGGTTGTGCTTGATAAATTGCTCGCTAATGTTTACGAAGAAATCGATATGATAACCACTCCAACAGGCAAACCCGTAGCATTGGTTCATTGTAACAACTGTACCAATGATATAAACGCGTGGGCGTCGGTGTTTAACGAGGTTTCAAATCTTTTTGGCGCGACTCCTGACTTAAATGAGCTTTATACCAAGCTTTATAAAAATTCGTTAGAGGGTGACAATGACTGCGGCGGAGTATTGGTTTGCAACTATATGGCGGGTGAGGGAATTACTCATTTTGATAACGGCATACCGCTTGTTGCAAGAACCCAAAATGCCAATTTTACACTTGCTAATCTTTTCCGTTCTATGCTTTATTCAACGATGGCAACCTTAAAACTCGGTATGGATATTTTAGCAAAAGAAAACATTAAAATTGATTCGCTTACAGGTCACGGAGGTCTTTTTAAAACCGAAGGTGTAGGCGGACGTTACATGGCCGCGGCTTGTAACGTGCCTATTTCGGTTATGAATACCGCAGGCGAGGGTGGCCCTTATGGTATGGCGCTGCTGGCAGCTTATACCAAGCAAAAGATTGCTGATGAATCGCTCGAAAATTTCCTTGGAGAACGTGTTTTCAAGGAGTCGGCTTGTACTGTGTTTCAACCTCAAAAGGATGATATAGACGGATTTAACCATTATATAGAGCAATATAAAAGATTATTATCAGTAGAGCAAACTGCTACAAGTGCTTTAATAGGAGAATAAGTTATGAATTATAAATTTTGGTTTGTTGTAGGCTCACAGTTTTTATATGGTGACGAGGTTTTAAAAATCGTTGACAAACGCGCAAAAGAAATGGCTGCAGAGCTTTCAAAAAATTTACCATATGAACTTGTTTATAAGGTAACTGCAAAAACAAATAAGGAAATCACAGATGTTGTAAAGCAGGCAAATTTCGACGATAGTTGCGCAGGTATAATTACTTGGTGCCACACCTTTAGTCCGTCAAAAATGTGGATTAACGGTTTATCAAACCTTCAAAAACCATATTGCCATTTTGCTACACAATACAACAAAGAAATACCAAACGACCAGATTGATATGGATTTTATGAATCTGAATCAAGCGGCTCACGGTGACCGTGAGCACGGATTTATTGCGGCGCGACTTGGTATGCCGCGTAAGGTTATTGCCGGTTTCTGGCAGGATAGCGTAGTTCACACTCGTATTGCCGATTGGATGAAAGCGGCAGTAGGTGTTGCGGTTTCAAAAAATTTAAAGGTTATGCGCTTTGGTGATAATATGCGCGAGGTAGCCGTTACCGAGGGCGATAAGGTTGAAGTTCAAGCAAAACTTGGTTGGCAGGTAAATACCTGGGCGGTAGGCGACATAGTAAAAGAAATGAGTGCTGTTACCGAAAAAGAAATTGATGCTTTGATGGATGAATACACATCGAAATATGAAATTGCTACCGATAATATAGCCGCCATTCGCTATCAAGCGTGTGAAGAAATTGCGATTAAAAAGATGTTGGACAAAGAGGAGTGTCTTGCATTTACAAACACCTTCCAAGATCTTTACGGTATGGAGCAACTTCCGGGTCTTGCGTCACAAAACTTAATGTCTAAGGGTTATGGTTACGGTGGCGAGGGTGACTGGAAGGTAGCCGCTATGACCGCTATTATGAAAGCAATGGGTGCAGATTCAAATGGTGCGTCGGCATTTATGGAGGACTATACCTACCATTTGGAAAAGGGAAATGAATACTCTTTGGGCGCACATATGTTAGAGGTTTGCCCAAGTCTTGCCGCAGGTGACAAAAAACCAAAAATCGAAACGCATCATCTTGGTATCGGTATGAATGAAAAGGACCCTGCACGCCTTGTTTTTGAAGGCAAAGAGGGAGATGCTATTGTTGTTTCACTTGTAGATATGGGAGGAAGACTTCGTCTTATTTGTCAGGATATTGTTTGCGTTAAGCCTATAATGCCAATGCCTAATCTGCCGGTAGCTCGTGTTATGTGGAAGCCTCAACCTAATCTTGCAACAGGAATTGAATGTTGGATTACTGCGGGCGGTGCTCATCACACAGTTCTTTCTTATGACGTAAAGCCTGAGCAAATGAAAGATTGGGCTCGAATGATGGATATTGAGTTTGTACATATCACAAAGGATACTACAGTAGAGTCTTTAGAAAAAGAACTGTTTTTAAATGATCTTGCCTGGAAACTAAAATGAGGTAATTTAATATGTTGGAAGAATTAAAACAAAAAGTGTTAAAAGCAAATCTTGATTTAGTAAAACATAATCTTGTTACTTTTACTTGGGGTAATGTGTCGGGAATTGACCGCGCAAAAGGCCTTGTTGTTATTAAACCAAGCGGTGTTGATTATGATACAATGACCGCCGATGATATGGTAGTAATGGACCTTGACGGTAACGCGGTAGAAGGCAAATGGAAGCCATCGTCCGATACCGCTACACATCTTGTGCTTTACAAGGCGTTTTCAAATATAGGCGGTATTGTCCACACCCATTCTCGTCACGCCACAAGTTGGGCTCAAGCGGGTAGAGATATTGTAGCTTTGGGTACTACACATGCCGACTATTTTTATGGCAATATACCTTGTACCCGCAAAATGACACCACAAGAAATTGCCGGTGAATATGAAAAGGAAACAGGCAACGTAATTGTTGAAACGTTTTGCGGTAAATCAGCAGATGATATTCCGGCAGTGCTTGTTAATTCCCACGGACCGTTTGCGTGGGGCAGTGACCCCGATAACGCGGTGCATAATGCCGTTGTGTTGGAAGAAGTTGCTTTTATGGCGCTTCAAACCGAAATATTAAATTCAAACGCTACTAAAATGCAACAAGAATTATTAGACAAGCATTACCTACGCAAACACGGTAAAGATGCTTATTATGGACAAAAATAAATGAACAACATACCAAAGTTTTATAAAACCAATTTACAAGATATTGAAAATATAATAAAGTCGATCAAAATAGTAAACGTAACCACCCTTTGCAATTCGGCAGGTGGCAGACCAGTTTATATGTTTCGCTATGGTGAGAAAAATGAATTTTATAGAACTGCGAATTTATCTTCTGCATTAGGCGGTAAAGATAAATTATGCTTTGCCGATAAGTCATCACCTGATTATAAACCCACACTATTGCTTGTGGGTTGTGTTCACGGTGGTGAATTTGAGGGCACGGCGGCATTACTTAACCTTATAAGCATAATTGAAACGGGACTTGACCTCACAAGTGCCGACTTTGCCGATTTTAAAAATCTAACCGACAAAATCAATTTGCTTATTATTCCGTGCCTTAATCCCGATGGTCGCTCACACGTGCCTTTTGATAGTTTTGTGGGTAAAAATTTTTATGATTTGCGTTATTATAATCAAGGTACTTGGACGGACGGCACACTTTGCGGTTGGCCTGAGTGCAAACTGCGTCATCCGATAAAGGATTATGTGGATTATCTTGGCGGTTATTTTAATGATGATGGAGTAAACTTGATGCATGATGATTTCTTTGGCGAAAAAGCTAAAGAAACGCAAGCGCTTTTTAATGTTTGTGAGCTATATGTTCCCGATTTTACGGTATTGCTGCACGGAGGTTCTAATTGTAAAAATCATATAATAGGTCCTGCGTACGCACCGCTTGAAATCAAGCAAAAAGTCGCTGATTTTGAACAACTACTAAAACTTAATTGCGAGGCAGAAGGGCTTTCTATTTACATGCCAAATGTTAATTTTGATTATGGCGAGAGTAAAAACCTACCCGTTTCGTTTAATTTGCCCGCCGCGTTAACTCATCTTTGTGGCGAACCGTGTGTAACCTACGAATGTAATCAAGGACTAATAGATGCACCTGACGGATTGGGATATGGTTATGAAGAGATTTATAACCATCACTTAATTTTATTTAAATCTTTAATTGAATACGTAATAAAAAAATAACCTGATTTTAAATCAGGTTGTTTTTTATTGTTCTATCACCTTTACAAAATGAAACATTTCGTCGGGGCCTTCGTTGTGGTCATATACTTCGTCATCAGGCAAATTGTGCGATGGCTTAAAATACTCACACCAAAATTCGTCTATCTTAAAACCGCATTTATTAACGTAAAAATGTATATTCCTCTTATCAAAATACGGTGTGCAGGTCTTCCAAACTACTGTTTCGGGGTGTAAAGATTCCACCGCTTGCCACGCACCATAACCGATGCCTTTGCTGTGTTCATCGGGCAGGGTGAAAAGAATTTCGAGTTCGTTGTGGTGTGTTTCCTTATTGATTTTAAGTATTACACCGCCTACTTTTTTGCCGCATACTACAATACGATATGTTTCGCTGTCAGGTGAATCAATACAACGTTCAATAGTCTTTCGTGATATAATTTCACCGTCGGCATCAATGTGGTTATCTCGTTTACCAAATTCCTGTAGAGCGCCATACTTAAACGCCCATTGATTATCTAAAATAAACTGCTCTCTGTCATCCTCAATCAAAGGAACTAGCGTAACCTTAGTGTTTTTCATTTTTTAACATCTCCAATAAAAATTAAAACTCGGGTCATTGCACACACAATAACCCGAGCTCACTCGGACACCTAATCCGGCATTTTGAATGCTACGGCACTCCGCCTCTGGTGACCAATATTTTTTATTATTATACCATATTGGAAAACCAAATGCAATTAAATCCTGGAAATTTTTGTTGAGATATGGTATAATTACTTTAATATAAAGCACTTTGGAGGAAGAAAAATGAAAAAGACACTTATTGTGGTAGATATGCAAAATGATTTTATAGACATGGCACTCGGCACAAAAGAGGCTGTCGCCATCGTTCCAAAGGTCAAGGCAAAGATAGAGGAATATGTAAAAAACGGTGATGACATTATTTTTACAAGAGATACACATTTTGAAAATTATTTCGATACAACCGAGGGCAAAAATCTTCCTGTTAAGCATTGTATCAAAGACACAAAGGGATGGGAAATTGCCGACGGACTTTACGTAGAGAGTGCAAAAATTATTGATAAGCCAAACTTCGGTTGGCCTCATTGGTGTGATGAAAAACTTGAAAGCGTTGAACTTGTAGGTCTTTGCACCGATATATGCGTTGTATCAAACGCGCTTATAATAAAAGCACAGTTTCCCGATGCCGTGCTTAAGGTGGATTCCTCTTGCTGTGCAGGTGTAACTCCCGACAGCCATCAATCTGCCTTAAAAACAATGCAAATGTGTCAGGTGGAAGTGGTATAAGGAGAAACCACAATGAACATAAATTCATTTTTAAAAAGTATAATAGATTCTGATACTACCCCTATTGTTATTTGCGATTTAGAGCATACTGTGGTGTATATGAACCCAGTATCAATTGCTCGTTATAAGGTGGATATTACAGGCAAAAGCATAAAATCTTGCCATAATGCCGAATCTAATGCGAAAATAGATAAAATAGTCACTTGGTTTGCCGAGAGCAAGGATAACAATATTGTCTTTACCCACCACAGTGAAAAGGAAAATAAAGATGTTTATATGATAGCCTTGCGTGACGATAACGGCACCCTAATCGGGTACTACGAAAAGCACGAATATAGAAACAAAGAAACTACTGAAACATATAAAATGAGGAAATAAAATGATTGTTTTAATTACAGGCGCTTCGCATACAGGCAAGACAGCTCTTGCTCAAAAATTGCTGGAAAAATATAAATATCCTTATTTATCAATTGACCATCTGAAAATGGGGCTTATCCGTAGCGAAAACACAGAACTTACACCAATGGATGATGACAAATTAACCGAATATCTGTGGCCTATAGTTCGCGAAATGATTAAAACAGCCATAGAAAACAAACAAAATCTTATTGTTGAGGGTTGTTATGTCCCTGTAACTTGGCAAGAGGATTTTACAAGTGATTATCTTGACAACATAAAACATTATTGTCTTATAATGAGCGAAAATTATATAAGAAACCATTTTGAAGATATAAAGAAATATGCGAATGTTATCGAAAACCGTTTTGATGACGATTGTAGTGTAGACATCTTATTACAGGATAACGCACAAGCGTTAAACGAATGTAAAAAGCATAATGTAAACTATATATTCATTGAAGATAAATATGAAATTGATATTGATATAATTTGACGAGGTTGATTATGACATTTAAATTGTTTATTAGGGCAATATTAAAATTCATATTAGGTGTTGCTCTGGTTGGTATTTTAATATTTTTACCCGCAGGAACTTTTGAGTTTTTTAACGGTTGGCTATTTATGGGAATATTATTTGTTCCTATGTTTTTTGCAGGAATTGTAATGATGTTCAAAAATCCCGAACTATTAAAATTCCGATTAGATGCCAAGGAAAAACAAAAGGACCAAAGTATAGTTGTGAAACTCAGCGGTCTTATGTTTATCGCAGGCTTCGTTGTTGCGGGTCTCGGTTTTCGCTTTAATTGTTTTGTGTTGCCCAAAGGTGTGGTAATCGGTGCTTCTATGGTTTTTTTTGTGGCGTATGCACTTTATGCTGAGGTGCTTAGAGAGAACACATATCTTAGCCGTACAATAAAGGTACAGGAAAATCAAAAAGTGATTGATACGGGACTGTACGGTATTGTGCGCCATCCAATGTATAGCTCAACTTTGCTTTTGTTTTTGTCTATGCCGATTGTTCTCGGCTCTATATATTCATTCGTTATTTTTCTTGCATACCCCTTTATCATTGCAAAACGAATTAAGGGCGAGGAAGAATTTCTTGAAAAAGAGCTTGAGGGGTATAGTGAATACAAACAAAAGATAAAATACCGCTTGATACCGTTTATTTGGTGATAAGAAGCAAGCACTATGAAAAAACTTAAAGGATTGTTGAGTATGCTTATGATTTCTCTTTCGCTATTTGGTTTAATCGGTTGTGGTGGCGATAACAATATCACTTACGAGCAAATTTCAGCAGAACAGGCAAAGACAATAATGGACACCAAAAGCGACTATATAATAATTGATGCCCGAACTTATGAAGAATATGCCGATGGCCATATCGAAAACGCAATTTTAATCCCCGAATATGAGATTGCCCTGCGTGCCGAAAAAGAACTCTCCGATAAAGAACAACTAATTCTTGTCTATTGCCGTAGCGGCAGAAGAAGTAAAATCGCATCTGAAGAGCTTGTCAAACTTGGCTATACCAATGTAAAAGAGTTCGGTGGAATTATCGACTGGCCGTATGAAATAGTAACGTGAGGTAATTGCTATGACTAATTACGATTTAGAAGTAAATAGGCGTTGGGGCGAAACCGACGCTTATAAAGAACACCAAGAAAAAACCGCAAATTACACTAATGATAAATGGCAAAAAATAAACGACGGACTAATGACAATCTTTGCTAAATTTGCCGAGTGTAAGCAAAACGAAAACACAGCTGACTCAAATGAGGCACAGGCACTCGTAAAAGAATTGCAAGCATATATTACTGATAATTACTATACTTGCACAAAACAAATACTTGCAAGTCTCGGTCAAATGTACGTAGCTGATGAACGATTTAAAACCAACATAGATAAAAATGGTGATGGCACAGCCGAGTTTGTTTGGGAGGCAATAAAAATATACTAATGTTTTGACAAGTCGATTTGATTAAGTATAATCATTTTCAAACGCAGAGGAAAGAAAAAATAATTTGTTTAAAAAAATAACCCGATTTACCGGGTTATTTTTTTATCTTCTGTAAACACTAACTTAAAAAAAGTGAGGTTTTTGTAATGGCAAAAAGAATAGGGAAAAGAACAATAATTTTAGATAATAAACCATATATTACAGGTTATGGGTCTGTTGTTGGCAAAAAAGAATTTGAAGGCCCGATAGGCCATGAATTTGATGCGCACGATGAGGATAGCCGATTTGGTGAAGACTCATACGAAAAGGCCGAGAGTCTACTTCAAAAAATAGCACTTGAAACGGCAATGCGAAAAGCAAATGTTAACGAAAATGATATACAAATGATATTTGCGGGCGACCTTTTAAATCAATGTATCGGATCATATTTTGGGCTTCGAGAAAAGGGAATACCGATTATCGGACTTTATGGTGCATGTTCTACAATGACACTAGGATTGTCGCTTGCATCAATTATGGTTGATAGTGGTGCTGTTGATATTGCTGCAGCAGTTACGTCGTCACATTTTTGCTCTGCCGAGCGACAATACCGATTTCCGCTTGAATACGGCGCGGTACGTCCGCAAACATCGCAGTGGACTGTAACAGGTTCGGGCGCAACCATTTTGTCAAGCAAAAAGCAGCAAGGAAAACCATATATTGACAAGGTTTGTTTTGGTGAAGTAGTGGATTTAGGTATTGCCGATACCAACAATATGGGTGCGGCAATGGCACCTGATAATGTTAAAATAAGACCATACCCAACACACGAGGGTATGGTCTTTTTCTACACACAAATTTACATAAAGGGAGGTTTATTTCAGCACATAAAGTCTTAAAAACCCTGTATTTATGCGGGTTTTGGGCATATTCCATATTGCTCATATCACAGTATAAAACACTTGCATTTGAATGTCAAGAACGAGTAAACAATCACAAAATTTTGGAATTTAGTTTCAGTTACCGACTGAAAGTTATTTCCGCAGAGGAGGTATAAAAATGAAATTAATTGTTAGTTTAATAAAACAATTCGGATACGATACACCGTTTATGTTATCTGAAATTGAAAAGGACGATTATAGCAAACAGCAAATAATTAAAGAGGTCACAAAATTATGTGAGGCGAAAAAGATAATTCGCTTTGAGCGCGGAATGTATTATATTCCGCGAAAGACAAAGTTTGGCACATCGTTTTTTAATCAAAACAAAGTCATTGAGAAAAAATATATTTCTGATGGTGACTTGGTTTATGGGTATTATTCTGGGAGATATATTCAAAAACTTTTAGGTTTAATTAAATACAATATCAATGCCATAGACATATTTAGCAACAATGCAAGTAAGGATGTTACGAAAATTACAGTTGGCAGTCAGTTAGTAATACTTCATAAAGCCAGAATAACCATCGACAAACACAACGCACCCGTTCTATGCTTCTTGGAACTTATGAACGGCATCGATACCGAAACACTTGACGAGTATAAACGAAAACTTATATCTGACTATATCGCAGAAAACCGCATAACCCAGAAGCAAATCACTAAATACATACCGTATTTTCCCGATAAGACTTGCCGAAATCTAATTGAAAGCGAGGTAATCTACCGTGTCCCGCAGTAATAGTTGTATGGTTTGTACATACCTTATCGAACTTGTAGCAGGAATAATGACCGGTTACATATTTATCTATCTAGACGATGCCATTGTGATGCGATTTGCACTTTTAATTTTGTATATCCCCGCAGTTCTCGTTCTTGTGGATGCAAAATCAAAAATGGTGCGATTTCTCGTCTATCTTATGCTGACCGCTGTCTGCTTATGGGGCGTGCTCTACGCCATCTATTTCCGCCGACCTTTTGGCTTTTCTCTTATCTTTTGCGCCATTGTCGGCTTTGTTTACTATGTTATATTTACCGATACCGCCAAAAAGGATAAACTGTCAGCAGTACTTATCGTCAATGGTTGCTTTATCGCACTGGTATTCCTAATTGCTCTTTCTTGTAACCTAATGTTCAACCCCATCCACGCACCCCTCCTCAATGGTGGAGCAGTTATGTGGTGATATATTTAACCAGTATTCAAACAATAAAGATCCGCTTACTGATTAATCTCAGTAAGCGGAGTTATTGTTGTTTATTCTTCAAAATCGTTTACATCAATCACTATAGAGTCATCAGTTGGGTTGTCGCCTTGGACAAAGTTATCTTCGAAAAACCACTTATAGGCTCTGTCACCGATAGCTTTAGTTTCTACCAAATCTAAACCTCCACCTACTACAGCACCAACACCGGGAATTAACTTGCCCATATTAACAATTCCTTTTGTGCCAAACTTTGTGATAAAACGAAAACCAACTTTTTGATTAATCTTTGTTAATACTTTTCCGGGAATTTTTTTAATTAAACTTGTTGCAAGTTTAGTACCGAACTTAATGCTTGCCTGTTTAATTAGTTCATTGACGGCAACTCCGGCAAGACACGCATAGACAAATGTTTGTGTTTGGTCGCTGTCCAATTCAAAACCTGCCATATATGCCGCGCAAGCTATCATTCGCATTTGAACATATAAAACGCTACCAATATTTGCAGGTAACGTTACAGGCAAAGTTACAATACCGCCGAAACCTGTGAGAAAGCCTGAGGTAGTGCATTTGATTATTTGAGTCTTAATCATCGCTTTGCATGCTTGCTCTTTCGTTGGATGTTTAGACAAGTAATCGTTTGCAAACTCCTCTACGTTAGGACTTACATACGGCACTCCATTCAAACATTTATCATAGCAGCTATCAAGAAGTTTCATTATATCTTCTTGAGATAAAAGTTTTTTCTTTTCTTCGCTCATTATTTACTCCTTTATTTTATGGATGATAAGGGTTTGGCTTAAAGAACAGTATTACTAAATCAATGATAACACCAATTCCAAATAATCCGCCAGTGAAGATATACAGTACACCGAGCAAAACTCTGCCCTCATAAAATTTGTGAGCGCCAAAGACACCTAAAAACAGACATAGAAAGAATGATATCCATTTACTTTTTGCCATATAAACACCTCAATTATTTCCAATTTATTGTATAGTCTTTGTCTATTATTTCGCTCAGTTTAGTTATGTAATTCTCAATAAGCTCTTTTGCTTTGCTTTCGGCTTTAATGAATAATGCGGTATTATTCTTAATTGCATTTTCCATTTCGGTTTGCCCTTTTGTTATAGCTACTTCTTGGTCTTCGGTTGTGATCTTATTCTTGAAAAGGAATCCGTCCGCAGAAACAACATAAGATTTCTCGTTAAGAGTTTCCTTTTTGGGCTTGATGGATAATATCTCTGCTTTGGGCATAGTAATATCTACACTATCATCATTTATTTTGATTTCAAGTTTGGACATATCTATTCCAAGGACTGCCTCGCCCTCGTACTCAATCCACATTTTTCTATCCTTTTGAAAAATATTGTCTTTTTCCTTATCTATTTGAGCAACGTTATTGTAGTAACATTTAATGGTTGCCAATTCGCAAATCGCATGGATATCCTCAACCTTTAACTCAGCATCACTTTTCTTACTGCAAGATGATAAGCAAAGTGCCATCACCAGAATTAGTAAAATAGAAAATATTCGTTTCATTATTCTGCCTCCGGAACATAATTGTCGATATATACAATCTGAATAGTTTTGCCTTCTTCAAGTTGCTTTTCAAAAGGTTTTGTAATAGCTGTCAAAGTTTCAACAGCACTATCAATAGCGGTAGTGAATAGTGTCTTATTTGCTTTGGCCTTTTCCTCTATATCCTTACAACAAGCGTTGTAGGCTTCCGCATAGGTTTTTTCTGTATTATATTTTTCTTTCGTAAAAATGTATTCCAAATTTGTATCAACATCTACGGATTGAATTTCAATTTTGGGAATAATTACAATTATGTAATCATCCTTTTCGACCGTGTCAATCTTTTTGAAATCAAATCCGGATTTAACCGTTCCTTTGTAGGCAATTTGATATTTGACATTATTATCTTCCGTCGGTTTGCTAGGATCAATCGGCACTTTTACAATTGAATTGTAGGTGTATTCAGAAGTTGACATTTCTGAACTTTCTAAAACTTCTTTCAAAGAGGTTTTGACAGAGAATGTAGTCTCACCTGATGGGGCAAAAATGGCCACGCAAATAATGGCCAGTACCAAAACTCCCACTCCAGCCCAAAGAGCTATTTTTGCTTTTTTGCCGAAACTTTTGAAAATTTTAGCTAGACTTTTCTTTTCCATAGTTTTCTTCCTTTCGGTTTCATTATCCCGACATTTTTCTACATTATACCATATGTTTTTTGTCAACACAAGATGCACTATTTTTTTGATTTCAATATGCGCCATATACTTCTTTCCGAGTAATTGTATTTTTGTGCGAGTTGAAGTGCATTTTTCCCGTTATATTCTTGTAAGATGGCTTTGTGTATATGTTCTTTTGAGAATAATCTATTAGGGAATGATATTTGCGTACCATGAAACAGATTGAAAATTCTAATAGTATTTTCAATGCCGATTTCATTAGCAATTTCACGATATATTTCATTTAATCCACTAAGATCATTTCCCAAAAGGTTCACATCCCACTTTTCCGATAAATCTACATTTATCGACATAATACCACCTCCGCCAAAGCATAACAAATGACATTGTCTTTGCGTTTGGCAGTATCGCCCAGAAACGCAGTTCCTTTCCTTTGATTTCTTTTCATTAAAAAAGCTCCTTTCCGAACAGAAAGCATCTATTCATAAAAGAACTTGTAAATTTCGCGAATTTTATAATAGTATCAAAATTGGTTATGTAGTAAATAAAAAACAGCCGAAGAAGAATCATACTACTCCACATCGACTGATACCATAGGTTTGGTAATTATGCAAAACCGCTGAAGTGTAAAAACTTCAGCGGTTTTAATATTACTTATCAAAAGAAACAGGCTTTGTATCACCCGTCGCAAAAGCGTTGGGACCGGGATCCGACATTGAGAAATACATTTTAGCAGCCTTTGTTGTGCCGAAATCTCGGTTAGAGCCGGAGTTCTGCACCTTGTTAAATGCATCTCGGAACATCTGATTGTGCGCTTCCTCACGGTTTAAAAGAAAATCGATGGTCTCACGCACCTTTTTATCGTCAATCTGGCGGTAAAGGTATTCATAAACCACCTTTGCACGTTGCTCGGATGCTATATTACTGAGTAGGTCTGCACAGAGGTCACCCGTAACCGTTACATAGTCGCCCGTCCAAGAGTATCCCGATGCGTTGATAAGACCGGGGTTAAGACCGAGAATTACGTGTGATTGAATTTCTCCAGACGGCACCTTTTCGGCATCAACATCGTGTCCGTTTAATAGATTGATGGTCTGTGCCACCATTTCCATATGACCGAGTTCTTCTGCGGCTATGTCAAGGAATAGATCCTTAATTTCAGGGTCTTTGATTCTGAAACTTTGCGACATATACTGCATAGCCGCCTTAAGTTCACCGTTACCGCCGCCAAGCTGTTCCTGCAAAAGTGCCGCATACTGCGGGTTCGGTTTCTCTACCGCAACAGGATGAAAAAGCATCTTTTCGTGTTTAAACATAATTCTACCTCCGTTTATTTTCTATTAACTATTCTTACCAATTAGCAAACGGATATGTAGCAATTTTAATAATTGTGTGGTATAATTATTATAATGATAAAAAATAACGGAGGAAATTATGATGGAATTTATAGTTCCTTTTATTGTTGGAGTTGTATTGATTGCTCTCGGCATTTCGAATATGCGGGGAAATATTTC
>JAZQYL010000038.1:0-43585 GCA_045633485.1 Acutalibacteraceae bacterium | reverse complement strand
ACACTTAATCTATCGTAAATGCGAAGACCCGTAGTACCCGCACTTCCATCAATAAATACTTTTGTCATAATACACTTAACTGCCCGACCTTAAAAGTCGGGCAGAATAATCCTTTTATTATTTTTTACCATCAACCATTGCTTGAACCTTAATAGGTAAACCATAAAGATTGATAAAGCCGGCTGAATCTTTTTGATCGTAATCACTTTCGCCAAAGGTTGCAATTTCTTCGCTGTATAGTGAATATTCACTCCATATACCAGCCTTAATGATATTGCCTTTATAAAGTTTAAGTTTTACGGTACCTGTTACCTTTTCTTGTGTTTTATCAACAAATGCTGCAAGTGCCTCACGAAGCGGAGTAAACCACTGTCCGTTATATACAAGTTCTGCATAAGTGATAGCAAGTCTTTGTTTCTCGTGAAGTGTCATCTTGTCAAGGCAAATACTTTCAAGTGCTTCATGTGCACGATAAAGAATTGTACCGCCCGGTGTTTCGTAAACGCCACGACACTTCATACCAACAAGACGATTTTCAACAATATCAATAATACCAATACCATTTTTACCGCCAAGCTCATTAAGCTTTAAAATTATGTTTTTAGCGGTCATTTTTTCGCCATCCAATGCAACCGGAACACCCTGCACAAAATCAAGAGTTACATATGTTGGTTCGTCCGGTGCCATAGCGGGACTAACACCCATTTCAAGAAATCCAGGTTTATCATACATTGGCTCATTACCTGTATCTTCAAGATCCATACCTTCATGTGAAAGATGCCAAAGGTTCTTATCTTTTGAATAGTTTGTTTCTCTATTTATCTTTAGTGGAATATTGTGTGCCTCTGCATATTCAATTTCTTCCTCACGAGATTTAATATCCCATTCTCTCCATGGAGCAATAATTGGCATATTGGGAGCAAAATGCTTAATGGTAAGCTCAAAACGGACTTGGTCATTACCCTTACCGGTGCAACCATGACAAATAGCATCTGCGCCCTCTTTAATAGCAATATCAACAAGGCCTTTTGCAATGCATGGACGAGCATGGCTTGTACCTAAAAGGTAGTCTTCATAAATTGCTCCCGCTTTAACGCAAGGAATAATGTAATCATCAACATATTCTTCGGTAAGATCCAAAACATATAATTTTGATGCACCTGTTTTAATTGCCTTTTCTTCAAGACCTTCAAGCTCGTCTGCCTGGCCAACGTTACCCGATACTGCAATAACCTCACAGTTGTTGTAATTTTCTTTAAGCCAAGGAATAATAATTGATGTATCAAGGCCGCCTGAATAGGCAAGCACTACTTTTTTAATATCTTTTTTATCCATTGTTTTTGTCTCCTTTTTTGACATAATTCATTTAATATGCAGCCATTATATGCCTACAATATCTATTTGTCAAGCATTTTTTGAATAAATATTCATAATTTTTGTTTTTATGCAAAAAATGTTGCATATTTTCTATAAAATATCGCAAATTTGCATAATATTTGCTATTTCATAGTTTGCACTATACTTGCCACGAACACCCTTAGGGTTAAGCCAACACGTATCAACGCCAAAATTTATACCGCCTAATATGTCTGATGACATTGAATCACCAATAACCAAAATCTTGGATTTATCCTTTTCGTTGGTGTGTGCCATAACATAATCAAAATATTCTGTTTCCGGTTTTTGATGTCCGGCATCCTCTGAAACAAAGATATAATCAAAATAATTTTTTATTGAACAGTTATCAATACGGCGATACTGCGTACGTGACATTCCGTTCGTTGTAATGCAAACCGTGTAACCCTTATTCTTTATGTATTCCAGCGCTTTGTCGGCGCCTTCAATCAAATCGTAGCCTTCTGACAAAAAATCAAAATAATCATCAGCCATCTTGTATTGATCTGCCTTAAGATGATAAAAATCAAGATATTCCTTAAATCGTCCGGCATAAATCTCGTCTTTTTGTATCTCGCCCTTTTCGAAGCGTTCCCACCAAGTAAGATTTATAGCCGAATATTTTGCTATTCCTTCGTCGGTTATCGGCAGATTGTGCAATGCAAATAGTTTGCGAATTGCACTGTGCTCTGCCGCAGAAAAATCCAACAAAGTATTATCAAGATCAAAATATAGCGTTGTGTATTTTTTCATCATAATATCCCCAAAAAGCTAGCGAATATTGTGGGTAGTTCGCTTACGGCAAAATAGCCGAGAATTGCCGCCCAAAAATTCACTCCGCCTTTTTTTGCAAAAATCGCATCTTTTTCTAACCTATTTTGCTTTATTGTAACAACGTTTGTTATAACGCGCTTTCTGTAAATAAAATCGCCAAAAATTGCAAATATTATCCTTAGTGCAAAATCCAATATGCTGCTTACAAACGACGTTATGATTACAGGAATACCAATGACAGAAATATTTTCAATAACAACCTTGCTTATTTCCATATAGGTTCTTCCTTCTGAAAAACCAAATTGGTTTAACGCGTTTATAAAAGGAAAATTTAGCAACGTAAGTGCAATCTGCAAAGCGCCGATAATTGCGCCAAGCAAATACATTTTTCGTGACAATAGCCAACCGCACGGTGTTAGAAAAGCAAGCCAATTCCACGATGCTTTTTCTCCATTTTTGAAACGTACAAATTTTGGAATATATCTGTGAGTATTATTTAAAACAAATTTGTTCGCCTCTGCAACGGTTACCCCATTACCCAAATCCAAATCTGATGGTGTATTGCTTGTAAAATCAATGGTGAAAATTTTTCCTCCGCCGGCCTGTATGTTAGGAGCGTTGCAATTTGGACAAATTGGTTCTTCATTGTTATATGAATTGCCGCATACGTTACATGTAATCTGATTACCACTAGTTGTTTGCTGTTCAATCTTTTGTGTTTTAGGTTTTACATACTGATTTTCAGTACCGTGAAACTCTTTAAGTCCGCAATGACCGACTGCATTATAACAGTCGCGATGATGCGGTGCCCCACATTCAGGACAATAAACAACATCATCTTCTTCAAACAAATAGGCTTTGCAAATAACACATTTTTCACCATTTAAATTAAGGCTCACACCATCACCCCCATTTGTTCATCAATCTTAGCAAATACGGTATCAAAATATTCTTTTCCATAATTATGAAAATTCTTACCTTCAATCATTTTTTTAAATTCATCACGTGTAACCCAACGAACTTCCGCAACTTCATCTTCTTGAAGGGATAGTTTATTAATCTCAACATCTGTGTTTATCATCCAGATATCAAGCAAGGAATTACGCCTTTTAATACGTGTAAGCTTTCTAAGCGTCTGCTTATTAGAGGCAATTCCCAATTCCTCATACAATTCGCGATTAGCAGCGGTATATGAATCTTCACCTGAAATCGCAGCTCCACCCGTTGCTGCCCATTCGCCAGGCATAAGCTTTTTTTCTTCGCTTCTGCGTTGGATTAAGATCTTACCAGTCGATGAAATTACCCAAATGTGAACCACTAGATGATATTCACCCGGTTTTAAATTACATCTGCCACGAAGGGTTGTTTTACCTACAAACTCACCTTCAGCATTTAAAATGTCCCACTTTTCCATATTTTCTCCACAATTTCGTTGCGATTTTTATAGATGTGATTTGAGGGTATATATCCTCTTACCATTGAAAGCGGATAAATATTAGTATTTTTACCCACAATAGTTCCGGGATTAAGTACTGCGCCGCAGCCAATCTCTGCACCGTCACCAATAATCGCACCAAATTTTCTTAGATTTGTATCATACCTTTTACCATCAATGCAAACAGATACATCTGTTTTGTCAGATTTAACATTAGAAGTAATCGCACCTGCGCCCAAATGTGATTTATAGCCCAAGATGCTGTCCCCGACATAATTGTAGTGAGGAACCTGCACCTTATCAAACAAAATTGCATTCTTAAGCTCGGTAGAGTTTCCGACAACACAATTTTTGCCAACAACAACATTTCCGCGTATAAATGCGCAATGCCTGATTTGTGCACCTTCATCAATAATACACGGACCTATAATATCGGCAGTAGACGCGACAGACGCGCTTTTGGCTACAAATACACCATTACCGATATCGTTAAAAACATTCATATCCAATCTTCCGGTTAACTGCAAAATAAAATCTTTAATTTTAGCAATAGCATTAAATGCAAATTTTTCACCGGTGAAAATATCGGTTGCAATAGTGTAACGAGTGTCCAATAAGTGAGCGGTTTCCATTCTGTACAAAACAAATCTATCCTTTCATACCATAAACAGTTTATATATAGTATAATACGGATAATTGAAATCATTATAACAGTATAAGAAAATTTTTTCAACCATAAATGTAATTTTTAAGTAAAATATGTAATTTCACTATTGCATTTTCAAATAAATTAAGATATAATCATTAAAAGCCTGTATATTTGGTCGTGCGAATGGGCGGGTCCTATACGACGGAGGGCTGTGAACCATGTCAGGCGGGGAACCGAGCAGCATTAAGCAGTTTCTTCCGTGCGAATAGTCAATCGGTTCATTCGTACGACCAAGCATATAGGCGAATTCTATTTAGGGGTGAATTTATGGCATATCAGGCATTGTACCGAAAATACCGCCCTGCAACATTTAGTGATGTTGTAGGTCAAGATCACATTACAAAAACACTTAAAAATGAGCTTGAAAACGGTAAAGTTGTACACGCATATCTTTTTACAGGTACGCGCGGAACCGGAAAAACAACCTGCGCTAAAATTCTTGCAAAGGCCGTTAACTGTTTATCTCCTATAAACGGTGATCCTTGCGGTCAATGTGAAATTTGCCGTATGGTAGCATCAGATGAGGCTACTGATATTGTCGAAATGGACGCTGCATCCAACAACGGTGTTGATGATATCCGCGAATTGCGTGAACAGGTTAATTTCTCCCCTGCTGCCTGTAAATATCGTGTATATATAATCGATGAGGTTCATATGCTTTCGGGCGCCGCATTTAATGCATTGCTTAAAACTTTGGAAGAACCGCCCGAACACGTTGTATTCATACTTGCAACAACCGAGGTGCACAAATTACCTGCCACTATTTTATCACGTTGTCAAAGATTTGATTTTCGCCGTATTGATTCACAAGAAATCGTATCTCGTTTACAGTATGTTGCCACACAAGAAAATTTAAATCTTACCGACGATGCTGCAACACTCATAGCCTCTGCTGCCGATGGTGGCATGCGTGACGCATTATCCATTTTAGACCTTTGTGCTTCTCACAGTAGCGATATATCCGAAGATACCGTCGCTAATGTTTGTTCTATGGCGGGCAACGATTATCTTATAAAGATGGCTGATCTAATCAAAGCTCATTCTACTGAAGAAGCATTAATGCTTATTGATAAACTGCACAATTCATCGGTAGATATGCTTCGTTTACTATCCGAACTTACCGGACATTTCCGCGACCTTATGATTGTTAAGGTAGTAAAAAGCGAGCAAAAGCCCGTTATATGTTCAAGCAGTAAACTTCGCTCACTTGAACAACAAGCTCAAAATTTCGATATTAAAGAAATTATGTCCATACTTGGTGTTTTACAGTCTTCTGCCGCTTCAATGCAAAACGGCAATCGCCGTTGCGAGATGGAAATGGCAATAATCAGATTGTGTAATCCAGAAATTAGACAGGATTTAAATTCTTTGGAGCGTCGTATTGCCGAACTTGAGAGCAATAGGCCGTCGCACTTACAAAAGGAAGTAATTGTTAAGGAAACATTTGAAGCACAAAATTCTCCCGATACAGAAGTTGACAATGATGAATTTCCCATACCAGAGGAAAACGATATCCCCGCACCGCTTGATCTTAATGAGCTTGTTCCAAACGAAGATGTTGTTGCAATGCCTACTCAAACAAGCATTACTCCTGTTGTAAAATGGAGCGAAATAATAGGTCTTCTTCGTTCTACCTGTCCACTTATTGCCGGAGTTTTGCAAGACTCTAAAGCCTATATCGAAGGTGATCGCCTTCTTATTGATACTAACAACTCGCAATTCAAAGCGCTTGTAAACGGCAATAATCCAATATACCGTGATTCTATACGCAAAGCAGCGCAAAATGTTCTGGGTAACGTCTATAAATTAGGGCCTTATCATGCTAAAACAGTTAATGAGGATACCGATCCCCTTTTAGGTTTTGCACAAAAACTTAAACAACTCGAAAACAATTAATATTTAGGAGATTTATTATGAAAGTACGTATTCCAAATTCCGGTGGTCCCGGTAATATGAACCAAATGCTTAAACAAGCGCAAAAAATGCAGGAGGATATGGCAACACTTCAATCCGATCTTGAAGCTCGTGAGTATTCAGCCGTTTCAGGCGGTGGCGCTGTTTCTGTTACAGTAGATGGTAAGCATCTTATAAAATCAATAAAAATCAACCCTGACATCATTGATCCTGATGATGCCGAAATGATTGAAGACCTTGTTACAGTAGCTGTAAACGAGGCAATAAACAACGCTATCAAAACCGCCGAGGAAGAAATGGGCGCTATCACTGGCGGACTTAACCTACCCGGTATGTTTTAATTATGAATTATAATATTATACCATTAACTGAACTTATTAACCAGTTTGCTCGACTTCCCGGAATCGGTAAAAAAACAGCTCAAAGACTTGCATACAGCATTTTAGAACAACCGCCCGAACGCGCCAAGGCCTTTGCCGATGCGCTTATTAACGCTCGTGAAAAAATACATTTTTGCAAGGTTTGCCAGTCGCTTACAGATTTGGATGTTTGTCAAATTTGCGACGATATTCGCCGTGACAAAAGTGTTATTTGTGTTGTTGAAGATCCTCGTGATATTATGGCGTTCGAGCGCACACGCGAATACAATGGTGTATACCATGTTCTTCATGGTGTTATTTCTCCGCTTGATAACGTTGGTCCTGATAAACTTCGTATAAAAGAACTGATGGAAAGATTAAGTGACGGAACCGTAAAAGAAATTATTATGGCCACGAATCCTACCGTCGAAGGCGAAGCAACTGCAAGTTATATTTCACGCTTGGTCAAACCTATGGGTATTAAAGTAACACGACTTGCGTATGGTATACCGGTTGGCGGAGATTTAGAATATGCCGACGAATATACTTTAGCTAGAGCTCTTGAGGGCAGAAATGAGATTTAATTATGGAACAAAGTAAAATTGATAGAATTAATGAACTCGCGCGCAAACAAAAAGCACAAGGCCTTACCGAAGAGGAAAAGTTAGAACAAGCCGCTTTGCGCAAAGAGTATATAGAAGGTTACAAGCGTAGTCTTATGGCTCAACTTGATAATATGTATATTGTCGAACCCGACGGCACAAAGAAGAAAGTGACACCGAAACAATGAAAATATTAATTGCCGACTGCGCAACCCTCACACAAAACAACGACCTTTCACTCACCGTATTTGAAAAATACGGTGATGTTGTTTATAACCCGAATATATCGTACGATGAATTACTTGATACCGTGCAGGATTACGATATAATTTTATGCAATAAAACAATTATTGATAAACCGATTATTGAAAAAGCAAAAAAATTAAAGTATATCGGTCTTTTTGCAACGGGTTACAACAACATAGATATTGAATTTGCAAAAGAAAAAGGTATCACCGTTTGTAATGCAGGTTCGTACTCAACAAGCGCGGTGGCACAGCAGGTTTTTGCATATATTCTACACCATTATAACGCAATTAATAATTATAACCATTTTGTGCAAAACGGTGGTTGGCAACAGTCCACTACTTTTTCGGTTTTGTGTTTCCCCACCGATGAATTAAAGGATAAAACAATAGGAATTATAGGCTACGGAAGTATTGGTCAACGTGTTGCGCAAATTGCTATCGCATTTGAAATGAATGTATTAGTATACACACGAACCCCGAAGTGTGATAATAGCGTTAACTTTGTTTCGCTTGATATTTTACTAAAAAACAGTGATATTATAACAGCACATTGTCCTCTTAATGAACAAAGCCGTGAAATGTTTAACAAAGAAACCTTTTCTAAATGTAAGAATGGTGCATTTTTCATTAATACAGCGCGAGGCGGTATTATTAATGAAGAGGATCTTTCAAACGCACTAAAATGCGGTAAATTATCGGGAGCAGCAATAGATGTGCTAAACGAAGAACCAATGAATAAAAATTGTTTGCTTAAAGATATTCAAAATCTTATTATTACCCCGCATACTGCCTGGGCGCCTCTTACAACAAGGCAACGCCTACTTTACATTGTTGAAGATAATATCATCTCTTTTTTAAATGGAAATCCAAAACACAAGGTAAATTAAAAAAAACTAAAAATCGAGTATTTCAAAGCTTTTTAAAGAAAACGGGAGAAAACTTAAGATTTACAAAATTTGATGCAAAATTTATATGGTAAATTCTACATTTTTTGCAAAATTAACTTGACTTTTTAAGTGTTTAGCCTTATCTTTATTATTGTTAATATATAAGTAATAATATTAATTTAACGCATCTGTGTAGAAAGACGGTCGGTACTAATGTGTGCCGTAGTTCATCACTTGTTTGAGCTATGAAAAACCCTTTGTCAGGGCACACAAACAAACGGTCGGGGTATCGCGCAGGGTAAACGTAAAACTTTACTACTGTCGACACTTGTGGTGTTTGACAAAGGGGGATGTGGTTAAATGGAAAACCAAAAAAATAATATAATTGAACTTAAAAACATCTTCGTTTCATTTAGCGACGAAAAGGTGCTTGATGGGTTAAACCTTAGTATACGTGATAAAGAATTTATTACACTATTAGGACCATCGGGTTGTGGTAAAACAACCACACTGCGTATTATTGCAGGCTTTTTGGACGCAGATAACGGTGATGTTCTTTTTGAAAACAAAAAAATTAATGGTGTGCCGTCGTACAAACGTCAGGTTAACACCATTTTTCAGCGTTATGCACTTTTCCCACATTTGAACGTGTATGAAAATGTTGCTTTCGGTCTTCGTGTAAAAAAACTAAAAGAAACAGAAATTAAAGAAATAGTTACCGAAATGCTTCATCTTGTAAATCTTGATGGCTTTGAAAAGCGAAGTATTTCTACCCTTTCGGGTGGTCAGCAGCAACGTGTTGCCATAGCCCGTGCTATAGCCAACAAGCCAAAGGTGCTTTTGCTTGACGAACCTCTTGCAGCTCTTGATTTAAAACTCCGTAAAGATATGCAAAAAGAACTTAGGCGCATCCAACGTCAGCTTGGCATTACATTTGTCTTTGTTACTCATGACCAAGAAGAAGCGCTTACAATGTCAGATAGAGTCGTTGTTATGAATAAGGGTAAAATTCAGCAAATTGGTTCACCTCAGGATATTTATAACGAGCCTGAAAATGCATTTGTTGCTGATTTTATCGGTGAGTCAAATATCCTAGACGGCGTTATGAAAAAAGACTTTGTAGCCGAATTTTCCGGTTATACCTTCAATTGTTTAGATAAAGGTTTCATGCCTAATGAAAACGTTGATGTTGTTGTGCGTCCCGAAGATGTAGATATTGTACCTGCTGATAAAGGAATGCTTAAAGGAACCGTCACGTCGGTTGACTTTTTGGGCGTTCATTACGAAATTATTGTTGATATCGGCGGTTTTAAGTGGATGATTCAAACCACCGATGAATGCTTTGTCGGGGATAATGTTGGTCTTTATATTGAGCCCGATGCCATTCATATTATGAAAAAATCAGAATATTCCGGCCTATACGGCGATTACAGTACTTATAGCGAGGAAATGGAACATCTTTCTGACATAGAGCCGGAGGATGACGATGAATAAAAAAAGTTTTGGCAGTCGAATCGTTGCTTCCCCGTATATTGTGTGGGCTGCAATATTTATTGTAGTTCCTCTTATTATTATGATGTACTTCGCATTTACCGACACAAACGGTGTTTTCACACTTGCAAACTTTGCACAAATAGGCAGATATAAAAAACCTTTTTTACTATCTATTATTTATGCCTTTATTGCTACAATAATAACACTTTTACTTGCCTATCCCATGGCTTACTATATGACCAAACTTAAAATAAGCAGTCAACGAATGATTATGCTACTTATTATGCTTCCTATGTGGATGAACTTTCTCATCCGTACATATTCGTGGATATCCATTCTTGCAAACACCGGTCTTATTAATAAATTCTTAGGATTATTAGGTATCGGTCCCCTACAGCTTATTAACACGCCAGGTGCTGTAATCTTGGGTATGGTTTACGACTTTATACCGTATATGATATTGCCAATTTATACAGCAATGTCAAAAATAGATAACTCCTTGCTTGAAGCCGCAAGTGATCTTGGCTCTAACAGTTGGTCGCGTATTCGTCGTGTTATTATGCCGCTTTCTTTACCGGGCGTAATATCCGGCATCACAATGGTTTTTGTACCATCCATCAGCACTTTTTACATCTCACAAAAACTCGGTGGAAACAAAGATATGCTTATTGGTGACACGATAGAACATTTCTTTAACACAGGCCCGCAATATTATAACATTGCCTCTACCCTTTCTTTAATATTAATGGTAATGATTTTACTTTGCACTCTTATAATGAACCGCTTTGGTGATGACGAGGAGGCTGTTGTTATATGAAAACTCTTTCTCGTCTTTATATTGCACTAATACTCATTTTTTTGTATGCTCCTGTGGTAGTTATGATTTTCTTTTCCTTTAACTCCGGCGGTAGCGTATGGGTTTTTGAAGGCTTTTCTTTGGATTGGTACACAGGTCTTGCTACCAATACTTCTATGCTTACGGGACTTCAACACACCCTAATAATCGCAGTTTTATCTTCAATTATTTCTACTGTTATGGGCACAGCTGCTTCTGTAGGAATTTTAGCATTGCGCAAACGTATAAGCCGTAGCGCAATAATATCGGTAACAAATATCCCTATGATGAATGCCGATATTGTAACCGGTGTTTCACTTTGGTTAATGTTCGTGTTTATTGGTAATTTGTTTGGGCTTAAAGAATCATTGGGTTTTTTCACGGTATTATCTGCCCATATTACCTTTAACCTTCCTTATATTATCGTATCGGTAATGCCTCGCCTTAAAGCTACCGATATGAGCTTGCACGAAGCCGCTCTTGATTTGGGTTGTACACCTTTTAAAGCGTTTTTTAAGGTTATATTGCCGTCAATTTCAACATCAATTTTTACAGGCGCTATTATGGCCTTTACCCTTTCGCTTGATGATTTTGTAATAAGTTATTTTACATGCGGCCATTATCAAACCTTACCTATTGTTATTTACAATATGACAAAGAAAACCGTTACTCCCGACGCATATGCCCTTTCTACAATTGTTTTTATGGCAGTATTTGTGCTACTCTTGCTTTACAACGCGCTGCAATCTAAAGCGGATTCAAGGAGGGGTGTAAATGCTTAAAAAAATTATATCACTTGTTATGTGCTTAATGTTGTGCGCATCTCTTTGTTCTTGTGGTTATGAATACTTTGACATCAATCTTGAAGGCACTTATACCCGTGAATTTGCCGGTACCGAGCTTAATGTTTATAACTGGGGCGAATACATATCCGATGGTAGCGAAGGTTGTATGGATGTTAATCGTGAATTTGAGCGCATAACCGGCATAAAGATAAACTACACGACATTCGAAAGTAACGAAACTATGTATTCGCAAATTAAAAACGGTGGTGTAAGTTACGATATTATAATACCTTCGGATTATATGATTGCTCGTCTTAAATCAGAAGATATGTTAACTAAAATTAATACTTCTGCCCTTTCAAATTATCATTATATTAATGATGAATATAAGGGACTGTTTTTTGACCAAAATCAAGAATACACCGTTCCTTATAACGTTGGTATGGTTGGTGTTATTTATAATAGCGCGCTTATCGACGAACCCGAACATTCGTGGAGTGCATTGTGGGATGAAAAATATCGTAACATGTCACTCAATTTCAACAATCCTCGTGACGGCTTTATGACAGCACAAAAGCTCCTCGGTTATAGTGTTAATTCAACAAATCTTGAGGAATGGAACGATGCTTGTGAATTGTTAAAACAAGGAAAAGATGTTTTACAATCATACGTTATGGACGAAATATACGGAAAACTTGAAACAGGCGAAGCTGCAATAGGTCCGTATTATGCAGGCGATTATCTGGTTATGCTTGAAGTAAATCCTGATTTAAAATTCTTTTATCCAAAAGAAGGCACCAATATTTTTATTGATTCAATATGCATACCGAAATGTGTAAAGAATTATGATGCCGCTATGCTTTACATCAATTTCTTGCTAGAGCCTGATATCGCCCTTGCGAATGCCGAATACATTGGCTACGCCTCTCCGCATAATGCGGTAATCAACAATCCGGAATATTGTTATTTTGAAAATGAGATTTTGTATCCCAAAGCTGAAGATTCTCCCGAAACGGAATATTATCATGACATTCCCGCAAGCGTACGAATGCACTACGAAAACCTCTGGCTCGATTTAAAACTTTATTAACGCATAAAACCCTGATTAATTCAGGGTTTTATTTTTTACATTGGTTGACTTTGTGTTAAAGTTATAATATAATATTAAAATATTTTAGATTGAAGGTCATTTTATGTATAAAATAATATCCAAAAAAGAGCTTAACCCTACTGTTACTCAAATGGAGATTTATTCTCCCCTTGTAGCCAACAAAGTACAACCCGGTCAGTTCATTATTCTGCGTGTAGACGAAGACGGCGAGCGTATTCCCCTTACTGTTGCAGGCAAGAACGAAACCGAAGGTACGGTTAAAATAATATTTCAAATTGTTGGTGCCACCACTAATAAATTGAATAACAAAAAAGAGGGCGAATATATTAAGGACTTCGTTGGTCCTTTGGGCGAACCCACTCATATAGCAGGACTTAAAAAGGTTTGTATAATCGGCGGTGGTGTCGGTTGCGCTATTGCAATGCCAATTGCCCAAGCATTACACTCTCAAGGCGCTAATGTTACAAGCATTATCGGTTTTAGAAATAAAGACCTATTAATACTCGAGGATGAATTTAACGCTTGCTCGGATAAGCTTTATATTATGACCGATGATGGTTCATACGGCCATAAGGGTAATGTTTGCGCACCGCTTAATGATATGCTAAAAAATGGTGAGGAATTTGATATGATAATCACCATTGGCCCGCTTGTTATGATGAAGTATGTTGTCGAGGCCGCAAAGCCCTTTAATGTACCTGTTACAGTATCTATGAATCCAATTATGATTGACGGTACAGGCATGTGTGGCGGTTGCAGACTTACTCTTAATATCGATGGTAAAAAAGTAACAAAATTCGCATGTGTTGACGGTCCTGATTTTGACGGTTATCAAATTGATTTTGACGAGGCTATGTCCCGCGGCAGAATGTATACCGAGTTTGAACATCACGCTTACAAAGAATCTTGTAACCTATTTAGAAAGGCATAAGGTGAAAAAATGGCAATTAACCCCAAAAAACACGATATGCCAACACAAACGGCAAATGTTAGGGCGCTTAATTTTAACGAGGTAGCCCTAGGATATTCACAAGAAATTGCAATCGCCGAAGCACAGCGTTGTCTTAAGTGCAAGCATATGCCGTGTGTAAGCGGTTGCCCTGTAAATATTGATATACCGAATTTTATCGGTAAAATTCAGGAAGGCGATTTTGAAAGTGCGTATAACATAATTTCACTTTCCTCTTCCCTGCCTGCAGTTTGCGGAAGAGTATGTCCGCAAGAAACACAGTGCGAAAGCAAGTGTACGCTAGGTATAAAATTCGAGCCTGTGGGTATTGGCAGACTTGAACGCTTTGTTGCTGATTGGCACAATGAAAATTCAAAAGAAACACCGCAAAAGTCAAATTCAAACGGTAAAAAAGTTGCCGTTGTGGGTTCGGGTCCGTCGGGTCTTACTTGCGCCGGTGACCTTGCAAAAAAAGGTTATGATGTTACCGTATTTGAAGCACTTCATGTTGCAGGTGGCGTTTTGGTTTACGGTATTCCTGAGTTTCGTTTACCAAAATCAATTGTCGCAAAAGAGGTCGACACATTAAAGCAACTGGGTGTAAATATTCAAACCAACGTTGTTATAGGCAAAACCCTTACCATTGACGAACTTTTTGATATGGGATACAAGGCAGTATTTATTGGTACAGGCGCAGGACTTCCAAACTTTATGGGAATTCCCGGCGAAAGTTTAAAGGGAGTTTACTCGGCAAATGAATTTTTAACACGTAGTAATCTTATGAAAGCGTATTACGGCAATCCATCTACCCCGATAATGAAGGGCGGAAAGGTAGCGGTTGTCGGTGGTGGCAACGTTGCAATGGATGCTGCGCGAACCGCTGTCCGTCTTGGAGCCGAAAAGGTATATATTATCTATCGACGCTCATGGGACGAATTGCCGGCTCGTAAGGAAGAGGTTGAACACGCTGTAGAAGAGGGTGTTGATTTTAAAATTCTTAACAATCCTGTTGAAATTTTAGGCTATAATAATCCAAACAACCCACACGACGAAAAAAACGGTTTTGTATCTGCAATTAAATGCATAAAAATGGAGCTTACCGAACCGGATGAAAAGGGACGACGCCGTCCTGTGCCGGTTGAAAATTCTGAATTTATAATAGATGTTGACACCGTAATCATTTCTATAGGCACTTCCCCTAACCCACTTATTAAGAATACTACCGATGGTCTTGACGTAAACTCACGCGGGGGTATTATCATTACAGAAGATGGACTAACTTCTCGCGAAGGCGTGTACGCCGGCGGAGATGCCGTAACGGGTGCTGCTACGGTAATTTCTGCAATGGGCGCCGGTAAAACCGCAGCAAATGCAATTGATGAATATTTAAAAGACAATAACACATAAAAAACTACCGCAGAATTTCTGCGGTAGTTTTTTTGATAAAACAATTATCTTAAACCGGTGAATTGATCTATATATTTATTAGAATTTTTAACGCCCTTATCTATATTTTCTCTAACATCAGGCATACTATCCACAACCTGCGTTGGATCTCTGTACATCGGATAATAAATTTTCTCGTTTGCTTCAACACCGGTAACAAATGTATTTAAATCTTGATACGTAAAATACGGATTGTAATTATCGTAATCAAGAACAAGAATGCTGTTATGATAAAATAAGGTTTCAGCCTCTGGTGTGATAAACGTACCGCGTACGTCATAGTTGTTAACATCAAGATATTCGCGAAGGAACAAACCTGCCGCAACAGGCTCGTTAGCGCCGTAACAAATACCCCAACCACGCAAAAATCCGGTTACTGGTCGTTCACCGATTACAACCGCATCCTCATCATAATATGGTAAATAGTAAAAACCTAGGTCAAGCCAATTAGCATTTCTAAACTCGCCTGTTTTCTTAAGTGCCGATGAACTGAATGTTGCGATACCGATATCGCCTTCCATAAGAGCCGATGCAACAGACTTTCCTGTCATAAGGATATTGTCTTTTCTAGCTAGAGCATACTTTTCCATAATGGCAGCAGAGTTACTGTCAATACCGTTTACAACCTTACCATTTTCAATTTTGTATACGCTACCGCCGGCTGCGTGGAAATAACACTCGTAAGAGTTGATTGCACAACCTGGTTTACCGGTTACCTTTTGACATGCTTTACCAATTTCAAAGAAAGCATCCCAAGTCCACTTACCTGCTCTGTCATAGTCTTCGGGAGTATAGGCATTAGCTTTATTAAGCATTGATTTGCTATAAACAACAATATCTGTTTCTGTAAAGATATTACCTAGTGTATCGCAAAGGTATGGTGAACCACCGAATGTAGTAAGTTTAAATGTGTTCTGATTCCAGATTTCTTCCTTGTAGTTAAGCTTTGCAGCATCAAGTGACTGTAAGTAACCCATACATGCCGGGAAGTCACCGTTACTGCACGCAACGTCGGGTGACGCACCTACAGCAATAAGACCTACGCACTTTTGAGCATACTCGTCAATACCTGATGGAATAATTTCTACAGTAATGCCATACTCTTTTTCAAAATTTTCTACAACCGGACCTGATTCATCATATTTAGGATCAATTGTTGAGATAAACTTAATGGTTCTACCACGATAATCCTCCGGATTGATGCCGTCGTTCATAAGATTGTCGGGATTTTGTCCGGGTTGTTTTCCCAAAACGACATCCCAATTATTTAAGTACTGCATAAGCAAACCGTAGTCTTTGTTGTTAACACTACCATCAACATTAACATCAGCGACATCCATATATATTGTAACATCCCAGTTGTTAAGGTACTGCATCAAAAGACCAAGGTCTTTGTTGTTAACAAAACTATCCTTATTAACATCACCGTATTGCCAAACCTCTATCTCGTCTGCGCATATGGCCGACGAACCAAAAGAAACAATAAATATAATAATTGATAAAATCAATGCTAAAATTTTCTTCACAAAAATCACTCCTTTTGGAAACATTATAAATGTATAAATAAATTTTGTCAATAAAAACCAATATTAGCTATAACAAAGTATTTTTAATTTAATAAAACACTTGCAACTTTTTAAAATATAAATATAATATTATTAGTTAATCATTTAGGAGTTACTTTATATGGAAAAAAATGCATCGGGCGCAGGGGTTGCCCGCGGTGGACTTTTTAGCACGTCCGAAATCAAAATTTTAATATGCTATATTTTAAGCGCAATCGATGAACCCGTGCCTGTAGATATGCTCGCAAACGTACTGCACTACGAAGGTCTTGCAAATGCTTTTGAAGTAAGTGATGCTGTTGTATCCCTTGCGCAAAGCGGTCAAATTGTTGCAACCGACGATGGCGAACAAACCTATCAAATTACACCAAACGGTCGTAGTACGTCAACAACGCTTAAGTCCTCACTTTCCTCCGTTGTTAAAGAACGCGCATATCTTGCGGTTATGAAAATGTTTGCAAAATTTAAAAACGCAAAAGATAATCTGTTCGAAATAACACACGAAAACGGAAATACCTATCTTAGTTGTTCTGCAATTGATAACGGAAAACCGTTTATAACCGTTAAAATGCTTATTACCGATGATGACCAAGGTAATTTTATAAGAGAAAAATTTTTAGAAAATCCATCGGCAATTTATTCAAAAATTATAGAAATGCTAACTCAATAAAAAATTTCGGACTTTACAGTTAATATGTAAAATCCGAATTTTTTATATGTATTTTTTTGTTTTGTTTGCGTTTACACCCATTATGCCGCCAACTAAAGATGAAATAATTATAATTATGAAATGAAACAACGTATTAAGCGAAAAAGTATTACCAAGTAAAAATGAAACTATCGTTATTAAAACAAAAACTACAGCACCGATTATAATTCCCGTACGATAACCCTTTTCGCGTAATTTTTTTGCGGTAAAAAAACTCGCAACAAAAGCGCCAAGTGCTATACTTATAGTAGCAAATGCAGCGGCATAGGCGCGGTCAACACTAAAAAATAATAATAGCGCCGAAAAAACAAACATTGTCAATATAGTAGTAAGTATACCTATTAAAGCACCAATTATATATGCCGATTTTTTATTATCCGCATTATTCTTATAATCATTAGACATAAAAATCCCTCCGCTTAAAGCATATTCAAGCGAAGGGATATTTTATTACCTAATTATTTTTTTGCAACATCGTCATGTACTGTTAGGTTTTGTTGCATAGCCCAACGTGCGATTGTAATTTTGCTATGATCGCTCTTTGATTCAATAACAATAGTATCTTCTTTTAATGAAATTACTCTGCCATAGATGCCACCGATAGTAACAATTTCGTCGCCGATTTGTAGACTATCACGCATTTGTTTTTCTGCCTTCTCTTTCTTTTTCTGAGGACGAATAATAAACAAATACATAGCGCCAACCATTAAAATTAACGGAAGAGCCGTCATTAACAAACTACCTGTTTGATTTTCAGAAACATTATTTGCACTTAAAAGAAACGAATTAAAATACATAAGATTTTAACCTCCATAAAATAATAACAAAATGTATTATACATAATACTAGACTTAATTGCAAGCACTAATTGTAAATTATATACGTTTACCGAGTATTTTTTCTTTCTCGGCTTTAAACTGAGCAAATTTGCCCTCATCAAGTGCGTTGCGAATATCGGACATAAGATTATTATAGAACCATAAATTATGCATTACCAAAAGCCTTTGCGAAAGCATTTCGGTACTTTTTAGCAAATGCCTGATATATGCCTTACTGTAACGCTGACAAACGGGACAACCACAATTCTCATCAATCGGCGTCATATCGTATTCATATTTTTTATTATTAATGTTTATGATTCCCTTAGAAGTAAACAAATGACCATGGCGAGCATTACGACTTGGCATTACACAGTCAAAAAGATCAACGCCTCTTTCAACAGCGTTTAGTATATTAACCGGTGTACCAACGCCCATTAAATAACGAATTTTATTTTGCGGCATATGTGGTGTAACGTGTTCTATAACATCATACATAACTTCAGCAGGCTCACCAACAGCCAAACCGCCTATTGCATAACCATCCAAATCAAGATCAGCAATCTCTTTCATATGATTAATACGCAAATCATTGTATGTGCAGCCCTGATTAATACCAAAAAGCATTTGTTCACGATTAATAGTACTTTCAAGTGAATTTAGTTGCTTCATCTTATCTTTACAACGTTTAAGCCAACGGGTTGTACGCTCACAAGATGCTTTAGAATAAGAATATTCGGCAGGATTTTCAACACATTCATCAAATGCCATCGCAATTGTTGAACCAAGATTAGACTGAATTTGCATACTTTCCTCAGGCCCCATAAAAATACGTTTGCCATCGACGTGACTTGCAAACGTTACGCCCTCTTCTTCTATATGGCGAAGTGATGCCAACGAAAAGACCTGAAAACCACCGCTATCGGTAAGGATTGGACCGTCCCATGTTGTAAATTTATGAAGACCGCCACAATCGCGAATAACCTCGTCACCGGGACGTACATGTAAGTGGTAGGTATTGCTAAGCATTACCTGACAACCAATGTTTTTTAAATCTTCAGCAGAAAGAGCGCCTTTTATTGCTGCCGCGGTTGCAACATTCATAAATGCGGGGGTTTGTACCGTACCGCGATTTGTATGAAACTCTCCCCTACGCGCGCCGTTTTTATCGGTTATTAATTTATACATAAAAACTCCAATAATCTATTTTTTATTATCTTAAATTATAATCGATATTTTTAAAAAATGCAATCAAAAAGAAATTATTCTTGAAAAGAATAACCACATATGCTACTATTATTTTTGGAGGATGATATAAATGCAAGTTTTACTATATATATTATTAGCACTTCAGTTGCTTTCAGGTGTTTTAGCATTTTTTCTTTTTGTTACAAACGTTTGGTACCTAGCTATAATTTTTTTGGTTGTAGCTTTACTTCAATCGGTACTTATTTTAGTTGTAATCGATAATAAAAACCGAGTTCGATATTTGGAATTTTACACCGATAATATAATTTCTAAACTTAAAAAACTTGAATCACCTTCCAATATCTCGGAAAACGCACCAGCACCACCAATAAATCAAAATCCAAATGTGGCAATTGGCACATGGGAATGCATTAAATGTGGCACTGTTAATAAAATCGGCACTACAAATTGCTCAAATTGCAAGGCTGATTATATCCCCGAGATTAATCCTACCTCTAATCCAAACGATAAAAAGAAAAGAATAAGCCGATGGATTAAATTTAAATAATGATAAAACCTCAAGCGAGTATATGTTACGCTTGAGGTTTTTTATATGTAATATTTCAAATTAAATCCGTAGGCAAAGTCAAAGCCTTACCTCTTCACTATTACCATTTTCTTCTTAAAAGCTTATTATCTATAGGATGAGCATCGCGTCCCCGAAGCTAAAGAAACGGTATTTTTCTTCTACGGCAATCTTGTATGCATTCATTGTATTTTCATATCCGGCGAATGCCGAAACAAGCATTATAAGCGTGCTTTCCGGCAGATGGAAATTGGTTACAAGGCCGTCCATACATTTGAAGGTATAACCCGGATAAATAAATATACTCGTATCATCGCTACACTCGCACATTTTACCGTGCTTTTGAGCAACACTTTCTACCGTTCTGCAGCTGGTTGTACCAACGCAAATAACTCTACCGCCATTTTGTTTTGTATTATTAATAACGTCAGCCGTTTCCTTTGACATATAATAATGCTCGGTATGCATATGATGTTCCTTAATATCATCAACCTTAACAGGTCTAAATGTACCAAGACCTACGTGCAGAGTTACATATACCACCTTTACACCCTTGTTTTTAATTTCATCAAGTAATTCCGGTGTAAAATGAAGTCCGGCTGTCGGCGCGGCAGCAGAACCTAATTCTTTAGAATAAACGGTTTGATAACGCTCGCGATCACTTAACTTTTCTTTTATATATGGTGGCAACGGCATTTGACCCACCTTATCAAGTGTTGCAAAAAATTCACCGTCACACTTAAATTCAATAACGCGGTTTCCATCCGGCAAAACATCACGCACAACGGCGGACAATTCATCACTAAAAATAAATTCTCGGCCTATCTTTGCCTTTTTACCGGGACCCGCAAGACATTCCCACGTATAAAGGTCATATTGTTTTAGTAAAACGAACTCAACTACCGCACCCGTGTCATTTGCCGTACCGTAAAGACGCGCCGGGAGTACACGGGTGTTATTAAGTACAAGGCAGTCGCCTTCATTTAAAAAATCAGGAAGATTACTAAATGTATCATGACACACTTCACCGGAGTTTTTTGAAAGGCGCAACATCCTTGATGAGTCGCGTGGAAAAATCGGAGTTTGAGCAATCAAATTTTCGGGTAAGTCGTAATAAAAATCACTTTTTTTCATATAATTTTACCAATTACTTTCTACAATTCGTTGTATATTTTGATTTGACAAATGACAACTATAATGTTATTATTTAATTAAATTATATTATATTGCAAAATTCTGCTAATATCAATAGCAAGTTTTGCTTTTTTTCAGGAGGACCCTAAAATGAAAAATTACAATGTTGGTATTATTGGCGCTACCGGTATGGTAGGTCAAAGATTTGCTTTGCTGCTTGCTGACCATCCTTGGTTTAATGTTACTTGTCTTGCAGCAAGTCCAAGAAGCGCCGGCAAATCGTATACCGATGCCGTAGGTGATCGTTGGGCAATGAGCTCACCTATGCCGGAAAATTTAAAGGATATGATTGTTTATGATGCAGTAGCAGACATTGACACCATTGTTTCTAAGGTTGATTTTGTGTTCTGCGCAGTTGATATGAAAAAGGATGAAATTAAAGCCTTTGAAGAAATGTATGCAAAACACGAGTGCCCTGTTGTATCAAACAATTCTGCGCATCGTTTTACCCCTGACGTTCCAATGGTTATACCCGAACTTAACCCTGAACATCTTGAAGTAATCGAATCCCAACGCAAACGTCTTGGTACCAAACGCGGTTTCGTAGCAGTTAAATCTAATTGTTCGCTTCAAAGCTATGTGCCTGCACTTCACCCACTTGATAAAGAGTTTGGCGTAGACAAATGCTTAGTGTGCACATATCAAGCAATCTCCGGCGCAGGCAAAACCTTTGAGCGTTGGCCGGAAATGATAGATAATGTCATTCCGTATATTGGCGGTGAGGAAGAAAAAAGCGAAAAAGAACCACTTAAAATTTGGGGTAAGGTTGAAGACGGCGAAATTAAGCTTGCTGCCTCACCTAAATTTACGGCTCAATGCTTACGTGTGCCTGTATCAGATGGTCATATGGCTGCTGTGTTTGTAAGTTTTAAAAACAAACCTTCTAAAGAACAAATTCTTAAAGTGTGGGAAAATTTCTCTGGTGTACCACAAGAACTCGATCTTCCACATGCGCCTAAAAAATTCCTTAACTACTTTACCGAAGACAATATGCCTCAAACAAAAATTCACCGCGATCTTGAAGGTGGTATGGCCGTGTCTGTTGGCCGCTTGCGCGAGGACAGTCAATATGACTACAAGTTTGTTTGTCTTTCACACAACACATTACGCGGCGCTGCCGGCGGTGCTGTTTTGCTTGCTGAACTACTTGCAGCAAAGGGTTATATGGATTAATTTATTTTAAATATCATATAATATTTAAAACGAGGTGTTTTTTTATGAAAAAAAGAATTTTCACAGGAGCCGCAACGGCTTTAGTTACCCCAATGAATGATGATGGCAGTGTAAATTTAGGACGTTTAAAAACACTTGTAAATGAACAAATAACAGGCGGTATAGACGCATTGGTTATTTGCGGTACAACCGGCGAAAAATCCACACTACGTTATGACGAACATCTGCGCGTTATTGAAGAATCAGTTAAAGCGGCAGGCGGAAGAGTTCCGATAATTGCAGGAACAGGAAGTAATGATACCGTTTATTCCGTAGAACTTTGTAACGATGCGGCAAGTGTGGGTGCTGATGCCTTCTTAATGGTTACACCATACTATAATAAAACATCACAAGCAGGTCTTGTAGCACATTATAACTATATCGCCGATAGAGTAAGTAAGCCAATTATACTTTACAATGTTCCTTCCAGAACGGGAGTTAACATTAAGGCCGAAACCTATAAAGAGCTTTCGAAGCATCAAAATATTGTCGCAACAAAAGAAGCTAGCGGCGATTTATCGCTTATTGCTGAAATTAAATATCTATGCGGAAACGATTTAGATATTTATTCTGGCAACGACGATCAGACTGTGCCTATTTTATCGTTAGGCGGTATCGGTATAATATCGGTACTTTCAAACATTGCTCCAAAAGTAATGCACGATATTTGCGAACTTTATCTTAACGGATATACCCAAGCAGCAGCCGATTTGCATCTTAAACACGTTGGTCTTATGAATGCAATGTTTTGCGACGTTAATCCTATTCCGGTTAAAGAGGCAATGAATATGCTCGGTCTTGATGTTGGCCCATGCAGAATGCCGCTATATCCCACTAGCGAAGCAAATAAAAATTTGCTGAAGGCTAAACTTGCCGAATGTGGCTTTATGATTTAAAATTTAATTTTCGGATGTGAAAAAAACAAATGATAAATATTTTACTTTCAGGCGCGTGTGGAAAAATGGGTAATGCCGTAGCGCGTTGTTGCAAAGAGGATAATGATATTAAAATAATTGCAGGTATCGATAAAAGCGAAATGCTTTGTGACTTCCCTGTTTATAAATCTTTTGATGATGTAAAACAAATTCCCGATGTTATAATTGACTTTTCGCATATTTCTGTGCTTGACGATTTACTTAACTTTGCAACCCAAAATAACGTTGCTGTTATTCTTGCAACAACAGGTTACTCGGCTGAGCAAATCGAAAAGATAAAGAATACTTCAAAATTAATTCCTGTATTTTTTACAGCAAATATGTCACTAGGTGTAAACTTATTATGCTCCTTGGCGCGTAACGCTGCTAAAATTTTGGGAAGTAATTTTGACATAGAAATTATTGAAAAGCATCACAATCAAAAGATAGATGCCCCGTCCGGCACCGCTCTTATGCTTGCAAATGCCGTGAATCAGGTTTTTGATGACGAATACATATACGAATATGACCGTCACTCAAAACGCCAAAAGCGCACTAAAAACGAAATCGGTATACACGCTATTCGTGGTGGCACAATCGTTGGTGAGCATGATGTAATTTTTGCCGGACATGACGAGGTTATTACCCTATCGCATTCGGCACAATCAAAAGAAGTATTTGCTGCAGGCGCAGTAAAAGCTGCGAAATTTATCGTTGGTAAGGATGCTGCACTTTACGATATGGCAAGCATACTTAATTTATAATAAAGCAAAAAAATTCCCTCGAAAGAGGGAATTTTTTTATGCTGATTTTTTATTATTTTTAGCACTTATAAAACTTACAACCGCAATTACAAAACAAAATGCCGAAACAGAAACAAACAATGCGCTCCAATTTCCTTTTTCAAGAATAAAACCAAACAACATTGCTTGTATTGCCGCACCCATATATGCAGCAAAATCAAGCACTCCGGCAGCGGTACTTGCAAAAACGCGACCTCCTACGTCGGCTGCAAATGTCCAAACCACGCCATTAATGGCATAAATGAAAAATCCAGCAAAGAAAAGCAATACCATCATAATTGTAAGTTGTGCCCCTTGTGGTTTTAAAAGCATAAAGCCAATTATGCACAGTGCTGCAGCAAAACCACTAACAATACCTGCGATAACTCTATTATTGGGACAGAATTTATCGGTAAGCGCGGGAACAATAAATGTGCCTATGCCCATACCAATAGGTAATACCATCGATGTAAGTATACTCACAGTTGCATCCAATTTAGCAACATCGGTTAGATATTTAGGAATCCATGTAGCAAGTCCGTATCTTGCAAGTCCTGACGCAAACACAACAAAAACCCAAATTAAAAACATTTTATTTTTAAAAAGATGTATATACGGATAAAGCTTACCTTTTTCTTTAAGGATTGCAAACATTTCGTTTTCGTGTTCTGCTTTTTCTTGATCAGGCTCTTCGTATTCCTTAAGTCCAACTGATTTTGGGCCCGCTTTTGCAAAAATTATATAAATTACCAACATTAAAATTGGAAGTGCCATTGGAACAACAAATGCCGAACGCCAACCCAAGTTTGGTAAAACTGCAAATCCCAAAGCAACCATTAACTTAGCGGCTACCTCGCCAAAACCTGAAAATGCGTTTGCAAAGCCTGTTGCAAAACCACGCTTGTCCCCGGGCCACCATGCTGTAAGTGAAGAAACACCTGGTGACCAAGCCATAGATTGAAAAAATCCGTTAAGGCCCCAAAGAATTATCATTACTAACAGTGAAGTTTGAAATCCCATGAAAATATTAGTAACCACAGACAAAAAAACAGAAAGTATTATAAAAGTTCTAATACCAAATATTTCACCTAAGCGGCCATTAATCAAATGACCTATACCATAAGTCCAAAACAACGTACTGGTCATAAGACCTATATCAGATGAAGAAAACTCAGTCATAGCAACTTGAGCATTAGAAAGATTAAGACGTGAACAATAATGTGCGCAATACAGTAAAGAAAACAGAATTAAATAAAGCCAACCGTTAAACCTGAATTTTTTATATTCGGAATCGTTATATCCGTATTTCAGTTTATTCATTGCTGATCATCCATCCCTAAATTTATATTACCTGTAAATCGGATCTAAACGTTTAAGATCTGAAAAACTATCAATTTCTACAATGTCGTCAAAAGTGCATTCTCTAACCTCTACATTGTAATTATCCAAACAATACTCAAGCGGTACTTGATCCCAATAACGTTCTTTACCTCCGGGCATTTCATAAACCTTTTTAATGTCATCGTAAAGCTTTGCGCCCTCTTGTTCATTCCAATATGAAATACCAAACATATGATGGCAATCATTACCACCAATCTTAACCTTAGTAATAATTTTGTTATCAGTTTCAAAACACCAGTCATCGGTGTAATCAGTTGGAACGCCCAAATAATTAGAGGCATATTGATATTTTTGAATAATATCAGGATTAGAGAGAACTAAATCAGCCTCAAGAACATACGCATTCTGCATAAGATGGCGCGCCAAAAATGCAGAAGATATATTATTAGCCTCATTATAATGTGGATTTTCAATAAACTTGATATTAGGATATTTATAAAGCAATTGATCAAACTGCTCGCCTAAATATCCTCTAACAAGATATATTTCCTCAATACCGGCAGCAACAACAGCATCAAGTAATGTATCGATCATTCTTATACCGTTAACCCTTACCAATGGCTTTGGAGTATTCAAAGTAATAGGTACAAGTCTAGAACCAAAACCGGCGGCAATAAAAATAGCCTTTTTAACTCTGTAAGGTTCAAGCGCGGCATAACCCTTTTCGGTAATTAGGCCTTCAGAAATCAAACCAAGTTCATCAAGAGAAGACAACACCTTATTTACTGTGCCTACAGAAACGTTAATTGCTTCTGCAATTTCTCTTTGAGATTTTTTCTCACTAAATTTCTCAATAAAAACCAACGCATCAAATTGTTTACGATTAATATCTACTCTCTTCATAAAAACATCCCTTTATTTATATTTAGTAACAGCATGAAACAAATTGAACAAAAACCGAAAAATTTTGTTGATTTTGTTCAACCAAGGTACATATTAACACCAAAAACGAACAATGTCAAGAAAAGAATATTTCAAAAATTTTTCAAGTATAACAAATATTAATTTTCAAACAATTTAAATTCTGAATATAAGTCTTTTCGTTGCTTTGCTTTGTTAATTGTAGAAAAAGTATCAATACTACGCTTACCAATAACAACTAAATAAAAATATTTGCAAACGGTAAAAATCCAAGCAATTGGCAAAAGTAGTTTGGATTTTTTTGAAAATGGGAAATTTTTTTTACTTTTTTCATTTATGGAAACAAAAAGCTGTAAAATCGGTGATTTCTTTGCCATAAGTCCGTTTTTTCGATTCGATATATACTTTATATGGTTATACCGAGAAACATCCTTATTGCCAAAGTTACCTCCATTTAAGATATCCTCGACTATGCCATCTGTTAATTCGTCATCAAAATCGTCAACCCAATTTTGTTTGGATAATGACAAATATTTTTGACAACAAAACGTAATGAGCACGGCAAATCTCCACAGTCCGATTTCTTTAAGAGGTTTTTCAAACACATCAATAAATTCTTCATTTGTAAAACTATTAACAAAAGTAGACCAATCGCCCAAATGGCGAAGACCTATTCCCTCGCGTGTTATGTGCGTAGCAGTATGAATAAGAAGTATTAATCCATGATGAAATTTACTTGGAACAACGCAAACTCCGTTAGTTGTTTTAAGTTCTGTAGATTTTTCAAAAATGTCGGCGAAATATTGATTTGTTTTTTCTCCTGCGGCATTTTGGGGAATACCGTTTATATGTCGATGCACTTCGCAAATAAGTCCATCTCGGCGATGATAAGCAATATGCGAATCGTTATCAAGGGAATCTTTTGTAACAAATCCAATTGATTTAAGCGCTTTATCGGTTTTTTCGATATCGCGTGGTAATACCAAAATATCAATATCCCCCATCATACGCAACGTAGGTTCCGTGTAGTATTGAGCAGAAGCAACACCTTTAAAAATCACATAAGGAATTTCACTTTTACTAAGCGCATTATGCACTTCATTATGCCCAAACTCCACACGAATGTTTTTAGCAATAATCTTAGAAAATAGCTTGTCAGCATCCTGCGGTGCATTTTCCTTAATAAAAGAAAAAATTTGAGGAAAAATTGTTTGACGCATTGCTTCCTCTATTAATTCGTCACTATTAAAGTTTTCGGGCAGTTCCCACTTATTATCAAAGAGAGATTTTGCGTATAAATTTATAAGGAGATTTTGATTTATTCCCAATTTATTGTTCATCAAACTCTCCTTTCTATTTTTGAGTATAGATATATAAAGCAAGTACGATAACGAGCCTACCGCCGCACCTAGTGTGTTAGCAACAACATCATCAGTTTCACAACGACCAAGGTGGTAATAATACTGCGCAAATTCAATTCCCGCTGATAACACCGCCGAAAAAACAATCGGAATAACAACAATCCATTTGCGCGGTTTCTTTGACAACGCATACGGCATACTAAGTCCAAGCGGTACAAAAAGCAGCATATTCATAAAGAACGTACGGTAATATTCAACCTGGTATTTTGCCATAACAAAAGTAATAAACGGTCTAAGCTCAACATCGTGGTTACCGCCCTCGCGACCAATAATAGTAGCACAAGCCAATAAAAAAATCGAACCGAGAAATACAGGAAAATTTAAAATATATTTTAATTTATTAAATGCGGAATTTAATACCGAATAAGTAACAATTATAACAAAGGTTAAAAGTATTAAATTAAAAAGCGGTTGACAATAGATATAATGTATCATAGCAATTACTTTCTACGCAATAATTTAGTATTTAAAAAGGTTGTTGCGGTTTTTAATAAATATTTAAATTCTGCAGTTTTGGCAAATAAAACAAACACACTAGCCGCAAAAAGCAATGCAGCAACGATTCCGTAAACTAAAATAGCAATTATACCGGTTAGTACCACATATTTAGAAAACAACCAAATAACGGCGTTATTAAATAAACACACAGCTAAATACAATAGCCATTTCATATAATAGCCGTACGGTTTTTTTTCTAAACCGTACTTATACACAATAAGCGGATCATACCAAACGTTTGTAACAACCCTTGTAAATGTTGTGCCAAGCAAAACACCAAGCAAACCCATTAGCTTTACAAACCAAATAGAAACTACTAAATTAACAACCGCCGAAATAAGTGGTCTCCATTTTCCATAAACAAATAGCCCCATTGTGCTTCTGAATGTCCATATAGAATTCATCATTCCGAATATGTAAATATTAAAACAATGTGTAAAAATAATTTTATAATTTAAAACAAAGTTTTCTCCTGCCCAAAGCGCAATAAATGGATTAATAACCGCCATACATACAACAAAGAAAAAGCCGTACAGCACAAAGTTTAAAAATGTAATTTTGTTAAGTAGTTCCTCGTGACGCTCTTTATCTTCTTTGGCAATAAAATTACCGATACTTCCGGTTAAGGCATTTGTAATTTGGCCTAAAAGCGTTTGAATCGAACCGGTTATTATAGTATAGTTAGACAAAAGTCCAACGTTAATAACACTGTCAAAAGCAGAAATAATAACATTATCTGTTCCGTCAAGTACCGTACTGCCTATTTTATAGATAAGCAAAGCTTTAATATTATCGAATATGGGCTTGCGCTCTTGCTTGGTAAGATTTTCAGTTTTGTTTTCTTTTAAAAACGGATAACATTTATCCGCAAAAAACGAAATTGCAATATTTTCAATTATTGTTGTAATAATCTGAATAAGTAAATATAAAATAAAATTTTTAAATATTAATAGTACCCAAATTTGCAAAGCGGAACGAACAATATGACCTATAAACTTAAAAATTTGTAAAACTCTGTCACGCTGATCTGCACTAAATATTGAACGTTTATATGCTATAAAATAGGAAGATACCGTGTTTGCGAGATATAAGAGATAAATTAGTGTAAGATCCTTTATGCCGGCATCATCTTTTATAATATAAGGTAATAAGGGTATCAAACATAAACCGACTACAGCAACAATACAACCGATAATAGAATAAGCTTTTTTATAAAGATTCATCAATTTTGCAATTTGCTTATAATCATTATTGGCTATCGGCTTATACATATTATAAACAATTGCAGCGCCCACGCCCATTTCGGCAAGTGATAGCACGGTCAAAAGATTGGTAAAAAGCCCATTAACGCCTAAATATTCTCGACTCAGCGTGCGAATAAAAAAGGAGCGTACAAGTAAACCTAAAAAAATATTAGATAACTGTGTTATAATTCCAAAAGAGGAATTTTTTATTGAATTTTCTAATCTGCCTTGTTTGTTCAAAATAAATTCCTCCTTTTTAAATCTATCTTAAAACAGCATTGGTAAGTTCAGTAAATTTATCACTTAAATCAAAACTTGTGATATTAAATTTGGTATCATAAAGTTTTTTTGCTTCTTTAATAGCCATATCCTTTTCTTGATTAGAAAAAAGTTTTATGTATGATATATCGCTCATCCACTGATTATAAACGCCCGAAATCTTACGATTAGAGTTATCAAATACAACGCACGGTGTACCAGTAATAGCGCAAAAAATCATACAGTGAAGTCTATCGGTTATAACTACCCTGCTCTTGCGAAGTTTTAACCAGAAGTTTTCAAGCGTTTGCTCGTAACGCTCCGGTGTGCAATCTTCAAGAGCAACGTCTACGGTATCGGTGAATTGCGCATCTGGAAACGAAGTTTTAATATTATCAACAATTTCTTGTCTTTGGGCATTAGATAAATTTTGTTCCTTATCCGAACGCAAACAACAGATAACATCGGTACGCTCGCAAATAGGTTCTACCTTGTTAAGTGATAAAACAATGTCGGGACAATGTTGAATATCAACATCAGGAAAATATTTTTTAGCGCGTTCAAAAGCATTCGACTCTCTAAAAAATAATGTTATATTTTTATGAGATTTATAAACCTTATGGCTGTTATTTAAACTTTTATTATTGTAAAAATCTACTGTTTGCGGAAATGAAATCACACGATTATTAGGAAAACTTTTTACAACGTAAAGTCTTGTATCTTCAAGCGACTGATACATATCACTCATATTACCGCCGCCAATTGTTGTAATAATATCGGTATGTGATATATGTTTTTTCAAAGTTTTTACAGCTTCATAAGTTTGTGTACTTGGTATTGCAACAATATTTGCATCCGGATAGGTATTTTTTAAAAATTCAACCTGAGCGTATGTGATTGCCATATCACCTAGATTTTGATAAAATCCGCCTAAAAAAACAAATATGTTTTTTCTTGTTTTATCAATCTTATTAATCCAATAAGGGCTATTACTGCTGATAAATAAAAGTTTAAGTTTTAACTTTAACTTTTCGGGAAATAATTTTTTAATATTTCCAATCATTAATAACACCCTTTCTTTTAACTTACAATTTAAGTAATAATTTTGATAATCGCAAACGAATTAAAATAATTAGTATTTTTTGTTTTAGCGGTAAATTTGACACTGATTTAGCAATGTTTTGAACATTTTTGTCAGCTATAAAAGATTTAATTTTTTTCAACTTTTCTTTTTTAGATAGATTAGTTTCGGTTTTAATATTATTTATTGCAGGCTTTAACGCGCCATAATAAAACGGTGCCATCATTCCTTTAATTTTATTGTTTGAAACACCAAAATGCATTAAAATATTCTTACGTGCTTCGCAACCTATAAGTTTAAGCTCAAAAACATTTTCATAACGTTTTGTGCCAAGTGTTACACGACCACGTTGAATATAGTGGTTACCAATAAAATCAATAAAGCCAATTTTTTTGCATTTTGTAAAATACAAAGAATTAAATAATATATCCTCGACCAAAGATATACCCTTTTCAAACTTTAAATCATTATTTTTAATAATTTCGGCTTTATAGAGTTTGTTCCAAGCATATCCGGAAATACCTAAAGTATCCTTTTGTGTTAAAACAGTATTATCTCCCGCTACTTCACAAATACCATCTACTACGCAAATGCGATTATTTAAAACATTTTCGTTATCATCAACAAAATCGGCGCTATAACCCCATACAACCAAATCAAGATTATCATTTATCATTTTGTCATAAGCGATTTTTATGGTGTCAGGCTCAATCCAATCATCACTATCAAAAAAAGTTACGTAATCGCCATTGGCAATTGCAAAGCCTGCATTTCTCGCATCAGAAAGCCCGCCATTAACTTTATGCAAAACTTTAATTCTATCATCTGTTTTAGCAAGTTCGTCACAAAGTTGGGGCGTACCATCGGTTGCGCCGTCATCCACCAAAACAATCTCTAAATTTTTATAACTTTGGTTAACAATACTGTCAACACATTTTGTAAGATACTTTTCAACATTGTAACATGGAACTACTACCGAGATTAAATCATTGTTCATTTAAAATCTCCTCAAGCATTCTTTCTACTGCGCCTACTGTTTCTTGCGGTTCAAAAAACTTGCCGCGTTTAGCCGCTTGTCCGCGATAATATTCAAGTTTTTCGGAAGTTGATAATATATCATACAAACCTTCATACAAACTTTGTTCATCGTTATCAACAACAACACCAAACTCGTTATTATCGCCTAACATTTCACGCATACCGGCGCAATCGGTTGTAAGAACCGGTACACCAAGAATTAGACTCTCGGCTACAACCGAGCTAAATCCTTCGCTAAATGACGAACATACAAACAAATCACTTTTGGCAACGTATTTATATGGATTAGTGTCAAAGCCCACCAAGAACACACTGTTTTCTAACTTGTTTTCTTTTATGTATTCTTGCAGCTCGCTTTTTAAGGGACCGTCACCTACTATGGTTAGTTGTGTTGCAATATCATTATCTTTTAGTTTTTTAATAGTAGCCAGTAAGCGTTTATGACCTTTTACGGTTTCCAATTTTCCAACGGTACAAAGTGATATACCCTGTTTTTCTTGAAATGGTATATCAAGTGGATCGTCAGATAATTTTTTAATTTTTTCTACATCAAAAGTGTTGTATAAAACCATAAGTCGCTCATCATTAATACCGCTAGCACGAACAAAAGACTCCTGCACGTCACGACTTACCGACACAATACGGTCATAGTTTTTAAAACAATCCTGTATAGCTTGTTTGTTCTTAAAACCTTTTATAAAGGGTGATTTTTCCATATTAGCGTGCAAATAAGCCACTGTTTTTTGACTTTTAGGCGCATTAGCTACAATCTTTGTAAGAACACCGTGCAAATACACAACTATAACGTCAAACTCGCCGTGTACAACCTTTTTATAAATCCTTTTTTTTGGTAATAAGTGCAAATAGTTTGTACCTTTAAACGCCTTTTTAAATACGTATTCATATTTAACTTTATCGCATAAATTTTTTCGGTTGTCACCTGTGTTTGCAAGTACACGCACGGTTATATCGTGCCCGTTATTTGCCATGCAGTTAGCAAGATTAACAAGCACTCGCTCGGCTCCACCGCCCGATAAATTGTTACTTAAAAACAAAATACGCATTATATCACCATTATTTTTTTAGTTCCCAATGGCTACCGAAAATCTCGTCATATTCGGGCGGATCAAACCAAGTAATACCGCCGTTGTGGAAAAACGTAAGCTCTCCAATATAAATTTTATCGTTTACAAGATAAAAGTCCACTCTAACGTGCTGAAATGGCTCGGCCAAATCGGTAGCAATATTTTTCATTTTTTCAAAAATTTCATTAGTAATTTCAGGACGGTTCGCTTCGTCCGAGTCAACATCATCACGTACAGGTATGAAATTCATATCCATATCGTAATAATTTCTTAAATGTCTGCCGTTATATCTTCCGGAATCATATTGTAAATATACCGGTTTGCCATTAAAACAGAAAAATTTATAATCGCGTAATTCTCCCGATGCATCTTCAAGATATTTTTCAGCAATAATACGGCGCGGCATATCCTTATAAACCCATTCGCGGCCACCCCATGCAATATTTTGACGAAGCCATGTACTCATCATTAGTTTATGTTGCTTCCAATTTTCCTTGGATTTATCGGTAACAATAATATTCATATGACTACCGTGTGCCGCTTTTAAAACAAATTTATCAGGCAATGCATCAATGCTAATATCTTTAATATTGTTATATATCGCATGTATATCATTAAGACAATCGCCATAACCCTTATTTGTTACGTATTCACGCATATCAACCTTATCTGCACATTGCTGCATAAGCGGTATTCTACCATTTAATTTATACCAATTTAACTTTTCACTTAATGATTTTGGATTTTGTAAATCTAAGGTTTTGCCGGTATTTTTTTTATAAAATTTTAAAACGGCTTTTTGATCTGAAACCAACTTAGGAATTAACCAGCTTTCAAAGCAATGAAATTCACTAATAAAATATTTACCCAAAAAGGATTTTTTAATTTTACTTTTTATAGACATAAAAACTCCCCTATTACCAAACAAAATTAAACGAATAATACGAACTACTCATTCTATAAAGCGTTATCAATGAGTATAAAACAACGGTAATTGGTTTTAACAAACCCAATTTATCATAAAAATACTTAAATGCGCGTGACAAGAAGATAACAACAAAAATATCGGTAAATAGTGCAAAACGCGCAATATAAACGTCCATACTACCTGCAATATAAATAAGCGCATTAATAATTGTCATATGTGCGGTAACGATTGTTATCCTATCTTCAGGATCGATTTTAGGCGCAATTACAAGAGCTACTATTGCAGGTGCCATCGACACAATAATTGTAAGAATATTAACGCCGTGATGACCTTTGGTGACAACTTCTTGATAATCGGTAAGAATGTTAAACTGCGGAATGATTGTAGGGAGCGCCCTATACATTAAAATGGCTCCTACCAAAAACGCAACATCCCACAAGTACATTTTACCACTACCAAGCTTGGTATTACAGATAAAATAAAGCAAAAACAATATAACGGAAGCCGAGTGTATAAAACAACATAGCAAGACACATAAAAAGAACTTATACGGTTTTTTATCATAAACATATTTGAATGAGTAAAGAGCTAACCCTGCCGCCAGACATTGCGCAATACCGTTAAACGTATTAAAGAAATACCCCGTTGCAAATAACATAAGAATTGCATAAGAAAAATCTTTTGCATCGCGTCGCAACGCCAGTAACAATAATAGCACTGTCAAAAAACCGGTAAGCATAATACCGCCTTGATTAGTGGTTGTAATTCGGGTAGAAATCCAAAACAATGATGTTAAAGCATATGCGTTAGACTCATCATTAGACAATACTTCTGATAACGACTGTCTATCAAAAGCATCATATCTATTACGATAGGCATATTCATCATTACCAACAGAATGCAAATCCCTAAATGCAGAAAACGCTATTAAAATAATGCAAATAATTATAAAGCCTGTTTTTGCATTTACTGATTTTCTTTTGGTTATAAGTTGACCGTAATCATCGTTTTTAGCATTTGGTACAAGTTTTGCAACAAAACTTGATATTGACGCAATAATAAAATACGGTATTGCCATTAATGTCAAGGTATAATCACCAACCTAAAATTATTTATTCTTTTTACTTTGAAATTCTCGATACTTATCCACTATAAAATATGGAGTTATTAAACGTATGATCAAATTAATTGTAGGCTTTATAAGCCAATGTTTAGGATATTTTAATAATTTATATCCTATTAACGTAGTTTTATAAGCGTTAATTCGCACCTTTGCCGTTCTGCGACGAACAGCATTTTCATCTTCTCGAACCAGATATAACGCTTCTTCCAAGTTTTCGCCTTTGAATTCATTGTAAAAAAATCTAAACCATAGATCATAATCCTGTGCACGTTTTGTACGCTCGGCCACAGTATAGCCGCCCAATTTATCATAAACAGATTTATATGTCATTATAGTAGCGTGGCAAAATGGTATTGCAGTTTTAAGAGTAAATCTATCAGGATTATTTACACCATACACAATATCGTGTTTTCCCTTGTCATTAAAGCGTTGCATGGCAGTACCAACAAGATCGATATCAGGATTTTCTTTTAAAAAGTTAATTTGCTTTTCAAATCTATTGGGTAATGAAATATCATCGCCATCCATACGAGCAACATATTTTCCCGTAGCATACTGTAAACAATGATTAAGAGAATACGCCAAACGACTGTTAACTTCATTTCTTACAAGAATAATCTTTTCAGGATATTTTTCTTGATAAGATTTTGCAACATTATATGTATCATCGGTCGAACAATCATCACACATTATAAGTTCCCAATTATCATAGGTTTGCTTTATAATTGACTCGATTGCATCAGGCAATGTATCGGCACAATTAAATATGCCCATAATGATAGATATTTTTTCGTTATTCATCATATAATCCCTACTTAAAATTTTACTTTTGAATAATTCTGGGCGCGTTTAAAACTACAGTAGAATTACTTGGTATATCGGTAAACACGACGCAATTTGCGCCTATGTTAACGTTATCCCCAACAGTAATTCCGCCAATAATCTTGGCGCCTGCTCCAATGTATACGTTGTTTCCTATTTTAGGAGCACCATAGCCCTTGCTACCTTCAATACGGTTAGAACCAATTGTAACCTGATGGAAAATAGTGCAGTTTTCACCAATTTGAGCATCTGTCGAAATAAATATACCATATAATCCGTGTGGCATACTAAATGGATTTATCTCCTTTTTATGCGGTACCTGTGCGTGTGATTTGCGCTCGATACGCAAGCAACGATACAAATAATAGTACTTTGCTATACCACCTGATAAAAACTTTTTATAATATTTCCAATAATTTTTTGTTGGTGATGAAATATTTAAAATAAAGGATTTTAATTTACTCATAGTTTCATACTTTCTAAAATCTCGGTTTTAACGTTTAAAGGCTCATCATGCCAAGTTAAATCCTTATCCCAATATCCGCCGCAGCCAAATATTGCGTCTTGATCAAAACCGTGACACATTTCTATAATAAGTCCTTCTCCCGTTACGGAATTAACGACGTAATCGAAACCTACGCATTGCATCTTTAAATCATCGGCAGCCTTGAACGCTGATTTTATAATCTGTTCGGTCATTATATCTTTTGAATAACTAATATCTCCACCGCCGGATGCTCTAAAATCACCCTTGCGGACATTTCTTGTCAAAAAGCTACATTTATCATTAACAACAGCGACCTTTAAATCAAAGCCCTCATTTTCAACAAATTCTTGAAAATAACAATAACCACGCTCTACAGGCATACCCTTACCATATTTACGCGCTTTTAAAAAGTTTGGAATTTGTTTAAAACGCCTAACAAGTGTCTGCCAATCACGGGTTGATTGAACCTTTGAATATGTTTTATACAATAGACTTTGTGCAGGACTGTAACCTTTCGAAAACATACGCTTGCAATATTTAATAGCTTGTGAAGAATTGCGTAACATTTTTACGTTATTTGCGCCCGAACCTCTTCTTAGCTTTGCAATAATAGGATATTGAGCCTCGTTTTTAAGCCAATCGATACACTTGTCCATCTCGTAAAATACCCAAGATTTCGGCATTGGCGCACCAATAGCCTGTAAAGCATACATTTCAGCTATTTTATCATCGAAATGCCAACCTGTGTTATAATCCGGATAAACTTTAAGCCCCATATCATGCGCAATATTAAGTATATTTTGCGCTTCCATTAAATCGGCATTTACAAAATTAGCATAATGCCACAAAAGCGCAGAATATTTAGGAAGTTGTTCAATAATATCACTTCGATAACAATCAAGATACTCCCAGGGAATATCATTTTTTGTAAGCCAATCTTCCCATTTATCAATCTCGGTTACTTCATTGCGTTTTCGATCAAGTAAATTGATGCAAATAGCAACAGGTTTCATTACAAATTCTCCTTATACCATTCAATTGCAAGTTTAATGCCATCAGCAAAACTGTAATCAGGGTCATAGCCGAGAAGACGTTTTGCCTTACTGATATCGGCGTTAGAGTGTTTAATATCACCCTTGCGGTCAGGACCAAAGTTTGGTTCTATATCAACGCCTAATGCCTTTGTAAGACCATAATAAATATCAATCAGATACTCGCGACCACCGTAAGCAATGTTATATGCCTCGCCTGCCGCTTCACTTGAAGCTAAACAAGCTTTAAGGTTTGCTTCGATAACATTATCAATATATGTAAAGTCACGACTTTGCTTACCATCACCGTTAATGGTTGGTGTCTCCCCGTGAAGCAGCATTTTTAAGAATTTCGGAATAACTGCCGCATATGCGCCGTCTGGATTTTGGCGACGACCAAATACGTTAAAGTAACGCATGCCATAGGTATCTAAGCCATAGTGCATTGTGTAAAGTTTTGCCCACTCTTCGTCGCACTGTTTTGTGAGAGCATATGGTGATAAAAGATTGCCCTCTCTACCCTCGGTTTTAGGTAGATTTGGTTCATCACCATAAACCGAAGAGCTTGAAGCGTAAACGAACTTTTTAACACCTTGTTGACGAGCAGCTTCTAACATATTAAGAGTACCCTCAATATTATTACGGCAGTAAAAAATTGGCATTTCAAGGCTACGTGGCACACTACCCCAAGCGGCTTGATTAAGTACAAAATCTACACCCTCGCATGCTTTCATACAAGTATCTAAATCCTTGATATCACCTTTAATAAACTCATAATTAGGATTATTAAGGAAAATATCAATATTTTCTTGCTTACCGGTTGAAAGGTCATCTAGTGCGCGAACTTTATAACCCATGTTGAGTATAGCCTCGCAAAGATTTGAACCGATAAAACCGGCAGCGCCTGTAACTAAAAATTTTGTATTTTCAGGAAATTTTAAATGTTTGTAACCCATAATTACTACCTCCGATAATTATAGCAGTTGTTTTATAAACTGTTTATTTCTTTAAGATATGTATCAATAACAATTTGCCTATCAAATTGCTGTTCAACCTTTTTTCTACCTGCAATACCCATTTGAAGTTTTTGTTCATAGGGCAAGTCGATAAATTTTTTAATTATTTCAATTAAACTTTCGGTTGATTTTGGTGCACAAGCAAGCCCACTAACACCGTCATCAAAGGTTTCTCGACAACCTGCAATATCACTTGCAATAACGGGTCTGCCTGAAGCTGCTGATTCTAAAAGCACATTTGCCATACCCTCGTGATACGATGGCAAAACAACACAATGGGCATTTTTGATAAATGGTTTTACATCAATTTGTTGACCGTGATAGTTAACGTATCCTTCTTCGACTGCGTTACTTATGATTTGCTCATAATCACCATCAATCATACCAACAATATCAAACTGTGTGTTAATATGTTTGGATTTTATTTCTTTTGCCATTGATAGAAATTCATCAATACCTTTATCCTTCATAACACGACCAATATATAAAAAGTTTATATTTTCGTCAGACGGATAATCCATAAGTGTAAAGTTTTGTAAATTTACACCAGAACCCGGAAGTAAAGTATACTTATCTTTAACCACATTATTTTCTAACATGAAATCAAGGTTTTGTTTGTTTTGAAAAAATACGCGATTTGCTTTTCTTAAACCTAAACGATATAAAAACAATGTAATTTTTTGCATTATGCCCGGATTTTCAATTGCTGTACCAAGACCTGTAATATTACAAAAATATGGTACTTTTAAACTAGCACAAGCCATACCACCATAAACATTTGGTTTTATTGTATATGTAAAAACTACATCAGGAGATACTTGTTTAATTAGTTTTTTATAATATGAAATTTGTGTCAATTCCTTTATAGGATTTGTTCCATGACGGTCAAATTCAACATTATGATAAGTACAACCCATATCTACCATATTATCAACAAAACTACCATATGGCAAAGAAATATGAACCTCGTGTTGCTGGAGCAATGATTCAAGCAATTCTTTACGGAATTTAAAGAGTCCTACATCATTATTAGCTAAAATTAAAATTCTCATATTTTTCTTTTTGCAGGAACACCGATATATGTTCCTTCTTCTTCTATATTTTTTACTACAACCGCACCTGCGCCTATCATACAATTTTCGCAAACGCTTACATTATTACTAACCACAGCGCCAATACCAACCCAAGTGTTGTTGCCTATTTTTACAGTTCCTGCAGTATGTGCACCTACAGAAATATGAACGTAGTCACCAATTTCATTATCATGGTCAATAGAAGCGCAAGTATTAATTATACATCCATTGCCTATTATAGTCGATGGATTAACAACAGCACCTGCCATAATAACAGAACCCGTGCCGATTTTTACATTTTCACCGATTGTAGAATTCGGATGAATAAGCGAAACAACTAACTTATTCGCATCAAGTAATTTTTGTTGGATTTTTTCTCTAACCAAGGAGTTTCCGATTGCAACAAAAAAATCACAATCAAAATCAATAAAATCATTTGTTTTTCCAACAACATTATATCCGCCGCAATTACTAATGGTTTCATTATCATCTAAAAATGATATTTCGGTATATCCACATAATTTCGCAATGTCGGCAACTACTTTGCCGTGACCGCTAGCACCAATAATAATTAACTGATTCATTAAGCGGATACCTCACTTCCCTTAAACTCTTCCATAGTTGCAGATGTTTCCGAGGAAATACCATCGCGTTTTAATACGGCTTTTACCGTATCAAAAATAATCTTAACATCAAAAGCAAAACTTAAATTATCAACATACTCTATATCAAGTTTAAACTTTTCTTCCCACGAAATGGCATTTCGTCCGTTTGCCTGCGCATTACCCGTAAGACCGGGACGTACACTATGTCGGCGACGTTGTTCCTCATTATAAAGAGGCAGATATTTAACTAATAACGGTCTTGGACCTACAATTGACATATCGCCCTTTAAGATGTTGATAAGTTCGGGCAATTCATCGAGCGATGTACTACGTAAAAACTTGCCAAACTTATTAAGACGCACATTATCGGGTAAAAGTTCACCATTTTCATCCTTTTCGTTGGTCATTGTTCTAAACTTAATTAGTTTAAAAATCTTTTCATTTTTACCTGGACGCTGCTGGGTAAAAAATGGATTACCCTTCATCGCGATTGCAGTAACGATTATTAAAATCAATAAAATCGGTGATAAAACCAGCAACGCAATTAACGAAAGAAAAAAATCAATTGCTCTTTTTAAAAATTTAGCATACATTTATGTAACCTCAAAAACAACTTTTAATAGCTTCAATAATCACATCCTGCTGTTCAGGAGTCATTTTGTTATCGCTTGGAAGGCACAAGCCACGCTCAAAAATATCGGTACCAACATCTGAAATACCGCCTGCAATATATGCATTAGTAGAAGCTCTACCATCACCAAAACGAGTTACAAACGGATTCATACGGAAAATCGGTTGCGAATGCATTGGTTTCCAAACAGGTCTGCCCTCGGCATTAAGTTGCGCGATTTTTTCGAGTATCTCGGTAGGGCACGTCTTACCCTGTTCTTTAACGTAACATACATCGTTATCGCTACGAACCTGTTTGCACATAGCATCCTTGTCAATTATCATACAAGAAAGCCAGTAATTAGGAACAGAATTTTGGTTATCAAACGGATTCATCTTTACAGGCAAGTCCTTAAATGCTTGTTCATAACGTTCATAAATTGCTTTTTTTTGAGCAATGTGTTCGTCAAGATGTGGGAACTGACCGCGAATAACACCGGCAATTACATTGCTCATACGGTAGTTATAGCCAATCTCTTCATGCTGATACCACGGAGCGTCCTCACGAGATTGTGTTGACCATTTACGAGCCTTATTAGCAGCATCAATGTCATCGGTTAAAAGCATACCGCCCGAAGAACCAGTAATAATTTTATTTCCGTTAAATGATATTGCATTATATGTACCAAAAGAGCCTGTTTGTCTGCCTTTGTAAGTAGCGCCCAGCGACTCTGCCGCATCTTCAATAAGAATTGCGTTGTGTTGCTTGCAAATTTCGCATATCTCATCAAGCTTTGCAGGAGTACCGTAAAGATTAACCAAAATCACAACCTTTACATCCGGATAAAGCTCAAATGCTTTTTTAAGAGCCTCAGGGTCCATGTTCCAAGTTGCATATTCGCAATCAATAAAAATCGGCACAGCTCCCTCATAAACGGCGGGATTAACGGTTGCAGAAAATGTTACATCCGAACAAAATACTTTATCGCCCGGTTTTACGCCAGCAAGCTTAATTGCAAGATGTAAAGCCGAAGTACCGCATGAAAGACCAACCGCATCCTTGCAGCCTATATATTCACAAGCGAGTCGTTCAACTTCGTTAATATTTTTTCCAACGGTTGACATCCAGTTGGTAGTATACGCTTCTGTTACAAATTCAAGCTCTTCACCATGCATTGTAGGTGATGCAAGATATACTCTTTTATCGAAAGGTTCAAATTTCATAATTCATCCCTCACAAATATTTACTGCGGGCATAATAAACCCAATCATACAGTATATATTATACTACTCCATTGATAAAAAATCAATGATTTTATACTAAAAATATTCCTAAAAAAGCAAAAAAACAGCGCTCCAAAAGGAACGCTGTAAATTTATGCGTATAAATTATTTTACCATGCTTGCAACTTCAGCAGCGAAGTCGTCTACGCGCTTTTCAATGCCCTCGCCTTTTTCCATACGAACAAAGTCAACGAGCTTGATGTCTGCGCCCATTTCTTTAGCACAGTTTGCAATGTACTTGCCAACGGTAACGTCGCCATCCATAACGAAAGCCTGCTCAACAAGGCAGTTTTCCTTATAGAATTTGCCGATTTTACCTTCAACAATTTTACCAAGAACCGCATCCGGCTTGTTAGCCATTTTAGGATCTTCCTTCATCTGAGCGATAAGGATTTCCTTTTCCTTTTCGATAACTTCTGCAGGAACAGAAGCTTCGTCAAGATAGCCTGGGTTCATAGCTGCAATTTGCATTGCAACATTTTTACCCATAGTGATGAATGCATCGCTTGAAGTGTCAACATCACCATCAAATTTAACAAGAACACCGATTTTGCCGCCGGCATGAACGTAGTTTACAACGTTGCCTTCGAAGCGAACAAAACGACGAATTTTAATGTTTTCACGAACTTTAAGGAAGAGTTCTTGAACCATTTCTTCAACAGTTTGACCATTTTCTACACAAGCGTTAAGTGCGTCAACATCAGCAGGAGCCTGTGCTGCGATAACCTTAGCCACTTTAAGTGCTAATTCTTTAAATTCGTCACCGCCTGCAACGAAGTCGGTTTCTGCGTTAAGCTCTACAGCAACGCCTACACCATTTTCGCATATTGCGCATACAGTACCTTCTGCAGCAATACGGCTAGCCTTTTTAGCTTGAGATGCAAGACCCTTCTCACGAAGATAGTCTACAGCTGCATCCATATCGCCGTTGCACTCAACAAGCGCCTTTTTGCAGTCCATCATACCGCAACCGGTTTTTTCTCTTAAAGCCTGAACGTCTTTAGCAGTAAAAGCCATGATATATTTCTCCTTACAAAAGTAGTATTAATATTAATTATTCTGCTGCTTCTTCAGCAACTTCTTCAGCTGCTTCTTCAACAGCTGCAGTGCCCATCTCTTCACCCTGTCTGCCTTCAATAACAGCAGCAGCGATTGTTTCAGCGATAAGTTTTACAGCACGGATAGCGTCATCGTTACCAGGAATAACTGCGTCGATTTCATCAGGATCACAGTTGGTGTCTACGATAGCGATAATCGGAATACCAAGTTTCTTAGCTTCAGCAACAGCAATTCTCTCTTTACGTGGGTCAACAATGAAGAGTGCGCCGGGGATCTTGTTCATATTCTGGATACCACCGATGAACTTTTCAAGCTTTTCGATTTCGAGAGTAAGAGTAGCAACTTCCTTTTTAGGAAGAAGATCAAATGTACCGTCATCACGCATAGCGCGGAGCTGCTCTAAACGAGCAATACGAGTGCGGATGGTGCTGAAGTTTGTGAGCATACCACCAAGCCAACGAGCGTTAACATAGGGCATACCGCAGTGCTCTGCCTCTTCTTTTACAGAATCCTGAGCCTGCTTCTTTGTACCTACGAAAAGGATATCGCCGCCTGCTGCTGCGATGTCGCGAGCAAACAAGTAAGCCTCGTTAAGTTTCTTAACGGTCTTCTGAAGGTCGATAATGTAGATACCGTTTCTTTCTGTGAAAATGTACTCCGCCATTTTAGGATTCCAACGACGGGTCTGGTGTCCGAAGTGAACACCTGCTTCAAGCAACTGCTTCATTTGAATAACTCCCATGATTTTAC
>JAZQYL010000037.1:0-18375 GCA_045633485.1 Acutalibacteraceae bacterium | reverse complement strand
TCAACTCGAAATGCTTGAAAAAATTTCAGGTCTTTCAAAGGAACAGGCAAAGGCTAATTTGTTACAAATGTTAGAAGGCGAACTTTCTCACGAAAAGGCTGTAAAAATCATGGAATATGAGCAGCAAACACGTGAAGAATCCGACAAACTTGCGCGCGAGGTTATTGCCCATGCAATTCAGCGTTGTGCAGCCGATCATTCATCGGAAATTACAATTTCTGTTGTTCCGCTGCCCAATGATGAAATGAAGGGCCGTATTATTGGCCGTGAAGGTAGAAATATCCGTGCAATCGAAAATGCAACCGGTGTTGACCTTATAATCGATGATACTCCTGAAGCAATTACTGTTTCTAGTTTTGAACCAATTCGTCGCGAGATTGCTCGTGTGACCCTTGAAAAATTAATTGTTGACGGTAGAATACATCCTGCAAGAATAGAAGAAACCGTAGCTAAAGCTACCGCCGAGGTTGAAGCCATTATTAAACAACAAGGCGAGCGCGCAATGGTCGATAGTGGGGTACACAACTTACATCCCGAACTTATTAAGCTTTTGGGCCGATTGCATTTCCGTACAAGTTATGGTCAAAATGTACTTAACCATTCACTTGAAGTATGTTATCTTTCGGGACTTATTGCTGCAGAACTTGGTGTGGACGTTACCCTTGCAAAGCGTGCCGGTCTTTTGCACGATATTGGTAAGGCAATAGACCACGAACAAGAAGGTTCGCACATTCAGCTTGGTGTTGAAGCAGCTAAAAAATATCGTGAAACCGAGACCGTTGTTCACGCTATTCATGCTCACCATGGAGACGTTGAGGCAAAAACAGTTATTGCTTGCATTGTGCAGGCGGCAGATGCTATTAGCGCAGCACGTCCCGGCGCTAGACGCGAGAATATAGAAAATTACATTAAGCGTCTTGAAAAGTTGGAGGAAATCGCCAAGTCCTTTAGCGGTGTTGAAGATTCTTATGCTATTCAAGCAGGTCGTGAGGTTCGTATTATTGTTAAACCTGAGGCTGTAAACGATGACCAAATGGTTATTATGGCTCATGATATCGTTCAAAAAATTGAAAACGAACTTGAGTATCCTGGACAGGTTAAGGTTAATATCATACGCGAAAGTCGCGCCGTTGATTATGCTAAATAATGTTTTTAAATTCAAGACCTTCGATTAATCGAGGGTCTTGAATTTTATTTTTTGTTTTGATTATAATTTTTGTTTGTAAACAATAATATAATATATAAGATTTATCCTTGACAACACGTATGTGTTGATAGTAGAATATAATAGATATTATCTTGGGGTATTGTCACCTTGTTTTTAGAAATTACTCTGCGTTGGAAGGATGCAGATTTTATGGAATACATAATTTAATTAATTGGAGGAATTTTTAATTTAATGAGCGAAACAAAAAAGAAGACTCAAAAGAGTAAGAGCGCTACCAAAAAGAAAAACGATTCTGCGGCAAAGCGCGCAGTTCAAGATCTTGTAAGCGGTGGAAAAAGCGCACAAAAAAAACATTCTAAACCAAAGAGTGAAAAACCAAAACAAACCAACAAACCGCAACAAAAGAAAAATGGGCAGAAAAAACAATATAACAACACTTCGAAAAAACGCACCACAAATTCAAAGCAACCGCCTCTTCCAGTAAAAATTATACCGCTTGGCGGACTTGGTGAGGTGGGCAAAAATATAACAGTTTATGAATATGACGGTGATTTATTACTCGTGGATTGCGGTATGACATTCCCTGATGAAGATACGCCGGGTGTAGATAGTGTTATTCCGGACTTTACTTATATTTTGGAAAACAAGGATAAAATTAAAGGACTTGTTGTAACGCATGGTCACGAGGATCATATTGGTGCTATACCGTATTTGTTAAAACAGATAAACGTACCAATTTATGCAACAAGATTAACAATTGGTATAATTGCAGGAAAATTAAAAGAGCATAAACTTTTAGGCGATGCAAAGTTAAACGAAATTTCCGCAGGCAACACAATAAAACTCGGAAAGTTTAGTGTAGAGTTTATTCACGTAAATCACTCAATTCCCGACGCTGTAGCATTTGCCATTACTTGTGCTGCCGGAACGGTTGTGCATATGGGCGACTTTAAAATAGATACTACACCGATAGATGATAAGGTTATTGATATTGCCCGTTTTGCAGAGCTTGGTAAAAAAGGCGTATTGGCTATGCTTTCAGATTCTACCAATGCGGAACGCCCTGGATATACGGCGTCGGAACGACTCGTTGGCGAATCCTTTTCAAACCTGTTTAAAAAGGCGGAAGGTCATCGTATAGTTGTTGCAACATTTTCTTCTAATATTCATCGCATACAACAAATTATAGATGAAGCTGCACGATGCAAACGCAAGGTTGCTGTATCGGGTCGCAGTATGATTAATGTTGTAAACGTTGCGGCAGAGCTTGGATATTTAAACGTACCTAAAGGTATACTTGTTGAGATAGATACAATAAAAAATTATGCCCCAAGTGAACTGGTTGTAGTTACTACAGGCAGTCAGGGTGAGCCGATGTCTGCTCTTACAAGAATGGCGACCAATGAACATCGACAGGTAGAAATTAATCCCGGCGATATGATAATTATCTCTGCAACACCTATTCCCGGCAACGAAAAGCTGGTTAGCCGTGTTGTGAATGAACTTATGAAGCGCGGCGCTAACGTTGTTTATGAAAAAATGTACGATGTTCACGTATCGGGGCACGCGTGTCAAGAAGAGCAAAAACTGATGTTAAGCATTATAAACCCAAAATATTTTATACCCATTCATGGCGAACAAAAGCATTTGTACAAACACGCACAACTTGCATATACAATGGGTGTAGATTACAAAAATGTTGTAATCGGCGCTAATGGTAATGTTTTTGAACTGTCAAAATCTGGTATAAAATGTACCGAAACAGTAACGGCCGGTAGAGTTTTGGTAGATGGATTGGGTGTTGGTGACGTAGGAAGTATAGTGCTTCGTGACCGTAAACACCTTGCCGAAGACGGAATAATAGTTGTTACCATTGCGATTGACAGCTTTACCCGTGAACTTGTATCCGGTCCGGACATAGTATCGCGCGGATTCGTTTATGTAAAAGAGTCGGACGAACTTATGGCGCAATTAGACGGCGTTGTGTGTAAAGCACTAGAAAATTGTTGTATGTTAGGTGTAAAGGATTGGAATACCATAAAAACACGTATTAAGGATAGCGTTGCAAAATTCTTGTACAACAAGACACATCGCAGTCCTATGGTTTTGCCGGTTATTATGGAAGTATAAACGGTACGGCAATTATGCCAACTAATATAATATTTATTTGAATTTGAAAGGAAGTTTTATATATGAAGGTAGTTTTATTAGCAGATGTAAAGGGCAAAGGTAAAAAAGGTGAACTTTGCAATGTATCTGATGGTTATGCACGTAACTTTTTGTTTCCTAAAAATTTAGCAATAGAGGCTAATTCTGCGGCTATGTCTGAACTTAAGAGCCGCGAGGCTGCTGCTGCGCATCACAAGCAAGAGGAAATTGATGCTGCAAAGGCAACGGCCGCAAAGCTTGAGGGTAAGTCGGTTACTATTAAGGCAAAGGCCGGTTCTAACGGTCGACTTTTTGGAAGTGTTACTTCAAAAGAAATTGCAGAAGAAATAAAAAAATCTTTAAATGTCGAGATAGATCGTAAAAAAATGACGGTTGCTGATATTAAAAATTTTGGCGAGTATACCGCTGAAATAAAGCTTTATGTTGGTATCACAGCAAAAATCACAGTAAAGGTAACGGAGTAATTTTGTTATGAGTGATAATAATATCATTTACGATATAGACGGTGGCAGATTGCCATATTCAATAAGTGCTGAGCAGGCAGTTTTGGGTTCTATGATTATTGATCCAAAGTGTATAGATGAGGTTGCCGTTCAGGTTAAGGCGGAATATTTTTATTTGCGTCAGCATCAACAAATTTATGCGGCCATTTCTTCTATGTATGAATTCTCTCAGGCAATAGATTTTGTATCTTTGCTTGCCAGACTTAAAAAAGACGGTATTTACGATGAGGCATCAGGCAAGGAATATTTGACTCAGTTGGTTCAAAAGGTGCCTTCGTCGGCTAATGTTCTTACATATGTTGCTATTGTTCGCGAACAGTATTACAACCGCGCCTTAATGGGTGCTGCACAAGGGATCATAAAAGATATTAATGAAAATGCGATGGATTCAAGCAAACTTTTGGATTCAGCAGAACAACGCATTTACGAAATTCGTGATGGTCGTGATATTGGCGGTCTTACGCATATTAAGGACGTGATATTAACCGAAACTTATGATCGTCTAACCAAAATTAACGATCCTGAAACACGAAATGATTATATTGGTATACCTTCGGGAATAGGCGCGCTTGATAAAATGATCACCGGTCTTAATAAGTCTGACCTAATTATTCTAGGTGCGCGTCCGGGTATGGGTAAAACATCTTTTGCGCTCAACATTGCCCGAAACGTTGCCCTTCAAGCTGGTAAAACTGTATGCTTTTTCTCATTGGAAATGTCACGCGACCAATTAGCGCAGCGTATGCTTTCAAGCGAGGCTGCTATCAGTAGTGAAAAATTACGCACAGGTGACCTGCAGCCAGAAGAATGGACAAGACTTATGCAGGCGGGTGAAAACCTTTCAAAAGCAGAGATATACTTTGATGAAAGTTCTAATATAACGGTACCCGAAATGATGGCAAAGCTTCGCAGAATGAAAAAGTGCGATTTGGTTGTTATTGACTATCTTGGACTTATGCATTCTGCAAGAAAGACCGACAATCGCGTTCAAGAGGTTTCTGAAATTACACGTAGCCTAAAAATAATGGCAAAAGAGCTTAGAGTTCCTGTGATCGCTTGCGCACAGTTGTCACGTGGTACCGAAACGAAGGGTAAATCACATAAGCCGGCTCTTGCTGATTTGCGCGATTCGGGTTCTATTGAACAGGACGCAGATATTGTGTTGTTCCTTTATCGCGAGGCTTACTATGATGGCGAAAAGGGCGCAGATGAAGATAAAAGTGATATGACAAAATCGGAATGTATTGTTGCTAAAAACCGTCACGGTAGTGTCGGTTCGGTACCGCTTCATTGGGATGGCGATCATACGAGATTTACGTCGGTGGATGTGTTTAGGTGATGTTAAAAAAATTAAAGGAAGCAAGCAAAACTTTTGAATTGCTGCCTAACGAGGTTCATGTTACAGTTGCTCTGTCGGGTGGCGCCGACTCTATGGCGTTGCTTGATGCGCTTATTAAGCTGCAAACAGAATTTAATATTAAAAAAATTAGCGCAGCGCATTTTAATCATAACATCCGTGGTGACGAAGCTTTAAGGGACCAAAGATTTGTAGAGCAACAGTGCAAAATGCGCAATATTGAATGCTTTACAGGTTCGGCAGATGTTCCCGAATTTGCAAAAGAACAAGGTGTTAGTATTGAACTTGCTGCAAGAAAATTGCGCTATGAGTTTTTTGACGGCATAAACACCGATTTAATTGCAACTGCGCATACTGCAAGCGATAATATTGAAACAGTAATTTTTAATCTTGCGCGAGGAACGGCTCTTTCAGGACTTGGTGGTATACCACCAAAGCGTGACAAATACATACGTCCTTTAATACTTTGCACGCGAAATGATATAGAAGAATATTGCGCGCAAAACCGAATTGATTATGTAACTGACAGTACCAACTTATCTGACGATTATACGCGTAATAATATACGTCACAATATAGTACCGAAGTTAAAACAGCTTAACGAATCGGTGGAAGTTGCCGTTAGCAGAATGGTGCAATCGGTTCGTGAAGATGAGGATTTTATAAACGGTTGTGTTGATGGTATCTACAATGCTTCCATTTGTGAAAACGGTTTATTAACACGTCAGCTCGTTATCGCCCATCCCTCGATTGCAAAGCGTGTTATTGTGCGGTTTTGTAATGAGCGGGGCGTTGAGCTTGATTACTATCATATTAACGCAATATATAAAATATGTTTATCGTCCGGCAAAACAAGTCTTTTACATGATAAGTCGGCAATAGTTAAAGACGGTCTTTTAATTATTACCGATGCTAAATTAAAGCCTGCCAATATAAACTTTAATGTTGCTATTAACAAAAAAGATAATAACTTTTTTAAAAACAACAAAAAAATTAATAGTTTGTTATTAAAAAACATAATAGATTGTGATAAAATAATTGGTAAGTTGAGTTTAAGAACAAGACAATCAGGGGACAGCATACGATTAAAAAACAAAAACTGTACCAAAACTTTAAAAAAATTATTTTGTGAATATAAAATACCGCTTGGAGAAAGAGAAAATCTGCCGGTACTTTGTGACGATTTGGGTGTTGTATGGATACACAAAATCGGTGTGGCCGATCGCTGCGCTGCAGATGAAAACAGTAAACAAATATACGAAATAAGTATAGAAAAGATTTTATAAGGGGATATATTATGGAAAAGGATGTAAAGAGCGTTTTAATTTCTGAAGAGGAGATTAAACAAATTTGCAAGCAATTAGGCGAGCAAATAACATGTGATTATGAAAACAAAAATTTATTGGTGGTAAGTGTGCTTAAAGGCAGTATTATGTTTATGGCAGACCTGCTTCGTGAAATTAAGTGCCATTGCCTGATAGATTTTTTATCGGTATCTTCTTATAGCGGTACAAAAACTACCGGTGTAGTAAAATTTAAAAAAGACCTTGATATAGATCCTGACGGTATGGACATACTTATAGTTGAGGATATTCTTGATTCGGGTGTTACATTATCTTATCTTAGCGGTGTGCTTATGGGCAGAAATGCAAACAGTATTAGAATTTGTACATTGCTCGATAAACCCGCAAACCGAAGAGCAGATATTAAGGCTGATTATGTAGGCAAGACCATTCCTGATGAGTTCGTTATAGGATACGGTCTTGATTATGACGAAAAATATAGAAATTTACCCTATGTGGGAATTCTTAAACCGTCGGTATATGAACAGAAAGGTGAGTAAAAGCATTGAAGAAAAATTTTAAAAATATAATACTGATTATTTTAATACCTGTTGTGTTAATGGCGTCCTTTTTCGTTGCGGCAAAGGTTGCAGACACAACAGAAGAAATCAAGTATTATCAGATAGTAGAGCTTATAGAGAATAATAAAGTATCAGAGTTTAAGTTAAATTTATATAGCGGTGAACTGAGCTACAAACTTCGTGAAAACGGTAATTCGTACAGATACACAGTAGCCGATGCATCGTTATTTTATAATGATATTGATGATGCGGTTGATGCCATAAACCGTGAAAACGCCGGCACCGACAAAACAATCAAATATGATTATATCAAGGGCGGCCAAAGCTCATGGTTGGTGGCTATGATACCTAACATATTGCTTATAGGCGTTATGATTTTATTTGCAGTACTGTTTATGAAGAAGATGAATTCTTCTATGGGCGCAGATAAAACAATGGGATTTGGCAAGGCAAAAATCCGCAAAGATGACGGCAGAAAGAAAACCACGTTTGCAGATGTGGCAGGTGCCGACGAAGAAAAGGAAGAAATGAAGGAAATAGTAGATTTCCTTAAAGACCCTAAAAAGTTTAATGACCTTGGCGCTCGTATTCCTAAAGGCGTATTGCTTGTTGGCCCTCCCGGAACGGGTAAAACCTTGCTTGCACGCGCGGTTGCCGGTGAAGCAGGCGTACCATTCTTTTCAATTTCGGGCTCCGACTTTGTTGAAATGTTTGTAGGTGTGGGTGCGTCACGTGTGCGTGACCTTTTTGGTGAAGCAAAGAAAAATGCCCCTTCAATTATATTTATAGACGAAATTGACGCCGTAGGTCGTCAAAGAGGAGCCGGTCTTGGCGGAGGTCACGATGAACGTGAACAAACCCTTAACCAAATGCTTGTTGAAATGGACGGCTTTGGCACTAACGAAGGCGTTATTGTTATGGCGGCTACAAACCGTCCCGACATACTGGATAAAGCACTTTTACGTCCCGGTCGTTTTGACCGTCAAATTACGGTTAATTACCCCGACGTAAAGGGTAGAGAAGAAATATTAAAGGTTCACTCACGTGGCAAGCCATTAGGTCCTGACGTAAATCTTGCAACCATTGCAAAATCGACATCAGGATTTACGGGCGCTGACCTTGAAAACCTGCTAAATGAAGCGGCTCTTCTTGCGGTTCGTCACGGTAAAAAGGCTATTACACAAGAAGAGATTGAAGAGGCTACCATTAAGGTTGTAATGGGTACCGAAAAGAAATCACATGTAGTGCGTGATAAAGATAAGATGATTACCTCCTACCACGAGGCAGGTCACGCTATCGTATCATACTTCTTGCCGACACAAGACCCTGTGCACCAAATTTCTATTATTCCACGCGGTATGGCGGCAGGCTACACGATGTACTTGCCAACTGACGAAAAGGGTCACACAAGTCGAAACCAAATTTTAGAGCAGATTTGCTCACTTCTTGGTGGACGCGCGGCGGAACAACTTACTCAAGATGACGTTTGCACAGGCGCATCAAACGACATTCAGCGCGCTACCGAGCTTGCTCGCAAGATGGTTACACGCTTCGGTATGAGCGACAAGTTAGGTCTTGTGGTTTATGGCGACGATAACAACGAGGTGTTCCTTGGTCGTGATTTCTCGTCAACTCCTAACTATTCTGAAAAGACAGCCGCTACAATTGATGATGAAATCGAAACGGTTGTTATGAAACAGTACGAAAAGGCATTAGAACTATTAAAGGGCGCTATGCCAAAGCTACACGAGGTTGCAAAAATACTCTTTGAAAACGAAAAGATTTCAGGCGATGACTTCCGCAAGATAATGGAAGCAAAAGCAGAATAAAAACTAACAAGGCTTGAGGAAATCCTCAAGCCTTAATCAATTGTTGTGTAATAATTACATTATGTTATAATATTTTCGGTGATAATATGAATTTACCCAAACGCAAACGGACTTGATTTAAGGATTACGATTATAGTAGCAATGGTGCGTATTTTATTACAATATGTACGCATAATCACAAAAATTTATTTTCAAATATCGTAGGGCAGGGGCTTGCTCCTGCCGAAAACGAATTATATCCATTTGGCAGAATTGCCGAGCAGGAATTATGCAATTTAGAAAATCAATATAAAAACATTAAAATTGATAAGTATGTAATAATGCCAAATCATATTCACGCGATAATTATTATTGCAAAAGAAATGGCAGGAGCAAGCCCCTGCCCTACATTATCGGATGTAGTTTGTACGTTTAAATCAATTACAACCCGTAAATGCCATTTGTTGAATTCCGATATCAAAATTTGGAAAACATCTTTCCACGACCATATAATTCGTGATGAAAAGGATTATTTGAAAATTTGGAACTATATTGATACCAATCCTCAAAAATGGATGGATGATTGTTTTTACGTACAATAAAGACCTTCGAGAAAATCGAAGGTCTTTTGTAATGCTATTTTCTATATTCTGATGGGGATATTCCGTAAATGCGTTTGAAGGCTCGTGTAAAGCACGATATTGACTCAAAACCTATGTCGCTTGCAATTTCGGTAATGTTTTTATTTGTATTGCTAAGCAGATACTGCGCATAACTCATTCGAGCGCTTGCGATAAATTGTTGCGGCGACATATCGGTAAATTCATAAAAATATCGACGCAAGGTGGCTGTGCTTATAAAGCATTTGTTTGATAAAATTTGTAGTGTTAATTCTGCCGAATTATTAAGATTTTCTGATATATGGGTAAGGGCAGGGAGCATTTTATCAAAAGAGCGGCGACGAGAGATGATATTGTTTTTAAAATCGCAGTCAATTCTTGATAATTCTAAAATAAGCTGCTGCACAAGTAGTAGTGCATAAAGGTGTGATAACCCTTTTCCATTTTGCGTTTCGGCAATGCACTTGTCTATTATCGATGTAAGTACAGGATACTCGTCGGGTAAAAAAACGCCGCTAAATTTAACTTGCTTTTCAATAATCGAAGCAATTCGATTACCGATATCATCACTAGTGGTAAGCTTATAAGGATCGTAAGAAAACCATATCCAAGTAGATTCCTGCCCTTCGTCACTATTGGCAAGATGAGGTTGATAGGGAAGAGCAATTTGAATATCACCCTTTTTATAGCGGTAAAGTCGGTTATCTACAATGCAGTTGCCGCTGCCTTTCAGGCAAACGCCTATTTCAAGACAACGATGAAAATGTAGTGATGTTATCGGTTGACTGGAAAGAATAAAATCATTGTTATGGCACACGAAACGCTCGGTGTTACCAATATAAACAGGACTATAAAAGGCGGGCAGTTGCGGTATAATGCCATATTCCATTTTTGCCACCACCTATGTTTTGATTGATTAGGTCAAATTTTTGATAGAAAATTACTTGATTATATTATACACGTGTTGTATATTAAAATCAAGAAAATATAAGGAGTGTTTTTACATTATGATAGTTAATTTTAACAAAGTAGAGCTTCGCGATAAAATTCACGGTTGTTGGATTGGTAAAAACATTGGTGGTACAATGGGCGGTCCTTTTGAGGGTACACGTGACGTTTTGGATATTCAGGGTTACACTACACCAAAGGGTGAGCCACTACCAAACGATGACCTAGATTTGCAGCTTGTATGGCTTCGCGCTTTAGAAGAAATGGGTCCATACAACCTTTCAGCACTTGACCTCGGTGAATATTGGATTAGTTACATAGTTCCACATTGGGCAGAGTACGGTATTGGCAAAAGCAATTTGCGTGCGGGACTTCAACCACCGCTATGTGGCGCAGTTAATAACGATTATTGGAAAAATTCAAACGGCGCGTGGATTAGAACCGAAATCTGGGCTTGCCTTAACCCCGGTAATCCCGATGCTGCAATTGAGTACGCATTTAAAGATGCTTGTATCGACCATGGTATAGGCGAAGGTACTTATGCTGCAGTTTTTGTAGCAGCGCTTGAGAGTGCCGCTTTTGTTGAAAGTGATATTAGAAAACTTATTGAAGTAGGTCTTTCCAAAATACCCGAAGACTGCCGTATGGCAAAGGCTGTAAAGCTTGTGCTTGATAACTATGATAACGGTGTTGATTGGCTTACTACAAGGAATGATCTTGTAAAGCAGTCTGAAGATATTGGTTGGTTCCAAGCGCCTGCAAACGTTGCGTTTGCGATCCTTGGTATTCTTTATGGCGAGGGCGATTTTAAAAAGTCGATGATTACCGCTATTAACTGTGGTGATGATACCGACTGTACTGCGGCTACTGTTGGCTCTATTTTAGGTATTATTAATGGTGTTGCCGGTATTCCCACCGATTGGCAAGAATATATTGGTGATAAGATTATCACAATTTCTATAAATATGGGTTGTGACCCAAGATATCCGCTTACAATAACCGACCTTACTGACCGTGTTATTAAGCTTATTCCATCAGCGGCGGCGTCTATTCGTAACTATGGTATTACAATTACCGACGAACCTACCGAAAAAGACAAGCCGCAACTTTACGGCAACCTTATCGCAAGACGTCTTTTTGAGCGTAGCGAGTATTCGTTTGATGCGAATCTCGGCTTTGGCAAGGCAGTTATATCTTATGATAGATGTCCTAAGATTCAGCCGGGTGAGAGCATTGGCGTAAACATTAGAATATTTGGAAGATTTTGGCCAATACCCGAAAATCTTTCGGTTAGATTTATAACCCCTGACGGCTTTACCGTAAGAGGACCTCGTGCGTTCTTTATGGAATCGGGTTCAATGTCTAATGACTATTATCCGAACTCCAGTGCTGACTACGTTATAACCGCGGGTGAGACTACCGAAGCACTTAATCGCATTATTGTTGAGATCGTTTGTCCGGGTCGTCCATCTGTTGGACTTTTTGAACTCATTTTATTAGGTTAATATTAAGAAATGCCGATTGACAACACAATCGGTATTTTTTATAATATAAATGTTAAAATAAACCTTTTTAGGAGGCAAAAAAATGAATTTTAGTTCAAGATTAGTATCTTCATTAGAGAAATGTTTTTTAAGATCAGATATTACCGAATTTACTGAACTTAAAGAGGAAAAGATTTTTAAAAATCAAAAATATTCTTTTCAGTTAGTCGCTAACTTTGATGATAACTGGCAGGTAGCATTTAAGCCGGTTGTAGAGGGCGATTTGGCCCCATACGTTACGATTCGCGAGGTCGTAAATATCCCTGCCGAGATGCCTACATATCCTCATTGTACTCCACTGCCAAAGGTACACGAACCGGGTCTTTACCCCGACCTTTTGCGTCCGCTTAAATATCGCGGAATTTTTAGACTTCATCCAAAACAAAGTCGTGCTTTGTGGTTTGATGTTGACCCCAAGGGAGAAATCACAGGCGAGCATACACTTAAAATTAAACTTTACAAGGTTAATATAACAAGCAAAGGTCTTACTCCTATTGACGAAGTAGCGGTAGAACACGAACTTAAAATCGATATTAAAGACGTAGAAATTCCTGAGCAGACACTTAAATTTACACAGTGGTTTTATGCTGATTGCCTTGCTGATTATTATGGAGTAGAGGTATTTAGCGACCGCCATTTTGAAATTTGTGAAAACTTTGCGCGTGTTGCAGTAGAAAACGGTCGTAATATGCTTATGGTACCGTTGCTTACCTATGCGCTTGATACCTATGGTGGCGGTGAGCGCACCACAACACAGCTTATCGACGTTTATAAGGATGGCGATAATTACACATTTGGTTATGAAAATCTTGATCGTTGGCTTGATATGTATAAGCGTCTAGGCGTAAAGTACTATGAAATTTCACCTGTATTTTCACAATGGGGCGCGGATAATACACCTAAGGTAGTGGCAACCGTAGATGGCGAAAAGAAAACTATTTTTGGTTGGGGAACCGATCCGCTTTCTAAGGAGTATAATACCTTTGTACGAGCATTCCTTAGCGGATTTATTGCTCATATGAAAGAACGTGGCGAAGACCGCAAGTGTTGGTACCATGTATCTGATGAGCCAATTACAGAGCATTTTGAGCAATATAAAAAAGTTAGAGATTCTATCTATGATTTGGTTGAAGATTATGAAACACTCGACGCTATATCGCATTATGAGTTCTATGAAAGTGGTCTTAGCAAAAATCCCGTGCCAAAGACTATGGTAGTTCACGAGTTTTTTGACAAGGGTGCCAAAGATATCTGGACATACTACTGCGGTGGTCAGTGCACAAACGTTAGTAACTGTCATTTTGCTATGGAGCTTGCACGTGTGCGTTGCTTGGGTACACAAATGTTTAAGTATAATACTCAGGGCTTTTTGCACTGGGGTTATAACTACTACAATAACCAATGGTCATACGATAGGATTGATCCGTTTGCAGTATCTGATGCCGAAAGCTTTGCCGCTAGTGGTGATGCTTATATGGTATATCCTGCGCCCGACGGCACACCGTGGGAATCAACCCGTTTACGCGCGCTTTACGAAGGTATGGAGGATATGCGCGTAATGCAACTCGCTAGTGAAATTTGCGGTAAAGAAGCGGTAGTTAAAACTATTGAAGACATTGTTGGTGAGGTTAGATTTGACAAGTGTATACTTGAAAGCGATACTATGCTTGCGGTACGACGTGCTGTAAACCAAATGGTATTTGATAAAATTTAAAAGGAAATATGAAATTTATGAAAAAGTTATTGACACTTTTGTTAAGCTTTGCGCTAATTTGTATCTTTTCACTAACCGCATTTGCAGCAATTAATCAATCAAGCGATTATACAGAGGGCGACTATACATATACGGTTGAAAATAAAGAGGCAACCATAATAGCGGTTAACAAAGAAAATATGATCGGGGACATATCAATTCCGGAAACGCTTGGAGGATATCCGGTTGTTGCTATAGGCAATCTTGTGTTTTTGGATTGCGGCAATCTTTTTAGCGTCGTAATTCCGGATACTGTAAGGACAATAAATACCCAAGCTTTCTATAGATGTGGTATTAAGGAAATTACCATACCCGCAAGTGTAACAACTATTGGTGAAACGGTTTTTCAATTTTGCGACAATCTAAAAAAGATTAATGTTGACGAAAACAACACAAAATATTCGAGTGATGAAAGCGGCGTATTATTTAATAAAGATAAAACCGAATTAATACGTTTTTCCAGCGGAAGCGAATTAACCGAGTACACTGTTCCTGACAGCGTTACCCATATATATTTTAATGCATTTTTTGGTTGCTTTAAGTTAACTGATGTAACTGTAGGCAGAAATGTTACAACAATTGGTGAATATGCATTTCATATGTGTAATAATTTAACAATGCACGGCTATAAAGGTTCATATGCCGAAAAATATGCAACGCGAAATAATATATGGTTTGAGGAAATTGTTGAAGAATCAACCGTAAATTCAGGTGATCTAAACGGTGATGGCGATATCAACAACAAAGATTTAGGCCTTTTGATGCAATATTTAAACGGCTGGAACGTTAAAATTGTTGTTGATGCTGCGGATACAAACGCCGATGATACTGTGAACAATAAAGATTACGGTTTGCTTATGCAGTATGTTAATGGATGGAACATTGAACTTAATAACAAATAACCTTTAAATATTGTTGCGTTTAGAACAAGATGAAAAATGCACTGTCCTAAGACAGTGCATTTTTGTGTTGAAATATTAAACAAATGTTAGTCGTCGCTTCCTGCGCGCATTTCCATAAGTTGTTCGTGGGTTATAAGCACTTGACGGGGTTTGGCACCCTCGTAACCACCTATAATGCCACGCTCTTCCATTTGGTCGATTATACGGGCAGCGCGCGCGTAACCGAGTTTTAATTTCCTTTGTAACAGCGAGGTAGATGCTTGACCTAATTCTACAACAACCTTAATTGCTTCATCAAGCATTGGATCGTCAGCATCAGCACCATCTTCTACAACCCCTGTGCGTTGTTGTTTTTCAATAGCGGCCTGACGCTCAATTTCAAGTAAAACGTTATCGTCATAGCTTGCTTTCCCACCGCTTTTTACAAATTCAACCACGCGCTCAACTTCTTCATCGCTTACAAAGCAGCCCTGAATACGATTTGGCTTTGTTGCTCCTACGGGACGGAATAACATATCACCGCGTCCTAAAAGCTTTTCTGCGCCTGCGCAGTCGAGTATTGTACCACTATCAATATGTGATGATACCGCAAAAGCAATACGGGTTGGAATGTTTGCTTTAATAACACCGGTTACAACGTTAACTGAAGGACGTTGTGTTGCGATAAGTAGATGAATACCTGCGGCACGGGCTTTTGCAGCAATTCGGTTTATGGAATCTTCAACCTCTTTAGGAGCAGTCATCATAAGGTCGGCAAGCTCGTCGATGATTATTACAATTCGGGGCATCTTTTTAATTTCGGGTTCATCAACAAGCGTTTCAACAAGCTTGTTATAACCTTCAATATTTCTAACGTCGCGGTCAGCAAACATTTTATAACGCTGTTCCATTTCATTTACCGCCCAGCCAAGCGCGCCTGCCGCTTTGCGTGGCTCGGTAATAACGGGTACTATAAGATGTGGTATTCCGTTATAAATACCCAGTTCAACAACCTTTGGGTCTACCATAAGCAGTTTCACATCTTCGGGTGACGCTTTATATAAAAGGCTTACTATAAATGAGTTTATACATACTGATTTACCGCTGCCTGTAGCGCCGGCAATCAGTCCGTGCGGCATTTTTGCAATGTCGGTAACTACCGTATTACCACCAATGTCCTTACCCATAGAAACTGTAAGTTTGCTTTTTGAAGATGAAAATGTTGATGATTCAATGACTTCGCGTATGCCAACTGTAGCGCTAGCGCGGTTTGGAACCTCAATACCAACGGCCGCTTTGTTTGGAATTGGAGCCTCTATACGAACGCCTGCAGTTGCCAGATTAAGCGCGATATCATCGGCAAGGCTTGTGATTTTGCTGATTTTTACACCGGCTTTGGGTTGTAATTCGTATCTTGTAACTGTAGGTCCGCGACTTACGTTTATCACCTGAGTTTCAACACCGAAACTTTTAAGCGTATCAACAAGTCGCTGCGCGGTGCTTTCAAGCTCGGCGGCAATAGTTTTACTGTCGGCGCTTTTAATACTGTTAAGAAGGCTAAGCGGCGGGAATTTATATATCGGCATATTATCCGCTTTTTCGGCTATCTCGTTTGCTACAGCGTCGGTTTCCTTTTTAAAGTCAACGGTAATGCGTTCGGGTTGATTGTTTTTGGACTCTTCGCGCGCTGCAGCAATAGCAACGTCAACATCGTCGTCATAGTCGTGCGGATCATATTCGTCTGCGTCGGTAGGCATGGGGATTTCCTCATCGTTATATGTACTTACAAGCTTTTGCCCCATTTCATCAAGATTGGGTTTGCGTTTGGAAATTTTTTCCGGCTCGTCAACCTCGATATCAACATCAAATCCTTTGATGATTTTAAGTTCTTTTTTAGGCCTTTCTTCTTCTTCCTCGTTTTCGCGCTCGGCTTCACGCTCGGCCTCACGAAGTGCACGTTCTGCAAACGCATTGCTTGCCTGTTCGCTCATTACCTTAGCGGGTTTTGCAATTGCTTTGAAAAGAGAAATTAAATGTGTGCCGGTAATTATCATAAAGAACACGAAAACAAGCAATAAAAGTGTGATTATTGCGCCCGATTTACCAAATGCAAGACCAAGTGGGAAACCTAATAGCGTTCCAAACCAACCGCCGCCTACGGGTCGGGTGTTTTCCCAAGATGCAAGAAGTCTTTCGCCTAAGGTGGTGGTTGTAAATATGTCGGATTTTGTAAAGCAAACGTCAATAAAAGAACCTAACGCCACCACAAGAATAATAGATTCAATTATTTTTGCGCTGATTTTTGACGAAATTTTTTCGTTCGCCGCAAATATGATTGCAACCGTAGCAAGTAAAAACGGATAGAAGTATGCAGTAATACCAAAAATCCTAAACATAAATTCGTGCAAGGTGGTCCAGATGTGTTCACCCTTTACAAAGACTATAAAAAGCAAAAATACTGATACAGCAAATAATATTACCGACTGCAATTGTCTTGTCGCTTTTTTTGCTGCTTGTGTTTCCTTTTTTTGTGAAGAAGAACTCTTCTTTTTTGTTGCCATATATGTAACTCCCCATAATAAAATTTGTATCAGCTATATGTAAGTGTTGCGTTGCAACACTATTTTTTGTCTTCAATTATTTTGTAAAGATAATTTAAAACCTCATTTAAAGATCCTACCGAATCAATAAGCCCAACATCTACCGCCTGAGATCCTGTTAAGGTTGTACCGACATCGGTAACAAGCTCGGACGTGTTCATCATAAGTGATGTGAATTTTTCGGCATTTATTTTTGAATTGTTAATCACAAAATCGGTAATGCGTTGCTGCATACGGGCAAAATGATTCATTACCTGCGGTACACCGATTACAAGTCCGCTTGTCCTAACAGGATGAACGGTCATAGTTGCGCTTGGAGCTATAAAAGAACGATTTGCAGATACCGCAAGCGGCACACCTATTGAATGACCGCCGCCCAACACAAAACTTACTGTCGGTTTTTTCATTCCTGCAATCAATTCGGCCAAGGCTAGTCCTGCTTCCACATCTCCGCCAACGGTGTTAAGGACGATTAACATACCTTCAATGGTTTGGTCCTGCTCAATAGAGACAAGTTGGGGAATAATGTGTTCGTATTTGGTGGTTTTTGTTTGCTCGGGTAAAACATTATGCCCTTCGATTTCGCCTATAATATTAAGGCAAAAAATCTTGTGTGGCGCGCTATCGGGATTTATAATTCCCAATTCTTTAATGTTATCTAACTGTTGATTTTCGGTAGTGTTTTTGCTGTTGTTCATATGCATTCCCTCCAAATTTAGTATCTGAAGAGAAATTATAACAATACATAATATATTATATATCTTTTTATATAATTTTGCAAGCATTTAAAAGATACTTTATTTTTAATTTTATATTGATATACTTAACAAAAATATTTTAAACATCAAATATCTACGGCGTTTATTTTAAGTCTACGGTGCGCGTCCAACATAACTTTTTATGCTAGGTAGTGTCTAAAATAAAGAAAAAACCTCAACACGCGTTTGCGTGTCGAGGCTTTCGATTGGTGCCGGTGGCCGGACTCGAACCGGCACGGTATCGCTACCGGTGGATTTTGTGTCCACTACGTCTGCCAATTCCATCACACCGGCAAATTGTTTGGTGCAATGGCTATTATACAACAATGTTTGAATAAAATCAAGTATAAATTTAATAAAATTTAATCCCCTTGAAAAACCAAGGGGATTAGAAATGAATGG
>JAZQYL010000036.1:0-79664 GCA_045633485.1 Acutalibacteraceae bacterium | reverse complement strand
GACACGCTCAACAAAGAAGGATATCCGTTTGGATATATGTTCTAAATGTCATCCGTTTTTCACTGGTAAGCAGAAGTTGGTAGATACCGGCGGACGTGTTGACAGATTTAAGAAGCGTTTCGGTATGGAAGATAAATAATTATTACCGCAATTCCGCAATCGACCTACGGGGTGATTGCGGTTTTTTGTTTAAAAAAGATATAGGTGGTGTAGGTTTTGCAAGAGTATACAACAATAAGCGATAGTTTTTCTGCAGAATATTGCGAAAAGCATTCGCGATTTATAGCCGTTTGCTTTCATTGTGAAAGTGAAGAACAGGCGACCGAGATTATTGCTGCGCAAAAAAGCAAGTATTGGGATGCAAGGCACAATGTATATGCATACGTCTTGCAAAATGGTACGGCACGTTTTTCGGATGATGGCGAGCCTCACGGTACTGCAGGTATGCCGATACTTGAGGTAATAAAGGGGAGCGGCATCACTAATGTTTTGGTTGTAGTTACTCGATATTTTGGTGGTATATTATTAGGCACGGGCGGACTGGTGCGCGCTTACAGTACAAGTGCTCGCGATGCGCTTGTCGGTGCGCAAAAGGTGTTGATGTGCGGATGCAGTGAGTATGAAATAGAATGTGACTACAGCAGTTATGATAGGCTTTCACGTTTAATTAATGACTGTCAGGGTATGGTGCAGGACACTCAGTTTACCGATAAAATAAAAATAACTGTAGTCTTTAAGGATATAGACACCGATAAATTTTTAGATACCCTTTGTGAAACTTTTGCTTCAAAATTAACAGCAAAACTGCAAAAAAACATATTTTTCCCTTTTAAATTGTAAAAAAAAGAGGATTTACGGAAAAAATATATAATATATATTTTAGAAGGGGTGAGCCTATGGAAAAGATAAGAGTATTAATCGAGAATTCTGAAAAAGAAACGCTATCGCCTTACGCTACACTAAGCACCGAATCGGTGGGTCGTGAGCGTCGAGAAGAAAAGTGTGATATGCGCACTGATTTTCAGCGCGACCGAGATAGAATTATACATTGCAAGGCGTTTAGGCGCTTAAAACATAAGACACAGGTATTTTTGTCGCCTGAATCAGATCATTATCGTACTCGTCTGACCCATACACTTGAGGTGGCACAAATAGCTCGTACAATAGCAAGAGCATTGCGCTTTAACGAAGATTTGACCGAAGCGATTGCTTTGGCACACGATCTTGGACACACGCCGTTTGGACATGCTGGTGAGCGTGCGCTTAATACAATATATCCCGGTGGATTTACACACTTTGCACAAAGCGTTCGTGTCTGCCGTGTTATAGAAAAATCAGGCAAAGGTCTTAATCTTACACATGAGGTGCTTGACGGCATTATGAACCACACACGTGGCGAATGGCCACAAACGCCTGAAGGAAAAATCGTGCGTTTTAGCGACAGAATTGCATATATAAATCATGACATAGACGATGCTATCGGTGCGGGTGTTTTTAGTGAAGAGCTTATACCGATTGAAATCAGAGAGGTTTTGGGCTTTAGAAAAAGCGAGCGAATTAATACCCTTGTAAAATCAATAGTTCAAAACACCGAAAAAGACGACGTTAAGATGGATCCGACAACATTAAAGGCATACGAAGCCTTACATAATTTTATGTATGATTCTGTATATCTTAATCCTGTTGTTAAGTCTGAGGAAACTAAGGTAGATGGCATAGTAAGCGGTATATATGATTATTTACTTAAAAATCCAGACAAGCTGGATGATGAGTATAACGTAATCCGCGAACGCGAAGGTATTGAACGGGCAGCCGTGGATTATATAGCAGGTATGACCGATCATTTTGCAATTACCACATATTCAAATATTTACATTCCAAAAGAGTGGAAAATATAATTATTACTGTACGAAATTTTGTGCAGCCTATGTGATATTATTTAGAAGAAGGGGGAATGTAGTGTGGCAATACCTGAAGAAATTATTAATGAAATCAAGTATCGCAATGATATTGAAACCGTTATGGCGCCTTATATTAGTTTGAAAAGGCGTGGTAAAAACCTTGTCGGGCTTTGTCCTTTTCATAATGAGAAAACACCCTCTTTTACTGTATATCCCGAAAATGGTTCGTTTTATTGTTTTGGTTGCGGCGTTGGCGGAGATGTTTTCAGTTTTGTACGCCAGATTGAAAACCTTGATTATATTGATGCAGTAAAACTATTAGCAGAACGCAGCGGAGTGACGTTGCCGCAAGATGGTTATGACGACTCTATGCAAAAACTTAAAAACACCATATTTGAAATTAACCGTGAAACCGCAAAATATTATCATACGTATCTGATGTCACCTGACGGCAAATGGGCGCTTGATTATCTTGTTGAACGAGGACTTTCGATATCCACCATTAAACACTTTGGCTTGGGTGCTGCTCCTGACGGTTGGGATAATCTGATAAAGCATTTAAAAAGTTTGGGTTACAGTATTGCTGATATGATTCAGGCAAACGTTATAGGAAAAAGCCAACGTGGCAGTTACTATGACCGCTTTCGCAAGCGAGTTATGTTTCCCATAATTAATATTCGCGGCAAGGTAATTGGTTTTAGCGGTCGCGCTATGCCGGGTGAGGATAAAGCAGGTGGAAAATACGTCAACACTTCGGATACACCTGTATACAAAAAAAGTGAAAATCTTTTTGCGATGAATTTTGCCAAAAATCATTGCGACGAACGAATTATTTTGGTTGAAGGCAATATGGACGTAATTTCGCTTCATCAAGCAGGTTTTGAAAACGCAGTAGCTGCGCTTGGCACCTCATTTACTTCAGAGCAAGCTAAGTTGTTGTCGCGTTACACAAAAGAAATTGTGCTTTTGATGGATTCGGATGCTGCAGGTCAAAAGGCGGTGCGCCGAGCGGGCGAAATCTTGCAAAATACGGGTTTAGAAATAAGGGTAGTAGTACTACCGGAAGGAAAAGACCCTGATGAATACATCAAAAAACACGGGGCTGCACGTTTTGAGGCTTTGCTTCAAGGTGCGGTTAGTGAAATAGAGTATAAACTGCTTGCGGCAGTCGGCGGTATAGATGTTAATACCGATGACGGCAAACTACAATATCTTAATCTTGCGGTTCAAATTATTGCGGATTCAAATGATGTTATGACTCGTGATCTTTATATAGGAAGGCTTTCCGAAAAATATGGTGTTTCTCGCGATGCGTTGCAGGATAAGGTTAATCAGATACGCAAACGCAATTATAAACAACGTGAAAAACGGGAACTTGAAGAGATTGTTCATCCTAAGTTTAGTCGGGGTGATGTTAATCCTGAAAAACGTTATCACGTTGCAGCAACAAATGCCGAAGAAACAGTTATTGCGGTGCTTATGCAGCATCCGGATTTTTTAAATCCGGCTACTGAAATGCTAAAACCGGAGGATATGGTAACAACATTAAATCGCAGGATATACAAATTGTTATCCGAGTGTATTTTAAGCGGTAGAAATCCAAGCTTATCATATTTTGGCGAACATTTGTCAGCAGCAGAAATGGGATATTTATCCTCGTTGGCTAATAGTGAAAAGGGTGACAAAAACGCCCTAACCGTATTAAAGGACAGCATAAAGGTAATATTAGAAGAGGATATAATGCAAAACACAAACAATGTTAAAAATATGTCTGATGATGATTGGGCAAGAAATATACAAAAAATTATCGAAGCAAAACAAAAGGGGAAATAAAAATGGCAGAAAAGAAAACACAAAAACAAACATCTGAAGAACTTGAAAAAGCGGCTGATGCACTTTTGGAAGAGGCCGATAAAAAAGATTTATTGGACGATGCGGATAATTCGATAGAGGATGAAGAACCTACTGAAGCAGACCTAAAACTTGAAGAGGAAAATCTTTTAGATCCGGATATTTTAGAGCGTGATTTTGACGAAGAACCTACCGAAGATGAGCTAAAACTTGAGGAGGTAGACCTTGATAACCTTGATGATGATACCGCGCTTGAAAATATGTCGCTTGATGATCCGGTAAAGGTGTATTTGCGCGAAATAGGTCGAGTACCTCTTTTAACTTCTAAAGAAGAAATTGCACTGGCTGAAAAAATTGCCGATGGTGATGAATATGCGAAAAATAGACTCACCGAAGCCAATCTCCGTCTTGTTGTAAGTATTGCAAAAAAATATGTTGGTCGCGGTATGTATTTCCTTGATCTTATTCAAGAGGGTAATGTAGGCTTGATTAAAGCAGTAGATAAATTTGACCATACCAAAGGTTTTAAATTTTCAACATACGCAACTTGGTGGATTCGTCAGGCAATCACACGTGCGATTGCTGACCAGGCAAGAACAATTCGTATACCGGTTCATATGGTAGAGACCATAAATCGTCTTAAAAAGGTGCAAAGTCAGCTGTTGCATGAAAATGGTTATGAACCAAGCGAGGAATTAATTGCCGAAAAAATGGAATTATCGGTTGAGCGTGTTCGTGAAATAATGCGCGTTGCGCAAGAACCTGTTTCTATGGAAACACCTATAGGTCCAGAGGAAGATTCACGTCTTATGGACTTTATTCGTGACGAGGATGCTTTGGCTCCTGATGATGCAGCGCTAAAAACAATTACCAACGAGGATATCGACGCTGTGCTTCATACACTCTCCGCTCGTGAAGAGGCAGTTATTCGTCTTCGCTTTGGACTTAAAGATGGCAGATGCCATACTCTTGAAGAGGTTGGTACCGAGTTTAACGTAACACGTGAACGAATTCGTCAAATAGAGGCAAAAGCACTTAGAAAACTACGCCATCCTGTAAGAAGTAATAAATTTAAGGATAGATAAGGAATACCAGAAATGAAATTCACATATAAAACCAATGGGGTTTGTTCAAGAAGTATTGAGATTGAAGTAGAAGATAACATTGTAAAATCGGTATCATATTTTGGGGGATGCAACGGTAACCTAAAGGGTATTGCTCAGCTTGTAAAAGGTATGAGTGTCGATGATGTTATTGCTAAACTTGAAGATATAAAGTGCGGATTTAAAAACACATCTTGCCCGGCACAACTTGCTCAGGCATTAAAAGATTACAAAAACAAACAGTAAGAAATTAGGTGGTTAGTGTGCTAACAGATGATTTAGATGTAAAGATTGCGGGCGATAAGCCGTCGATTGATGTGCGTAAAAACAGAACTGCACCTGTGCAGAATTCGTCTGTAAGTTCTGAACAAAAAAAGGCTGCTAAAGAGATCGGTCGTGCAGTAGCCCTTAGTTTTATTGCAGATGCTGAAACTGAGGTGGACCCTGAATTTCGCGATTTTAATATGATTGTTCAACGACGTTTGTTGTTGTCGTTTACTGCAACCGCAGGATTTGAGCAATATATTGACGATGATACTTTGGTTGGTATTGCGCAAAAGAGTTTTCTTGACGCGATTAATAAGCATAATGCGGAGCTTTATAAAACATCGTGCGATACCGGTGCGTTTTCCTTTTATTACCTAGCATTTCGCCGTGGTAGTGAGGTAGACCGTCGCATTGGACAAACGTTTGGAATGTTGTGCTCACACGATGGTGACCCAAATTTCCAAGAGCTTGGCGAAGCGCTTTATTGTTGGTTTTTATCGGTAGTGCGCAAAGCAGTAGCTGAACATTTAAAATAATTACATCATTAAAAAATCCCCTTTCGCATACAATGTTGCGAGGGGGAGTTTTTTATGCCTAGTATTTATTTAAGTCCGTCAACGCAGGAATTTAATCCGTATGTAATAGGTGGTAATGAGGAATATTATATGAATCTTATTGCCGATGCTATGGAGCCGTATTTATATGCAAGCGGGATATCCTTTACACGTAATACACCGGATATGACTGCTGCATCATCTATTCGCGAATCCAATATGGGTAATTATGATTTGCACTTAGCGCTACATTCTAACGCTACAGGAAGCGGTGACGGCAGCCGTCGGGGGAGTGAGGTTTACTATTTTCCGACTAGTGTGAACGGAGCACGCGCCGCAGAAATAATCTCTAATAATTTAAAGTTAATATATCCGTTGCCCAATTTGGTTCGCGCAATTCCGACCACGTCGCTAGGTGAGGTGCGACGCACACGTGCGCCGGGTGTGCTTATAGAGTTTGCTTATCATGACAATTATGACGATGCTATGTGGATACGCGATAATATAGAGGCAATTGCCGCAAACGTGGTGGTGTCGCTTACCGATTATTTTGGAATACCGTTTATTGTGCCGTCTTAATACACAAATCATACGGTAGTTTTGCATCCTTATTAAATTTTAGCCTTGCAATGATGGTATTATTATCTTGAAATTTTGTAAAATGTATGATAAAATGATGCCGTCAAACAGAATTGAATGTTTGGTGTGTAGCAATTTGTTTAATGACAGTCATGGCTAGGTGTTTTTTGGTGTGTGGCTGCGGCTGCACACTTTTTTGTTTTGGAGGAAAGCAAACGATGAATAGGATTAAAAAATATATTTGTATTTTATTAGTAATGGTGTTGATGTTATCAGCAATGCCACTTGGTATCTTTACCATTAATATTGCCGCAGATACATTTACAAATGGTACAACCGGTGATTGTGAATGGAAACTTGAAGGAACTGTTCTTACCATCAGCGGACAAGGCGACATGGCAAACTATAGTTCAGCTGATAAAACACCATGGGGGACTTCGATAACCGAAGTTATCGTTGAAGAAGGGGTTACAAGCATTGGAAGTTATTCGTTTTATGGTTGTACAAGCCTTTCTGAGATTACCATTCCGGATAGTGTAGCAAGCGTTAATCGTTATGAATTCTCTAATACTGCATACTTCAAAAACACAAGCAACTGGATTAACGGAGTTTTGTATATAGGTAATCACCTGATAGCGGCAAAAGATGATATTAACGATGAATATGCTATCAAAGAAGGCACTTTGACTATTGCCAGTCGAGCTTTTTATTCTTGTTACAATCTTACAAGTATAGAAATTCCAAGTTGCGTTACAAATATAGGCAATGAGGCATTTGCAAATTGTAGCAACCTTATAAGCATAACAATCCCTGATGTTGGTATTAGTATAGGTTGGGAATCGTTTAAATTTACGGCATATTACAATGATGAAACCAATTGGGAAAATGGTGGCTTATATATAGGCAATCATTTGGTTGCGGTAGATAGCGGCATTACAGATGAATATATAATCAAGGACGGCACCTTGACGATTGCTTCGCATGCATTTAACTTTAATCAAAAAATAAAAAATGTAGTAATTCCTGACGGTGTTATAACAATAGGCGACTATGCTTTTAACAGTTGTATTAACATTACGGAAATTACTATTCCAAACAGCGTTAAAACAGTAGGTGATTTTGCGTTTTATAGTACGGATATTACCACTTTGATAATTCCTGACGGTGTTATAAGTATCGGTGACGAGGCGTTTGCCTATACCGAGCTTACAAGTGTGACGATTCCTAAAAGTCTTATAAAGGTGGGGGATCAACCATTTAGAAACTGCAAGAAGCTTACAGAAATTTATATAACCGATATAGCTGCGTGGTGTAAAATAGCAGGCCGTCTTAGAATTTATACGCATTTTGATTTGTATTTGGATGGTGAAATAATAACCGACCTTACACTTTCCGAGGATATTACAAGCGTTGACAAAAGAGCCTTTGCCTATTGCAAAAGTCTTACAAATATTGTTATTCCCGACAGTGTTACCGCTATAAACGATTATGCGTTTAATAATTGTATTAGTCTGGTAAACATTGATATTGGAAACGGTTTAAAAAGCTTGCAAGCAATGTCGGTGTTTGCTGATTGTGTAAGTCTTACTAGTGTTAATATCGGTAGCGGTGTTGACAGTATAGATGCTAGTATATTTTTTGATTGCATTAATCTTAAAGAAATTAACGTGGACGAAAATAATGATAGCTATTGTAGTGTAGATGGAGTATTGTTAACTAAGGATGCGCAAACTTTAATTAGATATCCAAACCTTAACGGTTATGATGTAAACGCGCTTATGAATACTGTTGCAAAAATAGGTAACGATGCATGCTCAAACTGCAACAGCTTGACAAGTGTAATCTTTCCTGGAAATATTGTAAGCATAGGTGACAATGCGCTTTCAACTTGTGAAAATCTCACAAGCGTTACAATTTCAGATGGCGTTATAAGTATAGGTAGCGCTGCCTTTAATTGTTGTGAAAAGCTTGACGATATTACAATTGGAAACAGTGTTACAAGCATTGGCAAGCAAGCATTTTTGGATACAGCATATTGTAACAATGAAAACAACTGGGCAGACGATGTACTTTATATCGACAGGTATTTGATTGCATCAAAAAGAAATGTGCCAGATGAATATACCATTAAAAAAGGAACTTTAACAATTGCTGATGATGCGTTTGTTAAAATTTGGAATGATTTTACAAATATTACAATACCAATCAGCGTTATAAGCATAGGTAATAATGTGTTTGATGGATTTGATAATATTACAGATGTATGGTATGAGGGCAGCGAAGAGGATAGAGCGAAAATAAAAATAGAGGATGGAAACGATCCGTTGCTTAATGCTACTTGGCATTATAATTGCGTTTTGTACACATCCGGTGATATAAACGGTGATAACTCTATTAATAATAAAGATCTTGGTTTGCTTATGCAATATCTAAACAATTGGAATGTTGAAATATCGTTTGATGCGGCCGATGTTAACCGAGACAATTCCGTTAATAATAAAGACTATGGACTGCTTATGCAGTATTTAAACAATTGGAGCGTAGAGTTAAAATAAATTTATTATAGGACTTTTAGGATATAAAATGTAAAAAGGAGTTTTGCAAATTTTGCAAAACTCCTTTTAAATTATTTTTTGTTTTCAAAAGAATAAACCCTTACGTAATCTACAATCATATCCGAGTATTCGCCGGGTTTTAAAACAAGATCACCGGTACCTTCCAAGTTAATGTGAGAACTTATAAGCAGGTATCCCGGTTGGTCACATCCATCTGTACCACTCCAACAATGGGTAACTTGGTCATCAATTAAAAATATGAATTCCTCAGGTGTCCATTGTACTGCAAATTTATGGAAATTTCCGTCAAATATTTGGGGCATTTCCGGTGACATAACACCGTGACCTTGGGTTTTTGTTTCCCATTCGCCAAGTTCGTTTTCGAACCACCCATATCCGTCCCAGAATAAAGCGTGTCTTGCTGCTTTTTGATGGAGTATCGTTTCGAATATGTCGATCTCAACACCGTTTTTAGTCGAATTGTCCTCGGGCGCATCGTCGTCATCCATATCACCTGCTAAAATCCAACCGGCACCCCACATACCGGTTGTAAGATGTGGACGAACGCTCATTTCGTAATATCCGTATCGAGATTCAAAACATCCTTTGGTAGAGATAAGCGAGGCGGAATAGGTCGGGAGCCCATCGGCGTTTTTTTCGTGTAACGCTTTTACCCGATTAACAAGGTGACCCTCACCGTCAAGGAATGCATTTTCTTTAAGATAACCGTAACTGTACGTTTCGCGGTATTCGGCGTCAAGGCCTGTATCCCATATGTCACCCCAAATTTCGGTGTTCAGGGTATTACCATCAAACTCTTCTTCAAAAATAAGTTTATAGTTGGTTTCAAATTTTAGTTTAAAATCGAGTGTGATACCAGAAAGTCGATGTGTAACGGTTATGGTTGCTGATTTGTTTTTTTCCTTATATTTTGCCGGAATGGTAATAATTAAGCCTTCGATTATAATATCCTTTGATTTACAGCTATAATCACAAGAAACTTTTAAATCCTGACCTTTATCATTTAAGACCTCAATAATTTCGTACTGAGAGTCACCGTTAGGAATATCTTTATAGCACTTATAATTAACCGATTCCAAACTTTTAAGTCCATACATTCTTTCATAATCAATTGACTCGGAACTTTGAACACTTGAGGTGTTATCGGCTTTATCAGATGAGGTGTCATCACTGTGGCAACCAACACCAAACAACATAGCACCACAAAGTAAAAGACAAATTATGCGTTTAGTTTTCATTTTCATTTTGCTCCATATTAGTTTTAAGATAGGACTTTACAATGCCGAGTATAGCTATTACGGCAACAAGCGAGAAAAGTACAATGCCGGAATTTATAAAAATATATTGTTCATTAATATTTGTTTCCTGTTCGCTGATTTCTTGCAACTCAACTTCGCATTTATTAAGGTTAAAACTTTTAAATATTGCTTTAACTTCATCGGAAGTATCTTCGCCCGGGTTATACGCTACGAAGTAAAATGTTTTATTGTTGCATATTGTTATGTATTGCGTAACGGTATAAACACCGCCGCTATCACGCAATGTATTTTTTATGTGAAGATATTTACGTCCTTCGTTTTCAACAATCTGAGCGGCGGAATCGGAATTTTCGCTTATTGCAGCAACAAATTCTGACAGTCCGACATCGTCTAAGAGCGAAATGTCTTCAATCTCGGATGAAAAATTATCATTAAAGGCAGAAATTTTAACTTGTGTTTTTTTGTCGTCAGACACAGCGAGATATATAAGACCATTTTCTGCAAAGTAGGAGTGTAGTTCCTTGGTGGTCATATCAAGTTTTTCGGCAACAGCGGTAAGGTCATCACCGTTTTTTGCTGCTACAAAGTTATCTCCGGTAGAAAGGGTATACTCATATCCTACGGCATATACAGCAATACTAAGTAATGCAATTATGGAAACAATTGCTATTAAATATCGGTATTTCAAAAAATCACCTAAATCAAATTATTTTGGCGCTTTGCAGCGGTAAGAGTGTTTTTCATAAGTACGGCTATGGTCATTGGGCCTACGCCACCGGGAACGGGTGTAATGTATGATGCTTTTTGACTTACTGCATCAAAGTCGACATCGCCGCAAAGTTTGCCATCTGCACGATTCATTCCTACATCAATTACTACTGCGCCAGCCTTAACCATATCGGCTGTAACAAAGTTTGCGCGTCCTACGGCTGCAACAAGTATATCTGCTCGACGTGTTACATCGGCTAAATTAGCGGTTCTTGAATGTGATATCGTTACGGTACCGTTTTTGTGAAGGAGTAGCATACCCATGGGCTTGCCCACTATGTTTGAACGACCGATAACTACACACTCTTTGCCACAAACATCAATATTATAGTAAGACAGCATTTCCATAACACCAGCAGGAGTGCAGGGAAGAAAATCATAGTCGCCAATCATAATTCTTCCTACATTTACAGGATGAAAAGCGTCGACATCTTTATTAGGATCGATGGCTTCGATAACGATTTTTTCGTCAAGACCTTTTGGAAGCGGTAATTGACAAAGAATACCATTGATTGTATCATCGTTATTTAATTCGTTAACAAGCGATAATAATTGTTCTTGCGTTGTGTTTTCGGGTAGCAGATACTCTTTTGAAACAATACCTAATTGCTCGCAAGCTTTTTTCTTATTGACAACATATATCTGTGATGCGGGATCTGCTCCTACAAGTATTACCGCAAGGCAAACGCTGATTCCTTTTTCATTTAGTGCTTTTACTTCGTTTGCAACGCGCTCTTTTACGGCAGAAGAAACAATTTTTCCGTCAATTATATTACTCATTTTCATTCTCCTCTTGTGTTATTTCAACTTCGTTGGTGTTTTCGGTTATTAATATATCAGCATATTCATCACGGAACATTTCTTCATAATCGCCTTCGGTGGCGGCTGATTTTTGTTTGTGATTAAAAATCAAAAGCGTGACTGCAGCAGAAAGACAGATTATAACCGATACTAAAACTGACACTCTAATTTTACCTATCATAAGGCTATCGGTACGGAGATTTTCGACAATTGAACGTTCGAAACCATACCATACGCAGTAAAGCAGTGTGATTTGACCGCTGAATTTGCGATTTTTAGAGAAGTGATTAAGCACGAAGAAACCGGCAATGCACCATATGGATTCATAAAGGAAACAAGGATGAACAAGGCCTTCGCCAAGCTCGGCGATGGTGCGATTGCTTTGCATACCCCACCAAGTACTGCCGGTAAAAGTACCGTATGCTTCTTGATTAATAAAGTTTCCCCAACGTCCAATACCCTGGCCAATTAAAAATGCGGTGGCCGCAAGGTCAAACATATCAAAAACTTTAATTTTTGTGATTTTACACATAATGGCGCCACAAACAAATGCTCCAATAACGGCGCCGTAAATTGCTATGCCTGAAAAGCCTTCGCCATTGCCAAAACCAAAAAATTCACTAAAGCTATTCAATTTTACACCATCAAATATTACATAATAGGTGCGTGCGCAAAAAATCGATACAGGAGTGGTAACGATGACAACATCAAGCATTTTATCGGTGTTAACACCGAAACGTTCGGCATTTTTCATGCCGTACAAAATGGCGAGCATAAAACCGATAGCAATGATAATACCATACCAATAAATATCCCAACCGCCACCTATCGGTATTGTAAAGGCTATGGGATTGAGGGTAAGTTTTATGCCAAAAATGGTAACATCATAGTTCATTTTTAGTCCTCCAATGGTTTTATAACTGATAAAACGGCATTTTGATCATCAAAGACGTCAAATCGTTTCATAACATCATCGTAACTTACCGATTTTAACATTTTGATCTCGTCAAAAAGGCTATAACCGCACATACTGCATTCAGTAAGTGACATAGCAAGGTTTTCCACGCTATTAAAGCGACGCACCAGATCACCATACATACCGCATTTAACGGCGGAGAATAATTTTTTGCTAACACCTTCTTCGCGAAGATGATTAATTTCGGCCTTAATCTCGGCAGCAACCTTCTCGGGATCACTTGATTCACCTTCGAATATAACGGCGGCGTAACCGTTGCCGTTAAAGTATTCGCTGCCAAAGTCATCGTTAATAAGGCCTGAGTTCATAAGTCTTGCATATAAAGGCGAAGCGTCACCGCAAATGATTTGTAGTAGCAAATCAACGCAAACCTTACTTTTTAAACGACGATAAGGCGAGTCAATTTTTTGTTTAAATCCTAAGCAGAACATTGGGGTGTTTACAGCCAATCGTTGTTCAGTATAGGATTTAACGGGTGTTTGCGGTTCTTCGAATTCGCCGCGTGTTATTTCTACGGGTACGCGGTCAATTATTGTTTTTTCGATTTGATTTAGTGCTTTTTCGGTATCTATGTTACCCACAAGACAGATGAACATATTAGCGGGATTATAGAATGTTTCGTAGCATTTGTAAAGCAGCTGAGCATCAATTTGCGCAATGGATTCTACCGTTCCGGCAATGTCTATGCGAACGGGATGATTATGATACATTGCTTTTAGCAAATTAAACATAACACGCCAACCCGGATTATCGTCATACATACGAATTTCTTGTCCGATAATACCTTGTTCTTTTTCTACGTTTTCCTTTGTGAAGTAGGGCGCTTGAACAAACTTTAACAGTATATCAAGATTTTCGTAAAAATTATCACTGCAAGAAAACAAATAGCAGGTGCGATCAAAAGAGGTAAAAGCATTTGCACTGGCCCCTGTTTTTGCATATTTTGAAAAAGCATCGCCGTCTTCACCCTCAAATAACTTGTGTTCAAGATAGTGTGCAATACCTTCGGGCACGGTAATCATTTCTCCGCCGTTTTTGGCAAAACGCGTATCGATAGAACCATAACGCGTACCGTAAATTGCATAACTGGATGAATACTGCGGTTTTTCCATAATATATATTTCAAGGCCGTTGGGCATTACTGCTTTTACATAGTTTTCTTCGCCAAAACCTTCAAAAATTTGTTTTTTCATTTTATTCGCCCTCCTTGTCTTGAGGTAAAAGTTTGTATACTGTGTGAAGTTTAACGCCACGCGCAGCATAAACCACATCGTTGCGAGTAACGTTTAGTATGTTTTGAGCTGCTTCTTCGGGCGATAACAGTTTATCTTTTACTATTTTTAGTGAGTACCACGCATCCAAAAGTCCTTGTGAATCATTGTAGGATTTAAATGAATCTGTGATGCTTTTTATGGAGGATTGGAACTCTTCGTCGGTAAATAGGTTTTGTTTAATAACACTTAACTGATTTAAAATTTCCTTTTCGGCTTGCACAGCGTTTTCTTTTTCTATGCCGCTGTCAACCGTAATAAGACCTTTTGATTTTACTGAGGATGAAGCACAGTAATAACAAAGACTGTGTTTTTCGCGAACATTGGTAAACAAGCGTGAATATGGACCGCCGCCAAAAATATCGCACATAACGGTAAGTGCTGCGGTTTCGCTATCGTCGCCGTAAAGTTCGCTTGAAAATCCCAAGCATAATTTGCCTTGCGCAATGTCCATTTTTTCAACAACGGTGTTTGGCTTATCTATAGCCTTGGTAGGTGTGCTTCGTGTACAATCGGCAATGTTTTCGCGTGTTATACAGTTAAGCCTGTCGGATAGTTTATCAAAAAGACCTTGCGGCATGCTGCGTGAAATAACGTTAACACGCAAAAATGCGGTAGAAAGTAATTTCTTCCATGCTGAGTAAAGCGAATCTCCGGTGATGGCTTCTACCTGTTCCTCGGTTCCGCATTTTGGTAAGCCGTAGGGTTCAAACTTGTACATTTCTTCTATAAGGCGTTTTTTTGCATATAGGCGTTTTTGCGCTAAATCGCCGCGTATATGTTCGATAGCCTTGCGTTTTTCGCGTGTAATGTCGTCATCACAAAAGGCGTTGTCTTGAATTTTTGGTTCAAAAATCAGTTGTGTAAGAAGTTCGGTAGCGCTATCGCAAAGCGATTCGTTATCAAGCGCAAAACGGTCATCTATGGTAGATATTGCGATTTTAAGCAGTTGATAATCTCCAACCTTTTCTGCGCTTGCAGAAAGATTTGCACCATAAAGTTTTGCAAGTTTAAAATTAAGCGCTGAAAAATCGGGATATGCTTTGCTACAGGTTGTAAGCACAAAGGGTAATAATGCATATTCTGCAACCGTTTCGCTTGCGAGCGGCACATAGAAATTAAATGATATAAGGGTGGTGTTGAATCTATCGTTTTCGATAAATACACCCTCGGCACCGTTTGAAAGTTGTGTGATTTTAGCAGACATAATATTTCCTCCTATATTCCGAACTCTTTGAGCATAAGTGATAAAGTGCAAACGGGAAGTCCCACTACATTGAAGTAGTCGCCGTTTATTTTTTCTACAAACTTTGAACCTTTGCCCTGGATTCCGTATGAACCCGCTTTATCATTGGGTTCGTTTGTGTCGATATATGCGTTTATTTCCTCATCGGTGAGATGACGGAATGTAACCTCGGTAATAACGGTTTTTGAAATGTGTTTATCGCCTTGCATTACTGTAACGCCGCTTAATACATTGTGGGAATTGCCTGAGAGACTTTTGAGCATATTAAACGCATCGGCTCTATCTTTTGGCTTGCCCATAACACAACCATTAAGCTCGACTACTGTGTCGGCAGAAATGATGATTGTATCATCACGTACATTTGGTTTTATTGCCGCTGCTTTTTCAAAACTTAGTCTCGATACTTCGTCGCTTACCGGAAGGGTCGGATTCATTGTTTCGTCAATGTCGGCGGTGATAATTTGAAAATCCAAATCAAGAAGACTAAGCAATTCTTTGCGTCTGGGTGACTTGGAGGCTAAAATAATATCCATACAAATACTTTCCCATTTTAAAATATATTTAACATATAATATCATATATTAACATATTTTGCAATGGGGAAAATGGCAAATATTGTCTTTTGATTTTTAGGTTTAACAATAACGCTTGTCATAGCGACAGACTCATTAAACCTTTGGGCAAACGAAAGATACAAAATCCGATTAGTTCCCTTAATATTTCTCTTGAAATCAACAACATATTGTGTTATAATTACCATTGTATAACTATACAAAGCAAATCTTGGTGCGTATAGATGTCAAATCACAGATTTGGCGCTAAGTTATTTGCATAATTGTGTATATGGGTGGTATTGATTATGAAATGTCCTTTTTGCGGTTATGAAGAAAGTAAGGTAATTGACTCTCGTCCAACTGATGAGGGTGAGCGTATTCGTCGTCGTCGTGAGTGCTTGCAATGTGCAAAACGATTTACTACTTACGAGATGATCGAAAGTCTTCCTATCATAGTTATTAAAAAAGATGGTTCACGCGAAAGCTTTGACCGTCAAAAACTTCTTACGGGTATGTTGCGTGCTTGTGAAAAGAGACCGGTATCTATTGAGACACTTGATCGTGCAATTAGCGATATTGAAACCGTTATTCAAAATTCGCTTGACCGCGAGGTAAACAGTGATAAAATCGGTGAGCTTGTCATGGACAAATTAAAAGATATCGACGAGGTAGCTTATGTGCGTTTTGCATCGGTTTATCGTCAGTTTAAGGATATCAATACATTTATGGCTGAACTTAATAAATTGCTTAGCAAATAGGAGATTTTTTAATGGATAACAATGCGCTTTTGGCAGAACTTTTATTGCCAAACATAGATAAAACACCGGAATATTATGAGAATATGTACCCCGAACGCAATTTGCCGGAGGGTGCGCGAGTTGTGCGTGTGGCACCGTCACCTACGGGTTATTTGCATCTTGGTGTGTTGTTTACATCACTTGTAAATCGTATTACGGCAACATCGTCGGGTGGCATCTTTTTTACAAGAATTGAAGATACCGACAAAAAACGTGAGGTTGAAGGCGGTATCGAGGACATAATAGATGGTTTGGGTCGATTTGGTATAACAATTGATGAAGGTTTTATAAGCGGTAGTGAACAAAAGGGTGATTATGGCCCGTATCAGCAAAGTCATCGTGCAGAGATTTACCAAACGTATGTTAAAGACCTTATTAAAAAAGGTTTTGCATATCCTTGCTTTTGTACCGCTGAGGATTTAGAGGAAGTACGTAAGGCACAAGAGGAAAATAAAATTCGTACGGGTTATCACGGTGAATACGCAAAACACCGTAATATTAGCTATGAAGAGGCAAAGACGCTTATTGACGAAGGCAAGTCTTTTGTAGTACGTTTGCGCTCACCGGGTAGTGAAGAAAACCGTATAACATTTGAAGATACCATTAAGGGCAAGATCGAAATGCCTGAAAACGATGAGGATTTTGTGCTTTTAAAATCTGATGGAATACCGACATACCACTTTGCTCATGCAATTGATGATCACCTTATGCACACAACACACGTGCTTCGTGGTGACGAGTGGATTTCATCTGTGCCAAAGCACATACAACTGTTTAAATTACTAGGTTTTAAGGTGCCGAAATTTGGCCACGTATCACCTATAATGAAGCTTGATAATGGCGCAAAGCGTAAGATAAGCAAGCGCAAAGACCCCGAGGCTGCTGTACATTTCTTTGCAGAACAGGGTTACGAGTCTATTTGTGTTATAGAATATCTTATGACAATTGCCGCATCCGATTTCGAGGATTGGCGCCGCGCTAATCCGGATGCCGATTATCGCACCTTTAAATTTAATCTTAAAAAGATGTCAGTTTCGGGTGCGCTATTTGATGAAAATAAGCTAAATGACGTAAGCAAGACCAAAATTGCCGCTATGAAGAGCGACGAGGTTTACGACCGTCTTACCGCTTGGGCAAAAGAGTTTGATAGCGAGTTTTATGATATGCTTACAGCAAATCCACAGTTTACAAAGGGTATGCTGGCTATTGACCGTGACGATGCTAAAAAGCCACGCAAGGATTTGGCCAAGTGGAACGAGGCAAAGGATTATTTTGCATTCTTCTTTGATGCGCTTTACACACCATGTCATATCCTTCCTGAAAATGTTGCAGCCGATGATGCAAAGGCATTTCTTACCGAATATAAAAAGGTTTATGATGTGGCAGATGACCGTCAAGGCTGGTTTGATAAGATTAAGTTAGTCGCTCCCGCACTTGGCTTTGCCGCTGAAACAAAGGAATACAAGGCAAATCCCGACGCCTTTAAGGGAAGTGCCGGTGATCTTAGCACAATACTTCGTATTGCCGTTACAGGCCGCACAAATACGCCCGACCTTTGCAGTATTATGCAGGTTTTAGGTAAGGACGAATGCTTTAAACGAATTGATGCAATGATAGAGGTTTTATAAATGGAAGAAAACAAGGTTTTATCAGAGGAATTGGAAGAAAATAAACCTTCTAATTTTATTTATGATTTTATTGATGAAGATTTACAAGAGGGTGTTTACAGTCGTGTGCAAACACGTTTTCCGCCCGAACCAAACGGTTATTTGCATATAGGTCATGCCAAGGCAATTTGCATTGATTTTGGTACGGCTGAAAAATATAACGGCAAATGCAATCTGCGTCTTGACGATACCAACCCCACAAAAGAGGATGTTGAGTACGTTGACGCTATAAAGGAAGATATTAAGTGGCTAGGCTTTGATTGGAATGAAGTTTACTATGCTTCCGATTATTTTGATTTTATTTATGAGTGCGCGCTCAAGCTTATTGATAAGGGACTTGCATATATTGATGAGTCGACTGCCGATGAAATACGTGAAATGCGAGGAACACTTACCGAAGCCGGTAAAAACAGTCCCTATCGTGATCGACCGATTGCTGAAACCAAAGAGCTTTTTGCAAAAATGACTGCAGGCGAGATTGACGAGGGTAAAATGGTACTTCGCGCTAAAATCGATATGTCCTCCTCAAATCTTAATATGAGAGACCCTGTGATTTATCGTGTGCTTAAGGCGCATCACCATCGTACTGGTGATAAGTGGTGTGTTTACCCGATGTATGATTTTGCGCATCCTTTAAGTGATGCCCGCGAAGGTGTTACGCATTCGCTGTGCTCACTTGAGTTTGAAAATCATCGTCCACTTTATAATTGGGTGCTTGAGGCTGCAGATATAACTGTTGAGCCTCCTCGTCAGATAGAGTTTGCGCGTATGAATGTTAACTATACTTTAACAAGTAAACGCAAGTGCTTAAAACTAGTAAACGATAATCTTGTAAGCGGTTGGGACGATCCACGTATGGCTACCATTTGCGGTATGCGTCGCAGGGGATATCCATCACAAGCGGTACGTGCTTTTGTTGACAAAATTGGTGTTTCAAAGGCATATAGTGTTATTGACTATGCGCTGCTTGAGTCATGTGTTCGTGACTACCTTAACGAAAATGCAGATCGAGCAATGGCTGTTTTGCGTCCGCTTAAGGTAGTTATTGATAATTATCCCGAAGGCAAAACAGAACAAATTGAGGTAGATATCAATCCCAACAAGCCTGAGCTTGGTAAAACCAGCGTTACATTCTCTCGTGAGATATTTATTGAAGACGACGACTTTATGTTAGACCCTCCCGGTAAATACTTCCGTCTTTGTCCTGCAAAAGAGGTTCGACTTAAGGGCGCATACTTTGTTAAATATGCTTCACACGAGACGGATGAAAACGGGAATATTACTGTTGTACATTGCACCTATGACCCCGAAAGTCGCGGTGGTGAAGCACCTGACGGCAGAAAGGTTAAGGGTACGCTTCATTGGGTAAGCGCTGACAACTTTATTAACGCAGAGGTTAGATTGTATGACCGACTCTTTAACGTGGAAAATCCAAGCGACGAAGAGGGTGTATCTTCTTTTGCGGACAATCTTAATCCTGAATCATTGACAGTTATATCTAACGCTGTTATTGATGCAAGTCTTAAAGAAATTAAGATTGGTGATACGTTCCAATTTATGCGTCAGGGTTATTTCTGCGTAGATAAGGACACAACAGATGACAAAATAGTCTTTAATCGCACAGTAGCGCTTAAGGATTCATTTGCTAAAAAGAAATGATGACAGTAAATAATATTTTAGATTTTTTAAAGGATAAGTACCCACCCGATACTGCATGTGATTTTGATAACGTAGGTCTTTTGGTAGGGGACAGAAATGCCGTGGTAACAAAAGCGGTGGTTTGTCTTGACTGCGATATAAATACCGTAAGCTATGCTAAAGAAAAATGCGCCCAGCTTATTGTGACGCACCATCCCGTGATATTTAACGGTATTAAAAACGTGCTGGCAGGCAGCGTTGTTTACGAAGCGATCAAAGGTGGCATATCAGTAATATCTATGCACACAAATTTAGATATTGCCGAAGGTGGAGTTACCGATAGTTTGTGTGTAGCGTTAGGTTTAAAAAACGTTAAACCTTTTGTTTCGCATAGCGGATTTTTAATTCGCGAAGCCGAGTGCGATGCTATGGATGCTGAGGATTTTGCAAAGCACGTTAAAACGCAACTTTCTACAGCGGTGCGCTATGTTGGTTGTAACAAAAAGATAAAAAGCGTGCTTGTTTGTTCGGGCTCGGGTGGAGAATTTTTGACCGATGTGATAAACGGCGGTTACGATGCTTTGATTTCTGCCGATATAAAGCATAATGTGTTTATTGACGCTGTGAATTGTGGTGTTGCCGTGTTTGATGCGGGACACTATAGTAGTGAAAACGTTATAACACAACCCCTTTGTCAAAGATTGTCTGACACTTTTGAATGTGTATCATTTGAAGTGTTTAACAATAATAAAATAAAATTCATTTAAGTGGTGATTATTATGAAAAAAGTAGTTTCTCTTTTGTTGGTGGTCGTTTTGTTGATTGGCTGCGTTTCTATTTCTGCGCAAGCCACAACAGCAAAAAAATGTTCAATGGGTTTTGCTCGCAGTATGGAGCCGTATGGTGCGGGCAGTACATATCATAAAAAGGATGCCGAAGATAGACTTTCTGCTTATGTTAACGTGCAGACACTTATGAAGGAACTAATGAACGGTATTTCCGATTGTAAGGCAAGTATTGACATAACAGAATATAATATTCCTGCAACACAAACAAACTTTGACCTTATTTGTAATTATTTGTTTTACGGTATGCCGGAAGCATTTAATGTGAATATGGTTGGCGCAAATTATTGGAATAATACCAACACTTTTGCCGATTTTGAACTTACATATCACAACTTTGCCAATACTGCCAGTGAATATGATGCTTGTTTAAGCAAAATGTCATCTGCGGCAAACAAGCTTTTAAAGGGTATACAGGGCAACAACAAGCTTTCTGACGTAGAAAAATTGCTTTTAATACACGACAGAATTGCTATGTGGAATGAGTATGGTTATGTTGATAATTTAGAAGATATAGTATCTCATACAGCTTACGGTACTCTTGCAAACCGCGTTTCGGTATGTCAAGGTATTGCTTATGCATACATGTATTTGCTTAACCGCGTAGGAATTGAAAACTATTTTTGCTCGTCTGAAGATCTTTATCACGGTTGGAACATTGTTTTTGTTGACGGCAAAAAATATCACGTCGACATTACCTGGGATGACTACGATTGGGACGATGACGAAGACGGTGTAATCGGTACTGTAGGACATGATAACTTCTTGCGTTCAAGCAACGCTATGTATGCTAACGGACATAAGGCGTTTGACTATGATACAACACCAACCGATACAAAGTATGACAGCTATTTCTGGCAGAATTCGCAGTCAGAATTTCAGCTTATTGACAACGAGCTTTATTACATAGACAACGAATCTCAGCAATTAAAGCGTTATAGCGATAAAAAAGCACTTTGCAGTGTTAGTGATACTTGGTGGGCTGATGCTAATAACTATTGGATTGGAAACTTTTCACGTCTTTCAAGTGATGGCAGATCACTCTTTTATTCGAAATCCAAAGACATTTATCGTTTCGATCTTACCACCAATAAGTCAGAAAAAATATTTACCCCACGTAGAACAAAAACATATGATTTGATTTTTGGATTTACATATGAAGATGGTAATTTGATTTGTGATATTAATGACGAAGCACCGGACGGAACTAGCTCTGTTGGAAGATATATAGTAACACAGGCGTATAGATACAAATATCCTTTCTCGTATGGTGACGTTAATGAGGACGGCGCAATTAACAACAAGGATTTGGGTATGCTTATGCAGTACTTGAATGGTTGGTCGGTTGACGCAAATATAGATGCCGGTGATGTAAACGCAGACGGTTCTGTTAACAATAAGGACTATGGTATCTTGATGCAATACATCAATGGTTGGCCCGTTCAACTTGGTTAATCAAATCTTTTAAGGCTTTAACACAATCTTATTAGCGTTAAAGACATCATAATACGATTAAAGACATGGTGCGCAATGCAAATGCTACCATGTCTTTTTTGCAAACTATTTATAACATTTGATTATAATATTGATAATTTTAAACTTGTATTATATAATTAAAAATGTTAGAATTATTTGCAGAACAATCAAGCAATATGGTTGTATATTAAATTTCAGGTGGGAATGATATGAAAAAGAAATTTGTTTTTTTAATAATATTAGTGGTTTTGGTGCTTGTAATAGCGGCGTTTACAGTGATTAAGTGGCACAATAATCAAGAGTATGTGATTGTGTCAAAATATTTTGATGTTAAAATAGACAGCGCTGCAGACCTGATTTATTTTGACGAGGATGATACATATTGTCATGCAGCGTACAGTCTTGATGATGACGATTATAACAGTGTTTTTTCGCAGTTTCAAAAAATTGGATACGAAACAACCGAAATTGAATTGTCGGAAGAATTTGAATGGATACCGATCGATAAAGTAGTTGCTTCTTATACGCTTAAGAATGGCACGAATGTATTTATAGCAAAAGCGGTAGACGGATACACCGATATTTATTTTGTAAAATAATTTTATTTTTTAATAAAGCCTCTTACGAGGCTTTTTATTTTTTACAGATAATCGCTTTGGCACATTAATGCGGTAATGCACAAAAGTTATCAACTTTTTTGTGCAAAGCTACAAAAGTGGCTAAAATTCTAAAAAACACTTTACAAAACTAAAGTGATAAAGTATAATAGCAACATCAATTTAAAACCCGATAGGGAAAAAGGAGAAATTTATTATGAAAAAGATTATTGCATTACTTATGGTAGTTGCCATGCTTTTCTGCTTTGCAGGTTGCGGCAACAACGACACAGCATCAAATTCATCTGATGCAGCAAACGAACAAAAGACCATTGTTGTTGGTTACACAATTTATGAACCAATGAACTACTTTGACGGTGACAAGCTTGTAGGTTATGACACCGAGCTTGCTGAAAAAGTTTTTGGCAACCTTGGTTACAAGGTATTGTTCCAAGAGATTAACTGGGACAATAAGTATACCGATCTTAATTCAAACGCTATTGATTGCGTATGGAACGGCTTTACATGTAACACAAAAGATGATGACGGCATTGCTCGTGCAGACAAGGTTGATTTTTCATACAACTATATGGAAAACCGTCAGGTTGTAGTTGTTAAGAAGGGTTCTGGTATTGCATCTGCTGCTGACCTTAAGGGCAAGTTTGGTGCTGCTGAAAGTGGTTCTGCAGGCGAAACATACGCTAAAGAATTTGAAGGCGTTGAGGTTAAAGGCTTCTTAAAGCAGACCGACTGTCTTGTTGAAATAATTTCTGGTACCGCTGATTTTGCAGTACTTGACGCTCAACTTGCAAAAAGCTATGTAGGTAACGGCAACTATGCCGATCTTGAAATTGTTGAGGATCTTTCAAGCGAAGTAGAGTATTATGCAATTGGCTTTAAAAAAGGCAGCGAGCTTACAGCAAAGGTAAATGCTGAACTTGAAAAGCTTGGCGCTGATGGCACTATTGAGGCATTGGCTGAAAAATATGGTGTTGCAAACACAGCAATCAAGGATTTTGCTGACCAGAAATAATTTTAATATAGTTTGTTTGGAGAATATATAAATGTCGTTTTTAGAAGTCACAGCTTTTCTGTGGGACGGCTTTATGGTATCTTTGCTAATCTTTGCGGTGACGCTGCTTTGCGGCGCTCCGCTTGGTTTGCCTATAGCCTTTTGCTCGATGAGCAAATTTAAACCCATAAAAGCCATTTCAAAGGTGATAGTTTGGATTGTTCGCGGTGTTCCGCTAATGTTACAAATTTTTATAATCTATTATGTACCGGGTTTGTTGTTTAATTATCCGTTATTTAGTAATATTGACCGTTTTATGTTTTTGAGTTTCGGTATTTCTGATGCCGGGAGAATAGTTGCTGTATTGATTGCGTTTACAATTAATTATGCTTGCTATTTTTCGGAGATATATCGTGGCGGTATTGAAAGCATATCGCAGGGTCAATATGAGGCCGGTTATGTTTTAGGTTTAACTAAATCGCAGATATTTAAAAACATTATACTCAAGCAGGTTGTAAAACGTATAGTGCCCCCTATGTCTAACGAAATAATTACACTTATAAAAGATACTGCGCTTGCAAACTGCATTATGGTGTGTGAAATTATTAAACAGGCAAAGGAACTTGCTGCAACAAAAGCATTGATTTGGCCGTTGTTCTTTACAGGTGTATTTTATCTGATTTTTGTAGGGTTGCTTACAATTATTCTTGGTAAAGTAGAAAAGAAACTTGATTACTTCAAGTCGTAAGAGGTGAATTATGGCTATATTAGAGGTAAAAAATATTAAAAAAAGTTTTGGAAAAACCGAGGTCCTCAAAGGCATTAGTTTTTCTTTGCAAGAGGGCGAGGTTATATCTATAATCGGTTCTTCCGGTAGCGGTAAAACAACCTTGCTTCGTTGTCTTAACTTTTTGGAAACGGCCGATGCCGGCACGATTAGTGTTGGCGGAAACCAACTTTTTTGTGGAGAAAACAACATTGCTTTAAGTGATGAACAAATAAGGGAAAACAGATTGCATTTTGGACTTGTGTTTCAATCATTCAATCTTTTTCCGCAATATAATGTGCTTGACAACGTAATGTTGGCTCCAAAGCTACTAAAAAAAGGCACCGATGCCGAGATAGAGGAAAAAGCATTTGCTCTTATTGAAAAGGTAGGTCTTAAAGATAAGGTTCATAATTATCCTTGTGAACTTTCGGGCGGCCAGCAACAGCGTGTTGCAATAGCGCGTGCACTTGCGCTTAATCCGCATATTCTCTGCTTTGATGAGCCTACGAGCGCGCTGGATCCTGAGCTTACCGGTGAGGTGCTTCGTGTTATAAAAGGGCTAAAAGAATCGGGAAGCACAATGATTGTTGTAACGCACGAGATGGAATTTGCCAAAAATGTTTCCGACAAGATTATTTTTATGGCTGACGGTGTCATCGAAGAAATGGGTACACCGCAAGAAATTTTTGAAAATCCAAAAAGTGAGAAAACCAAACACTTTTTACAAAATTCACTCGAGAAGATTTAAGGGGGAGCTGAAGGTTGTTTTTGGAAAATCAAGATGTAAAAGACTTATTCTCCCTTATCGTTTCACTTCAAACCGAAGAAGAGTGTGCGCTTTTATTTGAGGATTTGTGTACCGCTAAAGAAATTGAGCAAATGGCACAGCGTATAAAAGCGGCGCGACTTTTGATTGATGGTAAAACATATAATCAGGTTATTAAAGAATGCGAAATTTCTTCGGCAACGCTTAGTCGAGTTTCTCGTTGCGTACAATACGGAAATGGATATAAGAAGTTTTTAAAATAATTTTAAACGCGGTATTTGCTACGATGTTGCAGATACCGCGTTTTTTGTTGAAAATTGTCAATATTAATAAAAATACTTGACATTTATTAACAATTAATGTATATTTATTATAATAATAGCATGTTGTTATGGAGTATTATGCAAGAAAATTTTACAGATAATCAGTTGGTCGCTCTTATAAACAATGGTGAGTATAAATGTTTGCAGTTGCTTATTAATCGATATATGCCTTATATAATTAGTGTGGCATCACGCTATAATGCAGGTGGATTGGATACTGAGGATTTTATTCAAGAGGGTATTTTGGCGATATTTTCTGCCGTTAAGGTATATGATGAGCAAAAAGCATCCTTTAAAACCTTTGTTTCACTTTGCATAAACAGGGCAATGTCGGCGGCATTTGCTCGCGCTGTTGGAAAGGCTAAGCATATTCCTGACGGATTAATTTTTCCGATAGATGATTTTGAACTTGCCGACGCAAGCGATCCCGAAAGTATTTTAATCCAAAAAGAAAGCTACGATGATTTAGAACACACCATAAAAAAAGATTTATCAAAGTTTGAGTATCGGGTTCTAAGTGAATTTTTAGATGGCAAAAGTTATGCGCAGATTGCTGAGGTGTTGGGTGTTTCTGTAAAATCGGTCGATAATGCGTTGCGTCGAATTCGCACAAAAATAAAACCATAAATAAGCAGGATTTCCTGCTGATATATGCCCAAGTAGTTTAAAAAGCCAAAGCGTTGTGTAAAAACAAAGATGTCGGTGCGATTCCGTCCGGGGCTAATCCTAAATCAAGAGAGGTAAAAAAAATGTTTGAAGACAAGACCCTAGTTTGCAAAGAATGCGGAGAAGAATTCGTATTTACTGCAAGAGAGCAGGAATTTTATGCGGAGAAAGGTTTCGAAAACGAACCGCAAAGATGCAAACCCTGCCGCGACAAGCGTAAAAATGCAGGAAGGGCACCCCGTGAAATGCACGAAGCTGTTTGCGCAGCATGTGGCGGCGTTGCACGTGTACCTTTTACTCCACGTGACGATCGTCCTGTTTATTGCAGCGAATGCTTTGCAAAGATGAAGGAAGAGGAAGCAGCAACCGACGCTGAATAATCTTAAAAGTATTAAGCCGCACTGAATTTAGTGTGGCTTTTTATTTTGTTATAGTGTATAATATTACTGATTTTGGTAACTAATAATTCACATTTTCTTAATATATATTTATAAAATATGACTTATTATATAAAGGGTAAAAATTTTTTCGCTTTTGATTTAAAGGAGAATTTTTGTGGATAATAAAAAAATACTTATTGTTGATGACGATACAAATATATGTGAACTTTTGCGCCTCTATCTGGAAAAGGATGGATATACTACCATTGTAGCAAACGACGGCGCACAAGCTTTGCATTGCGCACAAATAAATAAGCCCGATTTGATTCTATTAGACATAATGATGCCTGCTCTTGATGGTTGGCAGGTATGCCGTGAAATAAGAAAAACATCGACCGTGCCGATTATTATGCTTACCGCTAAGGGTGAGGTTTTTGATAAAGTTTTAGGACTTGAGCTTGGCGCTGATGATTATATTACAAAGCCGTTTGACTCTAAAGAGGTTGTAGCGCGAATTAAAGCAGTACTCAGAAGAATCGGCGATAACGAAAAAAACGAAGATATTAAAGAAGTGCGATACGACAAGCTACGTATAAACATTACCAATTATGAATTAGAGGTAGCAGGAGAACAAATAGACACGCCGCCAAAAGAGCTTGAACTTATATACCATTTAGCAAGTAATCCAAACCGCGTGTATACACGCGATCAGTTGCTTGACGAAGTGTGGGGCTTTGATTATTATGGCGATTCACGAACCGTAGATGTTCATGTTAAAAGACTACGTGAAAAGCTTGAAGGCATTTCAGAAAAATGGTTGCTTAAAACTGTTTGGGGCGTAGGTTATAAATTTGAGGTTAAATAAACTATGCGTCAAAAGCTATTTAAAAAACAGTTTGGTGCAATCGCTTTAATTGTTTTTTTAAGCCTTTCTTTTATATTGATTATTCTAACGTTTATGTATAATAATTATCTTGTAAACGAAAAGCATAAAACACTTGAAAAAACATGCGAATCGATTGAAAATTTTTTGGAGCAGGGCATTGCGACAGAAAGTGACAGTTACAATGAATATGCGCTTTATTATATTATGAACAACCTTGCCAATGTGTCGGATTTTGATATATTTGTTACCGATTTAAGCGGTGTGGTAAAGGTTTGTGCGTGCAAGGACTGGAGTGATGACAAAATTTGTGATCACACCGGTACACAGTTTAGCGTTGAGATATTAGAGTCGCTTATTTTGCAAAAGCGGAATTCAATATCTACACTTGATGTATATCGCAATCCACATTATACTGTTGTAAAAAGTATTAACGGTAATTCTGGAAAGTTGGAAGGATATATTGTTTCTACCGACTCTATTGACGAAGTTAAAGAACTTATGAAACGCATAGCTCAGCTATATGTTATTTCGGCAATTGTGCCATTGTTGCTGATGTTTGTTGCTTTATCAATAATGACATATAGGTTAACAAAACCATTGCGTATTATGTCTGATGCGGCACGAGCTATGGCAAGGGGCGATTTTTCAAAACGTATTCCTGTTACCAGCGATGATGAAATCGGTCAGCTTGCGGTATCGTTTAACCAAATGACTAATTCGTTGGCACGATTAGAAGAGGTGCGAAAAAACTTTATTGCAAATGTTTCGCACGAGCTAAGAACGCCAATGACCACTATTGGTGGTTTTATAGATGGAATGATAGACGGTACAATTCCGCCCGAAAGACAGTCCTATTATTTGGGGATAGTACACGATGAAATCAAGCGTCTTTCGCGTATGGTTGAATCGATGCTGAGCATTTCTAAGCTTGAAGCCAACGAAACCGAGTTAAAACTCGAAAATTACGACTTTAAAGCTCAGATTTTAAGCGTTGTAATAAGCCAGGAACATCGCATAGAAAAGAAAAAATTAGAAATAGTAGGTTTGGATTCGTTGCCTGATATTATCGTTAACGCTGACCAAGATTTAATATATCGTGTGGTATATAATCTTGTGGATAATGCAGTAAAATTTACCGATGATGGCGGAACAATTAAATTTACTGTTAAATATGATGCAAAAAATATAACCTTTAGGATAGAAAACACCGGTAGGGGAATACCGCACGCTGAACTTCCTTATGTGTTTGAAAGATTTTATAAGGTTGATAAATCCCGATCTGCAAATAAAGAAAGTACAGGACTGGGACTTTATATAGCCAAGACAATTATAAAAAATCACGGTGGTGTTATTTCGGTTTCAAGTGTAGAAAATCAGTTTACTGCATTTGAGTTTACATTACCTGCCGTCGAATAGGAGATAGAATATGGACCAATTAAATCAAAATGCTAACAATCAAGAAAATAATGATGTTAATGAAACGTCGTATAATGAAGATGTTGTGTCTAAAATTGAAGATGCTGTGCCGCAGTCTGAAGATGCAGCAGAACAGCCTGACGCAGTACCGCAGTTTGACGAGACGGTAGCGCGAGACGAACAACCCACAACATTATTAAATAACACAACACCGCCTTATCAAAACAATTACAATAATGTGTATAATACAAATAACGATGTTACTGATGCGCCTGTTTGGAATAAGGTGGAGTACACACCGATTGGTCATATCGAAGACTATAGACCTATGGGGCGCGGACTTAAGATATTTTGTGTTATTATGGCGGCGGTTATTGCTCTTACCGCTACAACTGCGGTGGGATATTTCTTAGGCAAAAGCAGCGCGTCACGCGGATACATCGGTAATAAGGTAGAGGTTGACCTTGCTGCGCGTCCTACCGATACGGACATTAGCACGCCTGCCCAGGTTTATGAAATGGTTAACCAATCTGTAGTAGGTATTAGAATATATAATGAAGCTGGCGATTTAAGTGATGCTTCGGGCGTTATTTATTCCGAAGATGGATATATAGTAACTAATGACCATATATATTCCGAAATAGGCGCGGCTAAATTTAAGGTTTTCACATATGACGGTACGGAATACGATGCGGTTTATGTTGCGGGTGATTCCGTTAGTGATTTAGCTGTTTTAAAAATTGAAAACGGCAAAAAATTTAAGGTTGCAACCTTTGGTGATTCGGAAACCTTAATAAACGGTGAACCTGTAGTTGCAGTTGGAAGACCTAGTGATGCTACCGATAATTCATCAATTACAAGCGGTATTATTTCACTTACAAGCAGAAGAGTAAAAACAACTTCAAGCTATACAGCGCGTTTAATACAAACCGACAGCGCAATTAATCCCGGTTCATCGGGCGGCGCACTTGTTAATATGTACGGTCAGGTGGTTGGAATTACCTCTTCAAAGCTTGCAGGTGTTGAGTATGATGCTATTGGTTTTGCAATACCGACAAAAACGATGAAGCGTGTGGTAGAACAATTAATTGCCGACGGCAAAGTGACCGACCGAGCAAAACTTGGTATTACTTATACCGAATTAAATTCTGTAACTGCCGAAATTGAAAACTATGCAAGTGTTGGACTTTTGGTTGTAGCGGTTGGCGAAGATAGTGATATCTTTGGCAAGGTTGGCGAAGGTGATATTATCACACACGTTAATGGTACTCCTATAACAAACGATGAAATAGTTCTTGATGTTATTGAGGACAGCCGTGCGGGAGATAGCATTGAGCTTACTGTTTTGCATTCTAACGGCAACATTTCGGACTATGTAGTTAAGCTGCGCGCAAATATAAGCGAATCCAGCTATTCTAACGTAATTGGCGATCGTCAAAATCCTGCAGATGGTCAAAATTCACAAGATTCAAATGGCGGAATTTTTGATTTCCCATACGGTGAATAAATAATACAACACATATAAAACGGGGACATACAAAAACTTTGTATGTCCCCATTTTTATTTTTAAATTTTTCCTTTGTTAAAAAATATTGTTTTTGGGAAAATTAAAATTAGAATGGAGGTGTATGTGTGAAAAAAGCAGTAAAATATTCTTTTGTTATTTTGTTGTTGTTTTGTTGTTGCGTTTTTACTTCGGTTTATATTATGAGTGAAAGCGTTTCAGAAAATTATAAAATTAATCGTGGCGAAGAATTACAAATAGATGCCTTTGTGCCGATTACTGTAAGCTACGAAGGAGCAAAAAAATCACAAAACTCGCCCATACGCAAGGTTGGCGAAAAATTTGAAGCGGATTTGAAAATTTTTGGAGTTATTCCTTTTTCGACCGTTAATATTGAGATTGTAGACCATATGTATGTATCGGTTTTAGGTACTCCTTTTGGTATGAAGGTTTATACCGATGGCGTGTTGGTTATCGAAAGCACAGATATCGTAACAGAGCGCGGTAAGGTAAATCCTGCCCTTGATGCCGGTATTAAGGTTGGTGACTATATCAAGACGGTAAACGGACAGGTTGTAAATTGCAATGAGGATGTGCTGCAATTGGTAACAAATTCAAATGGAGGGGTATTGTCCTTAGAGGTTGTTCGCGACGGCAAAAGCTTTACTTGCAACGTAACGCCGGCATTGGATAAGGAAAGCAATACCTATCGCATTGGAATTTGGGTGCGTGACAGCACCGCAGGTATTGGTACGTTAACTTTTTACAGTCCGTATAACAATGTTGTTTGCGGATTAGGGCATGGTATATGTGATAGTGATACCGAAACCTTAATAGACGTAAACCAAGGAGAATTTGTTAAGGCAGAAATTATATCGGTTGAAAAAGGAAGTAAAGGTTTACCCGGAGCACTAAGAGGTAAGTTGACATACAACACAATTGCCGATATATCGTACAACTGTGAACGCGGTGTGTTTGGGGTAGTAGACAAGGAACTTGATAGTTCAAATTTAACCGAGATTGCCTTGAAACAAGAGGTGGCGGAGGGTAAGGCGCAAATTTTGTGTACGGTAAGCGGAAGCGAGCCAAAACTTTATGATTGCGAAATAAAAAGAACAAATGACATAAAATCCAAAACGCAAAATCTTGTTGTTACAATTACCGACAAGGAGCTTATAAATATTACCGGGGGGATTGTACAGGGGATGAGCGGTAGTCCTTTGCTTCAGAACGGTAAGTTAATTGGGGCCGTCACGCATGTATTAGTCGATGACCCAACAAAAGGCTACGCAATATTCGCCGAAAATATGCTCGAAACTGCACAAAGTGTGGCTGAGGGACAACAAATAAAAGAAGCAAGTTAAAAAAAGCGGCAAAAATCATTTTGATTTTTGCCGCTTTTTTCTCAAAATATTAAATTTGGTATTGCTTTTGTTCCAGTTTTGGAATATAATATATTTAAGCAAAGGAGGAAGTATTTATGTTGGCATATATGACAGCAAATGAAGCTGCTGAAAAATGGAATATATCTCATAGACGTGTTTTAACTTTGTGTAAAGAAAATCGTATTATGGATGTTGCAATGCTAGGTAATATGTGGATAATCCCCATCGATGCTGAAAAACCCGAAGATGCAAGAACTACACGATACAATAAAACTGATAATACAACAGTTAAGCCTTTTTTGAAATGGGCGGGTGGCAAAGGTCAGCTTCTTAAGGAAATTGAACATTATTATCCTTTTGCTAAAGGAAAGATTACTAAGTATGCAGAACCATTTGTTGGTGGCGGCGCAGTTTTATTCGATATCCTTAGTAAATATGATTTGAGCGAGGTTTATATCAGCGATATAAACGCTGAACTCATTAACTCCTATCGCATTATTCGTGACGATATAAATGCCTTGATTGAAATGCTTTACACTATGCAAAGTGAATTTATTCCGTTGGATACCGATAGCCGAAAGAATTATTACAATGAAAAGCGTGAGCGTTTCAATGATTTAAAGGTTAATGGCAACGAGGACATAAACATTGAAAAAGCTGCTTTGATGATTTTCTTGAATAAAACTTGTTTCAATGGATTGTTCCGTGTAAACAAAAAAGGACTCTTTAACGTTCCTATGGGAGCATATAAGAATCCAATGATTTGTGATGAAAAGAATCTTCGCGCAGTATCGGAAAAATTGCAAAAAGTTACTATCGTTTGCGGTGATTATAGAGAGTCGGCAGACTTTATTGATGGAAATACTTTTGTATATTTTGATCCCCCCTACAGACCGATTACAGATACTGCGAGCTTTACCGCATATACCGAAAACTTGTTTAATGATGAAGAACAAATTGAACTTGCTCGTTTCGTGGATGATATGCACAAGAAAGGCGCTAAGATTGTAATTAGTAATTCCGACCCAAAGAACTCAAATACCGAAGACGATTTCTTTGATGACATTTACTCGGCTCATAAAATTAAACGAGTAGAAGCAACACGAATGATTAACTGCAACAGCGAGGCTAGAGGCAAAATTAAAGAATTGCTTATTAGCAATTTTTAACAAAAGGAGAAATAATAATGGATATTTGCAAAAAAGAGCACCGATATTTGAATGAATATGATAATCTGCCAGATGCACAGGACAATCAGTTTGGTGATAGGCATATTTGTGCCGGATGTGCATATGAAGAAGGATTGCGTGATGGCTTAGCGGGAAATTTCCCTAAACAAGATCTATCTCACTTGCCATTTAGTCAAGCGGGTACTGTTCGTCACAAAGATGCAAAAGCTGCATATGATGCAGGATATGAAGAAGGAAGAAAAAGAAGTTCTTAATTGGAGGTGTTTCATAAATGAGAAATTTCAATGAATGGTTATCGGGATTTCGTGATAGTATTGCTGATTACGGTTATTACATAGATTTTGAAAAGGTTTATAGAAATGTGGATGGCATTAAGGTTGAACTTAATATACTAAATTCACTCATCGGGTCTAAGAATATTGAGGCGGATTTTGAGAATTTGATGAGAAAATATCCCGAAGTATTAAAATGTATTCCGTTACTTTTAGCAGTTCGGGCAAATGAAATATATTGCCAAGATGAAAATGGTGGGTATTCGTATCGTTTTGATTATACGAGAAACGATATCCTTAAATATCCCCCTAATAGTCATAAGTATTATGAAAGATACAAATATTTTATGCGTGAAACCGGGTTGTTTGATTTGTTGGAAAATCATATTGTGAACAATTTGGTTGACTATGCTACCGGTGTTGAAACCGGTCTTGATTCTAATGGTCGTAAGAATCGTGGTGGGCATCTTATGGAAGACTTAGTTGAAACATATATTCAAAATGCTGGGTTTATTAAAGATAAGTCGTACTTCAAAGAAATGAAAATTAAAGATATTGAAAAGAAGTTTGGTATAGACTTATCTGCAATTTCTAATAGAGGTAAAACTGTTAAGAGATTTGACTTTGTAGTTAAAACCGAAACTATGGTTTATGGTATAGAAACAAACTTTTATGCTAGTAGCGGTTCAAAATTAAATGAAACCGCACGCAGTTACAAACAGATTGCTCAAGAATCTGATTTGGTTGATGGCTTCAAATTTGTATGGTTTACAGATGGTAGTGGCTGGAATGATGCTCGAAACAACCTTGAAGAAACCTTTGATGTTATGGAACACATCTACAATATTAAAGATTTAGAAGACGGTATAATCGGCGAGGTTTTTAAGTAATGGCAAAGAAAATAACCAAATGGGAGCCTGAAGATTTTGAGTTAGAAATGACTACTCATTGGTCTTTCCCGAAACGAGGAGATTGGGCTACTCATGATGCTAAATGGCGCGGTAATTGGTCACCGTACATTCCACGAAATATTATTCTTCGCTATTCAAAAGAAAACGATTTGGTTCTTGACCAATTTGCAGGCGGCGGCACAACGCTTGTAGAAGCAAAGTTACTTAACCGAAATATCATTGGCGTTGATGTAAATGATGTTGCACTTGCTCGTTGCAAAGAAAAAACTGATTTTGAGCATGAAGGGGCAGACGGCAAGGTGTATCTTCATAAAGGCGATGCACGAAACCTTGACTTTATCCCGAATGACAGCATTGATCTTATTTGCACACATCCGCCGTATGCGGATATCATTCAATATAGCGAGAATATACCTGAAGATTTATCATTGCTTAAAGTTAAGGATTTCCTTGAGGAAATGAAAAAGGTTGCTTCAGAAAGTTACCGAGTTCTCAAAAAAGACAAGTTTTGCGCTGTTCTTATGGGTGATACTCGTCACAAAGGACATATGATTCCAATGTCATTTGATGTTATGCGAATCTTTGAAGATGCTGGATTTAAACTTAAAGAACTAATTATTAAAGAGCAACACAACTGTAAAGCAACAGGTTATTGGAAAACGAATAGTGTAAAATACAACTTTTTGTTAATTGCACACGAGTATTTGTTTATATTTAAAAAGTAAAAAAGACGGATATTAATCATCGTAGCATGATTTTTATAATTGAATTGTGTGGTGAGAACAATTACTAAAGAGGAATTTAAAGAAGAATTAATAAATAAAAATATAACAGATGAAGAAATTGTCAATAGGTACATTGCTTTTGGTGTCCCATATATTTTTGCTAATGACGAGCAATTGTATTATGATTTAAAAAAGGAAATCGCCAATTTTTTTACAATCAAAAATTTAAACAGTATTATTGTTGTTGGTTCTGCAAAACTGGGATTTAGTATAGCTCCTCGTAAGAAGTGGCGGGATATTCACGATGAATCTGATATTGATGTAGCTATTATAGATGAGGATTTATTTGAATCCTATTGGGAGAAATTGTTTGAATTTAATATTAATATAAAAAGTCGAAGTGAAGAAGAGCAAAAGAGATACGATGCTTTTTTAAGTTATTTTTTTAGAGGGTGGCTTAGACCTGATTTATTTCCTTTTGATTATAAAGGCAAAAATGAATGGTTTGGTTTTTTTAATAAAATATCATATAAAAAATATGATAAAAGAAAAGTCAATGCAGCAATATACAAAAATGAATACTTCTTTAATCAATATCATAAGAGTGCAATAAAATTATTAAGAGAGGGTTTATCTTATGGAAAATAATAGTAAATATATTGGTATAGGCACCAATAAAACTATATTAGAAATATATAAAATGATGAAGGAAGGCAGTTTGGTTTTGCAGCCTTCCTTTCAAAGAAAACTTGTTTGGAATAATAAACATAAAGAGAATTTTTTAGAAACGGTTTTGCTTAATTATCCTTTCCCAGAGGTATATTTCGCAGATGGTGAATTAAACTTGGAAACAATGGAAGCAAAAACACTTGTCGTAGATGGTCAACAAAGGCTAAATACAATTTACCAATATATATCAGATGACTCTAGTTTGAAACTAAAAAGAATACCACGGTATACTGATTTGCCTCAAGACAAAAAAGAAGATTTTTTATATTATACCGTAGTTGTAAGAGATTTAAAAAAGCGTTCCTTAGAAGAAATTAAAGAAATTTTTAGCAGAATAAATTCAGTTCAATATGCATTAAATGCTATGGAATTGAATAATGCATTATATGAAGGTGAATTTATTACAACTGCAAAGAAAATTTTAGCATCTAACATATTGTTTGAAGAAGTCTTAAGCGAATCTGAAATATCCAGGATGCGTGATTTGGAATTTGTAACTACAATAATGGCAACAATTGAAATAGGTGGCTATTTCAACTCAACTAGAGAAGTAGAAGGATTCATACAAATGTATGAGGATGAATATCCAAATGCTGAGCGTATGGAAAAGGCATTTAACGAAGTTTTAAAATATATCACGGAATTGAAAATTCCGTTAGATTCTATGTGGTTGAAAAAAACTTGTATGTTTACGTTGATTTCCGAGTTGTTATTTTGGATTTTACGTGATCAAAAAGCATTGCCAGACAAAATCATTTGTTTGAATGTGTTAAATAATATAGAGAATTTAGTTATGAATGCCACCGGTATTGAAGAAGGGGATAAATATCAAGAGTTTTATAACTATATTTATCAAGGAACAGCGAGTCGAAAAGGTAGAATTACAAGAGGAGAACTGCTTTCAGAAGAATTACTAAAAGCTTAGTTTGAAATTCATAAATATTAAAATATGCATTTAAAAGGCGGAGAGGGTGTGAACTCTCCGCCTTAACTTTTACCACAAAGCTGAATGCTTAATTATTTATAAATTAGTTCGTTATTGATAATTTCGGTTACGTGCTGTCTAATATTATTCATTTGGCGCACATAGTCCATTTGGCCGGTGACTTTTTTGCTAGCTTTATATGTAAAAAATAAAACAACACCTTAGTTTTTGTAGAATATGGGCTCTGGAGATTTTGCTAAAAATCGCGAAAAACAGGCATATATCGGTTTGCCAATTCTACAGCGAAAGGACAAAATGCACTTAAAAAGGTTAAATTGTGCGTATTAGAGGGTCAAAATGAGTATTTTTAGGTAAAATACGGCTAAAAACACCTCGGAAATAGTTGTTGTATCCTGCTTGACACACTAGTGTCTGGGTCGCCAGTCATACAAAATGGCAAATTAGTAGGCGCAGTAACCCATGTTTTAGTAGATGATCCAACTCGTGGGTATGCAATATTTGCGGAAAACATGTTAGAGACAGCTCAAAGCGTAGCTGAGGAAAATAAACTGAAAGACGCATCATAGCAAAATGGACTCCGTTTTGGAGTTTATTTTGCTATTGTAATTTTTTGTAAATTATGATATGTTTAATAGCAGATATAATGCTGATATTATAAATAGGAGCAAGTTATATGAGATTTATTAATTCTTTTTTCAAAAAAGAGGAAATAGAATATTTAGGTTATATTTACACCGCAACCGGCGTATTCGGGCATTCGTTCAAATGTGGTGTTTCCAAAGTGTTTTCGATTGAGAGCATGATTATGCCAAATCCTACATTTCATATAATTGGCTTTAACCAAGAATTATTACATAAGAATTTTGACGGAGAAATAACTTTAATACCAGGTGTTAGCAGAAAAATTGAAGACAAATTTGGTAATTTACATGGTTGTTATGAATATGTAAATGCGACTGAATACATTATAAGAACAAAGAACAAAAGTGTATCGGTAAAAGTAACGGAAAACGGCTGGCAAGTTTATAAAGAAAAAGAACTAATTGCGAGCATTGATATTATTCCGTTAGCGGAAAGAAACAAATTTCAAGAAAATGGATACGATATGGAAATGGCATTTGTTGTTAAGATTTCACCTGCTGTGGGTGATTTTTTATACCCTTACATTATGTCTATTCCAATGCTTAGATTTTAGGAATTAGAAGACATAGGATGTTTTGCTTTTTGAGTTATTACTCTCAACATAATAAATATAAAAAATTAAATTTTATATCATACAAAGAAATCGTATCTAATTGGTGCGGTTTCTTTTTGTTTTAATTATTTATTGAGGTTTTGTTGATTATAAATCAAAATTGACATTTAAATTAGTTTGTGGTATACTACAAACAAGTTGTAATTTCAACTTTTGTAATTTAAAAGGAGTATGACTTTATGTTAGAAAGATTTGAACGGTTTTCTTATGCAATTTCTGAAATTTCTCGTTGTTGGCGAAAGCTTGCATCTGATGAACTTGCAAAATACGGATTAAAAAGTCCTCATGCAACCTATCTTACTACAATGTACAAATATCCTGATGGTATTAGCGTACCTAAGCTTTGCGAGGTTAGCGGTAAGGATAAATCCGACGCGTCCCGTATGATTGCCATTCTTGAAGACAAGGGACTTGCGTGCAAATCTTGTGTTGACGGAAGTCTTTATCGAGGACTTTGGTTTCTTACCGATGAAGGAAAAACTGCAGCAGAGCAGGTAAGTCTTCGCGCGAGTAAAGCTGTTGAAGCGGCAGGAAAAGATCTTACCGACGAAATAAGAGATGTTTTTTACACTGCGCTTGAATCAATTGTTTCAAATTTAAACACACTCACAAAAGATGGAATACCCGAATAAAAAATATTTAAATGCATTTAGAGGTCGAAATTATGAAAAGATTATGGGAAAAAGAATATTACCTAAGAGCAAGCGATTTTGATAAATTTGGTAACATAAAACCATCGGCTGTGCTTGATTTATTTCAGGATGCAGCGGGTCAACACGCCGAAGAAATAGGCGTGGGGTTTGAGCAGATGATTAAGCGCTCATATCTGTGGGTTTTAACAAAAATTAAGTTCGAGATTAACGGCGAATTAAACAAATATCAAAAAATCATTGTAAAAACCTGGCCATTAAAACCAAATAGATTATGTTATCGCAGGGAATACTGCATATTAAATGAAAAGGGTGAGCGTTTAGTTGGCGGTAGTTCAGAATGGGTTGTTGTTCACAGTGAAAAACGAAGGTTCCTTTCGGTTCCTGATTTGTATCCATTTAATGATGAATTTTATGAAGAAATGATGTTTGACGGAAAACTTGGCAAAGTTACCGATTTTGAAACAACACAAACACCTTATATTGTTAGAGCGGGATTTAGTGAATTGGATGTTAACAATCACGTTAACAATACAAAATACGCAAATTACATATTAGATGCTATTAACCCATCAAAAGCCAGCAAACTACATTCTTTTCAGATAGATTATCGCAAAGAAGTACTACAGGGAACGCAGCTGGGCATTTATCATACATGGCAAAATGATGTTGTTATTGCAAAGGGTCAAAACGAAAATGGTGATATTATGTTTGCTTGCGAGCTTAAATATAAATAGGGAGAAAATTTAGGAAAACATAAATTTATTGTAGATTCTACTACGGATTTAATGCCGGAGTAAAAACAACAACGTGTTAATCTTTTTTCATTGAACAAAAAAGTATTATTTCCGATGAGCAAAATTAAATATTTGTTAGTAAAAGTCTCTGATTGTAGGAGACTTTTATTTTTGGCGCCTTTTATATTATTTACTTGAAAAAGTACCGATTGTTTTGTATAATAAATTTATATATAAACTTTTAAACGGCAGGTGAAATTAATGGGCAGAATTATAGCGCGCATAGCCGACTTTATTCGTGAAACGGACAAGTTGATGGTAATAATTTGCGTGTTGGCAACAAGTTACGGATCTTTGGCTGTTTATTCAGCAACAAGATATCTTAATACAGTGCGTCCTTTAATAGTACAAATTATCGGTATGTTAATCGGTATTGCTGCTGCAATAATAATATCAAGCGTTGATTTTGATAAACTAGGGAAATATTGGTACTTGTTTGTGCTATTGGGCGTTATTCCCGTGATACTTACATTTTTTATCGGTTGGGCGCCGGAAGGCACCGATGACAAGGCGTGGCTTGATTTAGGTTTCACTACATTTCAACCGTCAGAACTTTTAAAAATATGCTTTATTATTACGTTTTCAACACATTTAAGCAGGGTTAAGTCGACAATAAACAAGTTAAAAACCCTTATTCCAATATGTGCGCACGGGGCTTTTCCGGTGCTGCTTATACATTTTCAGGGCGATGACGGTACCGCGCTTGTTTTTGCGGTTATGGTGCTTTGTATGATGTGGGCGGCAGGGGTTTCCTGGAAATATTTTGTCTTGGCATTTGCGCTGCTTGTTATGTCTTCACCGCTTATTTATTTTGTTATTATGAATGACGAACAGCGTGCACGTCTAATAAATATGTTTGATATTGAGTCAGATATTATGGGTGCTACCTATCAACAATATCGCGGTCGTATGGCACTTGCCAACGGTGGATTTGGCGGTCAGGGATTATTTAATGGTAGTCTTACGCAGGTAGGCGGAGTTCCTGAGGGTCAAAACGACTTTATATTTGTAAGTATAGGTGAAGAACTGGGATTTCTGGGTTGCTTGCTGGTGCTTGTATTGCTTGCTGCAATTAGTTTGAGAGCTATAAATATTGCAAGAAACTGTAACAAGCAAAACGGTAAGATAATATGCGTAGGATTTTTTGGTATGATGATAGCGCAAATTACCATAAACATTGGTATGTGTGTGGCATTACTACCTGTTATCGGTGTTACGCTACCGTTTTTTAGCGCAGGAGGTACTTCCTTAATTTGTATGTATCTCGGCGTAGGATTGGTGCTTAGTGTTTATAAGCATCGTAATGACAGAATGCTATATCTCAGAGATAAGGGGTAAATTATGCGAATATATGAAAATCCTTTCAAAACAAGTGAAAACCGTTTGCCGCAAAGAAGCTATTATATTCCCGGCGGTGTGTCGGAGTATATGTTGCTCAATGGCGTGTGGAATTTCAAGTACTATTCTCGTGAAATTGATGTGCCCGAAAATATACAAGATTGGGATACTATACCGGTGCCGTCTTCTTGGCAAACCGAAGGTTACGACATAACTAATTATTCAAATCAAGAGTATCCGTATCCTGTAGATATGCCATACGCGCCGGATGATAATCCCTGCGGTATTTATAATCGTAACTTTACCCTTCAAAAGCTATGGGGCAAGGTTTATTTTGTGTTGGAAGGCGTTTCATCTTGCGCTTTTATATACATAAACGGTCACTATGTCGGCTTTACGCAGGGAAGCCATTTGCAAGCGGAATTTGAAATTACAGATTTTGTAAACGAAGGTAGTAATGAAATTACCGTTAAGGTATTAAAATGGTGTTGCGGCAGTTATCTTGAGTGTCAGGATTTCTTTAGGATGAATGGTATTTTCCGCGATTGTTATATTTTGCAGCGTCCGGTCGAGCATATAACAGATGTGCAAATTACTGCGTGTGATAACAAGATTACTGTAAATACAGACAAGTATGTTTTTGCTGAATTATATGATGTAAATGGTGATTTGATTTCAAAAGGTACGGGTGAGTGCGTAGAATTTACGGTAGAAAATCCTGTTTTTTGGAATGCCGAAAAACCAAAACTTTACAATGTAAAAATCGAACGTGACGGTGAAATTATAAACCAAAAGACTGCGTTTAGAACCATTGAAATTTCTAAGGATAATGAATTGCTCATAAATGGCGTGCCGGTAAAGCTGTATGGCGTAAATCACCACGATACAAGTGTTAGCGGCGGTTGGTATCAAACCGAAGAGGAACTTTTGCAGGATGTTAAGCTTATGAAAAAACTTAACATTAATTGTGTGCGCACTTCACATTATCCACCACCACCAAGGTTTTTAGAGCTTTGTGACGAGTACGGACTTTACGTTATACTGGAATGTGATATCGAAACACATGGCTTTATATGCCGATATGCATCGCAACCCTACTGCTATACCGAGCCGGCGGGTAACTGGCCGGGCACACATCCCGATTGGAAAAAAGAGCACGTTGAGCGCATGGTTAGAACTGTTGGGCGTGATAAAAACCATGTTAGCGTTATTATGTGGTCTTTGGGCAACGAGTCTGGTCATGGTGAAAATTTTGTTGCTATGGCAGATTATGTGAAATCGTTAGGTGACGGTCGACTTTGTCATTGGGAGTGCTCTTGTCGAGAGGGATTCCCCGGTGTGTCACAGATTTATTCACGTATGTATTCTTCACATGAAGCTATAGAGGAATTTATAGCAAATCCTGAAATAAAAGAACCGATTTTCCTTTGTGAATATTCACATGCTATGGGTAACGGTCCAGGTGATGTATATGCTTATGTGGAGCAATTCCATAAACATAAATCCTTTATAGGCGGATGTGTTTGGGAATGGGCTGACCACACGGTGCTTAAGGACGGCGTTCCTTGTTATGGCGGTGATTTTGAAGGCGAGCTTGTTCATTTTGGTGAGTTTTGTTGCGATGGTATGGTCTTTTATGACCGCAGCTTAAAGGCAGGCTCACTTGAGGTTAAAGCAGCCTACAGACCCATGGCAACCAGCTTTGAGGCTGGTGTGCTTACCGTAAAAAATCGATACAGCTTTACAAACTTTAACGAATTTAAGTTTGTGTATTCCATTTTGGCTGACGGTAAGATTGTAAGCGAAAATATTATTCCGCTCGACCTTGCTCCGCTTTGTGAAAAGAAACTTAATATTGACCTGCCGGAGCTTTACTGTCAGTATGGCGCATATATTAACTGTAAGCTTTTAAATGGTGATGAGGTACTCTCTTGCACACAACACGAACTACCGTATGAAGCAATAAAAGAGGAACAGTTACCCTTGGCAGAGGTTAAGGAAAACGGCAACGATTATATTATTGAAGGTAATAACTTCCGCTATGTTTTTTCACGCCATTTTGGCAACTTTACCGATATCGAAATTGATGGCGAGAAACAAATTTGCGACACAATTAAACTTACTTGTTGGCGCGCTCCTACCGATAATGACCGCAAGGAAAAGACGAATTGGATGGGCTCTTGGGTAGGTGAGTGTTATCATACACGTTTTGGCAAGGTTTATGAGTGTAGTTGTACTGACAATGTTATTACAGTAAAGGGCAGCGTTGCCGCAGTTAGCCGTGTGCCGTGGATACGATATACTCTTACGGTAACCGTTGACACCATGGGTAAAATAAGCGTATCACTTGACGGCGATGTTCGCGAAAATGCATATTGGTTGCCGCGTTTAGGATTTGAAACTACTTTGCCGCAAGAAAACGCTAAATTTTCATATTTCGGTAACGGCCCATACGAAAGCTACCGAGATATGTGTCACGCAGGGCTTGTAGGATTTTATGAAAGCTGCGCAGATAATGAATATGTAAATTATATTCGTCCGCAAGAACACGGTAACCACACTCAAAGCAAAATGCTCAACATTGGTAAAATGTGTATAGAGTCAGATGCTTTTGAGTTTAATGTGTCTTCCTATAGCGGCGAGGCATTAACCAAAGCAGAACACATAAACGAGCTTGTAAAGAGCGGAAATACACATTTGCGTATTGACTACAAGGTGTCGGGTATCGGCTCAAATTCGTGCGGACCAGTTCTGGCGGAAGAGTATCGCACAAATGATAAAAAAATAAACTTTAATTTTACAATTAAGCCTATATAAAAAATGACAGTTCCCTCATAAGTGGGAACTGTCATTTTTTGTAAATTTTACTTTATTTCATAGCATAAATATGATAAAATAAAAATAGAAGATATAAAGGAGTGTGTATTGTATGAAAATTACGTTTCTTGGAGCAGCGCACGAGGTTACGGGTTCTTGCACCTTAATAGAGGCTTGTGGCAAAAAAATACTTATTGATTGCGGAATGGAACAGGGTGTTGATATTTATGAAAATTGTGAAATTCCGTTTGCTGCATGTGATATCGACGCAGTTTGTCTTACGCACGCTCATATAGATCATTCGGGCAAAATCCCAGCTCTTGTGGCACAGGGATTTAAGGGGAATATATACGCAACGCTCGCAACCAGAAAGCTATGTAACATAATGCTTCGAGATTCGGCACATATACAAGAATTTGAAGCCGAGTGGCGTAACCGCAAGGCAAAACGAGCAGGCCTCGAGGAATATGTTCCGCTTTATACCCTAAAGGATGCCGAGGCAGCATTAAAGTTATTTACACACTATGATTATAATGAACCAGCCCAAATTTTTGACGGTATCAGAATTACCTTTATAGATGCCGGCCATTTGCTTGGTTCATCAAGTATTTTACTTGAAATTACCGAAAACGGCGCGAGTGAACGCATCATTTTTTCGGGAGATCTTGGTAACATTAACCGCCCTCTCATAAATGATCCCGCTACACCGCCTGTGGCTGATTATGTGGTTATAGAGTCAACCTACGGAGATAGAACGCACGGCTCACGCCCAGATTACACAGCACAACTTACCGAGATTTTACAAGAAACCTTTGACCGTGGTGGCAATGTGGTAATACCTTCTTTTGCAGTCGGCAGAACACAGGAGATGCTTTATCTTATTCGCAATATAAAAGAGCAGGGACTTATTAAAAATCACGCAAACTTTTCGGTTTATGTTGACAGTCCGCTATCTACCGAGGCGACGGCAATTTATTCGTCGGGTCTTACTGATTATTATGATACCGAAACACTTGATTTACTTGAACAAGGTATAGATCCAATCAGATTTAAGGGACTTAAATTATCGGTTACTGCCGATGATTCAAAAATGATAAATTTTGACGAAAATCCAAAGGTTATACTATCAGCTTCCGGTATGTGTGAAGCCGGACGAATTCGCCACCACCTAAAGCATAATTTATGGCGATCAGACAGTACGATACTTTTTGTTGGTTATCAGTCAGAGGGCACCATTGGCAGAAAACTTGTAGACGGCGAAAAAAAGGTTAAGCTTTTTGGTGAAGAAATAAATGTTAATGCGAGAATAGCAACCCTTACGGGTATCAGCGGCCACGCCGACCGAGAGATTATGCTTAATTGGCTTAGCAACATAAAAAACAACATTAAAACTGTATTTGTAAATCACGGTGATGATAGTGTTTGCGATACTTTTGCAAAAACGATAGAAGAAAAGCTTGCCGTAAATGCCGTTGCTCCATTTAGTGGGGACAGTTACGACCTTATAAGCGGTGAATGTGTCGAAAAAGGCAGGGTAGTTCGCATTGAGAAAAAGAGCGTGGGCAGACATCGCGCTGATACGGTTTTTGCACGACTTTATGCTGCCGGTCAACGTTTGCTTTCGATTATTAATAAAAATAAAGACAGTTCTAATAAGGAAATCGCACAGTTTGCAGATCAAATTAATGCGCTTTGTGATAAATACGACAAGTGAGTTTGATTTAAATTGTCCACAGCAAAACGGCATCGTGAACAATTTTTTTACAAACTGCAAATTTATGTTTAAGGGTTGAGTTTGATGGAAAATCAATATACGAGAACTATTGCTGTTTTAGGTGAAACGGCAATAGATAAACTAAAAAAATGCCGAGTGGCTGTGTTTGGCGTGGGAGGTGTCGGCTCTTATGTTGTCGAGGCACTTGCCCGAGCAGGTGTTGGGGCTATTGACCTTATAGATAACGATAAATTCAATGTGACCAATATAAACCGACAACTGTATGCAACGCATAAAACAATAGGACAATATAAGGTTGATGTAGCAAGCGAACGTATACTAGATATAAATCCTGAGTGCGTTGTTACAGTGCACAAAATGTTTTATTTGTCTGAAAATGCCGATACGCTTGATTTATCGCAATATGACTATATTGTAGATGCTATAGATACCGTGGCCGCAAAGATAGAGCTTATAGTTCGTGCCGATAAATGCGGAGTAAATATTATAAGTAGTATGGGTACAGGTAATAAATTGCACCCCGAAATGTTTGAAATTGCTGATATTTACAAAACGAGTGTATGTCCACTTGCAAAGGTTATGCGAACTCGACTTAAAAAAGAGGGTATTAAAAAACTAAAGGTTGTATATTCTAAAGAAGAACCCATTACAAATGTCGATAATATAATTGGCTCAGTACCGTTTGTACCGAGTGTAGCAGGTTTGATATTAGCAGGAGAAGTTGTAAAGGATATAGTTTAATAATCGTTTTATTGTAGGGTCGGTGCCTGTGTGCCCGACCGCAACGGAACGGCACATAGGCCGTTCCCTACGTTTGATGACTCATTTAGTACTAAGATGGAGAGTTGTATTATAATGCCTAACACAATTAAAATTGACAACAAAAAAGAAACTCAATTTATAGCGCATCGCGGTCTTTCGGGGCTTGAGCTTGAAAACTCAATTTCGGCATTTGTTGCCGCGGGCAATCGTAGCTATGCTGGCATTGAAACCGATGTTCACGTGACTCGTGACGGCAAATTTGTAGTATTTCACGACGATACCACAGGTCGCCTTTGCGACAAGGATTTAAAACTTGGTGATACCGATTATAATACGCTTAAGAGTCTGACATTAAAGCCGCAAAATAATCGTAACGTTGGAAGTGATTTCATAATCGCTGACCTTAAGGATTATTTGTCTATTTGCGCCTTTTACGATAAGGTTGCTATACTTGAACTAAAAGAGAGAATGGCGCCTGAGCATATAGCCGAGATTTATGCCGAGGTGGAAAAATATTATAACCCTGAAAAGATGATTTTTATCTCGTTTTTCATTGAAAATCTAATAGATTTAAGGGCACAGCAACCTAATGCTAATATTCAGTATTTGGTACAAAAGTTTGACAATGATATACTGAATAAATTAAAGCAGTATAATTTTGATTTAGATATAGGTCATTGGGTATGCTCGAAAGAAGTTATAGACTCTTGTCATGCAAACGGAATCAAAGTAAACGTTTGGACGGTAGACAACCCCGGCGACGCCGAGCGCCTTATCGACTACGGTGTGGATTATATTACAAGTAATATATTGGAATAAAACGAAACGGACGAGACTTTCTCGTCCGTTTTTGCTATATTTTATTATACTCTTTTTTTGGTGCTTTGCCGTATTCCTTGTAAAATGCGCGGTAAAATACCGAGTAGTCGTTAAATCCGCAAAGCACAGCGGCACGGGTGGGGGATATGCCGTCCGATAGCATTCGCTTGGCGTTTACAAGGCGTTTTGCGTTAATATAGTTTTGCACGGTAGAGCCCGTAGCTGCTTTAAAGCTGCGGCAAAGCTGCGCTTTACTGATATAAAACCTATTGCATATATTATCGAGTGTAAGGGAAGAATTTATGTTATTGTTGATATATCGCACTATTTGTTGTATAAGCGATTCGTCTGTAGTGTCTTTAGCGCGTTTAGATTTATAAACCTTATAAATCTCGTTTAGCAGCGGCAACAAATTACAGCTTACTTGCAAATGTCGATTTTGTGATTCACCAAGCAAATTGTTTACTAAAAGATTATATATCTCGGGTTTAAAGTCGTCGCGCGTATATCGGTTAAAGTTGCCCGGCTCGTGATTTAAAAATGCCTCAAGCAGCAGACCATCCTTGTCAAAGGCTTTAAAAAAATCCTCGCTGAAATGCGCTGAAAAACGCTCGTATGGTCGGGCGGCATCGATGTCTATATAATGCGATTCGGCAGGGCGCATCAAAATAATATCGCCTTGCGATAGTGGGTACTCGTTGCCCTCTATCAAAAATTTGCCTTTGCCATGCACAAAAATATACAGTTCAAAAGTATCGTGTGTGTGCAGTTTAAAAGACTCTTTATCAGGGTTTAAGTCACAGTAGTAATGACAGTTAAGTCCGTCTTGTTTGTGTGTGAAATACTTGCGCATATATCTTTATCACCCTTTTTATAAATATTGTTGCCTCCCTTGCCTAAAGGGAGGGGTACCAAGATTGCTTGGTGGTGGGATACTATGTGGCGAGGGGATTTAACGGGGGAGAGATTTTTGAACACATAAATTTATATATTCACAAACTCCTCTAAAATTTTTTGTTATTTCATTATTCGGAATTCTAATTACCGTGAGATTTCTACTTTCGATTTTTTCAGTACGAATTATATCTTTTAGCAATTCTTTTTCCTCATAATGCTGCGAACCGTCGAGTTTGATAATTAGTTTCGCATCGTGACAGTAAAAATCAACAACGTAATTATCAATTACTTTTTGCCTTAGAAAACGCACTGGATATAAACGCAAAAAGTCATATCATAGATGACGTTCTTCTTTGGTCATATTTTTTCTTAAAGTTTTGGCGATATGGGTTAGGTTGCTGTTGTGTTTACGTTGCATTTTGTATCCCCAGTCAGTTTCACTGACAGCCCCTTTTAGGCAGGGGGGCCAAACAATTTTCGTCATTGTCTTTATAATTTTATATATTATAGCATAGTTTGATAAGATTTGCAATGTTTAAAGATAATATTTGCAATTCCATTGTTAAAAGTAATTTTGTATAATATAAACAACAATGGTGTATTATGCCTATAAAAACATTGTGAAAATTTGAAAACGGATGGTGTAAATGTATGCAAATGACATTTCGTTGGTACGGTGAGGGTAATGATAAAATCTCACTGCAAGACATCAAGCAAATCCCCGGTGTTACGGGAATTGTTTGGGCACTTCACGACAAAATGCCCGGTGAAATCTGGAGCGAGGAAGAAATCGCAAAGGTAAAAGCACAGTGTGACGAGTACGGCTTTAACATTGATGTTGTTGAGTCGGTTAATGTTCACGATGATATTAAAATCGGTCTTCCTACTCGTGACAAGTACATCGAAAACTATATTCAAACAATTCGTAATCTCGCAAAATTTGGTGTAAAAGTTATATGCTATAACTTTATGCCAATCTTTGACTGGACACGTTCAGATTTGTTCCACCCCGTAGGCGATGGGTCTACCGCACTTTTCTACGAAAAGGGTATGATTCAGGACGACTATAATGCAATGGCAAACTACATTCTTGAGTTTACCGAAAAATACAATATGTCATTCCCCGGTTGGGAACCTGAAAGAATGGCAAAGCTTGATGAACTTTTTAAGGCGTATGAGGGCGTTGACCACGAAAAGCTTTGGGCAAATCTTAAATATTTCCTTGAAAAGCTTATGCCGGTTTGTGAAGAGACAGGCATCAAAATGGCAATTCATATGGACGATCCACCATGGGATATCTTTGGTCTTCCACGTCTCCTTATTGACGAACCAAGCATTGACAGATTCCTCAAGATGGTTGATAACCCATATAACTGCTTAACACTTTGCTCAGGTAGCCTTAACGCTAACCCTGACAATAACGTTGCCGACATCGTTAGAAAGCATTGCGACCGTATCGCATTTGCTCATATTCGTAACGTTAAGCATTTCCCTAACGGTGACTTCTCTGAGGCTAGTCATCGCGATTGTGATGGTGACACAAGAATTCTCGATATCTTAAAAGCTTATCACGATTGTGGATTTGACGGCTATATCCGTCCTGACCACGGCAGACACCTTTGGTGTGAAAAGGCGGGTACAGTAAGACCTGGCTATGGTTTATATGACCGCGCACTCGGCATTATGTATATGCTAGGCGTTTGGGATACACTTGAAAAGGAGAGTAACAAATAATGGATAAAGTAATCGTAGTAACAGGTGCGGGCGGCGTACTTTGCTCTGGCTTTGCACAGTTTCTTGCAAGCAAGGGCGCAAAGGTAGCGCTTCTTGACCTTAATGAAGAAGCAGCAGCTAAGGTTGCTGATGGTATCGTAGCAAACGGTGGTACCGCTAAAGCATACAAGTGCAACTGCCTCGATAAGGCTGATATCGAATCGGTTCACCAAAAAGTTCTTGCAGACTTTGGCAAGTGCGACATTCTTGTAAATGGTGCTGGTGGTAACAATCCACGTTGCACAACCGCTCACGAAGAATACGTTGCGGGTGATGAAACCGCAGAGGATTTCCTCACATTCTTTAACATTGACGAAAAAGGCTTTGATTTTGTATTCGACCTTAACATGAAGGGCGTACTTTTGCCAAGCCAGGTATTTATGGTAGATATGATTGGTCGTAAGGGTTGTTCTGTACTTAATGTATCTTCAATGAACGCTTACCGTCCACTTACCAAGATTCCTGCATACTCTGCTGCAAAAGCTGCTGTTACCAACTTTACTTCTTGGCTTGCAGTTCACTTTGCAAAAGAGGGTATCCGTGTAAACGCTATTGCTCCGGGTTTCTTTGTATCAAATCAAAACCGTGCGCTTCTCTTTAATGAGGATGGCACACCAACACCACGTACTGACAAGATTTTGCGTTCTACTCCAATGGGTCGTTTTGGCGAAGCAGAAGAGCTTCTCGGTACAGTAGAATGGTTGCTCGACGAAACCAAGTCAGGTTTTGTAACAGGAATTACAGTACCTGTTGACGGCGGCTTCTCGGCATACTCTGGCGTATAAGTTTGAGTAAAATTGCCCACAGCACCGCTTTTTGCTTGAGGCGGTACGAGAAATACAGCATCGCTCGCGGCAAAACGAAACTGTGAACAATTTTCTTTCAAACTGCGGTTTGTGAAAGGAAAATAAAATTATGAACAATAATGTTAAAATTTACGGCTTTGCTGATGAAGCAAGCCCAATGATAGACGAACAAATTAAGGCTATGCACCGCAACGGTCTTGCAGGTCTTGAAATTCGTAACGTTGACGGCACTTGGATTGCAGGTGTTGAGGTTGACAAAATTAAAGAAGTAAAGGTAAAGATGGACGCTGCAGGTCTTGAAACTTGGTCTATCGGTTCTGCTATTGGTAAAATCGACATCGAAACAGGCGATTTTGCAGCTCACCTTGAAAATCTTAAAAAGATGCTTGAGTTCGCTCACATTCTTGAGGCTAAAAACCTTCGTGCGTTCTCATTCTTTATTCCAAAGGGCAAAAATCCTGATGATTACAAAAACGAGGTTATGGATCGCCTTGGTAAAATGCTTGACGTTATGAGTGGCAGTGGTGTTACGTTCTGTCACGAAAACGAAAAGGGTATCTATGGTGATATTGCTCCACGTTGTCTTGAAATTCTTAATACATTCCCAGAAATTGAAGGCGTATTTGACACCGCTAACTTTGTTCAGTGTGGTCAAGACACAGCAGAAGCTTGGAATATGTTGAAGCATCGCATCAAGTACGTTCATGTTAAAGACGCTAGAATGTCTGACGGTGTTGTAGTTCCTCCAGGTAAGGGTGATGGCAACTACGGTCTTATCATTCCTGAATATTTGGCAATGGGCGGCACAGTATTTACAATGGAACCACACCTTACTGAGTTCGTAGGTCTTCAGGGTCTTGAACGCGAGGGCGAGGAAAGCGCAGTAGGCGAAATTAAATTTAATAGCAACGAAGAAGCATTTGATTATGCTTGCGATGCATTTAAGAAACTTTTTTAAGGAGATATAAATCATGGAAATAGGAATTCAGTTTTATACACTTCGCGAACATTGCAAAAATCTCGACGATTTTGCAGAAACACTCAAAAAGGTTGCTGACATTGGTTACAAAAACATTCAAGTAAGTGGTGTTTGTGACTACGAACCAGAATGGCTTGCAGAAAACCTAAAGAAAAATGGTTTAAAGTGCGTTTTAACACACACTCCACCTGCACAGTTAAAGGAAGACGTAGCAAAGGTTTGCCGTGGTCACGAGATTTTTGGTTGCGACTACGTTGGTCTTGGCTACTATAATTTCTCTACAAGCAACGGTCCTACATATCAGGATTTCTATAATGAATATGCAGATATAATAAAGGCAGTTAAGGCAAACGGCAAAACCTTTATGTACCACAACCACGCAAAAGAGTTTTTAAAGTTTGACGGTAAAAACGTTCTGGAGCATTTGGCAGAAGACTTTACACCTGATGAACTTGGCTTTATCGTTGATACCTTCTGGGTACAAGCAGGCGGCGGTGATCCAGCAGCTTGGATTGAAAAATTTGCAGGTCGCGCACCTGTTATTCACCTTAAAGACTATGCGTTTAGCGACAACTTTACACAGTTTGGAGACAATATCGCAGTAGTTGGTGAAGGTAACATTAACTTTGACCGTGTATTTGCAGCAGCAGAAAAAGCTGACGTTAAGTATATGCTCGTAGAGCAGGATAACTGCCACGGTGAAAATGAATTTGATTGCATCACACGTAGTTACAAATATTTGAAATCCTGTGGTTTCTAAAATTGCTCACAGCACTATTTTTTGCTCGGGGCGGGATTGGATATACAGCATCGCTCGCGGCAAAATGACACTTTGAACAATTTTTATTAAAATATTTCGTTATTCTACTTTAGAACTGAAAGGAAAATTAATATGTCTAAAATTAAACTTGGTATAATTGGCTTTGGTAACATGGGTACAGGCCACACCTCTAACATTATGGGTGGCAATTGCCCAGAGGTTGAATTGGTTGCTATCTGCGACAAGAATCCAGATCGTTGCGAATTTGGTAAAAACAAATATCCGGACGCAAACATTACATACTTTACCGATGCTATCGAAATGCTCGACAGTGGTCTTATTGATTCTTGCCTTGTTGCAGTTCCTCACTATGACCATGCTAAATATTCAATGGAATGCATGAAGCGTGGTATTCATGTAATGTGCGAAAAACCAGCAGGTGTTTACACCCGTCAGGTTCGTGAAATGATTGCTGAATCAGAAAAACATCCTGAAGTTGTTTTCGGTATGATGTTTAATCAGCGTACAAATCCAGTTTATCGCAAGATGCACGAGCTTGTTCATTCGGGCAAATACGGTGAAATCCGTCGTACAAACTGGCTTATTACTAACTGGTATCGTTCACAAGCATACTACAATTCAAGTGACTGGCGTGCTACTTGGGCAGGTGAAGGCGGCGGTGTTCTCCTTAACCAGTGTCCTCATCAGCTTGACCTTTGGCAGTGGATTTGCGGTATGCCTGTAAAGGTACAGTCAAAGATTAAGTATGGTAAATGGCATGATATCGAAGTTGACGACGACGTAACAACATTTGTTGAATACGAAAACGGCGCAACAGGCGTATTTATTACAACAACAGGTGATGGTAAGGGTACAAATCGTTTCGAAGTTCAAATGGACGGTGCGAAGCTCGTTGTAGAAGATGACAAACTCACCGTTTCTGAATTTGAAATGAAAGAATCAGAATTTACCAAGACAAATACCGAAGTATTTGGTATGGTTAAAACACACAATCTTGAAGTCGAGATTGAAGATAAAAATCCCCAACACATCGGCGTTGTAAATGCATGGGCGGGTAAAATTCTTCACGGCACACCGCTTATTGCTGAAGGCGCAGAAGGTCTTAAGGGCGTTATCCTTTCAAATGCGATGCATTTGTCTGACTTCTTAGGCAAAGAAGTTGAAATTCCATTTGATGAGGATCTTTACTACGAAGAACTTATGAAGCGCGTTGCTACCTCTAAGAAAAAAGAAAATGTAACAGCAACATTTGCTGATACAAACGGTACTTACGGTAGCGCAAAGGTATAATAATTATTCTCGGTCGTAGCGAACTTTTGGTTTGCTACGATATGCTACCATCTAAAAGTAGGTGTTACTATGGAAAAAGTTCGTATAGGTATTGTTGGTATTGGCAATATTGGTACTGCTCATGCAAATACGCTTTTTAGCGGAAAAGTGGATGGCGCGGTACTTTCAGCGGTTTGCGACATTGCAGCTGCTCGCCGCGAGTTTTGTAAAGAAAATTACCAAGGCGTGCAAATTTTCGAAGACTATAAGGCTATGTTTGCAAGCGGTCTCATTGATGCTGTAATTGTCTCTACACCACATAAATTGCATTGCGATATTGCTACGGAAGCATTAAACGCAGGGCTTAATGCTTTGGTTGAAAAACCTGTTGATATTACCGTTAGTAAAGCGCGCGCCATTAATGAACTGGTAAAGAAAACCAATAAAAAATTTGCCATAATGTTTAATCAGCGCACTAACGATGTGTTTGCAAAAACGCGTGAAATTGTAAAAAGCGGAGCATTAGGCGAACTAAAAAGAACGGTTTGGATAATTACTAACTGGTATAGAACACAACGTTATTATGATTCTGCCGGTTGGCGCGCAACCTGGGCGGGTGAAGGAGGCGGTGTAATGCTTAATCAAGCACCGCACAATCTTGACTTGTGGCAATGGATTTGCGGAATGCCCGTGGAAGTGCAGGCAAACTGTGAAGTAGGCAAGTATCACAACATTGAGGTAGAAGATGACGTAACACTTTTTACTCGTTACGAAAACGGCGCTACAGGTATGTTTATTACATCAACAGGAGAGTTTCCGGGTACCAATCGTCTTGAAATTTCAGGCACAAAGGGTAAAATTGTTGTAGAAAGCGGCACGTTAAAGTGGTGGAAATTGCCGGATGACGAACGCAATATTTGCTTTAACGCAGAGCAATTATTCCCGAGTATTAAGTGCGATTATGAGGAATACACTTCTCAAAGTAAAGACGGCGAAGCCCATATGAAGATTATTCAAAACTATGTAAATGCTATACTTAAGGGTGAAGAATTACTTTCGCCCGGTACGGATGGTATTTACGAGTTAACCCTTTCTAATGCGGCATATCTTTCAAGTTGGTTGGGTGGCAAAACAATTAAATTGCCGTTTGACAGCAACGAATTTGACGCATTGTTGAATAAAAAAATTAAAAATTCAAAAACCAATGATCCAATAGAAAATAAAAACGCAAGTGGTAACTATTCTAAGCGTTGGCAGGTAAATTGGTAAAAATTAAGACGGAGTGTATGATAACACTCCGTCTATTTTTATTATAAAACAAATTAAAAAATACTTGATAAAACATTTTCTATATTATTGCCTAGTTGCAAAAACACTCCACAAAACAAGATTATAACGATAACATCAAATATAATTCTTTTGTACTTTTTATCTTTTATGTAGAAAAATAAATATATTATCAATAATGCAATAAAGGCAAAAAGAGAGACAAAAATGCCTATTTCACCACATATATTAGAAAGGTTTTTTTCATAAAGATCCGAACGAATAGCACTTGCGAAGCAATATATGCCACAAACTAAGGAAGCACTCAGCCCCAACGATAACAAGCTTGATTTTAGTGTGCAGCTTTGGCATACTGTTTTGCTGAATATTCGAGCGATTATACCGCAAATTAAAATTGTGATACCTAATCGTGTGATAGTAAAGTAAAATGAACGTTGCCAAAAAATATATTGAAGTTTAAGCGCCCCCATACCCGCACCGCCGATAATTCCAACAGGGGTTTGAAAAAATCCAAATATAAGCGGTAGTATAATGCCTAAAAGAGATAGCGAAGCTCCTATTATTATGGTTATATTAAAAGCTTTTTTCATCATTAATGATACTCCTCAATATAGTTTATTGATTGTGACGTATGAAATGAAAAATATATTGTTGCACGATACCACCGTATTGTCCGACACAGTTTGGTATCTTGCCATCAAACATTTGGTCAAGGGCGCGATTTATCCATACATCACGCGGGAAGGCGTTTTTGTGCTCCAAACCGTAAAGCAGTACGCAATCGGCAACCTTTGGACCAACGCCTTTAATGGTCATTAGTGTTTGACGTGCAGTATCATAATCGGTTTTTTTGAGCGCTGCAAGGTCGATTTCACCCGACACAACTTTGTTTGCAGCATCTAAAATATATTTGGCGCGAAATCCGGAGCGTATAATACCTAATTCGTCAAGTGTAAGGCGTGAGATAATATCAGCAGAAGGGAAAGTATAGCCACCGTTTATTTTTTCTCCAAAGTTTTTACACAAATTTTCTACAATACCTTTTATGCGCGGAATATTGTTGTTTTGTGAAATTATAAAAGAGCATAACGCCTCCCAAGGTTCTTGGTTTAAAAGGCGAATGCCGTTACTGAAGGATGCCGCCTTTGCAAGTATTTCGTTACTGCTTATTTCTTTTATAATTGCAGAATAATCGCGCTCAAGATCAAAATAATGTTTCCATATATTTTCAAAATCTTGTTTGTTTGTGTGCTTAATTATTATAGTATCGTTTATAAAGGATAATTCAATATATTTGCCAAAAGCAATACCGCACCACGTTCCTTGCTCGTTTTGTGTCCAACGGAACGCCTGACCGCAATCCAAAGTATCTTTAAGATCAAAATTCGAAATGTTTTCTATGTATATTTTATTATCGACAAATTTTATGTTATTCATATGCCACCTCTATTTACAATTATATATTCTTTGTGATATAATGTCCATAATAAATTAAAATTAAGGTTGTGATTTTTGTGCGTGACGATATTTGTACCATACCTGTCTCGGAGGTATTTGAATTAAGTGACGGTTGTCCGCTTTGCCGAATGAAGCATACGGTTGAGGAGCATCTTATAACCTATATTTTAGGCGACGCTATGATGGAACCCGATGTGCGAATTGAGACAAACAAGGTGGGCTTTTGCAGTGAGCATTTGGAAAAAATGATGGCTAGCCGAGGTAGATTACAATTAGCACTAATATTGGAAACACATATAAAGGAAATAAGCGAACAAATATTTCAAAAAAAGATGTTTAATTCTGCTGAAAAAAAGGCAAGCAATGTAAAGAAAGTGATTGACAGTTGCTTTATATGCGAAAAGATAAATTGGGGTATGGAGCGTATGGTTGACACAATTTATCGTTGTTATGAAAAGGAGCGCGATTTTAGGGAACTGTTTAATGCACAACCACAGTTTTGTATGCATCATTTTGAGATGCTAATAAGCGGCGCTAACAAAAAGAATATGCCCAAATATTTGGGTGAGTTTAAAGAAAATTTAACAAGAATTACCGCCGATTACGTTAAAGAATTGGGCGATGATTTAAACAAATATTGTTCTATGTATGATTACCGAAATGCCGGAAAGGGTGATTGGGGAAATTCGGCAGATTCTGTAGAACGTGCGGTCTCGTATCTCAACGGTAAAATTTAATTTACATAATGCAACAAAATAAATGGTAAAAGTAACCATTGTGGATAAGTTTTTGCTACTGTTTTAAGGGTTTTTTCCACTTTTCCACCAAGTTATCCACATTTTTATGTTAACTTGTATATAACCAGTGCTTTCTGTTAAAAATACTTTTAACTATTCTAAAAGGTGGTAAAACAATGGTTAAAGGCGTAAATAAAACGGTTATAGAAGTAAACAACACCGGTAGCAAAATATTCGATAGAATTGTTTTTTATGTCAGTCCTTCTTGTGGAAATTTAAGCACAAAAAATCTTAATCGCGCAATAAAAAGCTTTACGTTTCAGCTTGATGAAAGGGCAGGCCGCGGATACAAAACAATAAGAAAGCGTAGACTTACACGCCGCAGACTAACGGTAATGGCAATTCTTACGGGTGCGATTGCAGCAGTTATGCTGATTCTTATGTTGGTTTTGTAAATTTATTGTAAAAAAGCAGGTGGCGAGTGTTTGCCGCTTGCTTTTTTGCTTGTTTTAGGGTAAAATGTAACGTAAAGTATTTTGTAAGTTATGAGGAAAATATAATGGCTGGTTTTAAAAGTGGTTTAAAATTAAGCGGCAGTTTAATAGTTGCTGCTATAATAAGCGTCTTTTTGTGCGTTTCTATGAATGTTATATGCTCGGCAATCTTTACCGTCGAGACAGGCTATAAAGCATATGTTTATGAAAACGAGGAATCAACCGAAACAATTGCCGAGTATGAATATACCTATACCGATAATAATGGTGACGGCAAGGATGACGGCACAGATATGAAGTTAAAAGAGTATGAATATAAGGGGTATATTGTAAATACTGTAAAGCAGCGTTCGGCTCTTACCGGTGTTGGTAAAACTGTTTTTTTGGTAGTCACGCAAGCCTTTTGCATTGTAATGATAATAGCATTTGCTGCCACACTTCCGTATAAGCAAGGATTTAAAGATGCAAATCTTATTAAAACGGGACATATAAAAAACGATATTTTAAAGGGATTTAAAATTGGCTTAATCGGTAATTTGCCCTTTTTGGTGATTGCAATACTTATGATTGTCTGTTCTACACAGGTGCCAAACTTTAGAACAGTATGGTACGCATTTTTAAGTGGACATATGTATTCTTTTATAATGTGGATAACATCCGGCGCACAAACCCTTAAAGAACTTACCTTAACGCAGCATATTTTACTTGTATTACTTCAGTTGATGGTACCCGTGATATCGGGCATTGCATATATACTGGGCAAAAAAGAGATTAATATTGCCGAAAAACTTGTTTACAAAAAAGAGGAGAAGTAATATGTCGGGATTTTTTGGTTTTTTTGATTTTACAAAGGAGGGTCCCGGAATAAGTAAGGATGCTCCTCAAAAGAAGAAGTTTTTTGTATTCTTTGAAACGTATTTTAGAAACTTTTGGCGTTTTTTCTCGATAAATTTAATTTATTTTATTGCGTCAATTCCTATAATAACCCATGGTTTGGCATCTGCGGGAATAACAAATATAACAAGAAATATTGCGCGTGATAAACACTCTTTTGGACTGAGTGATTTTTTTGAAACAATAAGGAAAAATTGGAAGCAGGCACTTTCGGTTGGTATTATTAACACAATAATAACTGTACTAATATTGTTTGGAATTTGGTTTTACAATGAGTCCTATATACAAACGCAACAAAATATTTCACTTGCAGGACTTGTATTTAGCCTTATGTTATTAGCGATATTTGGTATGATGAACTTTTATATTTATACCCTTATGATAACTTTTAATTTCAAAATTAAGGCTATATATGTTAACAGTTTTAAATTTGTTTTACTTAATTTTTGGCGCAATTTGTTGTGTGGTATAATCTTGATTTTGGTTTATGGATTATACGCCTTGATTGCGATAAGAATTCAGGATATTAGAGTCTGGACAATAGAATTTATTATTATGGTTGCAACATTGCCTGCCTTTAGATTCTTGCTTGTACAATTCTTCACTTTTGGAAGTGTTAAGAAGTATATTATTGATCCGTATTATCGTGAGCATCCTGATGCTGATATCGAAAAGCGCCGCAACCTTGGTCTTGATGTACCGCAGCAAGATGAAGAACCGATTTCTTGGGAGTAATAAATTATATAGTAACATTTAAGCCACCGCTTTTGCGGTGGCTTATTTTATCACAAAGTCAAGTATTCGTATAGTTTCGTCTGTTATTTCTATCGCCTTTTTATAGTCACCGTATGCGGTTTGACGAATGCTTTCGTAGGCTTTTGAAACACCGATAAAGCCTAAAGATATGCAAACTAAAATTACAAGCGTTATATAAAAAGTTCTGAAATATTGTTTTGTTTGTCTTTTCATTTTTAAAATCCTTTTTTAACCTGCGTTTAGCAAACTTATAAGTGAATTGGACAACAATTCAGCAGAGTATTTAGCCTCATCAAGCGTATTGCCGTCGGTTCCGATTTCTATAAGCATTGAACCGTTTGATAGGCTTTGATTATAATTTTTAGCTACGAAATGAATTGAACGAGCTAGTGAGGGATACATAGATTCAATTGTTTGTTGAAGTTTGGTTGCAAGCTTTAAATTTTCACGCCAATTTGGAAAGTTTTTAACCTTTGAGCATTGCGCGCCCATAACCAGCATAATTTGCGCGGCCTTCTTTCCTTCAATTTCGGTAGTCAGCTTAACCTTATCGCTATCATTTTCGGCAAGCGCATCACGATGTAGATCAATAACAATTTTTATGCTTGGGTATTTGTTAAGATAATCACGTACGGTTTTTGCCGAGCGAGAATAACTTTCGTTGTAACTGGGATAGTCATGCTGGGTAGTGTCATGCAGAGTGTTTATCCCTGCCTCGTTTAATCTGTCGGTAATAATTTTTCCGAGCGCTACTACATTGAAGTGATTATCGGTAGTGCGACCAGTATCATTTTCGGTGTAATAGGATTCTTTGTGGCGCAAATAGCTTTCTGTGGCATGGGTGTGCATAATTAGCACCTGAGGCTCGGAATTTTTTTGGATATTTATTTTTAAGTCGCTCTCAACAAATTCCTTTAAATCAATTTGAAGTTCGGTATTGTTTTTAAGATAAACGTTATTATAAGATGTGTTTGCAGTGTAGGGGGATATAAATTTTTCGATTACCTTACCCATTGCGGTTCCCGTTGCTGAAACAGCTAATGACTCGGGACTTTCGACGTCGACACTAGCATTTTCCTGCGCTTCGTTATTTTGTTCGGTAGGATTTTTTGAATCGATGCTTGTGGTTGAATTATCAAAATTTAATGGTGATAGCGTTGGAATAATAAAATCGCTTTCGCTTGAGTAAGAAAGACCTTTAATGCTTGTATATGTTAAAAAGAGTGCTATACATAATGCCGAAGTAATAAATCGTATTAAAGCACCTTTATTACTCATTTTAATCACCATCCATATGCATTTTATGTTTTAAATGGCAATTTTATGTCAGACTTTCAATAACATTAATATCGATTTTAGGCTGCAAAAATATATTGATAGCGCGCGATAATATATCCGAGGCTTTTTCTATTAAAAGGTCAATTTCTTTTGGGGTTACCATCATATTTTGATCGCAATTAAAAAAGCCGTTGGCATCAATTACCGTGGGTATTCCTACTGCTATTACGGGCACACCGATTGTATCAAAATTTATAGCCTTACGAGAATTGTTTACACCCGAACCGGCGGTTATACCTGTATTGCCAATTTGTATTGTGCGGCAGAGTCGGTCGGGACTGCGAGCGGCTAAGGCATCTATTGCTAAAATAATATCGGGATTTGTTTTATCGGAAGCGGCGCAGACTAAATCGTAACTTTCGATACCGGTTTTTCCCAGCACATTGGGGGAAATACAAGACACGCTTTTTAATTTCTGAAGACCAAGGTCGTGCTTGAGTTTTTTTGTTAAATGTCTGGTAGCAAGTATGCGGTCGCAAACCTTCGGACCTAAAGCGTCGGGAGTTATATCTATATTGCCAAGACCCACCACCATGGCAGATTGTATGTTGCTGCTACACATTTTTTTAAGCGACTCCACCGTAGCCTTTACTACATCATCGGTGTCACAAATAAAATCAAGTCGGGGAAAAGAAATAGTACAGTAATTTCCACGAGGCTTATTCAAAATTTTAGCGGTATTATCGTTTTTGATTTTTACATTGGATATTTTTATTTGACCTATTGTATAACAGTCGGTTTCGGCTCCCAATATTTCATTTTCGGCTTCAATCTTAATTTCGTCGATTAAATCAGTTCTGATATTCATAAAATCACCACATAACTATTATGCCCAAAATAAAAAAGACTCTGCTTTTAATTTTAAAAGCAGAGTCTTAAACTTTAAGACTTATATATTATTTTTCGCTTTCGTACTTAGCAACAGCAGCCTTAATTTTGTCTGCGGGGTTAAGAAGGCCGCTTATAGAGTTATCGTTGTTGAGCGTTTCAACGATAAGCGCAATGTATTTTGACATATTTACACTGCAGTACCACTCGCGAGAGAGAAGTTCGGGTGTTTGGTAGATAAGGTTGGTGGTGAATACCTTGTCTATAAGGCCGTTTTCATAATATTCATCAAACTTTTCAAGTCCTTCAACAAAAAGTCCAAAGGTTGAGAAGATGAATATTCTGCCTGCGCCTTTTTCTTTAAGCTTAGCAGCGATGTCCAGCATTGATTCGCCGCTTGAGATCATATCATCAACAAGAATAAGGTCTTTTCCGACAATATCGTTACCGAGAAATTCATGAGCTTCGATGGGGTTTTTGCCGTTAACAATTATTGAGTAATTGCGGCGTTTATAGAACATACCGAGATCCAGACCCAAAACAGAAGAGTAGTAAATACATCTACCCATACCGCCTTCATCGGGTGAAACGATCATTGTGTGGTCACGGTCAAGTTTAACGTCGGGCACACTGCGCAAAAGTGCTTTAATCATTTGATATGCGGCTTGTACATTATCAAAACCGTCAAGAGGAATAGCGTTGTTAACACGTGGATCGTGTGCATCAAAGGTAATGATGTTTTTTACGCCCATATAAACCAATTCCTGGAGAGCCATTGCGCAGTCCATAGATTCACGAGCTGTACGGCGGTGCTGTCTGCCCTCGTAAAGCATAGGCATAATAACTGTGATACGACGGGCTTTACCGCCAAATGCTGCGATAACACGCTTTAAGTCTTGGAAATGATCATCGGGACTCATGGGAACTGTTTGTCCATACATTTTGTATGTAACGTTATAGTTAAAGCAGTCGCAAATAATGAATGCATCAAGTCCGCGTGCGCTATGATTTAAAACCGCTTTTGCTTCACCGGTGCCAAAACGTGGACAATTGGCATCAACAACAAAGGATTGGTCATCATCAATATTTCGCCATTGCTTTAGGTAATAATCTACCTGAGACGAAATATCTTCGCAGCCGCGCATGCTTATAATTGCGAGGTCGCCGTAGGGTGTGTGCTTGAAATTAATACTGGACATATGAAATCCCTCCGCAGATATAAAATTTTTACAAATACATTGTAACACATTTTTTTCAACATAAAAAGACTTTTTTTAAAAAATTTTTACATTTTTTTATTTTATACGAAACTTATAAAAATTAATTGATATTATTTGTGATATATGATATAATTATTTCGTATGTAAATTTACTTACTGTTGCAAATAAAAGCAGTATGTTTAAAAGAAATGCTAACTTTGAGTATCATTGATACAATGCTTTAATTTAAATTTGTCAGGAGTTGTATAAAAATGCCCACCGTTACACTACTTGCGCACACACCTAATCCGGAAAAAACTGTAGCTTCTGCTGCGAAATTGTGTTACAGTTCATCTACGATAGGTGATTTGTATGATGGTCTTACACAAGAAAAGGCAGCAAGCTTTGTGGAGATGCTTGCTGAAATAGGTCACGAGAGTCCTATTGAACACGCATCATTCACATTTGGTATCGAGGGTGTTTCGCGTGCATTTTTGGCGCAGATAACTCGTCATAGAATGGCATCTTATTCCGTTAAGAGCCAAAGATATGTAAAAGAGGGAGAGTTCGAATTTGTGACTCCACCCGAAGTTGCGCTTGAGGCTGAAGCATTGGAAGCGTATAAAGAATCGATGCGTTTAGCGCAAGAAGCGTATGATAAAATTGCCGAAATACTTACTCAAAAGCATACAAAAACTTTTATTAATGAGGGTAAGGACGAAAAAACTGCAGCTCGACTTGCTTCTAAAAAGGCGATTGAGGATGCTAGATTTGTACTTCCTAATGCTTGTGAAACAAAAATGGTAGTAACAATGAACGCCCGTTCATTACATAATTTTTTCCGCCATCGTTGTTGTAATCGTGCTCAGTGGGAAATTCAAGAGGTGGCCAACCAAATGCTTGCTTTGGTGCGAGAGGTTGCGCCGGAACTTTTTAAAAAAGCGGGTCCACCATGTCTTATAGGACCTTGCCCCGAAGGGAAAATGACCTGTGGCAAGGCAAAGGAAATCAAAAAATTTTATGAGGATATGAGAAGTAATGGGTAAATTGATTGTTATAGAGGGGCTTGACGGTAGCGGAAAATCAACGCAGCTTGAGCTTTTACCGCAAAATTTATCAAAATGCGGAATTGATAGTAAATCGGTCTCCTTTCCTGATTATAACAGTGATTCGAGCGCACTTGTTAAGATGTATCTTGCCGGAAAATTTGGTAACAAGCCGGGGGATGTAAACGCTTATGCTGCATCACTTTTTTATGCGGTTGATCGTTTTGCGTCATATAAAATGAATTGGGGCGACTATTATAATCAAAACGGTGTTATAGTATCGGGCAGATATACGACATCCAATGCGGTGCATCAGACATCTAAAATGAACGAAGCGCTTTGGGAAGGATTTTTGGACTGGCTTTATGATCTTGAGTATAATAAGGTTGGAATTCCAAAACCTGACAAGGTAATATTTTTGGATATGCCTGTTGAAGTATCACAAAAATTGCTATCGGGAAGATACAAGGGTGATGAGGCTAAAAAAGATATTCACGAAAGTGATACGGCATATCTTGATAAATGTCGCAAAGCAGCAATGTTTACAGCAAAATATTCAGGTTGGACTATTATTTCCTGTGCAAAGGACGGAGAACCGCGTTCAATTGAGGATATTGCAAACGATGTTTTGGCAGAGACTTTAAAACTTTTTTAAGGTGATTAAAATGGTATATGTATTTTTGGCAAAAGGGTTTGAAGAACTTGAGGCATTAGCTCCCGTGGATGTTTTACGCAGAGCGGGTGTTGTAGTAAAAACAGTAGGTGTTACGGGTAAGAGAGTAAGCGGTTCACACGGCATTTCGGTTAATTGCGATATTACCATAGGTGATGCTGTTTTTGATGATCTTGATGGAATTATATTACCGGGCGGCTTGCCGGGCACTACAAATCTTGAATCGGATGAAACCGTTAATAAATTCATAGATTACGCTTGGGAAAACGGTAAAGTAATAGGTGCAATATGTGCAGCTCCGATGATATTAGGTCGCAAAGGTATACTTAGCGGTAAAAATGCCGTGTGTTATACCGGTTTTGAAAAAGAGCTTATCGGTGCACATATATTAGATAGACCTGCTGTAAGGGACGGAAATATCGTTACAGGTTGGGGCGCAGGGGGAGCAATGGATTTTGCGCTTTTGTATCTTGAAACCATAAGTGAGAACGAAGAATTGTCTAAAAAAATTGCACGAAGTATGCGCTATGGCGTTTATTAATAGGGGAAAAATATGCAAAATAATAATTTTAATATTAACGATGATGATTTTATAATCGGTAAAGGATTTAATGTTGAAGAATCTAATTCTAAGAAAAATAAGACCCGTATGCGCCGCAAATCCAAAAAGAGCGTATCTGTTATTAAGAACATAATCTGGGTGGTCAGTATTGTTGTTGTATCGGTAACTATGGGCATTGCACTTGTGTGTGCCGGCGCCGATTTTCTGGGTCTTGGGTTTGGTAGAGGCGATACGGTTCAAATGGATATACCTATGGGTTCATCAACTATTGCTATTGCCGAAAAATTAGAGGATGCAGGCGCAGTTAAAATGCCTATGCTTTTTAGACTCTATTCAAAAATCAAGGGCTTTGAAAGTCAATACAAATACGGACTTTACACCTTTAACACCGAGGCGGGCTATGACGCAATAGCTGATATGCTTATGAATGACGGTGCAAAGGCTGAAAGCGTAAGGGTTACAATACCTGAAGGTACGGGTATTAATGATTACACAAAAAACGTTAATGGCGAAGACGTTGTTGTTAAGGGTATTGCCACAATCTTGGAAGAAAAGGGCGTTTGCTCTAAAAAAGATTTTATATATGCAATTAACGAGGTTGTTCTTGATACCGAGCTGCTTAAAAATTGCAACGAAGGCAAAACGTACTATTCGTTAGAGGGATACCTATTTCCTGATACTTATGATTTTTATGCCTATGATTCGGCCGAGTGCGCACAAATGGTTGTTGAGTATATGATATCACAGACTGAAAAAAAGATTACCGACGATATGTACAAACGAGCCGAAGAAATGGGATACACCATGAATGAAATTTTGACAATGGCATCTATTATTCAAATGGAGGCGGGTCAAAGCAACAACGAAATGGCAGGCGTGGCGGCTGTATTTTATAACCGACTTAATAGTGATGACTTTGAAACTTTAGGTTCAAGTCCGACATGCTATTATGGCGAGTCCTTTAAAAACGATGATGGTAGATATAATACCTATGATGTTAAAGGATTGCCTCCCGGACCCCTGTGTTCGCCCGGAATTGACGCCATAAAAGCAGCGCTTTATCCTGCTACGGATAAAGAAGGATTTTATTATTTTGTTACTGATAAAGACGGTAAGTTCTATTTTCACAAAACAATGGCTGAGCAAAATGCAACTATAGCAAAATTGCAACAGGGCGGTAACTGGATATATGAGTACTTTGATTAATAAAAAATTGGAACTGTTGTGTCCTGCAGGTGACCTTAGCCGACTTAAAACTGCGGTAGATTTTGGCGCGGACGCTGTTTATATTGCAGGTGAAGAGTTTGGAATGCGAACTGCGAGCGCCAACTTTAGTCGTGATGATTTAAAAGAAGGTGTAAACTATGCGCATTTGCGCGGTGTTAAGGTGCACGTTGCTTGTAACACTATTCCTCACGAGGATGAAATTGTGCGTTTACCCGACTTTTTATCCTATCTTAATGAAATAGGTGTTGATGCGATAATCGCATCGGATCTTGGTACTATAGGGATGGTTAAAGAGTATGCGCCTGATTGTGAACTTCACGTATCGGTGCAGTCGGGTATAGTTAATAGCGCAACTGCCAAAGCGTTTTATGAAATGGGTGCTAAGCGAGTGGTGCTTGCAAGGGAATTATCATTGGAAGAGATAGCCAAAATTAGAGCAAACACACCCGCAGAACTTGAAATAGAAGCTTTTGCTCACGGGGCTATGTGCGTATCTTTTTCTGCAAGATGTTTGCTATCAAGCTATATGACCGGACGCGATGCTAATAGAGGCGATTGCGCACAACCCTGCCGTTGGAGTTATAGCCTTATGGAAGAAACACGTCCCGGCCAATATTTTGATATTACCGAAACCGAAAAGGGCACCTACATTTTAAATGCGAACGATATGTGTATGGCACCGTATCTTGATAAGATGCTTGCAGCGGGTGTATCAAGCATTAAAATTGAGGGTAGAGCTAAAACTGAATATTATGTCGCTGTTACGGCAAACGCTTACCGTGGTGCGGTTGACAGTCTTTTAAATTGCAATGGTGATTGGATTTTGCCCAAATGGGTTGGCGAAGAACTAAACAAAATGAGTCATCGAACGTATTCTACTGGATTTTATTTTGGAAAACCGCAGAATGCGCAAACCTATGAAAATGCAGGATACATTCGCGATTATGCCATAGCGGCAGTGGTTGACGGTTATGAGGATGGTTGTATTATAGCTACCTTGAAAAACAAGTTTGCCAGTGGAACAATGCTTGACTGTTTAGAGGCAGGAAGTATTCCTTTTGATGTGGACACAACCAGGCTTTATGATGAAAATGGCGTCCAAATTGAAAGCGCATATCAACCTATGATGAAAATAAAAATACCATTTGAACGCGAGGTCAAGCAAGGATCAATGCTTAGAATGAAGGTATAATTATACTCTTGCAAAATATGTCGAATTATGGTAAAATAACACTACTTGAAATAATAAAGGAGATTTTTTAAATGAAAAAGGAAGTATTAGTTGAAATTTCAGCACGTCACGTACACGTAACAAAAGAAACACTTGAAACGTTGTTTGGCGCCGGTCACACTCTTACAAATAAAAAAGACCTTTCACAGCCTGGCCAATTCGCTTGCGAAGAGAAGGTAACGGTTGTAGGTCCTAAGGGTAGCCTTAAGGCATCAATCCTTGGTCCTTGCCGTCCTGCTGACCAGGTAGAACTTTCTCTTACTGACGCTCGTACAATTGGTGTTACAGCTCCAATTCGCGAGTCAGGTGACGTTGCAGGCAGCGGTGCTTGCAAGCTTGTAGGTCCCTGCGGCGAGGTTGAACTTACCGAGGGTGTTATTGCTGCAAAGCGTCACATACATATGACATGCGCTGATGGTGAAAAGTACGGCATAGTTGATAAGCAGATTGTTAGTGTTAAAATTCCTACCGAAGGCAGAGCACTTGTTTTTGGCGATGTTATTGCACGTGTTAGCGACAGTTACGCTCTTGCTATGCACATCGATACCGATGAAGCAAATGCTGCTTGTGTACCGGGTAGTTGCATAGGTGAAATCCTTGACTAATCCGTTAGGACTGTATATTCACATACCTTTTTGCGAAAAAAAATGTAATTATTGCGACTTTTATTCAACTTTTTATAATAAAGATAATGTAACGGTTTATTTAGACGCGATAAAAGACGAGATAAAAAAATGGGGCGGAAAGTTAAACCGCCCCATTGATACTATTTATATAGGCGGAGGAACGCCGTCGCTTTTGGGCGAGGATGTGATTCCCCTTATTGATTGGATTAATGAAAGTTTTAACGTTTGCAAAAAGGCAGAAATTACAGTTGAAGTTAATCCGTCATCAAGCAAAGAATTTTTATCCTTTGCAAAAACTGCGGGAGTAAACCGTTTGTCAATAGGCGTGCAGTCGGGATGCGATAAAACTCTTCAAATATTGGGTCGGACACATACTGTTACCGATGCTGTTGAAACGATAAAATCAGCACGCAACCTTGGATTTGGAAACATTTCGGTTGACCTTATGATCGGATTGCCCGACAGTAGTATTGAAAGTTTAAAAACTGATATTGATTTTACATTGTCTTTAAAACCAGAGCATATTTCATCTTATATTTTGAAAATTGAAGAAAAAACTGTTTTTTCAAAAAAATATGATACGCTTAATTTGCCGGATGAAGATGATACAGCCGAGCAGTATTTGTTTATGTGTGAAGCGTTAAAGAAAAACGGGTATAATCATTACGAAATATCTAATTTTGCTCTTTGCGGTTATGAAAGCCTACACAATACAAAATATTGGGTGGGTGAGGACTATTTGGGAATAGGTCCTGCGGCGCATTCTTGTATTAATGGTAAGCGGTTTTATTATCCAAAAGATTTGAAAGGATTCTTAAAGAATCCGAAAACCCAATTCGATGGTGAGTCGGGAGATCCTCGAGAAAAACTAATGCTCGGTTTACGACTTTCAAAGGGAATAAACCTATCACAAATTTATGGTGAAATACCAAATGATATAAAAAATAAAATAACTATGCTTCAAAAGGCAGGTTATATAAAAGCAAATTTGCCACATATATCGCTGACCGATAGCGGTATGTTAATTTCGAACAGTATTATTGCTGAATTGATTGGTGATTATTTATGAAAACTTTTAAAATACATTTAATTCGTCACGGTGCAACCGATGCAAATATCGCAGGTATGTATATCGGCAATCGCACCGATTTGCCTTTGAGTCCTGAGGGCGTTCGCGAACTTCAGCAAATGCGTGAGGTCATAGAATATCCTGAAATTGAGCGACTTTATACCAGTCCTATGCTTCGTTGCAAGCAAAGCGCAAATATAATCTATCCCGGTTTTGAAGCGCATATTGTAGATGAACTTACCGAATATGATTTTGGTGAGTTCGAGGGAAAAACTGCCAAGCAATTAGAACTTATGCCTGAATATATTGAGTGGACAAGCGGTAAGTTAGAGGCTCCTGCCGGCGGTGAGACTACTCAAAATTTTGTTCGCCGTCAAGCGTTGGCGCTAAATATGATTGTTCGCGATATGATGAATAATGACATTACAAATGCCGGTGTTATAATGCATGGCGGCGCTATAATGATGCTGCTTGGTTGTTGCGCGGTACCGCGCAAGCACTCGGTGGAGTGGACCAGCGATAACGGCAGAGGTTATTCTATTATGATAACTCCATCGCTTTATCATTCAAGTGGTATAGTTGAAGTTTACGATATAATTTAATTGATAATTTAAAATTGAAAATGGAAAATTATTGAGTCGACAATGTCGACAAATATAAAGGTTCGCCTATAGCGAACCCCGAAACTTTCAACTTTCAACTTTTAATTTTTATAAATTTGGAAAGTTGGTGAATAAATTGGTAAATATAGGTAACGATTGGGACGATATCTTGGCAGATGAATGGCAAAAGCCGTATTATCAGTCATTGCGAGGCTTTTTAAAAAGCGAGTATACAAGCAAGACTATATACCCAAATATGAATGATATTTTTAATGCGCTAAAATATACCTCTTTCGAAGATACCAAGGTTGTAATAATAGGGCAGGACCCATATCATGGCGTAGGTCAGGCGCACGGACTATGTTTTTCTGTTCAAAAAGGGATTGAAATACCACCGTCACTTAAAAATATTTACAAAGAGTTACACGATGATATAGGTTTTGCTATACCTAACCATGGTCAACTTACATCGTGGGCGCATCAGGGCGTGTTGCTTCTTAATACGGTGCTTACCGTACGACAAGCAACTCCTAACAGCCATAAAGGTATGGGGTGGGAACAGTTTACCGACAGGGTAATTTTAGAACTCGACAAAAAGCAAACACCCGTTGTGTTTTTACTTTGGGGTGCTAACGCACGAAAAAAAGCTGAGATCATCAGCAATCCGATACATCAAAAGTTGATTACCGTGCATCCGAGTCCACTTTCTGCTTACAACGGCTTTTTTGGATGCAAGCATTTTTCAAAAACCAATGAAATTTTATTGTCCAGCGGGCAAACACCGATAGATTGGACGATTGAATAGGAGATTTTGTTTATGAAATCAACAGGAATTATTCGCGGTCTTGATAATATGGGTAGGGTGGTAATACCTAAAGAGATAAGAAAATACCTTGATATGACCGAGGGTGTAGATGAATTTGAAATTTATATGCAGGACGATTGCATAGTGCTTAAAAAGCATAAACCCACTTGTGTTTTTTGCAATAGTGAAGAAAATTGCATAGAATTTGAAAATCAGATTGTTTGTAAGGGATGCATTGAAAAGCTGCAACTTAAATCTATTGAAAATGAATAAATTAGCCCCACATATCAGAACTGTGGGGCTAATTTATTTATTTTAAATTATCACAATAATGGGCTCTTTCGCCACCTATAAATTTAGGGCGTGTGCGCGCGCATACAATAGGCGCTTTGCCAATTTTATCAATCGACAGTCTTACGGGAACTGCAACATCTTTTAAATGCATACCGATAAGTGTGTTACCGATATCAAGTCCTGCGTGCGCTTTTATATGTTCGACGGCCACGGGATTTTTCATATTATCCCAAACGGTTGTAGCAAAACTACCGCCCGCCTTTACCTTAGGCATAACATTTACAATTTCAAGCCCGAATTTTTCTGCCGCTTCTTGTTCGATTATAATCGCGCGGTTGAGATGTTCGCAACACTGAGCCGCAAGATATATGCCCTTTTCATTTAGCATGGGCAAAATGCCGTCACAGATTGCTTTAGCCGCTTCTATGCTTGATGATTTACCAATATCGCCACCCACGACTTCGCTGGACGAACACCCGATTACGAGCAAATCACCCTGTTTTAGATTTGATACCTGTATAAGTTCGTGTATTACTTTTTTTGCATTATTTGTTATATTACTAAACATATTATCACCTATATGACATTATATTGTAAAATTAAAATTTATTCAATACTTTTTTAATGTACAAAATTTGACGCATTTAAAGAATTATAATTGTATTATAAAGCTATTTGTGGTAAAATATATTCAAAGGCGGTGTATATATGCTACAGTTTATTTTGGGACGCGCATCAAGCGGAAAAACATATACGGTAACTCAAAAAATTGCCGAATGTATTGCACGGGGTGAACACCCTATGCTTTTAGTACCGGAGCAATTTTCGTTTGAAAGCGAAAAGAATATTTTGGACGCTGTCGGTGACGGGGCTGCTCAAAAGGTTTCGGTTATTAGCTTTACTCGTCTTTGTGATGAAATAGAACGCATTGTAGGTGGAGTATGCGGGGAAAGCATTACTGATGCGGACCGAATAATTTTGATGAGCCGGGCGATAAAGCTGTGCTGTGACGATTTGGTACGATTCAAAAAATACGCAAACTCAACTAGTTTTGCCCGCCTTATGATTGATACAATAGGCGAATTTAAAATAAACTTTGTAACGGCTAAAGATTTACGTGATGCCGCAAGCAATACGCTTGATGAGCAGTTGAAACTAAAGTTACTTGATACCGCTATTATTTACGAAAATTATGACGCCATAATTGCCGAGAAATTTATAGACAATACCGATCGCCTTACAAAGCTCTATTACGCTTTAAATAATTTGAATTTCTTTAAAGGAAAAACTGTTTTTATTGATTCGTTTAAAGGATTTTCGGGTCAACAATATAAAATTCTTGAAAGAATAATTTCAGAGGCGGACAATGTTGTTGTTACGTTGGTGGACAACCCCGAAGACACGGGTGAATTAGGACTTTTTGCAAATATTAAAAAGGTTAAAAACCGCATTGCCGGTATAGCAAAACGATTCTCGGTAAATATAGCTGAGGATATAGTTTTAAAGCATAAAAATTATAATAATGCTGAACTTGCAGCGCTTGAGGATTTTATTGCAACTGGTAAAACAAATTTTGAAAATAACTGTGATAATATTGTTATTTGTCGCGCCGACAGTATCTACAGCGAAGCGGATTTTGTTGCGCGAAATATTCGTAAAATCGTTCGCGAAAGAGGAGCGCGTTATAACGATTTTGTAATAATTGCCAGGGATACTGCGCCATATGAAGATGCGTTACAGGTTGCGTGTAAAAAAAATAACGTAGGTTGCTTTATTGATCAACGTATTCCATTAATTACACTCCCTTGCGCAAACACGGTTTTGGCGGCAATGGATATTGCGAGAAGTTTTTGCACCGAGAATATATTAAGATTTTATAAATCGGGCATTGACATATTAACTTTGGATGAGATTACTTCACTTGAAAATTATACATATCTTTGGAATATTGACGGTGCTGTTTGGGAAAGCAATTGGACTATGGACCCGGACGGCTTTTCGGCGAGCGGAGAATTGAGCGAATTTAAGTTGGAAAGATTAAAACAACTTAATTCTTTGCGCACAAAGGCTATTGAACCGCTGCTTGATTTTAAAAAAGAATGTTTTGGCACGGCAAAAAAAATGGCGACCGCTTTGGTAAAATTACTCGAAGCAGTTAATGCGGATAAATGCTTTAAAAATCTTTTAAAACAATATGATAACTCGTATTACAGCGATGCTATAAAGCAATCGTGGGATAGCGTTATGCGCCTTTTAAACAGTTTGGTATTATGTTTTGGTGAAACACAAATAAGCAAAACCGAGTTTTACGATGCCTTAAGAACTGCGTTGTCACTTGAGACTGTTGGCGTGATTCCTCAAATGATAGATGAGGCTGTTTTTGGCGCTGCTGATCGAATAAGACCATCTAGACCTAAATATGCATTTATTATGGGTGCAAACCAAGGAGTATTTCCAAGAAAAATAGAAAGCAGCGGACTTTTTGTAAATAGTGAACGAGAAAAATTAATTTCTATGGGAATTGATATACCGGATAATACTTTTTCTGCGGCGATAGATGAGGAGTGCTTGCTTTATAGCAATTTGTGCTGCGCATCAAACGGTGTGTTCATAAGCTATGCTTCTACAATTGATGGATCAACCGCAGCGGAAGTGTCCGCATTTGTAACGGATATTAAGGAAAAATTTAATATAACGGTTTATGAGGAACCGTCCGGTCTAGACTTTGCGAATTTACCCGAAACGTATGAAGATGCTCTTTCGTGGCTTTGCATAGATTCCATAGATGATAATGACAAGAAGACTTTGCTAAAATCGCTTGAGGGAAGTCACTATTTTGAACGAGCTGATGTTGTTTTAAAGGGTAAAAACCGAGTGGAGCATACCATATCAAGAGATACGGCTTGTCAACTTTTTGGCGAAAGACTTACAATGTCACCATCAAAATTTGATAGCTTTAATCGTTGTCGTTTTATGTATTTTTGTCGCTATGGTTTGCGCGCCGAACGCTTACAGGTCGCTGAATTTAACGCTATGCAGCGAGGTACGGTTGTTCACTATGTATTGCAGCGTGTTATAGAGGATTACGGCAAAAGCGTATCTGAGTTTGATGGTTTGCAAATTTATGATTTAGTTGATCAATATATAAAAGAGTATCTGGATTTGGTGGCAGGCTATAATGATATTGAAACTCCATATCTAAAATATTTGATTTCCACCATAAAGCGAACATTGAGATACGTTGTTGAAAGACTGGTACAAGAGTTTGCGCAAAGCGATTTTGAGCCTGTAAAGTGTGAGCTTAGAATAGGATATGATGGTGATTTGCCCGAAATTAAGATACCTATAGATGGTGGCGGAACGCTTGAGCTTATCGGAGTGGTTGACCGCTTGGATAGGTGGAATGGGTATATCAGAATAATAGATTATAAAACAGGACACAGAGATTTTAAGTTGCCGGATATTTTGTTTGGTCAAAATATGCAAATGCTTGTGTATTTGTATGCGGTAGCTCGCAGTGAGGAGTTTGGCGGCAAATCGGCAGGCATACTTTATATGCCGGCAAGCCGTGATAAAAGCGATTCAAAATCGGCAAGAAGGATGAATGGATTGTTGCCGGCCGACGAGGCGGTCATTACCGCTATGGATAAAGAAAACAAGGGAGAATTTGTGCCTAAATTTTCTGAAAAATCTCCTTCGGATAGTTTTATAAAACAGGAAGATTTTGATAAAATTTTTGATTTTATAGAACAAAAGCTTAAAAACACAGGTAGCGCAATCTATAGTGGTAATATAGATGCCGATCCTGTTGATGGTCTTGATAGCGGGGCGTGTAAATACTGCGAGTATCAAGGAATATGCCGTCTTGCAGACCAACCTCATAAGCAGGTGCCAAAAATGACAAATTCTCAAGTGTTGGAAGAAATAGAAAGGCAGGTGTCAGAGAGTGGCGATTAACTTTACAAAAATGCAGCAAAAAGCAATTGAAACCCGTGGAAACATTCTTGTGTCGGCAGCGGCAGGATCGGGTAAAACCGCTGTTTTGGTAGAGCGCGTTATCAATATGCTTACTGATAATAATTCGCCTGTTAGTGCTGATAAACTGCTAATAGTTACCTTTACAAATGCGGCAGCGGCAGAAATGCGCGGTCGTATTGAAAAGCGTATTTATGAAGAAATACAAAAAAATCCAAACGATGAAAATTTGCAAAGACAAAAGTATTTGCTTTCACACGCCGATATTTGTACAATAGATTCATTTTGTATTAAATTGGTCAGAGAAAATTTTGAAAGGTGCGGCATACAGCCTGATTTTAAAATAGGGGACGCTGCGCAACAGCAAACCATCTTAAATGATGTAATGTCAAGTTTAATACTTGAATACATAGAAAATCCGACAAAGGATTTTGAACGCCTTTTGGAGCTTTGTAACTGTGAATATGATGAAAAAAATTTGACAGATCTTATAAATCGTATATATTTATACAGTCAGCAGCTACCTTTCCCAAATAACTTTATAAATGGTTTGTTGTTGCCGTATCAATGTGAATTTAAAGCTGGTAACGCTTGGTTTGATATGGCATTTGATATCGCCGAACGTCGAATAGAGGCTTTAGTAAAACATTCGGAAAAAATGCTGTCTTGCGCCGAGCTTGTTAATAAAAATACCGATAAATATATTTCTTACGCCGACAATGTGGCTAAAAAAATACAGGAAATCGCAAACGCTTATTCTAAAAACGAATGGGATGTATTTGCCGCTTGTTTAAAAACAGTTGTGTTTGATAGAATGCCTTCGTGTGATAGGGATGACTCAAGCGGTGAAAGTTTTAAGCTTGCTCAGAAAAACATAAAATCAATTGTAGGCGAGTTGTGTGAAATTTTTGTAGATTCTGAAATAGTAAAAAATAATATTTCTAAAAATTTTGGCGCTGTAAAATTGCTTGTAGAAATTATTAACAAGTTTTCCGACCGACTTTTTGATGCCCTTTGTAAAGAAAACACGTTTACATTTTACAATATGGAGCAGTTGGCGCTTAATTTGCTTTGTGAATACAAAGACGGTGAAGTTTTAATAAAGGATGAAGCGAGTGAATTATGCAATCATTATGACGAAGTATTGGTTGATGAATTTCAGGATGTAAACGATTTGCAAAACATGCTTTTTTACGCTTTGTCTAATCGAGATGAAAAACTTTTTGTTGTAGGCGATGTAAAACAAAGTATATATGGCTTTAGGGGCTCTAACCCCGATAATTTTTTGAAAAAGAAAAATGAGTATATCTTGATAGATGATGCAAATAATAAGGATTCAAAAAAGATAATATTATCGGATAATTTCCGCTCAAGAAAAGGTGTATGTGAAGCAGTTAATTTCTTTTTTGGATGCCTTATGGCAGGACAATGCGGTGACATTGTTTACGACGACGAGGAATGTTTAAACGCTTCGGGTAATTTTACCGATAATGCAATGCCTGCGGCTGAATTATTGGTTGTTGACAGATGTGAAGAAACCGATAAATCATTGCTGCAAATAGAAGCTCAAAAAATTGCCGATTATATTATTTCGGTTATGCATGAGGGGAATATTATAACAGATTCTAACTCACTAAGATGTGCGAAATACAGTGACTTTGCAATATTGCTTGATAAGGTAAAGGACAAAGCAAATGTTATATCAGAAGTTTTATCACAAAATGGGATTCCTGTAACATTAGGCGGCGATGTTTTTTTGCAAAGTACCGAAATTTCTACAGTAATGTCATTGTTGCAGGTTATTGATAATCCTAAATGTGATGTAGAATTGTTAGAGGTTATGATGTCGCCTTTATTCGGGTTTACTGCAGAAGAAATGGCAAAAATTCGAATTAATCAAAAACGAGGCTCATTGTATTCGGCAGTAGTTGCATACCAAAATACCGGTGATGAAAAAACAATAGCTTTTATTAACAGTCTAATTGAGTTTCGACGCGATGCCGCTGTTTTATCGGTTGATAGATTAATTTCTAAACTTGTACATTCTACCGATATACTCAATATGATGTCGGCGCTTGATTCGGGAAGTGTAAGAAGGGCCAATTTGTTTATGTTGATTAACTATGCAAAAGGCTTTGCTGCGCGTTTTGATTCGGGAATATATGGTTTTATAAAATATATGAAATCTCTGCCGGAAAACGCATTTAAAACTGCCGCTGGAAGCGATGATAATTCGGTTAAGATTATGTCGATGCACAATTCAAAAGGTTTGCAGTTTTCGGTGTGCATACTGGCAAATTTGTCATCGCTTATTAATAACGCTGATTCTGTCAGTCGAGTGCTTTTTTCGGAAAAGGGCGGAATAGCCTTTAAATATTATGATGAGGAAATCTGCGGCGATATAGAGATGTTAGGGCATACGATTATGTCTGATGCGGCGCAGGTAAAAACGGTTGAGGAAAAGTTGCGCTTATTATATGTAGCGATGACTCGAGCAATAGACAGATTGTGTATTGTGTGCTCAGCTAAAAATTTAAACAACAAGTTGATTAAGCTCTCAGATGCATTGCAGGATGAAGTACCCTTTGTTTCTCGCGAGTTTTTGGAAAACGGACGTAATATGAGCGATTGGATTTTGAGCTGCGCTTTGTTACATCCAAATTCTGATGTATTGCGTAACTACGCAGGTGTAAAGCCGCCTATAGTGGCAACTAATTCAAGGCTTAAAATGACAATTCTTAATGGCGAAGATGAGAATAAAAACCATCGTGAAGAAACTGTCGGTGGCGAAGGATCTTGCGATTTTGAACTTGTTGAACAAATAAAGTCTAATGCAGATTTTGTGTATCCATATGAAGCATTGCGTCATTTACAAGCCAAGGCGTCGGTGTCAAGGCTTGTTCATAGCGCACAAGATGATCGTTTCTCATTTTGTGATCGACCGCTTTTTATGCAGGATTACAGATTGTCAGGTGCGGCTCGTGGTACGGCGTTACATCATATTATGCAGTATATAAATATGACTGAGCACATTGATGTTACAGCGGAAATTGAGCGGCTTGTAGAGTGGAAATTTATTACTCCGCAAGAGGGCGATTCGGTAGATGTATGTGCGATAAAAAACTTTTTTGAGACAACGCTTTATAAAAGAATATTACATTCCGGTAGTCTTCATAGAGAAATGCGATTTCTTACTGAAATACCGGCAAAACAGCTTGATCCAACAATGGATATTAATGTGGACGATGCCAACATTATTGTGCAAGGCGCTGTAGACCTATGTTTTGAAGAGGAGGACGGTATTGTTGTGCTCGACTTTAAAACAGATATGGTAGATAATCTTGAGCAGCTTGTTGAGCGTTATGGTGAGCAGTTGGAGATTTATTCTGCAGCTGCGCAAAAAATATTTAATAAGCCCGTAAAGGAAAAAATAATTTATTCATTCCATTTGGGTGATAGTATATCGTTTTAGAAGGATTTAATTATGGAGTTAATACTTAAAAAAGGTCGTCCCGAAAAATGGGATGACCGTAAAAAAAAGGAAATAAGATGTTATGATTTTTTAGACGATTTGAATATAGAATATTTTTGTGTAGACCATCGTGATATGCCGGCTAATACCATGGAGGCCTGTGTTGCGATTGATAAAGCGTTGGGTTGTAGTATATGCAAAAATTTGTTTTTAACAAATAGACAAAAAACAGATTTTTATTTGCTTATGATGCCGGCAGATAAACCCTTTAAAACAAAGGATTTAACATCTCAGATAAATTCGGCAAGACTTTCTTTTGCCGATGAGCAGGCGATGTTGGAATATCTTGACATTACACCGGGATCGGTTAGTGTTTTGGGGTTAATTAATGACGCGGATGCTCGGGTGCGACTACTTGTGGATAAAGATATTTTAGAAGACGAGTATATAGGTTGTCATCCGTGTGTAAATACTAGCAGTATGAAAATTAAAACTAGTGATATCTTTGATAAAATAGTATCGGCTATGGGTCATACCAAAACCATAGTTGAGTTGCCGTGGTATCGTTAACTCAACCAATGGTATGTAGACTTTCTGCGTAAATTATTTATACTGTAATCAAAGGAGGCGAGCAAATGGATCAAGTAAAAATCGGGAATTTTATTGCCGAGCGCAGAAAAGGGCAAAATCTTACACAAATGCAGCTGGCAGAAAAACTTAATATTACCGATAGGGCTGTATCAAAATGGGAAACAGGTAAATCGATGCCGGATTCGTCTATAATGCTTGAACTTTGTAGCCTTCTTAAAATAACAGTAAACGATTTGCTGAACGGGGAGGTAGTTTTAATGGAAAATTATAACAAAGAAACCGAAAACAAACTAATTGAATTGGTAAAGGAAAAAGAACATGCCGACAAAAGTCTTTTGTCATTAGAGATATTTATAGGTGTTTTGTTCTCGGTTATTATGTTTGTTTTAGTTATGGTGGCGTCATTGGTGCAAGTGGCTGATTGGCTTAGAATATTGCTTATTCTTATCGGCTTTATTCCGTTTGTTGTTGCAGTTCCGTTTATGATAAAAATTGAGCAAACGGCGGGCTACTACGAATGTGCCAAGTGCGGACACAGATACGTACCGACATTTAGCAGCGTTTTATGGTCAATGCACGTGAACAGAACAAGATATATGAAATGCCCTGAGTGCGGTAAAAAATCTTGGCAGAAAAAGGTTATAAGCAAAGAAAAATAAATTTTAAAAACACTCCATTTTTAATGGAGTGTTTTTAGTTAATTCTTAAATATGAAAGGATTGTGTCTATATTTTCGTCGGAATATTCGATTTCGCCGGAAAAAACACGCGCAATTTCTATAAGCTCATCTATTGTATTTGAAGTGTTCATTGTTTTTATAAGTTTGTAGATTAGCACTGCAAACAAAACACGTTCTTTAAACATATTGTCATATTGTCCATCAAGAAAATGACGAAAAATAAGATATACCAGCAGTTGTTCGTAAGCGGTATCAAGTGAGTTATCGGCTATATGGGAGTCGATACCGTTTTTAATTTTGAGCAGGTAATTATCCCAAGCGTTATCAAGCTTTTCAAGATTATTAAAAATATTATACCAATCTATGTTGTTTGGTAATTCGGCGTCTATAAATGTTAGCAGATTATCAATGCGCTCATCTATGGAAAATTCTCTGTCCTGTAAAATATCAAAAAGATTTTCCCTAAAATGTATTATGGGTAATTGCAGTGCTTTGGGTGGTAAATTAAGTATGGATTTCTCTTTTTCGGTAAGTAT
>JAZQYL010000035.1:0-37318 GCA_045633485.1 Acutalibacteraceae bacterium | reverse complement strand
AATAATTTTGTTACGCCCTTTTCCTGCATGGTAACACCATAAAGCATATCTGCAGATTCCATTGTTCCACGTCGATGTGTTACACAAATAAATTGAGTGCTGAAATCAGAACGTTTCATATAATCGGCAAAACGGTTAACATTAATATCATCAAGAGCGGTATCAACTTCATCAAGGAAACAAAACGGTGGTGCATTAACCTTCATGATAGCAAAATAAATAGAAAGAGCAACCAGAGCCTTTTCACCACCCGAAAGACCATTAAGGCTTGGTACATTTTTACCGGGTAAACGCGCTTCGATATCTATACCGCTTTCAAGCACATTATCCGGATCGGTAAGTCGTAATTCGGCACTGCCACCACCAAATAATTCTTTAAATGTTTTTGTAAAGTTTTCATTTATTTTTGCAAAACCTTCAACAAACATTTCTTGCATTTGAGCAGTAAGTTGATTAATAAGCTTGCGAAGCTCGGTTCTTGCCTTTTCGACGTCATCAACCTGAGAATTCATAAAGTCATAACGTTCTTTGACCTCTTTGTATTCTTCAATTGCAGATACATTAACATTGCCAAGAGCACGAATTTTAGATTTTGTTTCAGCAAGTTGTTTTTTTGCTTCGGCAGGCTTATCGATTTCAATAGCAATGTTTTCAGCTTCGCTTTTAGTAAGTTGATATTCATCATATAATTGGCGAATAACGTCATCATATTCTTTCATCATAACGTCTTTTCTCTCGGTAAGACGAGCAAGTTCTCCGCCAATTTTTTCACGTTCTAATGTGCGTTCGCGTTCACTGGAACGAAGTTCAACACCGGATTTTTCAATATAATTGCGCTCATTCATTAGTTTTTCGATTTCATTGTTATAATCGATAATTTTATGCTTAATATTATCAATTTCATCTATGCGATTAGAAATATCTGCCTTAAGTTGTGTGATCTTGTATTCAACCGCAGCAATTTCAGCATCAATTTCCAAAGCACGTGTAGCACGATTAGATATTGAGTTTTCAATGTCCAAGGCAGAAGATAAAAGTGATTCAGCATCCTTTTGATTATCAATGATTTCAAGCTTAATATTTGTAATATCGTTAGTTATGTCTTCCCTATCGCGAGAAAGCGAATCTCTACCACCTGTCATCTGATCAATTTCGGCTTGAATTGCTGTTTTTTCAGCTTCCAAATCGGCAATTTGTTTAGCAGCAAAATTAGATTTATCGTTTAAAATTTTAATCTTCTCTTTGCTGCCGTCACGCTCTTCAATCAATGAATTTATTGTTGAAGATATATTTTTAATTAAATCGTCAATTCGTTTAAGCTCAGCTAAAGCACGAATTTTATCTTCATTAGAATTGGTTAAATCAGCTTGAGTAGCAACAATATCCGCGTTAACCTCGGCAACGGAAGATATTGCATCCTCAAGCAATTTTTGGGTCGACTTCTCTTTTTCGCAAAGTTTTTCTATTTCCGATTCAATACGCTTGATATCGGCGGTTCGACTAAGCATTCCCGCTTGTTTAACCAAAGAACCACCGGTATATGAGCCGCCCGGATTAATTATTTGGCCATCAAGTGAAACCACTTTAATACGATAATTATATTTTTTAGCAAAAGTGGTAGCGCTGTCAATGTCTTCGGTAACAACTGTACCGGCAAGCAAATACTTAATAATTGTCTCGTATTTTTTGTCAACCGAAACAAGATCGGAAGCTATGCCCACAAATCCATAAATATCATCAAATCCGTTTTCTTTAAATTCACGAGAATTGATTGATGATATTGGTAAAAACGTTGCACGACCTGCATTATTGGATTTTAAATATCCAATTGCGCGTTTTGCATCGGTATCAGTATCAACAACAATATTTTGCAATGCGTTACCAAGTGCTGTTTCTATTGCAACAGAATATTGTTTTTCTACCGATATTAATTTTGAAATAGGACCATGAACACCGCGTAATATTCCCTTTTCGGCATCAGAAACAACCTTTTTAACTGCATGAGAAAAACCTTCCATATTGTTTTCAAGTTCAGTTAAAATTTGAACTCTGCGACGTTTCGCTTCAATATCAAGATGTAATTCGTTGCATTTATTGGTCAATTCATTAAGTTCATCATTACGGTTTTTTAATCTTAATTCATAGCCTTTAATTGAATTTTGTAATTCAAGTATATTATCCTCGGTTTTATCCAAAAGTTCTTTGGTTTCATCGAAATCCTTGGTAAGCTGTTCTTTTTCAGAGTTGTTTTGTTTTAACAAATCATCAATAATGTCTTTTCTGGAATTAATTTCATCAATTGATGTGTTAGAGGTTGTCATTTCAACACGTAAATCAGATGTTTTAACCGAAAGTTGATTTAATAATTTAATTTGGTCTTCAATCTTTCTTGAAATGTTTTCACTATCGCTTAATAGATTATTAAGGTTGCTTTCAAGTTCAGAAAGTTTTACGTTGAGTTTATCAATAACAAGTTTCTTTTCAGCTGCTAAATTTCGTTTATTGTCAATATCTTCTTTTGCATTAAAATCAGATTCTTGTAACGCTTTCTTTTCAGCGTTCAATCTTTCAATGGTTTCATCATTATGCGAAATATCATTATTTAATACAGATATTTCACCTTCAAATTTTACTGATTCCTCATTAGAGGTAGCTATTCTTTGGCGAATATTTTCGATTTGTGAAGTAATAAACGTAAACTGTGCAGTGTTTTGTTCAGATTTTGCATCAAATTCACTTAATGCTTCTTCAATTTCCTTATACTGCATTTGAGCAGTGGCAATTTTGCTTTCTTGATTGCGCAAGGCATCTTTAGAATTGTTAAGTGTATAAAGCCAAAGACCAATTTCAAGTTGTTTTTTATCCTCGGCTAGCGTTAAAAATTTTTCAGCTTTGCGACTTTGTTCTTCAAGTGGACCAACACGTGCTTCAAGTTCATCTAATATATCCTTGAGACGCAACAAATTATCTTCAGCCGAAGCAAGTTTGCGCTCGGCTTCGGTTTTACGATAACGATATTTAGAAATGCCTGAAGCCTCTTCAAATATATCACGACGTTCATCAGATTTTGTACTGATAATGTTGTCGATTTTACCCTGACCAATCATAGAGTAACCATCACGACCCAGACCGGTATCCATAAATAGTTCGTGAACATCTTTTAATCGAACAGAAACATTATTAATGAGATACTCACTTTCGTGCGAACGATAAAATCTACGCGTAATAGATACAAAATCATTATCAAAATTCAGCGTTCTGTCGGCATTGTCGATATTAAGAGTAACTTCGCAAAATCCATGTGGACGTCGGTTGTCTGTGCCGCCAAAAATAACGTCTTCCATAGATTGACCGCGCAGACTTTTAGTGGATTGCTCACCTAAAACCCAACGAACAGCATCAGAAATATTACTTTTACCGCTACCATTTGGTCCTACAACCGCAGTTATGCCTCGTCCGAATTTTAATACAGTTTTATCTGCAAAAGATTTAAATCCTTGAATTTGTATTGAACTTAAAAGCATTTTTATCTCCTTTCGGCTTTGATTTGATAGATATTAAGTGTTTCGTCAGGTTTCACTAAACAATCAAAACCGAGATTTTTTAACAAAATAATATTGGTCTTGTTTTGACCAATCATTTTTGAAACTTCACTGGGAGCAACGTATATAATGTAACTTCCCTTTTCGTTTAATATCGCTATGGCTTTTTTTAAATATATATTTGAATAACAAAGTTCGCTAAATGCAGGATGCCACGGCCCTGCCAAATATGTATCTTTTTCAATGGAATGTAACCCCAAACGAATAACTTTAATATTCGCTTCATTAAACATTTCAAGTAAAACAGAGCATAGTTTTGTTGCTTGTTCTAATGATTGAGGTGAATATTTATTATCAATATATAGAGCTGCTAAATCGGTGTTCTTCAGAACAATTGTAGGGTAAATTCTTACTGTGTCAGGAGAAAGTTTGATAATTTCTTTGGCGGTAAAAATCGCATTTTCATCATTATCACTATATAAACCCGTCATCATTTGCAGTCCTAGAGAAAAACCGTTTTTCTTTATAAGATGTGATGCTTTTATGACATCATCAGACGTGTGTCCGCGATTGTTTAATCTTAAAACATTGTCGTTAAGACTTTGTGCGCCGAGTTCAATTGCGGTAACGCCATATCGCTTTAGGATTGCTAAAATTTCATCGTCAATTGCATCAGGTCTTGTAGAAATTCGAATTCCGAATACAACTCCGCTTTTTACAAACTCATATGCAGTTTCAAGTAATTGTAACATATAGTTACGATTTATAGCTGTAAAACTACCGCCAAAAAAAGCAATTTCAGTTGTTCTGGGATCGTATTTTTTGGAAGAAACGGCGATATTTACTGCATTTATAACATCGGTTGATGAAGGTGCATATTTTGCGCCTGTAATATGTCTTTGGTTACAAAAACTGCACATATTTTTACAACCAATATGCGGTACAAATATTGAAATATTTGAATGTGAAACACTCATATATTCTCACCCATAAGTTTAAGAGCTTGGCGTGCAGCCATCTGTTCGGCCTGTTTTTTACTTTTGCCTGAACCGGTACCAATCACATTAGAATTAAGGTGAACCTCTACAGTAAACAATTTATTATGATCCGGTCCATCTTCATTAATTAGAATATAATTGACATTTTCTTCGGGATTACGTTGTATAATTTCCTGTAAAGCCGTTTTATAATCCTTGAATGTATATTCGTCACTAAAATGTTCTAAATTACGTAGTACGGTATTTAAAATATGCTTTTTTGCAGCTTCAATTCCACCGTCAAGATAAATTGCTGCTAAAATTGCCTCAAATGCATCGGCAAGAATTGAATCTCGTTGTCTACCACCGTTTCTATCTTCGCCTTTTCCCAAAAGCAAATAATCACCGATTGCTAGTTCTCTGGCAAATGAGCACAAGGATTTTTCACAAACAAGTAATGCTCTTAATTTCGTTAGCTCACCCTCAGGCATTGTTGGATATTTTTTAAAAATATGATCAGCAACAATAATAGATAAAACTGAGTCTCCCAAAAATTCAAGTCGTTCATTCGAATGTGTGTTTCCACGTATTTCATTTGCGTATGACGAATGAATTAAAGCGTTTTTTAAAAGCGATATATTATTAAATTTGTAGTCTAATTTTTTTTCAAGTGATTCCATTAAAACTACTCCGATTTAATTAAATTTTCACTTATTGTGTCTATTACATTTTTTTCGGTAAATATAATTGCTTGATGAATTGCATTTTTAATTGCTTTAGCATCGGAACTGCCGTGAGCTTTAATAATTGGCTTGCTGACACCAAGAAGTGGTGCGCCCCCCACCTCAGAGCTGTCCATCATTGATTTAAGTGCGTATAAATCTTTTTTTAGAATTAATGCAGCAATTTTATTTAATACATTCTTATAAAGTGCATTTTTAACCATTTTAAAAAGTGTAATTGATGTTCCTTCAATAAGCTTTAAAGCAATATTTCCTGTATATCCATCCGAAATAACAGCATCACATACACCTTTAGGCATTTCACGTGATTCAATGTTACCAACAAAGTTTATAGGAGCTTCTTTTAATAATTTGTAAGCTTCAACACGTAACTCATCGCCTTTTGTATCCTCTACGCCAATGTTAAGTAAACCGATTTTAGGATTATTAATACCCTCAACCTTTTCAAGATAAACACTAGCCATAATACCAAACTGAGCAAGCATCTCAGGTCTACATTCAGCATTAGCACCCATATCCATAAGCATATAGTGACCATCTGGAGATGGTATCAAACCACCAAGTGCCGGACGCTTAATGCCTTTAATGCGTTTTACAATGAGTGTTCCGCCTACAACTATTGCGCCTGTTGAACCTGCAGACACAAAAGCATCAGCGCGATTTTCACAAAGCTCTTTAAAAGCAAGAGCCATAGAAGAATTTGAGTGAGCTTTAAGTATTGTTGTAGGATCATCGTGCATTGAAATTACATCGGGGGTATCAACAATAATCAATTCACCAAAAAATTTAAAATTATTTTCGTTTATAATTTTTTCAATCGTATCTTTTGCGCCCGTAAGTGTTACTTCTGCTTTGTATAGAACGGAAGCTTCGGAAGCACCTTTAATAATTTCAAATGGTGCATTATCTCCACCAAAAGCATCTACAACTATTCTCATAAATTTATCCTCCAATAACATCAAAATATGTTAAAGATCTATTTGCAAGTGCGGCATATCTTTCGCGTTTATCTCGTATATGATTTTCCAAAGCAGGTAATATTCCAAAATTAGCGCCTATAGGCTGAAAATTAACAACATCACTATCGGTTATATAGTTAAGCAATGCACCGATCATAGTATAGTTTGGCAATATTAGAGGTGTTTCATTACGCAATTTATTAACGGCGTTTATACCCGCTACAATTCCAGATGCGGCAGATTCCATATAACCTTCCACACCCGAAAGTTGACCTGCAAAAAATATATTTTCATTGTCCTTTAATGAAAGATTTTTGTTTAAAAGTTTAGGTGAATTGATAAAAGAATTTCTATGCATAACACCATATCTAACAAATTCGGCATTTTTTAGCGCCGGTATCATTGAAAAAACTCTTTTTTGTTCACCAAACTTTAGATTTGTTTGAAAACCAACGAGATTGTAAATAGTACCTTCTTTATTTTCTTTGCGTAATTGTACAACTGCCCAAGGTCTGTGATTGGTCCGAGGATCACGTAAGCCAACCGGCTTTAGAGGTCCAAATCTAATAGAATCAGTACCGCGTCGCGCTAAAACCTCAATCGGCATGCAACCTTCATATACATTCAATTTTTTATCAAATTCATGTAACGGTGCACTTTGGGCATTTATTAATTCGTTATGAAAAGTTTCATATTCCGCTTTGTTCATAGGACAATTAATATAGTCGCCCTCACCAGTATCATCACGGTCATAACGTGATGCAATAAACGCAGAAGAAAAATCAATGCTTTCTGATGTAACAATAGGCGCTGCTGCATCATAAAAACTTAAATTACCTTCTCCTGTAAGTGACTCTATGCTTTTTGCTAAATTATTATCTGTTAATGGACCGGTAGCAACAATACAAATACCGTCGGTAGGTAGTTCATCAACAACCTTGTTAATAATATTAATATTTTTGCATTCTCTGATTTTTTTGGTAATATATTCAGAAAACGAGTTGCGCTCTACAGCTAGCGCACCGCCAGCGGGAACGCGGGCAAAATCAGCAGCTTCAAGACAAATGGAACCCAAACGTCTCATTTCTTCCTTAAGAAGTCCTGCGGCAGAATCAATTCTTGCTGCCTTGAGCGAATTAGAACAAACAAGTTCTGCAAAAAAATCCGTTTTATGCGCAGGTGACTTTTTTTGAGGTTTCATTTCAATTAAGTCAACTTGATAACCTGATTTTGCAACAGTATATGCAGCCTCGCAGCCCGCAAGACCGGCACCGATTACTGTAATTTTGTTCATAAAATTAATCCTTTTTAGTCTTGTTGGTATTTATTCTTGAAGAACATTCTGAGTTCATACAATATCTTCGGTTTCTAAGCCCTATAATAATATATCCACCGCATTCTGCGCAAACATCACCTGTCGGTATACCGGGTGATGCAAAATCACATTTTGGATATGCTGAGCAACCATAGAATTTTTTTCCTTTTTTAGATATTTTTTTCAGAAGTTTAGCTCCGCATTTTGGACATGGTTGTGATATTTCGTCTTCGGGCATAGGTTTTGTGTTTTTACATTCGGGATATCCCGGACATGCTAAAAATTTTCCAAATCGGCCATTCTTTTCAACCATTTTACGACCGCATTTTTCACAAATAATTTCGGTTTCAACCATTGGTACCTTCACTCTTTTTCCGTCAAGTGATTGCTCCGCTTTTTTATAATGACTATTAAAATCATCATAAAAATCCTCGATGGTTTTTACCCAATCAAGTTCACCAGCACCAATCTTATCCAATTTCTTTTCTAATCCAGCGGTAAATTTGGCTTCAAAAATACGCGCAAAATATTCATTCATAAGATCACATACTGCAAAACCGAGTTGTGTAGGTTTAAATGTCTTCTTTTCTTTTTCAACATAACTTCTATTGGAAATGACAGAAATTATAGATGCAAATGTTGAAGGACGACCAATTCCGTTTTCCTCAAGTGTTTTTGTAAGTGTCGGTTCGGTGTATCTTGGTGGATGCTGTGTGAAATGCTGATTTGGAATGAGTGATTTAAGCTTCAAAACATCTCCAAGTTTCATTTCAGGAAGTTCAGCGCCCTGTTCACCATTTTCGTCTCTACCTTCTTCATAAAGTTCGGTAAAGCCATTAAATTCAACAGAATATCCGCTTGCTTTAAACAGATAATCCCCCGCGGTTATATCAACCGCAACAGTTTTTTGAACACAAGAAGCCATAAGCGAAGCAATAAAACGCTCCCATATTAACTTGTAAATATTGTACTGTTCCGGAGTTAACGCGCCCTTAATCTCGTCAGGCGTTAAAAAAACATCTGTAGGGCGAATTGCTTCGTGAGCATCTTGTGCGCCTGATTTTGATTTATAATATCTTGGTTTAGATGGTAAATATTTTTTGCCATATTTTTGATCAATATATTTTGTAGCAGCGGCTCGCGCTTCTTCAGAAATACGCAATGAGTCGGTACGCATATAAGTTATAAGACCGGTTGCGCCGTGTCCGGGAATATCGACACCCTCATATAACTGTTGTGCAATACGCATTGTTCGCTGACCGTTGTAATTTAATTTACGAGAAGCTTCCTGTTGAAGTGTTGAAGTAATAAACGGCGGTGCGGGTTGACGATTTCTTGTACCTTTTTTTATGTCGCTAACAACATAACTAGCGCCTTCAAGTAACGAGGTGATTTTTTCCGCATAATTTGAATTAGTAATTGTATCCAGCTTATTACCATCAGCGGTGCCGTATAATTTAGCATTAAATGATTTTCTTTCCGCCTTTAATTTTGCATCAACAGTCCAATATTCCTCGCTAACGAATGCTTGAATTTCACGTTCGCGCTCGACGATAAGTCTTAAAACGGCTGTTTGAACTCTACCAGCAGAAAGACCACTTTTTACTTTGCGCCAAAGGAAAGGGCTAAGTTTGTAGCCAACTATTCTATCAAGCACTCTACGTGCTTGCTGAGCATCAACGAGATCAAGATTTATCTTATGTGGATTTTTAATACCCGCATTTACACCTGACTGTGTAATTTCGTTAAAAGAAATTCGATTTTCATCATTTAAATCGAGACCTAAAATATGAGCTAAGTGCCAAGAAATAGCTTCACCCTCACGATCAGGGTCGGTAGCAAGTAAAACCTGCTCGCTATTTGCGGCTGCCTCTTTTAACTTTTTAATAACGTCTTTTTTATCAGGCATATTAATGTATTGAGGTTTAAAATCGTGTTCTATATCTACACCAAGCTTTGATTTTGGTAAATCTCTTACATGACCTATAGATGCCATAACTTCATAACCATTGCCAAGATATTTTTTTACACTTTTAATCTTGCTTGGAGACTCAACAATAACAAGTTTAGACATTGATATCCTCCTTTAAATATCTATAATCTTATACATACCGCCGGGCAACGCTGTAATCAAACCTTCCATTTCAAGTTCAGTTAACACCGTAAGTAATTGATCGTCGATTAAATCAAGATTAATTAAATCGTCGACGGTAAAATTTTGATCATTCAAATTATTATACACCATTTTTGCTTCATTTGAAAGTCCCAAATTTAAATTTTTTTTAGATTTTTCGGTTGTTTGAGGTTCATCTATTAAAAAAGCCTTTTTAATATCAATAGTATCAGGAAATTTGTTAATATATTGATTAAATATATCCATAGCGTCCAATAACGGAATAGCGCCATCACGTAATAATTGATTAGAACCTTTATAGTTATCGTGTGTTGGATTACCCGGTATTACAAAAACATCTCTACCCTGCTCATTAGCAAGACGGGCAGTAATAAGCGATCCGCTTTTGAGAGACGCTTCAATCACAACAGTTCCAACTGAAAGTCCCGAGATAATTCTGTTTCTTATCGGAAAGCTATATTTTGTTGCCGGTGCCATTGGAGGATATTCACTGATTAGACATCCGTGATTTGAAATCTTTTCTCTTAAATTACGATTTTCGGATAGATAATCATAACATATTCCGCATCCTAAAACCGCAATAGTTTTGGCATTTACCGATAGTGTACCTTTATGTGCAAAAGTATCTGCACCTAGTGCAGCACCACTTACGATTATTATACCAGATTTTGATAAACGTTTCGCTAAAGAAAAAGCTGCTTTTTGACCAAAAGAAGAAACATTTCTAGGTCCCACAATTGAAATCAATGGCAAATTGTCGATATCGGGTAACTCCCCTTTAACATACAAAACAATTGGGCTATCATTAATAGATTTTAATCGCTCGGGATAATTTTTGTCGCAAATAGTTAGAATGTCAATGCCGTTATTAATACAATCGTCAATAATTCTATTAACAACATCAATATCGATTAGTAAAATTTTATCAACATATTTTTTATCGATAACATTCGACAATGAAGCAGAATTAAATTTATCATCTAACAATTCGGCATCACGAAGAATGCTAAAAATCTTAACAGCTCTTGCACTTCCGGCGCCAAAGGCCTGTTGAATTCTTATCAAATTAACAAGTGCGATATTTTCTTTTGAAAGAAGCATATTAATTTTCCTTTACCATTTCCCAAATTGCAATTGCCGCAGCTGCCGCAGCATTTAGCGATTCAGCCTTACCGGACATATTAATTGTAATGCACTTATAAGCGTTATTTTTGATCTTTTCGGATAATCCATTTGCTTCATTACCAATGATAAGAACATCACCATTAGTGAATTCTTGCTTCGCAATAGAATCAGCGCCCTTATCAACAACGCATGCAAAAGCCCTGAGATTATTTTTACTGAAAAATTTTAAAAGATCATCTGTAATGTAAAGAGGGAGACGTAAAAGCGTACCCATAGAACTTCTCAATGATTTCGGTGCATAGGGATCGCAGCTGTCACTCGACATAATGATTCCGCTAACACCGAGCGCTTCTGCCGTTCTTGCAATTGCGCCTAGGTTTGATGGATCGGAAAGATTTTCGAGTGCAAGATATTTACCCTCAGTGCTTATATCAACAGTTTCATTTGGAATTTTCGCCAATGCTAATATACCTTGCGGCGTATTGGTATCGCAGATTTTTTTAAATAAATCTTCACGAAAAACATAGCATTTATCGCTAACAACAGAAAATTTTTCAATGTAATCACTGTGCTTATTGATTGCCGATTGCGTAACAATCAGCTTATCAAATCTGATATTATTTTCGTATGCATCTTCGCATATGCGTAGTCCCTCCAAAACGAAAATTTTGCTTTCTTTTCTATGTTTAGAGGAGGTTTGCAATTGACTAACAAACTTGATAAGCGGATTGTCTTTAGATGTAATTTCGATAAATTCAGGCATAATTTTCTCCTAAAATAAAAGCAAAATTCGCCCGAGAAACCTTTGTATCTCGGGCGAGGTATAATTATTTTTCTAATGCTTTCTTAGCGGTTTTAACAAGATTAGCAAAACCTGCTTCGTCATTTACAGCAATGTCAGCAAGCATTTTACGGTTTATCTGAACACCGGCTTTGTTGAGACCGTTCATAAATGTTGAATAGTTCATACCGTTTAATTTTGCTGCTGCAGAAATACGTGTAATCCAAAGACGACGGAAATCGCGCTTTTTAAGTCTACGACCAATATAAGCATAATTACCCGATTTCATAACTGCTTCTTTGGCAGTTTTAAAGAGTTTGGATTTAGCGCCAAAATAACCTTTGGCGAGTTTTAACGTCTTTTTTCTTCTTTTGCGTGTTGCTAACGCGCCTTTTATACGTGCCATTTCAAGTTTCCTCCAATTTAAAATATGTGATTACTTATAAGGAATAAGTTTCTTTACTGTTGCAACATTTGTTACATCAGCACATACGACTTTACGCAAATTTCTCTTACGCTTTGTAGTCTTCTTGTTAAGAATGTGAGACTTGTAAGCATGAGCGCGTTTTACCTTGCCGTTTTTGGTGAGCTTAAAGCGCTTTTTAGCGCCACTGTGTGTTTTGATCTTAGGCATAATTTTATCCTCCTACAAAATTTTACTTACCAGATTTTGGTGCTAAAAACATAAGCATATTTCTGCCTTCCATTTTAGCTTCCTTTTCAACTGTGCAATATTCCTCGCAATATTTAGCAAAGCGTTTCATCAAATCAAGACCTATCTCGGGATGACCAAGTTCTCGACCTCTAAATCGGATAGCAACCTTAACTTTGTTACCCTCTTTCAAGAAACGAATTGCATGATTACCCTTCGTTTCGAAGTCATGTGTGTCAATACCAAGACCAATAATTCGAATTTCTTTAATTTCGATTACCTTTTGATTCTTTTTGGCCTCTTTTTCACGTTTAATCTGTTCAAAACGATATTTACCGTAATCCATTATCTTGCATACTGCAGGATCTGCATTAGGTGACATACATACAAGGTCCAAATCCTTTGCATAAGCAGCCTCAAGAGCTTTAGCAATAGGAATTATACCAAGTTGTGAACCGTCAGAATCGATTACACGTACCTCTTTGAATTTAATTTCATTGTTGATGGCTAATTCTTTAATAGCGATTGTAAAGCACCTCCGTAAATAATAACAAAGACGTGGGCAAAATATACCCACGTCAAAATAAAACAAAACAGAAAATCTTATCTTATTAACCTTACGATAACACACGTTAAGGTGAGAAACATGGATATGCCCTTCTTCATTGTCTAGCATATTATAACACGAATTTTTAATTTGTCAAGCATTTTTTACTCATTAATTGCAAGTTCTCGAATAGAACGCAATTGATAGTTAAGATGCTTTAAAAGTTCAGGCTTGCGTAATGCAACTGCAGCTCCGCGAACAACACTGTGTGTTGGATCATCAAGTAAATGCACCGGAGTTCCGGTATATTCCGCAATCAATTTATCCATACCGCTAATTAATGCGCCACCACCCGCAAGATACAATCCATCACTTTTAATATCCGAAATAAGATCCGGATCGGTTTTTGAAAGAACCAAACGTATAGAATTACAAATTGCATCAGCCGTTTCTTTTATGGCATCATAAACTTCACCAGATGTAATCTCAAAACTTTCGGGCAAACCGGTAAATACATTTCTACCTCTTGCTACCATGGCGATTTCTAATGGTCTTTCAACAACAGTACCAATTTGTTTTTTAATTGATTCTGCCATCAGACGACCTATTTCTATGTTATATTCTTTACGAATATATCGAATTATTTGTATGTCAAAATCGTTTGAAGCAATTTTTACCGAGTCACAAGCAGCAATTCCGCCCATCGATACAACACCAATATCGGTAGTCCCCGCCCCGATATCAACAATTAAATAACCGTGTGGTTTTGAAAAATCTAACCCCAATCCAAAAGCAATTGCCAACGGGCTTTCGATAACTGATACGTTTCTACCACCTGCGGCTTCTACAACATTTGAAAGTGAATGGTGCTGTAATTCCGTAAGACCAACAGGCAAAGTTGCCATAATTTTAGGCCTTACAATTTTATTACCAAAAGCAGTTGACATATATTCTTTTAACATTGATTCCGCAATATCGTACTCTGCAATTATACCGTGTTCAATCGGAAAAACACATTCAAAGGACTCTGGCGTTCTACCAAGAGTTTTTTTTGCCATTTCGCCATAATATACAGGCTCATAACTTTCACTTTCAACCGTAACAATACTTGGCAACTCAAGCACAACCTTTGAACTGGAGAAAATAACAGTTTTAGATGAACCAATATCAATTCCTATTTCCATCGCCATAATATCACCGCCTTAACAATAGTATATAATATATTTTATAAAATTTCAATTTGAATTTGTTGCAACAAGTAAAGTTGCGCAATAAACACTGTCAGCACCGGCAAACAATAGTTCTCTGGCACATTCATCTAAAGTAGCACCTGTGGTTTTTATATCGTCAATTAACAATATTTTTTTATTATCAATTTTTTTATTAACTCTATATTTATTACATACATTCTTTAATCGTTGTTCAATTGTAGATTTATGCTGTTTTTTTCCTTTTTTAACACATGAAATTATATTTTTTTCAAAAGGAATGTCGAGCAATTTTGATGTTTCTTTTGCTAAATATCCAGAATGATCATACGCAAATTTGTTAAACGAAGGAACCGAACAAATAAAATCAAAACGTATATTTTCGTAACAATTAAGAACTGCTAAGGATAATTCTTTAGCAAAAAATTTCGAATAATGTTGATTCTTGTAAAATTTATATGAATAATATGCTTTCCTTGCAATACCGGAGTTTTTAAAGGCAGAAGTTAACGAGTTAAATCTATAAATACTGTACCTGCAAACACATTCATTTTTTTCTTGTCCACAATTCAGACAAATATTATTTAAATCTATCCTTTCAAATTTGGTGTTACATCTATCGCACAAATAACTATTCACATTAAGTACATCGCCACATCCAATACATTTATGCGGATATATAGCGCTTGTTAACTCGTATATAAACAATTTAATTTTTTTCATTCTCAATAATAAATTCCTTTAACATTGTATATCGTAAGGTCTTACGATCGTTTTTCGCCATTTTTTCATACACAGATTTAAGGCCCACTACAATCAACAACTTTTTAGCTCTAGTAACAGCTGTATACAATAAATTTCGATAAAGTAACAAGGAAGGTGTATCAATTAAAGGCAATATAACACAATCAAACTCACTGCCCTGACTTTTATGTACGGTAACGGCATACGCAAGTTCAAGTTCACCAATATTTTCAATAAAATATGTTGCGGTACGATCATCAAACTTTACGTTTACAATACCCGCTTTAATGTCTATATGTGATATATAACCAATATCTCCATTAAAAACGCCGTAACCAATATCGCCGTCATCACGCTTCCATTGCAAATCATAATTGTTTTTAATTTGCATAACCTTGTCGCCAATTCTGAAATATATACCTTTATAACTAAGTTGCGGTTGTCCGTCTTTTTTAGGATTCAAGGTTGATTGTAACAAATTGTTTAGGTTAATAGTGCCAGTCTGGACCTTTCTTGAAGGGCATAATATCTGTATGTCGGTCAAAGGATTAAATCCGTATGCTTCTGGCAGCCGCGTTTCACACAATTGCAAAACAGTACTGCACACATCATGAGCATAATCCCTGTGTAACATAAAGAAATCTGAATTCTTATTTGAAAGATCTGACTGCTCGCCATTAATTATTGCGTGCGCATTACTGATAATAGAGCTTTCCAATGCTTGTCTAAATACCTTTTTAAGCGATACCGACTGATAAACTTCGGAAGACAAAATATCACTTAATACATTACCCGCAGAAACGCTTGGTAATTGATCGGTATCTCCTACCAAAATAATTTTTGTAGAAATTCTTAATGCATGTAAAAGACTTTCAAAAAGGAGTGAATCAAGCATTGAAGCCTCATCAACAATAAGCACGTCGCATTCAAGGGGATTTTTTTCATTTCTTGCAAAACACTGTTTGTTTTTATCAGTCCATTCAACTTCAAGTAATCTATGAATAGTTTTTGCTTCTTTACCCGTCAATTCGGTCATTCGCTTTGCAGCACGTCCCGTGGGTGCTGTTAGCTGAATAATAGCATTTCTTTGTTCAAATATTTCAATAATTGCGTTTAGGGTTGTAGTCTTACCCGTTCCGGGGCCACCGGTTAAAATGAACACACCGTTATTAAGCGCTTTGATAATAGATTCTTTTTGTAAATGTTCAAAGGTAATTCCTAATTTTGCTTCAACACAAGAAATTTCGGCATCGTCAATTTCATTTGTATATTTTACAAATTTATCAGCAGCACACAACCTTGCAGCAATATATTCTTCTGCATTAAAATATTCAGGAAGCATCAAATAGTCATTATCAGCAACTGATTTTGTTCTTATTAAAAAGTTTTCAATCATTTTGTCACAAGTTGATTCAACAAGTAAGTCGTCAACTCCGAGAAGATTTGCAGCAACGGGAACTAGTTTTTTACGAGGCAAACAAGTATGTCCGTTCATTAAATTTTTGCGCAAAACATATTCAACGCCCGCTATCATACGCATTTCATTGTCAAAGGAAATTCCCATATCAGAAGCAATTACTTCGACCTTATCAAATGACAAATCAATATTATCCGAACATAAAATGTAAGGATTATTTTTAATTTTTTCTACAGATTCTAAACCAAGATATTGATAAATACAAATACATTTTTCCATAGAAATTTGATATGGATTTAAAATCAACATTAAATCTCTAATACCAAACTGTTTTTTATATTCTGTAGATATATTTCGCGCTTTTTCTAAAGAAATGCCTTTAATAATTGCAAGATCATCGGGTGAACTTTGGATAACCTCAAGAGAATCAGCACCAAATTTTTCAACAATTCTTTCGGCGGTTGCAGGACCAACGCCACGAATAACGCCCGATGAAAGATACCGCAAAATTGCAGCCACATTTTTAGGAGTTACGGTTTCGTAACTTTGTGCAGAAAATTGCTGTCCGTAGGTTGGATGAACGACATATGTGCCAGTTATTTTAATGTTATCACCGACAGAAATAAAAGGAAGCGTGCCAACAACAATTATATGTTCCCTACCAACTTTTAGTGTACAAACCGTATAGCCATTTCCTTCGTTTTTATATGTAATTTTTTCTATAATACCTTCTACAGTTTTCAATTCGCCATTATTAGCGACTTCCATTTAAACTTTCTCCTTGTGTTATTAGTGAACATTGTGATAATGAATTTAAATCGCACAAAAAAATATTTTTACCAACACAAAAATCGTTGCATAATATAATTTCGTCATCATCTATAAAATCAGTAATTGCAATAATTCCACAAGAAAAATCATTGCCATACCAACTTAACTTTTGCCATAAAAAATTCAGTTGTTTAATAGCAAATTTTTCTTTCAATACAATAATTGTATAATTATTTGTTCTTATACCCGGATATGCAAATAAAGATCGTAAAAAATATAAAAATTCACAAATCCCCAAAATTGCAAGTATAAACAAAACGGCAATAAAAATTGATTTAACCACAAATACCACCTCATTACATAATATGCAAAAAAGGCGGTATTTGATATACATTATTAATACAATGTAATTGATGTGTTATACGTTCCTATTTGCCAAACAGAATCATAAACATCAGATTTTATAACAACTTCTACGGTATATGCACCCGCCGCTTTGTCGGTTAAATCTACTACGGCAAAAAGATCACTGGCTTTAAGATTTTTAATAATATTAGCAGGTCCGCAAATTTTAACATTTTTAATTTGTTTATCTGTTTTAGCCTTTAAATTGCCATCAAGACCTAAACACCTAATATCTTTGATATCTAAAGTAATCTCTGCGTATTTAGAGGTATCAATTGATACTTTAAACACATCAACACTTTCAAGAAATTTTGCACCATCAGGTAAACTTGCCGAAACTTCAAATTCGTTTAAGGAGGTAGAAACTTGACGAAAATCAATCGGCGAAAGTGTAATTGCATCGATTTTATCAACGATTTCCGGTGTCCCAATTATAGTAACCTTACTTAAACTCAAAGAATATTTAACATTATCTTCAGAAAGTCCTGCAGGTAAATTAGTAAAGATAGGTTTACAATTAACAACCTTTTTCTTAGAAATTGGCTGAGTAACCTTTACATTGGTAAAGGATAATGTCAGATACGAATTAGTAACTATATTATTATTACCATCATAAACCGTACCGTCGGTTGTATAGCGATATAAAATCTTCTCATCAAGATCATAAAGAACAACATCAGAATTAAATGCTTGAGACGTGCTTAGTGTTGCGTTTACATCAGCAACAGTACCAACCGATCCAATCTTATCGATGGTAGATCTCGGTCCCTTGATGGTGATAGTACTCTGTTGCGAATCGGATACAATTGGAGTTTCAGCAACAAGACCTTCCGAAGCACTTACGCCGATCAATTTAGGAACAATAGTAAATTCTTTTGTATCAATAAAATCAACCGCAACATCAATTGTAGAGGGTGTTATTGAAGTAATAGTAAAACCGGATTTACCCGTAACGTTATTCGCTGCAATTTTAAGATTAAAAGTTCCTGCGGAATTAACCTCTATCGTCGATGCAGATAAGGAAAAATCTTCGGCTTTTAATGCACTAACAATATAATTAGGGCCACTCACTGTCATCGAAAATTTCTGAGACGCAACATCAGAAACAATACCCAAACCTAGGTCCGCAGCGGCAGTTCCGTCAAGTGTAATTGTTGCACTTAAATCGTTAAAAGTAAGTGAACGAATTGGATTTTCGACAATTGCTATACCAAGCCAAAGCGCAAAAGCTAAAAGAAGCGATAAAACTATCGTAAATTTTTTATTATATAGTAAATTTGTAAGTCGTAACTTTTGAGGAATATTAACTTTCATTGCTTTTTTCCTCCTGGTCAGTAAGCTTATCTTTTTTTGAATTGAATGTCTTTTTAAATATCTTTACAAAGAATGAATCTTGTTCCAAATCACGTTCGTATATGAGCTTTTCCTTAATTTCGTTAAAGGAAGATTCAATAGTGTGATTTCTTGTAATTTGTCCGTTAAAAGCAACAGAAATTATACCTGTTTCCTCCGAAACAATAAGAACAACCGCATCAGAGTTTTCGGTCATACCGATTGCAGCACGATGACGTGTACCAAGTTGTGAAGAAAAGGCGGTGCTTTGTGTAAGAGGCAAAATACAAGATGCAGCATAAATTCTACCATCTCGTACAATCACAGCTCCATCATGTAGTGGTGATTTAGGATAAAAAATATTGCCAACTAACGATTCGCTAACCTTTGCATCAACAATTGTGCCAGTATTAATAATTTCACCCAATTGTGTTTTGCGTTCAAAAACAATTAGAGCACCGGTCTTGCTTTTTTGCAATTCGCCCGCACACTTACATATCTTGCTTATAGAATCTAAAAGTTGATTTGTCTTATCGTTTCCTGATTGTAAATTGCTTATACGGGTTTGACCAACACGCTCAAGCAAACGGCGTAACTCTGGTTGAAAAATTATAGCGACCGCAACGATAGCAGAACCAAACACCGCAGATAAAAGCCAACGTAAAACCGCAAGTTCAAACAAAATAGCAAAAGCATAAAGAACCAACAATAAAATTATACCCTTAACCAATTGTCCCGCTCTCGTCTCACGCAAAAATTCAATTGCTTTATAAACAATAAATGCGATAATTAAAATATCGATAATATCAAACACTCTTACATTTGAAAGTGTATAAACAAATTGATTCCAAATGGTGTATACCGAATCTAAAATTGCACTCAAAATATCATTCCTTTGTATATATATTATTCCACAAATATATTTTAACATAATATTCTACTGCATTCAATAGTGATTTTATATTTTTTAAAAATTTTTTATTCTTTTAACGAGCATATCAACCTCGTTTGTTGTATTAAAGATTGATGGAGAAAAACGAACCGTACCAACATCTAATGTTCCAATTTTTTTATGTGCAGTTGGCGCACAATGTAACCCGCCCCTTAATGCAAAACCACTCTTAGACAATAAAGCTGTCGTCTCCTCTGATGATTTGTTTAATAAGTTAAAAGAAATAAGCGGTGCATAATTATCAAGAAATGGATTTGTATAAAAAATTATATTTTCGTTTTTTAAGGATGAATAAAAGCGTTTAACCAAATTATTTTCATAGTTTAATATACAACCAAATTGACTTTTCACAAATTCAATTGCAGGTTTTAATGCTGCAATTGCAGGTAAATTTACAGTACCGCTTTCAAACATTTCCGGTAATGTTTCAGGTTGTGCAAAATCAACTGAATCAGTACCCGTACCGCCTTGTATAATTGTATTATTAATTGGTGCACGAGCTATTAATATACCCAAACCCATCGGACAATATAATCCTTTGTGTGCTGCTACACACAAATAGTCAATGTTCATTTTTGACATATCAATTTCTGTAACACCTGCTATTTGCGCCGCATCAACTCCAAATAATATTCTCGCTCTCGAACATAACTCACCTATCTTTTTAAGTGGTAACATTTTACCTAATACGTTTGATGCCGCAGTACAAAATATCATTTTTGTATTTGGTGTTATTGCATTTTCGAAATTTTTAACGGTTTCATCATCATCATTTAATGAAACTGTTGCCATTGTATACTGTACATTTAAAGCTTTTAGTGGTCGCATTACAGCATTATGTTCAACATCCGATATAACAATATGATCTCTTGGGGTAAGAACACCTTTTAATACATAATTTATACTTGCTGTGCAATTTGGTGTAAATATTACGTTTTCTATATTTTCACATCCAAAAAAATTTGCTGCAGCTTTTCTAGAATTATATGCGGTTATTGCAGCCTTTTGTGAAATTTTATGTCCGCTTCTTCCGGGATTAGCAGACAAATATTTTAGTGAATTGTTAACTGTTGAAATTACTTCTTTGGGCTTATGCCCTGAGGTTGCAGCATTATCAAAATATATCATATGTTTCACCCTACCTTCTATTTGATTAAAAAGCAGCCTTAACGGCTGCTTTGATTTTTTATATTTAATTACAATTCTTTAAAGTTTACATTCGAATTTACAAGTAAATTGATTATTGCTTTATGATTACCTTCAGCAACTATCACATAACCGCATCCTGCGTTACCAATTGAATTAATTTTTTTCTCAACATATGCTTTAAAACCGCTTTTTCGCAGAATGTCTCTCCCCTTTATCGCATGAGTAATCGAAGCAACCAAAAAAACATATCGTTGCACAATTAACACTCCGAAACATTTATTTATTCTTCCTACAATATAATATATGCGTTTTAAAAATCAATGGTCATAACTATTAATATTTTTCTTACGTAAATACATAAAAATCACGGTAAACATAATTGGTAAAATTAAAATACCGATTATACCGCCAATTTTAAACCCCAAAAAAACAAACAAAAGAGTACATATAGGATTAATATCAATTTGTTTTGAAATAATTTTCGGTTCAATAAAATTTCTTACTATTACTATAAACACATAAAGCAAAACAAGCCCAATAGCGAGTTTAAAATTGTGATTTAAAAACAATATAATTGCCCAGGGTAATAATACCGTACCGGTACCAATAATCGGTAATAAATCAAGAGAAGCAGTTAATAAAGCAAGCAAAACAGCTTTTTTAACACCCAAAACAAAAAAGCCAAGCAATAACTCAATAAAAGTAATTATAAAAATCCAAAAATAACCCAACAAAAACTTCAAAAAACAGTCATTAAAAATTAATAACAGTTCTTTTGCGGTCATTTGAACATCATCATTAACACAACCAATAATAAATTTTGATATTTTATTATAATCTTTTGAAATATAAAATGTTGCGACAATCGTAATTATACTGCTAATTAAAAACTTAGGAGTTTTTTTAATTATTTCGCTTGCGAATTTTGATAATAGATCGGTTATTTTTAAAATAAAGTTTTTAATTGCATCTTCACCAAATCCAAATGCAAAATGATCCAATTTTTCCTGTTGAACAAATTCTTTAATATTATAGAAAAAATTTAACAAAAAATTATTATTTTTATCATTTTCATATAAAAAATAGGATATCAATTCACTAACTTGATGATATATAAAATAAAGCAAAATCATTAATAAAATTATTACAATAAGAAATATTATTGCCGATAGTATTGCGGCGCAAATTTCTTTTTTAAATTTAAATTTTATCGATAGAAAATTTGCCGGTTTTTGCACAAAATATGAAATAACTATTCCTATTATAAATGGAAGTAAATATGTGGTTGTGATATTAAAAATCAAAAGAAAAATTATACTTAGGACAATAAAGTACATAAAATTTATAATAAAATTCTTCTTTTTCTCTAAATTCATTGTAAAATTTCACCTCATTTAACAATAATATCACCAAAATTAGCACACTTATATATTTAAAGATTGATTTTTTAAAAATATTATTGTATAATATCAAAATGTCAATTTTAAAGAATTAATGTCACTTTAGGAGGAAAACAATGATTTATACCGCAATAATGGGACACGGTGTAGTTGGTTCCGGTGTTGCTGAAATTTTAATTAACAACAATCATATTAATGAAAAAATTAAAGATGATATTCAAATCAAATATATACTCGATTTACGCGACTTTGACGATCTATCATATTCTGATAAATTTATTAAGGATTTTGATTTAATCGCTAATGACGATGAAATTAAAATCGTTGTCGAAGCAATGGGCGGCGTAAATCCTGCTTATGATTTTGTTAAACGTTTGCTACTTTCGGGTAAAAGCGTTGTTACATCAAATAAGGAACTTGTTGCTTCAAAAGGCGCCGAACTAATTGCTATTGCAAAAGAAAAAAATGTTAATTTTCTTTTCGAAGCTAGTGTTGGCGGCGGTATCCCCGTCTTACGACCTATTGCGCAGTGTCTTGGGGCGAACAACATCACCGAAGTTAAAGGTATTCTAAACGGAACAACTAACTACATTTTAAATAAAATGATAGTAGATAATATGGATTTTGATTCGGCGCTTTCCTTAGCACAAGAAATGGGTTTTGCAGAAAAAGATCCCACTGCTGATATAGACGGTCACGATGCTTGTCGTAAAATATGCATTTTAGCGGCACTTGCTTTTGGAAAGCATGTATATCCAGAACAGATATACACCGAAGGAATTACTGATATCACACTCACCGATGTTGAATATGCCGATTCCTTTGACTGTGCAATAAAATTAATAGGTAGCGCAAAAAAACTTGATAATGACAAAATTAGCGCTAGTGTTAGACCAATGTTAGTAAGTCGTAGTCATATACTTTCCGATGTTGACGGCGTATTTAACTCAATTATGGTTACCGGTGATGCTGTCGGTGATGTAATGTTTTATGGTATGGGTGCTGGTAAAATGCCAACTGCGAGCGCAGTTGTTGCCGATGTTATTGATTGTGCAAAACATCTTAACGCACGCAAATACATTGAATGGATTGACGGCACCGATGATTATGTTGTCACAACTGACGAAAAACTTCGTCTTTATGTATATATTCATTCCAATGATTATGATATGCTATGCAAACAGTTTACTTCTGTATTTTCCGAAAATACATGGCACACAAAAAATGAAGATAAAAAAGAAATTGCATTCATAACTGATTTGGATTTTGAAAGCGTAATCATGAAAAAATTAAATAGCATAAATTGCGATACACTCAAGGTAATGCATACCTTATTTTAATTGGGAGGTCCTTATTAATGGCACTTATTGTTAAGAAATTTGGTGGTTCTTCAGTAAAAGATGCAGAACACGTATTTAACGTTGCTGAAATAGTTGTTGATGAATATAAAAAAGGAAATGACGTGATCGTTGTAGTATCGGCTCAAGGTGATACTACCGATGATTTGATTGAAAAAGCTCAAGAAATTAATCCCTCTACCCCACTTAAACGTGAAATGGATATGTTACTCACCGCCGGTGAACAAATATCAATTTCGTTACTTGCGATGGCTATTGACAAACTTGGTTGTCCGGTAATTTCTTTGTTAGGTTGGCAAGCGGGATTTAGCACCGATTCACATCACACAAAAGCAAGAATTAAAAAAATTAATACCGAACGTATGAAAACCGAACTATCAAAGGGCAATATAATTATTGTTGCAGGTTTCCAAGGTCTTAATAAATATGACGATTTAACAACATTAGGACGCGGAGGCTCCGATACAAGTGCCGTTGCAATTGCGGCCGCAATGAATGCTGATCGTTGTCAAATTTATACCGATGTTGACGGTGTATATACCGCCGATCCTCGCAAAGTAAAAAATGCTGTTAAAATGGATGAAGTTCAGTACGATGAAATGCTTGAAATGGCAACACTTGGAGCACAGGTACTTAATAATCGTTCGGTTGAAATGGCAAAAAAATATAATGTAGAACTTGAAGTTCTTTCAAGCCTTGAAAGAAAACCAGGCACAATCGTAAAGGAGCATGTTAAGATGGAAAAAACATTAATTCGCGGCGTGGCAAAAGATACAAGTGTTACAACAATTGCAGTTGTTGGCCTTAAGGATCAACCCGGTGTAGCATTTAAGTTATTTAATAAACTTGCACAATACAAAGTAAATGTTGATATAATTTTACAATCTGTAGGTCGTCATGGTACAAAGGACATTACCTTTACTGTTTCACACGAACAGCAAGATGATGCAATCAAAGCTATGGAATCTATGAAAGGTGTGTTTGATTATCAAGACCTTAAGGTTAATAATGGTCTTTCTAAGATCTCTATTGTTGGCGCAGGTATGGAAAGTAATCCGGGTGTTGCATCAAAAATGTTCGAAGCTTTGTATGATGCTGATATTAATATCCATATGATTTCAACAAGCGAAACAAAAATTTCAGTACTTATTGATACAGAACTTTCAGATAAAGCAGTTCAAGCGGTACACGATGCGTTTATAGGTTAAAAATTCACAAAATAAAACACTCCGTATTTTCAGTAGATTATACGGAGTGTTTTAACGATTAAACAATTTGCAAAGAATGTAGTTATAAGTGATAAAAATTAAAAATATTTATAAAAAAACATCTTGACAAATAATAATATTATGTTATAATAACATTCGTTACGGTGGTTGTAGCTTAGTTGGTTAAAGCGCCAGTTTGTGGCACTGGAGACCGTGGGTTCGAATCCCATCTACCACCCCACAAGTTAACCTCGGTATTTATTAAACCCTACCGAGGTTGCTTTTTTGAAAAAATTGAATATTGGGGTGTCGTCAAGCGGTAAGACACAGCACTTTGACTGCTGCATTCGTAGGTTCGAATCCTGCCACCCCAGCCAAAAAATCCAAGAGCCTTAGGTTCTTGGATTTTTAACTTCTTCACTCTTGACTCATTATTTATTATTGAAAAATCATATCTTTTATTATATAATCCAAATAAGAACAAATAATAATTTAATTATTTTAAGGAGAAAAATGAAAAAATTATTTTTTATTAAATTTTTTTGTTTATTAATAATATCTATTTTTATATTTACAGGATGTGATACAATGACGAAAATAACCAAAATTACAGTTGCCTCTTACAACGTTCAATGCCTATCATACGGTACACAATTAAGCACCATTTCCGAGGAAATCAAAACTGTCAACCCCGATATAATAGGTATTCAAGAACTCGACAACAACACACAAAGAACCAACAATTCAAATCAATTAGAAATACTTGCTAAAATGTCAGGATATGAATATTTTTACTTTTCAAAAACTATTGACTTTGATGGCGGTGAATACGGACACGGTATTATGAGTAAATACCCTATCATAAATTTTGAATCAATACCATTTTCAATTCAAGGAAATGAAAACAGATGTTTTTCTCGTGCTATAATAGAAATTAATGGTGAAAGAATTGCTTTTTACAATACACATCTTGATTTTGGCGGCAATATGCAACCCCAACAAATTACCGAAATATTTTATTTAGCACAAAAAGACAAATACTCAATAATTACCGGTGATATGAATTGTACACCGGATACTTATAAAGATTGTTTCAATCACGATATTATGCTATCGTTAAACGGCGGTAATGATTTTAATGAATTTATTGAAACCTGTCCTCAGGGTGACGCTTCAACACTTGCGATTGATAACATTTTAATATCCCAAAATTTTGAGTGCCAATTTAATAATGAAACTAATTCAAATTTATTTATAAATATAACTGAAAACAGCGATCATAATATGATATATACGAATCTATCGTTTTAAACAAAAAACTATGATAACCAACCGTTATCATAGTTTTTTATTATTCTATAATCCAAAAAATAATTCCGTCAATTTCGTTAATTTGTCTTTTAATTTCATCAGGGGTTCTGATATTAGATACTGTAACGTGTACTCCTACAGAATTCGAAAGATTGCTTTTAGATTGTACAGCCTCAATCAAAGCGTCCGGATCAAGACTATTTCTAATCATATCTAATATATCGTTAATATTTTTAGTTAAATCAACCTCAATATAAATATGCGTTATTTCCTTGCGTTTACGTTCTATTCTGCTAAGAAATGCCGCGGTAAAAACACAACCTATTGTACCAATAATTGCTCCGCTATAAAATCCGAATCCTAATGCTATACCAATTGCTGCCGTTGCCCACATACCGGCAGCGGTAGTAAGACCTGTAACAATATTGCCATTTTTAACAATTATCATACCTGCTCCCAAAAAACCTATGCCCGATATAACTTGAGCCGACAACCGCATAACATCATCGGAAACTCCCAGAGTTTGATAAACATAATAACCGGTAAGCGCAGTCAACGTTGCACCAATACATACAAGAATGTGTGTGCGAAGACCCGCGGCGCTACCGTGTTTACCGCGTTCATTACCAATAATGCCGCCAACTAAAATAGCAAGGAGAATTCTGAGAGCGATTGTAACACAATTAAAGTTGTGTAAAGAATCGATAATATTTGTCATTAAAATCACCTCAATCATAATTCTCAATATAGCTATGCTTATCGCCACTATCACTATCGCGCCAACCGGGAATCGTAGCCATATTTACATTATGTAAGCTTCGAAAGATATTATCATCTGCATCAGGATTTTTAAGTCTTAAGTATTTTACAAGTTCTTTCATTTCCTGTCTTTTTGAAAGCATTTCATCCTCTGCGCTATCTGCAGTAAATTTGCAAGCACAACGCAAAAAATGCAAATCATTATAATTTGCCCAAGATATTATATCGCGCTCTTTTACCTTATATAGCGGACGTATAAGTTCCATACCCTCAAAATTAGTACTATGCAATTTAGGAAGCATAGTCTTAATTTCCGAGGAATAAATCATACTCATAAGCACGGTTTCTATAGCGTCGTCCAAATGATGGCCTAAAGCTATTTTATTGCAACCGAGAGACTGTGCCTTACCATACAGTGCTCCTCGCCTCATACGGGCACACAGGTAACATGGGGAGCCTCCGGCACCATACGCAACATCGAAAATATCACTTTCAAATATTTCGGCTTCAATTCCTAAAGTTTTTAAATTTTTTTTAATAAGATCGCGATTTGGTTTTGCATAACCGGGATCCATAACTATATACTTTAGTGAAAACGGGATGTTACTATGTCGACGAAGAAGTTCCATACATTTTGCTAATATCATAGAATCCTTACCACCCGATATACAAACAGCAATACAGTCATTTTCTTTGATTAATTCATATTCCTGTACCGCACCAATAAAAGCATTCCATATACTTTTACGATATTTTTTAATTATACTGCGCTCTATTTCCTGCGCTTTAGATAGTATTCTAGCCAAATTTATCACCTAAAAAACAAAGTCGTTACTTGTATTATACAAGCAACGACTTTTAATTTCAATATATTTTATTATGCTTTGTTTTTATTTACCAACTTAAGCACAAACAATACTGCAACTGTAATAAACGCAAATAAGGGTAAAACGATAAGCCAGTTATTTATAAATCCAGCCATAATATATGCCACGAACGAAATACCTGCAACCGTAAGCGCGTAAGGTAATTGTGTAGATACGTGGTTAATGTGGTTGCACTGTGCACCTGCAGATGACATAATTGTTGTGTCAGAAATCGGTGAACAATGGTCACCGCAAACAGAACCTGCAAGACAAGCTGACATACAAATTATTCCAAGCGGTTCACCAACTGGGAATATTGCGAGTACGATAGGAATAAGGATTCCAAATGTACCCCATGAAGTACCGGTTGCAAAAGAAATACCGCAAGCAACAAGGAAAATTATTGCCGGTAAGAAGTTTTGCAATGCATCTGCATTTGCAAGAGCACCTTCAACAAAAGTGGCTGATTCAAGTAAACCGGTCATATTCTTAAGAGATGTTGCCATTGTTAAAATAAGGATTGCCGGAACCATTGCAATAAAGCCCTTAGGAATGCAAGCCATCGCCTGTTTGAATGTAACAAGTCTTCTTACTATAAAGTAAATCATAATTACAACAAGAGCAATTAATCCGCCCCAAGGAAGTGCTACGGTAGCATCGGTATTACCGAATGCATCGGCAAATCCTAGACCGCCAGACTGACCTATGTAGTAAAGTGCGTAAACACAAATTCCAATAAGAACAAGAATTGGAAGAATAAGGTCAATAACGCGAGCATGTGATTTATCAAGAACTTCTTCCTCGTCATATTCAACCTCGTCTTCATCCTTAACTTCACCACCAAAGGTAAAGAGATCTCCGTTCAGAGCGTTCTTTTCGTGTAAACGCATTGGACCATAATCAAACTTCATAAGTGTGATTGAGATAATGAAAACAAATGTTAATAATGAATAAAAGTTATACGGAATAGCGCTAATAAAGAGAGAAAGACCATCCTGACCTTCAGGTACATATTCAGAAACTGCAGCAGCCCATGAAGAAATAGGAGCAATCATACAAATAGGCGCAGCAGTAGCATCTATAAGATAAGAAAGCTTAGCGCGTGAAATTTTTGCCTTATCGGTTACGGGACGCATTACAGCGCCAACAGTAAGACAATTAAAGTAGTCATCAATAAAGATCAGTACGCCAAATATAAAGGTTGCAATTGCAGCACCAACTCTACCCTTAACGTGTTTTGCAGCCCAGTTGCCAAATGCTTGAGAGCCGCCGGCATTATTAAGAAGAGCAACAATTATACCCAAAACAACAAGGAAAATAAAAATACCTGCTGTACCAGAAACTGAAGCTATAAGACCTTCATTGATTATCTTATCAACAGTATCGAAAGGTTTGAATGATGTTGCCAAAAGTCCACCTGCTATAATACCAACAAAAAGAGAAGAATACACTTCCTTAGTCAGTAACGCAAGACCAATCGCTACAACCGGTGGAAAGAGTGACCACAATGTTCCAACGGGGCTTGTGATATTACCTGTAAACGCACAAAGCACGCCAAAAGCCACAATGAAAACAAGGATCAGCACTTTAGGAATGATTTTTTTTGCTGTCATAAAAGTTTCCTCCAAAAATATTTTTAAAATAAAAAACACGATAACGCAGAGTTACCGTGAAAATTACAACACAGATAGCACTCCACAAAAATGTGACAGTATATTACATATTTTGCAATATACCAATCGTAAAACACGGATATGAATTTACGATTTCGGCGGCCTTCCCTCTTATATTACAGTTTATCCGAACTTATAGCAACATAATAATGTCGGTCGCACCTCTATCAACTATTAAGTTATATCGTATGTTAACATAATTTTAAATTTTTGTCAACAAAATATTACAATTTAATCAGTCCAAACATGTCTTACACGGAGAATAACCAATCTCTTGCAGTTCTTCCCTCGATTTATAGCTTATAATCTTATTTTCAACTTTCATATTTTTTGCATAATGACAATCTATTCTATGGAATTTATTAGTTTCAAAATTGATTATGTATTCATTATCATCTTCGCTTGAAACACTTTCAGATTTAATATTTTCTGTTAACCCACTGTTACCGTTTGAATAATCAATATAAACCTGCGGTTGAGCGTTGTAAGCAAATACATTAAAGCAAATTGAAGCTCCATTATCTTCAACAGAATATCCTTCCATTTGTACACCGGTTGCCAACAAATTATCACCAATAAAAATTGGAGTTACTCGGTAAATAACGTGATTGCCGGTTTCGGTCACATAGTCGGCAATCAAATTCTCAAAGGGTAGCATTCCTTCCATATTTAAATATCTTGTACCGGTAATCAAATTATACACATTAGCATTTTCACCCGTTAATTGATAACCAATAAGATGACAACGATTATAAAGATATTTACCATCAACAACATCATATTTAACCGTGTGCCAACCAGTAGGTTTTATCATGCCGATTTCACCGCGTTCTTCGGTAGGCATCGTACCCTTACCAACGCAGGCCATAGCATATCCGCAACGACCAAGCTCATCATGTAATGAATAATATTCATATTCATTGGTGGTAATATCCTCGTTATTAAATTCAGGAATATTATCATTTATAATAACATAAGGCTCATCACTAAAAATCGGTACATCTTTTAAAGTGTCGACGCGTGTGTCGCTTACGCCAATAAATAAAGCATTTTGCCCGGTAATATCATTTGTAAACCAAACATTACAACCCGACAAAAAGATCGACAATGACAATATAATAGGCAACAATTTTAATCTCATTTTAAAAAAGAAACTCCATTCTATTCGGCAATTTCAGCTATTGTTACTCCATTCTCACCCTCGCCAAAAAGACCAACACGAAAAGCTTTAATATTACGATGATTTCTTAAATGTGACTGAACATTTTTTCTTAATGTTCCAGTTCCTTTTCCGTGAATAATAGTAATTGTTGAAATTCCGGCTAAAACAGCCTCGTCAATATATTTATCAAGTTCCATTAAAGCCTCGTCCGTAGCCAAACCGCGTATATCAATTTCACCCGATATATTACGTTGGGCACGTGAAGTAATTCCTGTAACGTTTCTTTTTTGGGGTAATTCGGCAGATGGAGCGTTAGACTTCCTTAATTTACATTCATCAAAATCAACCCACATTTTAATTGAACCCGACATAACATATAGTCGTTTCTTGTCCTCTTCAACCTTTACTACGGTTGCATCACGATTAAAACTTGTAACAATAACAATATCTCCAACATTAGGTGCTTTTTTAAGACCGTCCTTTACAACGTTTTCTAAAACCGGATTTGCAGTATCTTCCATTTGTTGCAAAGAACTTTTGTATTCACGACGAGCTTTGTCAAGATTATGTGAGGCGTTCTGAATGTTTAATGATTTTTTAATTTCTTCAAGCTCGTTAAGCAATTGACATGATTTAAAGCGTGTGCTTTCAATTATTGCGGATGCCTTTTCGCGCGCCTGTTCCATAAGTTTATCTTGCTTTAATTTAAAATCATGTTCAGCCTGATCACTACGTTTTTTACTTTCAAGCATTTGTGTTTTCAGCTTTGCAGTCTCTTGTCGGTCGCGTTCAGCATCCTGACGCGCTTTTTCAAGTGATGCCACAACATTTTCAAAACGAAGATCTTCTTCAGTTAGTTGATCATTAGCCAATGAAATAATCGAATCATCAAGTCCAAGTCTTTTTGAAATTGCAAAGGCGTTTGATCTACCAGGTTGTCCAATTATAAGATTATAAGTAGGTTTTAATGTATTAACATCAAATTCGCAACTAGCGTTCTCTACCCTATCACTATCAAGCGCATATGCCTTTAATTCAGGGTAATGGGTTGTTGAAATTGTTTTAACACCTTTTTGCAACAAGGTTATAAGTATTGCTTTTGCAAGCGCTGCTCCCTCAACAGGATCAGTGCCGGCGCATAATTCATCAAATAAAACAAGTGAGTTATTATCAGAATCATTTAATATTGAAATAATGTTAACCATATGAGATGAAAAAGTAGACAAAGATTGCTCGATACTTTGTTCGTCACCGATGTCGGCAAAAATTTTATTAAATATAGCAATCTCACTATTATCATCACAAGGTATCATAAGTCCGGTCATCGCCATAAGACATAAAAGACCCGTAGTTTTAAGAGCAACTGTTTTACCGCCCGTGTTAGGACCTGTGATTATAAGAGTATCGTAATCCCCACCTAGTTTAATTGTAATAGGAACAACTGCTTTTCGGTTTATAAGCGGGTGTCTTGCGCGTTTTAAATAAACACAACCTTTATCATTGATTATTGGGATAATAGCACCCATTTTAAATGCAAGCTTTGCTTTGGCAAATATTAAATCAAGTTGTACAAGCGAATCATAGGACTGTTTGATTGTATCTGCAAACTCGGCACAAATTGATGATAATTCAGCTAATATACGATTTATTTCGTCAGTTTCTTTGGATTTAAGCATACGAATTTCATTATTAACCTCAACAACAGATATAGGTTCAATAAATAATGTAGCTCCCGAAGATGAAGTATCATGAATTATACCCGTAATTTCCCCTTTATGTTCTGCCTTTAGTGGTACAACAAATCTACCGTCACGTTGTGTAACAATTGCATCCTGAAGAAATTTTGAAAGTTTACCCTTTACAATCTTATCAAGATTTTCGCGTATTTTAGCACTTTTTGATGTTATTTTACGACGAATATCACTTAACGCACTCGAAGCGGAATCTGCAATTTCGTCTTCCGATTTAATTGAAAAAGTTATTTTTTCTTCTAAAAATTTATTAGGAAAAATAGAGTTAAAAAGATAATCAATTGGTGTTTCATGCCCCGAGGCGGAATTGTCGCGCCAAGCTTTTACCGTGCGCATTACTCGAAGCGTATTTGCAATTTTTAATAGTTCTGCGGGAGTTAACGAAGCTCCACGCGAAGCACGTGATAACTGCGGAATAATGTTGGTTATTCCTCCAAAAGATGGAGAAGAAAATTTAGATATTAGTAAATAAGCCGCTTCGGTTTCGGCCAAATTTCTTTTAACTATATTTAAATCTGTTTGCGGTACTGATTCAAGCGCTAAATTATAAGCATCTTCACAGGCACACTCACCTGCCAGTTTTTGTAAAACCGAATCTAATTCCAATACCTTTGCATGTTTTAAAATTTCATATTTCATATAATTCCTCGTAAGAATTCCAATGTTGTAAATTTATGATCAGTTTGATAAATAATAAATCGCTCGGTAAATTTAGATAATTCTTTTGCAGCATTATCGGGTATTTCAAAAGAATAAAGCTGTTCAAAATTTGAATATACAATATGCCGCATAGCTTTCAGTGTTGTTAACGTAATTGAAAGACAAGATTCGTGTTTGCAATCACTACAATAAAGTGTTCCATCATCAAGTTTAAAGAACATAATGCTGTCTTCAAACTTGCCGCACCCATTGCAAGCAATAATGTTTGGAGCATATCCTGCAATTACAGCAACTCTAAGTTCTGTTATTGCTTTAATTAATTCGGGAGAACGCTTATTCTCTGTTAAAAAATACAATGAATTAAGAATTAAACGCAAAAATTCTTCTGATTCATTTTCGGCAGGCTTAAAAATATTGCAGAGTTCACAAAAATATTGCGCTACTGTTAATATAACAATATCACTACCGGCACCAAAAAACATTTTGTTTACAGCGGCTTCAACAATTGTGTATGTATCGCCTTTGCCATCAATTGTAAACGTTGAAAAGCTTAACAAACTAGTAGCGGTACTTCGTTTGCTTTTAATGCTTTTAACGCCTCTGACAAAAGCAGTAATAACACCTAAATCACGTGTGATAATAGTAATCATTCGGTCGTTATCCCGTATATTTGTCTCCTTTATCACAAGACCATCGGTCGTTATACGCAGTTTCCTCACCTCTAAATAAATCGTTTTCTCTTGATAATTGCTTGTATTTTAAATAATCCTTTGGATTACCCGTTATTAAGAACTTAAGCCAAGCATTATTTATTTCCATAATATCCGCCTCCTAAAAATATTGTACGGATATAACAGCATATTATGGTAGGTAATTTTAGTTAATTAATATTATCAAGACCAAAAGTATGTATAAGTCCTTGTCTGTTGCGCCAATCTTCCTTAACTTTTACCCACAGTTTAACCGATGCTTTAATACCAAAAAAGTTTTCAATATCTTGGCGTGAATACGTACCTATCTTTTTTAACATTGCGCCGCCTTTACCAATAATAATACCTTTGTGAGAATCCTTTTCGCAGTATATAACCGCATCAATGTGTAAAATAGGCTCACCGTTTGCGGCATCTTTTTCGTAAAATTTTTCTAAATCAACCGCCACACCGTGTGGGACCTCTTTTGACAAACAACGTAATAGTTTTTCGCGAATCATTTCAGCAACCATTACCTTTTCAGGCTGATCTGTAAAATCATCATCTGCAAAAAAATGTGGTGACGGTTTGGCATATTTGATAATTTCATTACTTAATATATCTACCCCATCTCCACTTTTGGCGGATAATGGAATAACTGTATCAAAGTCATATAATTTTGAATATGCTGATATTATTGCAAACAAATCTTCTTTATATTTTAATAAATCAATTTTATTTATAACTAAAATACATTTTAATTTCTTAATTTTAAGTGTTTCAATAAGCGATAATTCAGCGGGAGGAAGATTTTCCAAATCAAGTTTAAATCCTGGACAAGCATCGACAACTAACAATGCCGCATCAACGTCACTCATACCATCCTTTACAGCCTTAATCATGCTGTCGCCAAGTAAATTATGTGGCTTATGAAAACCCGGAGTATCAATAAAAACAAGTTGGGTTTGGCCGTTTGTGACTACACCCATTATTTTTGTACGAGTAGTTTGTGGCTTGTCCGAAACAATTGCAACCTTTTGACCTACAATTTTATTAAGTAACGAAGATTTTCCTACATTAGGTCGACCTATAATTGTTATAAACGCAGATTGTTGATTCATTATAAAGCTCCTATACTTTGGTTATTTCAAGACCAAGTTTTTTTAGAATTTGCTCTTCTTTATCACGCATAACAGTTTTTTCCATTCCACCGTTAACATGATCATATCCTAATAAATGTAACATTGAATGTACTGTCAAATAGGCAATTTCTCTGCGTAAGCCATGTCCAAAAAGATCGGCCTGAGCAAGTGCGTGATCGATAGAAATAACAATATCACCCAACATCTTATTATTTGTAGAAGGATTCGTATCATAAACACCATTATCTCCAAGTGGAAAAGATAAAACATCGGTAGATTTATCAATATCTCTAAATTGCTTATTATATTCTTGAATTTGAGCATCATCTACAAAGGTTACTTCCACTTCAGCATCATACGGGAATGCTTCTTCAACTAAAGTAGCAATACATGCTCTTCTTACAAGTAATTTTGTACCAACCGGTATTGACTTACTTTTTTGAATATTAGTAATATTAACCTTTAGTTTCATTGTCTTCACCGTTTCTTTCATAAGCATCAATAATTTTTTGAACCAGTCTATGACGTACAACATCTTTACCTGTTAATCGTGTAATAGCAATATCGTCAATTCCCTTTAAAATTTTCACCGCTTGTTTTAAACCGGATTTTTTATCACCAGGCAAATCTATTTGCGTAATATCGCCTGTAACAACCGCTTTAGAATTAAAACCTAAACGAGTCAAAAACATTTTCATTTGTTCTTGTGTTGTATTTTGAGCTTCATCAAGAATAATAAAACTATCATCTAAAGTTCTACCACGCATATACGCCAAGGGAGCAACTTCAATATCGCCGCGTTCCTGACATTTTTGAAAATTTTCTGCGCCTAGCATATCATAAAGCGCATCGTATAGCGGTCGCAAATAAGGATCAACCTTTTGTTGTAAATCGCCTGGCAAAAAACCAAGTTTCTCACCGGCTTCTACTGCGGGTCTCGTTAAAATAATTCTATTAACTTTTTTAGCGCGAAAGGCATTAACCGCGAGCGCTACAGCAAGATATGTTTTTCCTGTGCCTGCCGGACCAACACCAATTGTGATTGTGTTTTTTTGAATGGCTTCAACATAACGTCGCTGACCTAATGTTTTTGGTTTAATTGGTTTTCCTTTAGCATTTACACATATACAATTGGCATCGGTTAGACGTGAAATTTTATCATCCTCGTCATCTTGTACCATGTTAATTACATAATCTATATTTTGAGAGGTTATGGTTTCACCTTTATTAATTATTTCAAGCAAACATTTAATTGCTCTTGATGCCAGTGTTACGTTAATTGTCTCGCCAATTAATTTTATTTGTCCGGAATGTGATGTTATAGCGATATTATAATTATTTTCCAAGCGTTTAATATTCTCATCAAGATTACCGAAAAGATTAACAAGCTGTTCTACACGCTCAATATCTATTAGCAACTCCATACAATTACCTCTATTTGATATAATTACTTATATTATACACTATTAACTCTTTAAAAGTCAATTTGATTTCGAGAATAAAATATCATCTTCTACAGCAATATTTTCTTCACAAAAATATGTTATTTTTAATAAAATACCACTATTTGTGTATATCAATTCTCTATCGCACTCTTGTATATCGATAAAATTATAATTATCGGTTTGTTTTTTTATGTCTTCACACAATATTTTAATTAATGTTTTTTCATCATAATTTACCATTAAATGTTCCATCAGCCTATATTCTTCACAAGCAATCATTATTGGTATTTTGCTGTCAAAAAGTTTAATATATTTACTTTTTTTACTATATTTATATTTGTTTTTTATGTTTCCCAAATATAAAGGCATTTTTACTCCAAAAATTTTCAATGTATATCTTTTAATTGTTTTACCGCTTTCTTTTTCTATCAATTGCACAAAATCACCACTTGAAGAAAAAACTCTTTTTGTATCGGCAATAATTGTTCCGTTAGAATGTACTAACGATGTATGTGTTGCATTTTCAAGAACACCTGAAACCAATAAATCACCCTTTGATACAATATCTCCCACTTTAACAATAACATCACCGTAGCTGACATCAATCGTTTTGATTTTGCCGTCAAAACCCGCTTTTATATTTGATGGTTTTTCTCTTTCTTCTTTATCAGAAGATGTTGTTTCACTAACATTAACGGTAAGTACACACCCTTCGATATTTAATGAACACCAAGCAATTCCATCTTGTGTAAGCAACAGCCTCTGAGCGTCATATTTATTATTGACCTTGTTTTTTGACACCCCTTCATAAATATTGATTTTTTTGCATGATTCAATAATTTCAAGTGTGTTTATTTCAGAATTTCCTTCAACTTTAATTATCCAAATAAAATTTGAAAGTAAAAATAAAATAGAAAAGAAAAATAAAACGCCAAAAAATAAACCTAAACGATATTTATATTTTTTTAATAAAAAAAACAATCCGTGTTTTTCTAATATTTTAATTTCGCACTTAATTCCAGATCTGATTCTATGTAACCTTAAAAAATCCTTCAAGAAAATTTTACCGTAAATATATCCATTTTGATATCTTAAATTCCAAATATTAATTTTATTTGCCATACACTTATTAAGTAGTATT
>JAZQYL010000034.1:0-63535 GCA_045633485.1 Acutalibacteraceae bacterium | reverse complement strand
CAGGAAGAGCAGTATGACCAAGAGCAGGAACTACAACATTTTCTCTTGAAAGTTCTTCGCCACATACTGTGCAGTACTTAACGTTATCGTATGAACCGTCGTTTACACAATCAGCAGCAACTTCGTTTTCTACTACAACTGCACCTTCAGTATGACCGAGGGCCGGAATTTCTACATAGGTGTTAACGTCGCCTCTTGTACAGTAATCATATGCGTCCCAACCAACTTCGGTACAGGTTGGAGCTTTTGCATCAACGTGAACCATATCATGGTCAAGAGCAGGGATTTCTACATATGTTGAGTGACCGCAAACGGTACAAAGCTCATATGCTGCCCAACCAAATTCTGTACAGGTAGCTTCTTTACCTGGGATAATGTCATTTGTGTGACCAGGTGCTTTTTCGCCTTCAGTATAATCACGGAATATCTCACCGCAAACAGTACATTTTTCTACAATGTAACCATCTTCGGTACAGGTAGGATCTACTTTACCGATTGTCTCGGTTGTTGGGTGATCAATAGGAGGAACAATAGAATCAACATATGTGTCACCACAGTTGTTACATGTGTGTGTGGTGTAGCCTTCTGCAGTACAGGTAGGATCAGTTACAACTGAAACATAATCGTGACCTATTGCAGTATAGTAAGCGTGTAGAGATTCTAGACCACATCTTGCACATTTGGTATATGCGTCCCAACCATCTTCGGTACATGTAACAGTCTTTGCAGGAACGTTTTCGTTGTTATGGCCAAGAGCCGGAACTACGATAGTGTCTCTTGAAAGTTCGGTGTCACATACATCACAGTATACAACGTTATCATAAGAACCGTCATTTTCACAATCTGCAGCAACTTCGTTTTCTACTACAACACTACCTGCTGTATGACCGAGGGCAGGAACTATAGTATCAACGATAGTATATCCGCAACCTCTAGCACAGGTGTGTGTTGTGTAACCGTCATCCACACAAGTAGGATCGGTTACTACGGAAGTCATATCGTGATTATCTGGGTTAATAGCAACCACTTGTTGAGGAACTACAACCATGCCGCAATGCTCGCAGCCGATTTCATGTGTAAGACCGGTATCTACGCAAGTAGCATCTACAGGGTCTTTAAGAATAACAATATTATGTGCAAGTGGATCTGCACTCACCGGTGTATGCTCAAGATAATATGAACATCTGCTACAGGTGTCTTCAGAGTAACCATCATCCACACATGTTGGAGCATAAACTGTTGTTGTTATATCGTGACCGAGGGCAGGAACTACTACTTGTGCAACAAGAACTGCACCACATACGTCACAGTGGCTACCTTCGGTAAGACCGGTGTTTTCACAGTCAGGATCTACAGCAGCATCCACAACAGGTGTATGACCAAGAGCGGGAACTACAACAGTATTTCTTGAAATTTCGGCGCCACATACATCACAGTATACAACGTCGTCGTATGAGCCGTCATTTTCACAGTCAGGATCTACATTGTTTTCAGTCACAGGTACACCCGGAGTGTGACCGAGTGCGGGAACTACTGTGGTTTCTCTGCTAATTTCACAGTTGCAGTCTTGACAGTATATAACAGTGTCATAAGAACCGTCATTTACACAATCAGGAGCAACACTATTTTCAATTACAGGATCCATTGGTGTGTGTGGAAGCGGAGCGCCTGTGGTGTCAACAAATACGTATGAACAAACCTTACAAGTGTATGTAACTGTTTCAGGATTTGAACACGAAGCACCGGTAAATGCTTTGTCATAATCATGCATAACGCCTGCTTTTTCTTCGTGCTTTGTTTCGCCACATCTTAAGCATTCATAATCAATATATGTTATGTCTGTGCACCAAGGACCTTTTGTTTCGCTAACTTTATTCCAATCGTGACCAAGTTCAGAAACTACAATAGTGTCTCTTGAAAGTTCATCACCGCATACCGAGCAGTAAACAACGCTATCATATGAACCTGCGTTGATGCAATCTGCAGCAACTTCGTTTTCTACTACAGGAGCTGCCTCAGTATGACCGGTTGCAGGAACAACATCTTCAACCTTTATTGCGCCGCCTACAACATCACAGAAACTATTTGTACAAGTATATGTTGTGTAACCTTCGTCCACACAAGTAGGTGCTGTTACAACGCCTGCGCCATAAACGTGACCTCTTGCAGGATTTATAATGTCTGCCTCTGTATTCAATTCAGGTGTGCTGAGGTTTCTGTCAATCGCACCACACAATTTACATTTATAGTGTGAACGAATACCATCTACCAAACAGGTCTTACTTACAGCTGCATTATATTCCCAATCATGAGCCAACTTTGCAACATCGGTATGTACACGTGAAATCTCACCGTTACATACAGTACAGTATACAACTGTGTCATAACCGCCTTCAGCATCACATGTAGGATCAACATTGTTTTCAATTACAGGTGTACCCGGAGTGTGACCGGTTGCAGGAACAGTTACTGTATTGCGTGAAACTACTTGACCGCATACATCACAGTATACTACTTCGTCATAACTACCGTCGGCATCACAGGTAGCTTCAACTACGTTCTCGATAACAGGAGCAAGCTCTGTATGAGGAAGCTGTGGAATAGCTGTTGCAGTGCGCGACATTTCTTCGCCGCATACTGAACAGTAAACTACGCTATCGTAGCTACCGGGATTTGCACATGTTGCAGGAACTACATTTTCCTCAACAGGAGCAGCCGCTGTATGACCATTAGCGGGAGCGGTAAATACAACGTAAATACCGTTACAATCCTTACATAAATACATTTTACTTGCCTGTGTAGTACAGTCAGCCGGTGTTTCATGAATAAGTTCACTATCAACCGGAGCTTTACCACAAAGACATACTGATGATTGCACCGCAGAAGCGGGAACCATAAGTTGTGTTGCCAACATAGCTACTGTTAAGAGCAACACTAATGCTTTTGATAACTTGCTTTTCATTATTTTTTCCTCCTTAAGATTTAGAACAATAATCTATAGCATTAAATCAGGGTCCTCAAGAGCAGTGATACAGTAAAATCACCGTGTTTTTACCAGCCGAAACCGACAAATAGAAACACTACGCCCTCTAACCGACTCTTAATCGAATGAATTATATCACAAGATTTTTTAAAATGCAAGCAATTTTATCAAAAAAAACGAAATATTTTTTTTACTATGTATATTTTGGTTAAATAAACCAAAATCGATGGTAAAATATTGCTCTTTTGGTTTTTTTAACCACATTTTTCTTTGCGATTGTGAAATTTCATACATAACTTATTCTTGCAATTTTTCACTTTGCAACAAGCATCAATTTTTACACTCTTATATTATATATAACATTGGTGCGTATAATCTTGCTTAATAATAAAAATGAATTTATTTTAATTTTTTACAATTTAATTATTGAAGTAAACCTAAAAATGTTATATAATTTATTTTATAAAAGGAAGTGAATCAACAAAGTGTATTTAAATGAAGAAAATCTACGTAAATATTTTTCTAACAACTTAACTTATTATCGCAAGCAATTAGGACTTACTCAGGGTGAGCTTGCCGAAAAACTTAATTACTCAGATAAATCCATTTCCAAATGGGAACGCGGTGACGGTCTGCCTGACCTTGCGGTTACGATGCAGCTTGCCGATATATTCGGTCTTACCGTTAATGATATGATATCCGAAAAACCGCGTCGTCGACTTTTGACTACACGCAACAAAATAATTATTACTCTTCTTTCAATTGGTATTGCCTGGTTAGCAGCTACTACACTATTCTTTTTGTGTGAAATAATTTTCCCGAGCGTCAAAATTTGGTGGCTCTTTTACATATACGCCATTCCGGTAAGCGCAATCATCGGTATTGTATTTTCTTGCATTTGGTGGAAGAAAATACATCTGTTTGCAGCCATTTCAACATTAATATGGTCAATTGCACTTTGCATTATGTTGTCAGTTAACGTTCATAAAATATCATTAATTTTTATTGTTGCTGCGGTTTTGCAAATTCTTACAATCCTATGGTTTGCAATAAAGAAACAATAATCCCCTGTTAAAAAATTTAAACCCCGAAGAAAAATCTTCGGGGTTTTGCTTTATTACTCTAAAATGTATATTTCAACATTTCTTCTGCCAAAGGCTGCACATGCAGCTTTACTTGACATAAACAAGTCAACATTGTTAGGACGTGACTTTATAAATCCGCCTGTATCAGCAGCTACGGCATATCCGTAGATATATGTGCCGTCGCTCGACTTAATATACATTTTTGTTCCATAAGGTATAACCTTTGGATTAACTGCAATATAACCGGGTTGAGGAGCAACTCCTGTTGAGCACTTATTACCTGTGTAAGTATAAGCAGTTGCCTGAACGGTGATATGCTTTTTAAAGTTAACAGGGTTTCCGTTTTCATCAAGTTCAATTGTAAAAGGTTCTTGTAATGTTGAAATGCTTTTTACGTTTTCACTTGTTGTAACAGAGGGCTTTTTAGTACCAACGGTTTTTGTTCCGTTTACTGCTTCGCTCAATGTTATTGTGCTATTAATAACAGTTTCAACTGTAACGCCGTTTACAATTTTTGCAGTGTAGTTTACCTGTTGCTCTCCATTCTTACCCTCGGTAAGTGTAGTAGCACCTGCTTCTAATTTAGAAGAGTAAACAGTTTTTACAGTACATGGAATAGCTTCGGTATAGCTACCTGTAACATAATCAATATTAGTGTAGTCGATATAGGCGGTATCGCTGATGACCTTATCAAGCGAAGGTTCTACCATATCGTATTGGTCAACATTGTAACCTGCTGCCTTAAGAATGTCAGCTACGGTTGACTCGATAGCGTCAATCTTGATAGTTTTATCGCCGGAAGTTACATATACTGGAAAAGTATATGCCAACGAAACGTTTGTAGCCTTACCGGCTGCATTAACGTTAAGCACCCTGTAACTACCGCCGCCGAAGCCTGCTACATTCATAGCGTCCTCAACGTTGGTTGAAAGTGTGTACACCTTATTGGTTGTTTTACCGTCACTTACGGTAAATGTATTCACTGTTTCAAAAAGCAATGTTGCTGCACAGATAGCGGCAATTAAAAGCATTGCCATTAGCGGTATACGTTTTTGCCAAATAGAAGCAAACCATCCGCTTTTTTTCGATCTAAGCATCTAACGACTCCTTTTTTCATTTGTTTATCAAACAAGATGGTCGACGCATTTTTGCGTCAGTGATTGGTAGTATACCCCATTTTTTTAACTATGTCAAACATATATAATCGTTCGTTTTTGTGTAAATTGCACAATAAATTGCCCTTTTCAAAAGGTTACAAAGTTGTAACCTTTTGTTTTTAGGGGATTTATGTCAAAAAATGTCAAAAATATTGTCAATCCTTCCAAATTTGCCTTTTTGTGTTTGGCTCGGCCTTATATCTATATATAGTATACATGTAAATTTATATACATATAATATATGTTAAAGCAACAATCGGATTCGCAATTCTTTGCAAATCCGATTGTTTTTTCTTGTTTTATTACTTAAATATAAAATCCTTGATTATATTTAGTCGGCAAACCCTCGCGGTAGATGTGCGAATCATTCGAAAGGGTTAAGATGGTCGGTAATACGTATCCATCCTTTTCGGGAAAGTTTATTACAGTAACTCCCGTATGTGTCATATCAAACCTTGTGCTAAAGGTCGGGTATGGTATTAATGATATTATGCTTAAAAGCAAAAGTCCCATTCCCTGATGCGCAAAAAGCGCTACGCGCTTATTGCCGCGCGCGGTTGATTTGTACATTCCTTTTTGCTCATCATATGTAAAACCTAAATTCGATAAAAACTCAAACGCCAGTTTTTGAGTGTCCTCTATTCCCTGTTTAAACGTTTTATCGGCAAAATCAGGATGCTCATACCACTTAGCACCCAAATCTACAATTTCTTTTGAGGCAAATTTTTCAATGTATTGTGGCTGAGCAAAAACCCAACCCTTTTCTCCGTTACCACTATCAAACCAAAAGTGTTTTGCCGCACACGCTTCATGACACCACTCAAGCGGCTTTGCCTCCAAACCCAAAATTTCACAGGTTGGTTTGGCTGTAAGCATCGCGCGTGTCGAAGTGGAAGAATATATTTCATCAATTCCGTGATTAGCCAAACGTTTTGCCACGGCTTCGGCCTGTCTGTGGCCAAGTGGTGTTAGACTATCGGGATTATAAATAGGATCTCCGTGTCTTACATAATATAAAAGCATAGTTATTTCCCCTTTTTAAATTCTTGCAACACCGCTTTCTTTAGCGGCCTTTGCAACCGCCAAGGCTACCGACTGTGCAATGCGCTTATCAAACGCCTTCGGTAGTATATAATCGGCAGTTAGTTCATCATCGCTTACAAGCGATGCTATAGCATGGCTTGCAGCTTTAAGCATTTGCTTGTTTATGTCCGCTGCTCTTACGTCAAGCGCTCCACGAAATATTCCCGGAAATGCCAAAACATTGTTTATTTGGTTAGCAAAATCAGATCTGCCTGTGCCTACAACTGCCGCTCCGCCGGCTAAGGCTTCGTCCGGCATAATTTCAGGAACCGGATTAGCCATTGGAAAAACTATTGCGCCGTTATTCATATCAGATATCATTTCACGGCTTACAACGCCCGGAGCCGATACGCCTATAAACACATCCGCTCCCTTTAAAACATCAGCAAGAGTACCGCTTTCACAATCGGGGTTTGTTTTTTTTGCCAATTGCTGATGAGCATCACTTAAATTTGGTGCACCGTCATATATGGCGCCTGCCATATCACACATAACAAGATTTTTTATTCCCATTTCAAGCAAATGCTCGCCAATTGCCGTACCCGCCGCACCTGCGCCATTTATAACACATTTTATATTGCCGATATTTTTACCGACAACCTTTAAAGCATTAATAAGAGCTGCCGCAACCACAACCGCCGTTCCGTGTTGGTCGTCATGAAAAATCGGGATGTCGCACAACTCTTTCAAGCGATGCTCGATTTCAAAACAGCGAGGCGCCGCAATATCCTCAAGATTAATTCCACCGAACGAACCCGACAAAAGATAAATTGTTCGCACTATCTCATCAACGTCTTGTGACTTAACACATAGTGGAAAGGCGTCCACACCGGCAAATTCTTTAAAGAGCACGCATTTGCCCTCCATAACGGGCATTCCTGCCTCAGGACCTATATCCCCAAGTCCTAAAACCGCCGAACCGTCCGTTATTACAGCCACTAAATTGCTGCGACGTGTAAGTTCGTATGATTTGGTAACATCTTTTTGTATTTCAAGACATGGTTCGGCAACACCGGGAGTATATGCAAGTGATAAAGCCCTGCTATCTTGCACCGGGGTGCGAGATACAACTTCAATCTTGCCTTGCCATTCATAATGTTTTTTTAAAGATTCTTGTTTAATATCCATAATTTACTCCAAACAAGTCATTTTTGTTTTTTAGTTATTAAATACATTAACGGTATTGCCAAAAGCGGAAACAGGGCACCTGATAGTACGCCGATTTTCATTCCAAGTTGCTCAATCCCCATGGAATAATGCGCCGCTAATTCTCTTGTGGCAGTACTCGCTATTGATAAATCGGTTACTATTCCTAAAAATTGCGGACCAATTGCGGCGCCAAGATCTCCTCCCGCCGCCATCATAGCAAATATAAACACTCCGCCTTGAGGGAATTTTTCGGAAGATACCAAAATACTTCCCGGCCATAGCATAGACACAAAAAATCCTGTAAGCACGCAGGCCAAAATGCCCAACCATATAATGTTGGTAATAGCGGCTACTATGTAACACAAAAACGCACCCGTTGAACCCAGCACCAACACCGTCGCAATGTTTTTACCCTTTAGTGAATAAAGCGTTCTGCCAACTCCTAATGCTACAGCAAATAAGGAAAGTCCCATTATATCTCCCCACACCTTAGCAACACCCAGCGACTGTTCAAGATACGCAGAACACCACTGTGTCATTGTCACTTCAGCTGCGCCACCAAAAAATATTGCCGCAACACACAACCATAAACCTTTGTTTTTTAGTAGTTTTAAAACACCGTCTGCTTTTTGCGGAGTTTGTATTTCAGGCATTGCAGTCGAACTAAAAAGTATAATGGATGTTATGGGCACAACCGTAAACAACAATGCTAACCATTGCCAATTAGCATTACCGATTCCCAGTAAAACACAAGTTCCTACTACTATTACTCCAACTATCCCCCACGCATAGGTAGAATGCAGCTTACTAAGCTCCTTATCAGGGTTATCAGATGGAATGGACAGTATTACGGGATTTGCCAAAACTTCATTAAACCCACTTGATGCCGAAAACACAATCGTACCGATTACTAAACCTGAGTATATATGTTTCGGGAAGAAAAAAGGAAAGAGAGCATATATTAAAAGCCCCAACGTTACAAGTACCGGTATTAAACGAACAGTTTTTTCTATATTGAATTTATGGGGCACAAAGGACAACATTAAATCTACAGTTAATTGTGTCACAAAATTTATTAAAACTAAAAGTCCTAATCTTGTGTATGAAATTCCGTAAATCGTACGAAAAGTAACAAATAACAGCGGCGAAATACACGCCACCACCGACATAGAAATGTTGGCTGTGTATGCCGCCCATTTTAGATAATTATATTTTATTTTCATTAATCTATTCCCAAAAGTTTTTTTGCATTTTTGTGTGTTATTTTATCAGTATCGTCTTTTGAAAGTTCTAAACTATCAAGCAAATGCATTTCCATTTGTGCTGTGTGCCACGGAGTATCGGTTCCAAATAACATTCTATCGGGAGTATGAAGTTCTATTATTTTTTGCGCATAATATTTGGGCATCATACAATAGCCGAAAGACGTATCAAAATAAATGTTTCTGCCGCAAAGATGTTTTATTACATCTTCGCCACAGTTTATGCCGCCCCAATGAGCCGCAACAACCGGACTGCTGAACCACTCTATTGCACAAGCCATCTTTTCGGGCATGGCGCCGTAAGGCGGCGCAAAACCGTAATCCAATCCTGCGTGAAAAACAGTAATAAGACCTAGCTCCGAAATCTTTTTATAAAGCGGTTTTAGACGGATATCGTCCACATTAAAACCTTGATAATCGGGGTGAAGCTTTACACCGACAAGACCTAATTCTTTTATTCTTTCAAGTTCTGCAAACACGTCGTCACTAAACGGAAATACGCTTCCGAAAGCAAAAATATTTTTACCGTCGTTTATGGATGCGGCAAAATCGTTAACCGCCCTTTGCTGACGGGCATTAGTAGCAATATTAAGCACCACCGACACATCTGTGTTGCCTTCCTTCATAGATTGCTTAAGGCCCGAAACAGTACCATCCGTATATGGTACAAACCCGCCGGATGCGTGTTGTAATTTACCGATAGCATTCTGCGCTATTTTATCGGGAAAAGCGTGAGTATGAAAATCAATAAGCATTTAAAAAACCTTCTTCAACATCAAGATAATAATATTATCTCACACTTTATTAAACAAATTCGGCGAGGCGTAATACGCCACGCCGAAAATTTTATTTTAGTGCGCCTTGCGCCACTCGTCGGCCTTTTCGGCAGACATTCTCTTAATGTTTTCTTCAGGATAAATTGAATCAGCGCCGCCGTTCACATAAAGAAAATATTTTCCACTTTCGGTTACATACAAACTTTCTTCATAACCGTCAGCATCACCGAAAGCACCATATGTATGTTTTTTTACAAGCGCTGCAGTTTCAGTATCATATTCTACTTTGCAAATAATTTTTTTCATAACTTATACTCCTTAATTTTTTATATATTATATAGCATAGTTTTAAAAATTTCAAGAATAAACTATTTTACAAATTTTAGTGTTATAATCTCAAAATTCGATACAGGCACGACAACCTTATTGTCATTAAATGCAAGCTCTTTAACCTCGTTTTCCATAAGGTCGCAAAGGTATGCCTTGCTAAACGAGTCTGCCACCGTAAGTGTCGCATTTGTGCGGCGGTTAAACGCATCGTACATGCGGACAATCATACTATCATCTAACTCGGCTTTTTTTACCGTTTCAATAATAACGTTTTTCTTGTCGCAAGATACAAGCGATAATTCTTCGGTTAAATCGCCGCTTTTAGCATCAATGTTTTTGGTAACGAGCGGACAATTAAGCGCATATGCCTCGTGAATGAGTCCCGCCTCGCGGAAGTCACCCTCGTACGCCATAATGGAATACGTAAGTTTGTGTTCGCCTTGGTCGGCATCGGGATTGGGATATTGGCTACACTTAAGCACTGTAAGCTTCATCGTGCTGCCCTCGGTATTAAAACCATATTTGCAATCGTTAATCAAACCAACACCATATCCGTTTTCGGCTACCGTTACCCACTTGTGAGCGCAAACCTCAAACTTTGCAGCATCCCAACTTGTATTTGTATGTGTTGGACGTTCAATATGACCAAATTGTGTTTCGTAAGTAGCGGTGTTAGTATGAACGTCTACAGGGAATGCAACCTTTAGCACTTGGTGATGCTCATGCCAATCAATGCAGGTATCAAAGTCAATTCGATTAGTATCAGTATAAAGCCAAATGTTTTGCTCAATGGTAGAATCAAGATACTTTTTAACAACCCTAAAGCCCGCACGCGAGCCATCAACAATAGTTGTGATTTGCGCATTGCCGTCAAGTACCCATTTTTTTTGTTTATAATAATCGGTAAGTTCCCAATTTTCGTATACACGGGGTATATCTTCAAACGCTTGAAATTCGTTACCCAATTCACCATCTTTAAATACTTGACGGCAGGCTGTTTTGTCAAACAACTCTATAATTCGACCAGCATTATCAAGCGTAAGCTTGTAAAACTTATTTTCAGCCTCAAGGCCATCAACTTGTACATCGGCAAAATCAGTAAATCTTTTTATAACCTTATAACCAAATGGCTGGACACTTTCGTTTAGCTCTACGGTTTTGCCATCGACTACGGCAATACCCTTACGAGCAAAACCAGACGGATTATAAACAAGGACACCGCCGCCGGTATTAAGGGAATCGGCTACAATATTGAGTTTTTCATCCACTACGTTATTGGTATAGTCTAATATTTCTTTGTAATCTATATCGGTACCGTCGTAAACCTCTTTTATCGACGAACCGGGTATAATATCATGAAATTGGTTGTGCAAAACACGATTCCAAGTATTATATAAACCTTGGCTATCATAGTTACTGCCGACAAGCAATCCCAAGTATGAAATCGACTCGGCGCTCGATAATGCAAATTCACTTTTTCGGTTAGCACGTTTGTTTTTTGCGATTGATGTATATGTGCCACGGTGAAACTCAAGATACAACTCACCCACCCATTTAGGAGTTCGCTGAAGTTTTTTACAAGATGTGTCAAATTCCTCGCGTTTTGCATCAAGATGCTCGATTAGTGTTGGTAATTTTGTGACCGGCATACCCGGAATACCACGCGACAATCTGCGCTGGTTTTCAAGCATTTCCTTGGTAGGACCGCCACCGCCATCACCAAATCCATAGGTTGTAAGAGCGCGTGAACAATATTGCTTTTCAATAAATTTGTTCCACGTTCCCTTAATTTCACTTGGGTTCAATCTACCTACATATGTGGTATATCTTTGCGGAGTAACTCCTTTATAATCCTGCGTAGTAATAAAATTAGTAAATATTTCCGTACCGTCAAGGCCCTCCCACATAAATGTGTCCACAGGCATTGTGTTAGTTTCATTCCACGCAATTTTTGATGTAACAAAGTGACGAATTCCGCTTTTATTAAGTATCTGAGGTAACGCTGCAGAGTATCCGAAAACATCGGGCAAAAATAATATTTTACAATCTATGCCAAACTCGTCCTTAAAGAATTTTTTGCCCTGATAAATTTGACGAACAAGACTTTCTCCACTTGCTAAATTACAATCGGCCTCAACATACATTGCACCTTCGGGTTCCCAACGGCCTTCGGCAACCAGTTGTTTTAATTCGGTATATTTTTCCGGCGCTTCCTCCTTTAAATAGCGATAAAGTTCAGGCTGAGAAAGCATAAACTTAAATTCGGGATACTTTTTCATAAGCGCCAACGCATTTGTAAAACTGCGCTGTATTTTTTCGCGTGTTTGGTTGCGCGCCCAAAGCCACTCAATGTCAATATGTGTATGCGCTATACAATCAACAATCGGTTTACCATCCTCGCAGCAAACCTTTTCATAGAACTCCTGCTTTATAAATTCTATTGCTTCATCAACGCTTGCGTTGTACTCTTTACTGCGTGGTTTTCTTAAATCAATAACATTACACGTTTGCTCCAGTATTGGTAAAATTATCTCGTGTGCATCGTCGTTTGAAGGAAGTAACATTGCAACTTCATATGGAATGCGAATATCATAATAAAGTTGTTCGCTTTTTTGATCCAACTCATACATAGCCATATTAAGCGGAACGTTGTTTTGAATCAGTCCCACATAAAAATAGTTATGCATTACGTATTCTGTGTCAGGCTCCAAATAGATTTCCGTATGGTTTGTATCTATCCCCTGCACCATTTCACCATTCAAATATATAAGTCCTTGCGGATTCGTAGCATCCCATTGTCCTTCGAAGCCGGTTGTGCATTTGATATAGTATGATGTATTCGGCTTTGCGGGAGGAGTCTTAAAGGTTGCGCGCAACCAATAATGAGAATCATAACCCGTCATTCTACTATCCGAAGTAAATGCTTGCCAATTGCCGTCGGGCATATTATTGTCGATTTTGTAATCGCTTTTAATGTACTCAACATTATCAATATTATAAAGTTTTGTGTTAGCAATTTGATTTAACTTTTGCCATGTTAGTCTTATTTTTTCGTCAATAAAAGCCATCGTTTTCTCCTATTTAAAAAGAATCATCAAAACAGAATTGCCAAGCAACTCAATCTTACAAATTTCGGGCAAAAGAGTGGTAATCACATCTCCGTTTTGATTTACTAAATCAGCACCGTTTGTGCCTCTTAAATCGACAGTACATTCCTTTATTTCAAAGCAGTAATTTGCTAAAAACTGAGACTTAGTACCATCGCTTGCCTTCCACGCGGTAGTAAGCACCGATGGATATTCTGTAAAACGCTCGGCATTTGTTTTATACATTTTAACTGTATCACAAGAAACAGGGCAGGGTTTTATCATTTCGCCAAACGTTAAATATTTTTTGGCAACACCGCGCTTATACGCCGTAGCCGATTTTATAAAGTTCAGCACGGCATCTCTATCCGGTAGGTAGTCAAACTCACGTTCTCCCCAAGCCCAGGCAATCTCGCCGTCTTGATTTATAACAATCGTCATTAAATCGCCCGCAAGGAATGAGTGCGCCGCACGCAACAGATAACTTTCAGGCGAGCGTGTCTCATCAAAAATATCTTGCGAACAAACCGAATTGCCCGAAAAATTTTGCAGGTACTTATGGTAGATATATCCATAAAGCGGTATAAATTTGCCGACATAACCATTAAGATTGAATCGATTGTCGCTAAGGTTCATATATGGTATATAGCTTTCGGCAGCCGCCGATTCACAACCTAAAAGTATGTTTTTTCCAACCGTAGTTTTTAGCTTCTTGAGAAAATCGGTCATATGCTCAACCATCCATTTACCGGGAACCGCAGGATGAGAATGCTTATCGCTGAAACAAAAATACGGTGTGCCGCCATGATTTTGGTCGAGAATTTGTATGTAATCCAAACCACAGGACGCCATCTTGCGCGCCTCATCCAAGAGAACGTTTTTGGTGAAATCCTCCGATATACACATATCGTAACTCTTGCGCTGAGCCTGACAAGTTTTTGAAATTATTTCACCCGTAGGAGATGCGCACATATGTCGTGCAAGACCTTTATCATCATATTCGGTTTGCATATTGTAATTATTAATATTGCTTTGAATCGTATAACTTATACCACTGCAATAAACTCCAAGCACATGTTTTCTTTTATGAAGCTCATCACAAAAATCGGCAAGCATTTTTTCACCGCCAAGCGGAGGCCAAACATATGGCGGAGCCCACGGAGCTGTGCTTTCCCAATGCATAAGTACCGTCATAATACGACTGCCTGTGGCCTCGCTAATTTTCTCCAGATAAGGTAATGCGTTATTGTATGGAAAAAAACGATTTGGCCCCGAAGGATCCATATCGTGAATTCCTTGCACAGGATAGGTAACCACAAGCGGAGAATCGGTGTACCACTCTGGTAAATCGGTGCTTTTTTCTATAGGCAAAAGGTTTTTCGGCAAATTTGCTTCAAACCAATCACGATAAAGCACTGCCGCATCATACCAATCACCACAAAAGAAATTTATTACCAAGTTGTATTTTAAATCAAACTTTATAACATCTTTTTCTATACCGGGATATAACCTAAACTGTAATTTTATTGCATCATCTAACGGCCCGAAATCAATACCCTTTATCGAACGCTCGCAGTCTTCTGCCGCCATATAAATACCTACGGTATCGTCATAATATGACAAAAACTGACTTTGTACTACTGCAGGAAACATAGCATAAAGTCCTTCGCTTGGATAATCAAGCGGTCGGTATTTATACGGGTAAAAGTTTTCTTTTAATTTTATATCCTCAATAAGCATACCCTCGTTGGTATCAATAACAATGCGTCCGCTACCACCCGTTGCAACAAGGTCATTTGGTACAGCGATACTACAAAAATCCACCCACTCAACATACATATCGGTGCGGTTTTCAAAAGAAAAAGTAGTTTCAATTCTATCGTTAAAAAACAACGATACATTAAAAATTAAGTTTTCAAATTTATATCTTATATTAACATTGTTGCTATTTTTTAAAAATTCTATTTTAATGGCATTGTCAGAGTCTATAATTTGCGTCTCAAATCCATTTCTTAACTGAAAACTAAAAAGCGGCAAACGCTGTTTTATAAACTGTTTTCCAACGCTTTCTAGCAACATAAAAGCGCCTTTATCATCCAAGTTTGCTGTGTAGTTTTTAGTGACGAATTGCATAAATCCACCTCTGTTAATCGCAAAAAGTATTGCCGGTTGAATTATAGCACAACTTTTTAAAACAATCAATATAAAAAAGATAAAACTCCCGCTTTAAAAAACGGGAGTTTGGAATTTAAAATGAATTTTCTTTTGTGAACTTGATAAGCTCGTCAACTGTAGTAAATGCAATACCTACAACAGTGTCAGCGGCACCATAATATATCGCTATTCTACCAGTGTCAGCATCACAAAGGGTGGACACAGGGAATACAACGTTATCGACGTCGCCCACTCTTTCATACAACTCACGAGGACTTAAAATATAGTCTTTTGTACGATAAAGTACTTTTGCCGGATTATCAAGGTCTAAAAGTGCTGCACCTGCATAATAGCAAACACCATTGCAGGTGCTCTTTACACCATGATAAATAAGCAACCAACCCTCGTCGGTTTCAATTGGAACAGGGCCTCCGCCAATCTTGTAACTTTGCCAACCTGCAGCAGGGCTCATAACAAGGCGATGCTTACCCCAATATGTCATATCAGGACTTTCACTGTAATAAATGCTACCATCTCCCGGTTTTCCGTAACCTGTATCTGATGGACGTGAAAGCATAACGTATTTATCGTTTATCTTACGCGGGAACAGCACACCGTTTCGGTTATATGGCAAAAATGCATTTTCCATGCGATAAATTTTTTCAAAATCATCGGTATATGCCATGCCGATAGTTGGATCCCAGTTTGCCATACCTGTACACCAGATTATATAATATCTGCCATCTATTTCACAAACACGAGGATCGTAACCATAAACGTATGGCACACCTTCAATTTCGTTTTCAAATTTAAACGCTTCGTCCTCTATTTCCCAATGGATACCGTCTTTACTTTTACCCTTGTATAAAAATGGTACCATATCGGTTCGATCACAACGGAACACTCCTCGGAACTCGCCCTTGTATTCTACAACAGAGCTATTAAACAATGTGTTTGCCTTTTTGATATCCTTGTATGAGAGTATTGGATTTTCACTGTATCTCCAAACCACCTCATCGCAACCCTCGGGTCTGTCCTGCCAAGGCATATTGGGAATTGATTTACCATTAATTACTTTTGCCATAATATAAACTCCTTTAAATGTTTTAATAGGTTAATTCTAATATACTATAAATCGGTAATATTTGCAAGGAAAATTAAAACACTTGCCTAAAACAGTCAAGTGTTTTGTATTTCTTGATTAAAATGAATTTTTCTTTACAAAATCAATAAGCTCGTCAACGGTAGTGTGCGCCATACCAACAACGGTGTCAGCCGCGCCGTAATAGATTGTAATTCTACCTGTGTCGGCATCGCAAAGAGCGGATACAGGGAACACAACATTTGGCACGTCGCCTACGCACTCGTAAATTTCACGAGGACTAAGTATGTATTTCTTTGAGCGATAAAGAACTTTAGTCGGGTCATCCAAGTCAAGAATTGCCGCGCCTGCATAATAACAAAGACCGTTACAGGTGCTCTTTACACCATGATATATAAGCAGCCAACCCTCATCGGTTTCAATAGGGGTAGGACCTGAGCCTATCTTACAAGACTGCCAACCGCCTTTTGGCGCCATAACAAAACGATGACGTCCCCAAAATTCCAAGTCTTTACTTAAGCTGCAATGAATACTGCCAACCTTTGGATTACCGGGAGACATTGGACGGGTAAGCATGGTATAGTAACCGTTTATCTTACGTGGGAAGAGCGAACCGTTACGGTTAAATGGTAAAAATGGATTTTCCATAAGATAGAATTTTTCAAAATCCTCGGTCCAAGCCATCCCAAGCGCTTCGTCCCAGCGGCCGTCATAAGCATTTCGACACCAAATAATATAATACTTGCCCTCAAGCTCGCAAATACGTGGGTCATATCCGTATTCATATTTTTGGCCCTCAATTTCGTTTTCAAACTTGAGCGGCTCGTCATCTATATCCCAATGAATACCGTCTTTACTTTTACCCTTGTGCAAAAGAGGAAGCATATCGGTCTTGTCACAACGGAACATGCCGCGGAACTCGCCCTTAAATGCTATAACAGAGCTATTAAAAAGACTGTTAGCATCCTCGATATCGTCACGAGTAAGAATTGGGTTGAGCGAACTTCTCCAGCATACGTCCTTATAACCAGCAGGTTTTTCCTCCCAAGGAATGTTGGGGATGGAAGTGCCATTTAATACCTTTGCCATGATTTCAACTCCTAATTATTATTTGATTTAAATATAACATTTTATCGCTCAAATGACAAGAATTTTTTAAACCTATTCAGGAACTATTTTTACTATTAGCATACTCTTTTGGGGTAACTCCGTATTTTTCTTTGAATCGTCGGCTAAAATTACGCACCGTTCCAAAGCCGCTTTCGTAACAAGCGTCTATAACACGATTGCCGTTTTTAAGAAGTTTTTTTGCATAATCAAAACGCTTTTCTGCCAAATAGTCGTTAAAGCACATTCCCGTACGTTGTTTAAACGCACGACTAAAATATGCCGGTGACACATTAAATTTTCGCCTTATTAGATCAAGTGTAATTTCTTCTCTGAAATTTATGTTTATATACCCTATTGCTTGCGATATATTATCTGACACATATCTTTTTTCACAATTTGTGGCTTTTGCACCAAATAGGTCTAAAATAATTATTTCTATTAGATTTTTCAGTTGTAAAACAGCATAGTCTCGGTTGGATTTAAACACCTTTACTAGATAGTTAAGATCTCCAACCGTCTTTTCATTTACTTGTTTCACAACAGCCGCATTAAGATACGTAAGCATTTGCATTATCTCTGGTGACATATCCTTTGCAAAAAAATGCACCGTTATAGTTTTTATGTTGTCGGTCTCGTAGCCGTGAAAATCCATAGGAGTTATAAAAAGCAAATCGCCATTATTCACTTCATACTTTTTGTCGTTTATAATGTGCCAGCCACTACCATCTACTATATATTCAATTTCGTAAAAATCGTGCTGATGCAGCGGATGGTTTTGGTTTAACACATTTTGAGCAACCAAAAAATCCCCTATTCGCCTACGATGTTTCTGATTATAAATTAAAGGAATAGTCTTATTTTTCATATTTATTTCTCTATTTCAATTTTGATGTCACCTGTATCGGTGGTAATTTCGCATTTACCACCTTCGTTTGAAGGTGAAACATCGATATCTCCTGTGTCGGTATTACAAATAAATTTTTTTGACGACAACAAACTACCTTTCACATCACCTGTATCACTTCTTACAAAAATCTCTTTTGCATCACAGCGTTTAAACTCAATATCTCCCGTACCCCATGTGAAATCAAATTTTTGTTTTGCGATAACTCTGTCAAGCTCAAATTCTCCCGTGCCACCACTTGCAGTAAGCGACGCACATTCTAAATCGCTTAATTCGATATCGCCTGTTGAAGTTTCAAGAGTAACATTACCCATTTTAAGTTTTTCGCCAACAATGTGATTTTCAATGCTAATGTCACCCGTTGATACCTTCAAATTCAACTCATTTGTAATTGCTGCTTGACATTTTATATCTCCTGTGGAAGTTTTAATATCTACGCTATCGAAGGTAACTCCTTTTGGTATTTCAATATCACCCGTACTTGATTCAATTAAAAGGGAATCGTATTTATTCTGTGGTAGGGCTATTGTAATTTGCGGTTCTTGGAATGAAAACAGCGACAAACGCTCATACCATTTTCTTGTGTCTTTTATTTCTATTTTTAATGTTTTGTCCGCTATACTTGCAGTATATTCGATATCAGATGGCAGCTTGCTTGCAACTAAGCATTGCGCGTTTTCTTTCGTAAATACTATATTAATTCTCTCGCATTAATAGATATATTTTTAAAATCTTCATCTATAATACGCACTTTAGTTTTATATTCAGTGGTATCAAGAACAGTAAAATCCCACCTTGCAACACTCATACTGCAGGCAAAAATTATACACCCAAATAAAATAAAACAAATTGCTGCAATTATCCATTTTTTTGTCTTCATTTTATTTTCTCCTTTCTTAAAAAGAAAGATTTAATCCAAAGTGTAATTTGTTTGGTAATCCATACCATACCTTTGGTTGATTCGCGGCAAACAAAGAAGAAAAGTACGCTAAACCCAATAAGCAACAGAATTGCCGCTATCATAATAGACGCCGTAAAAATATTTTGTCCGGTTATAATCAAAACCGTTGCTGCTACGCCCGCACCAAACGCTGCGCCTATAAACGATGCCTCACACGCCCAAAGCGAAATAACCATGGACCATAATGATACGTAAACAGAAATCACAACCGCTATCGCTGAAACAAGTATAGATAACCATATCGGAGAGCCGAGGATTAACAACACAATCTCTAGCATGCTAATGCGACGTGTAGGTTTAATCTTTTGTTTTACAAGTTTAGTTATTGGTGTATCTATTAAAATTTGATTTGCTATTTCTTGTATCTCACCTATCTGCACTATGGCGTCTTCTTCTGAGAGTCCGTCTTCCATACGATCGTCTATCATTTCGCCATAAAAATCAAGTGATTTTTGTATATCGTTTTGCGGTAGACCGCAAAGAGCGTTTTTAAGTCTAGTTAAAAACTCTTGTTTGTTCATTTTGCATCCTCCCTTGTAACAAAATTATATATACCTATTATCTCATTCCACTCATATTTAAAATCTTCTATCCTTTTAAGTCCCAAATCGGTTATATGATAATATTTTCTAAGCCTGCCGTTATGCTCGGCACTTTTAACATTAAGTAAATTTGCCGCTTCAAGTCGGCGGAGTATTGGGTATAATGTTGATTCTGAAATTTCAACAAAAGGTTTCATATCCTTAATTATTTGATACCCGTACGTGTCCTCGTCTTTTATGGCGGCAAGAACACAAATATCCAAAAGTCCTCGTTTAAGTTGAATATCCATAAGATACCTCCCTTTGCATAATACTATACATCACATAGTATTATGTGTCAAGAGACACTTTTTGCTTCATAAGTGATAAAAGACAATCCGTTCTTATTAACGTAACGTAGGGACAGGTGTCCTCGACTGTCCCTACATTGTGTCAAAATAAAAAGGGAGGCAAGCCTCCCTTTTTAAAATTTATTTTATTCTATTGTTTCTTGCTCTGCTTCGTCTGTCCATTCTTCAATAGTAGAATTTTTATATTTCTTTTTAAATATTCTTCTACGGAATATAAATATAGTGTAAACCAGCCACAATACAAAGAAAATGGCGCAAGTAATAATGGCATGATTTAATGATTTTCCAGCAAAAGCCAATAGCAGCAAGAGTGGAGCTATCATAACCATCGCAGGGAAATTTGAAAGAATATACAAGCTTGATGTTGGTGTTCGCAAGCCCGGGTCAACCTCTTTCATCAATATCATACCATTTGACGCCGTGCCGGTTAAGGTACCAAAAGACATCAAGAACATTTCGTGTTCAAATCCTTTAAAGCATTCTTTAGTTGCTTTGCGAATGTATGCATAGGTAATTACGGCGCCCACTACACTTAAAATTATAACAGGTATTATGTAATTTTTTATATCATTAATTTCAATAGCCGAAACACCTGCAACTATCATTAAGTCAAACATAAAGCCCGAAATACGATCCATTTGATAATTGTTTATGTATTCGCGGTTCATTAACTTGCTTGCGCGCAAGTTTTTAACAACAACCTTAATAAGCATTGCCGCTAATGAAGCCCACAAAAAGTTAAATCCCCAGGCTATTTTGTTCGTAAATTCAGAAAGCGAACCCAAAAGATACATAAATCCAAAAGAAAGAGCATATGCAAGCGCCACAAAACCAAACTGTAGTGTGAATTTATCTATCGATTCGTTATCGGGTATTTCATTACCACTTGGGTTGCTTTGGTCAACTATTTCACCGCTTGGTCTTGTCTTTCTAACGTAAAGTCCGCTGCGTTTTTTATGAATATTGATATAAAGTATGCCAAAGATCGAAGCAACAACAAAGCCTATAGATGCAAGTGACAAGCCAAAACTACCGTTCCCGGCAAACTGTGTTGCAGCAGCAGACTTAGTAAATTCGATATCCCAAGTTAGCGCATTGCCCGGTCCCTGACCAAATGCGAGAGGAAGAATTATACCACAAACATAAGAAATAACCTGTTTGCCGTAACGGGTAATAAAGAAAAGTGCTATCGTAATCCCAAGACCGACAAATGCCTGCAGCATATATGTTCCGCCTTGTAATGCGCCAAACTCAAGCACCTGCACACCTTTAGTTTTATGAGTGCTTTTTTCGGTTTTTAAACTCATTGCGGCAAAGCCTATAGCCAAACAGTGATATGTTATAACCTGCATAAGACGATTGTTCACAAGCGGTTCTGCACCAAATTGTTTTACTATAATATTCACACACAAAAGCAGCGTACCGCCCAAAAGCGCTGACGGAATCAAGCATTTTCTAAGCCACGGAATCTTTGTGCGAAGAATATTGCCCAACATTAAAAACAACAACAATAACCCTATTTGAACTAAAAACGCCCAAACAGAATCATAGTTTTCCATAGTAAAATCCCAACTGGATTCGTAATTCATAACAATACCTCTTTTCGAAAAATCACAATCCTAAGAATTGCTCGCATTCGTTACCTTTTGTAATGTTTTTGTGCCGATAATAAATATGCACATATTTAAGTGCGTTAAAACGTTTATCTCCCTTAAGTTGATATACTGTATCGTCGGTATAAATGTTTGCCTTATTCCTACCAAGCACCGAAAGAGCCGAAACGTTTGCAAAATTTAAAGTTAATTGGTCCTTGTTTCCCTCGTTAAAAACAATCCTATCCCCGTAAAGCGATATTTTCGCATCGGCTTTAAAAACAACTTTTTTCTTGTTAACGATTACTTCAAAAACATCGGCATCGTCATAGTATATTGCTGCGTTTATATAATCATTAACATCCAGTTTGTTTATAAAATCTTTTTGGTAATCATACCAATCGGCAACAAACTCAAAGGGGAAATCGCAATTCACACCCTTTATTTTTTTATTTGGTTGGTATTCTATTTTTGCGCCGCAGTTTTTACATTCACAAAATTGATTGTGACTTTCAAATTTAGAAAGACCGCAAAACGGACATACATACATTGCGCGCTCAAGATATTCTGCGCGTTTTTTGTGATGAAATTCGCAATCAGCAACTGCTTCATCTACAAAAAGGCCCTTTTCTATAATATCAAAAAGTTCTTTTTCAGACATATCTTTATATTCGTCTGGTTCTATAACTCGTGAAACATAACCGCGCATTTTACCACGTCTTACAACGTCGCTCCATCTAGGTTCGGCTCCATATCCACCTTCCAAGCGATATAAAGCAATCGGTGTTTTTAGCATTTTTGCCAAAGCCGCTATAGAATCACTCATATACTCGGTGCGACCGCTATATGTACGGTTGCCCTCCGGCGCTATACAAATTGTACCACCCTCACGTACTACTCTAATACACTGTTTGACAGCCTTTACGTCGGTAGTTTGCTTTTTTATCGGAATGGGCGCTACAAGCCACCTAATTAACGATGATAAAAATCCCATCGAAAAAATATCTTCAGTAGCAAGGTAATATACAGGCCCACGAAACGACATCCCTACAAAAAATTGATCAAATGGGGTTTGATGGTTAAGCAACACCAAATAAGGTGTCTTTTTTTGTTCCTTAAACTTTTCAATGGTTATATTATATTTTATGCGAGCATATATATAGAAAAATATATACAAAACATTGCGGACTATGTAATGACGAGTTTTAATCCATTTTTTCGCATTCTTCTTATTAGCCATATAATTCCTCCTCCGCAATAATTATTAACTGCGTAAATTATATCACATATTTTATTAAAAATAAAGAAAAAATTTCAAACCCCGTAAAACTGCTTTACGGGGTTTGATCATCTAAATTTCGTTATCTAAAATTTTCATTTCTACTTTGAACCTATGTGTTTTTGCCTTGTCGGATGGTGTTATAATTACCTTTCCCCAACCGCATTCACGATTCTCGGTTTTCTCACTTGGAACGGGTATGCCTACTGTAGTAAAGCGATTATCTCCGCCGCCAATTGCTGTAATGCTTGCATTTTGTGGTTCAATCACTGTGCAACAAAGCTTTCCGCCTTTATATGTGATTGTAATTTCATTACCGCTTATTTTAGGTTCTTCCATCATATGAAGATGAAAACACTTTATAAACTCCTCTGACTTTGCAGTAACCTCATCCTCGACGGTAAAAACTCCGTTATCCCCTGCAAGAATATCAAAGGTCATTTTTCTTAACACCTTATCGCAAGTATGCGCATAGGCAGTAGTAAGATCGCCAATCACTTCTACCCTTTGATCGGTTTCCGTGTGCGATACCACCTTTGCCATTTGGCAGTCGCGCTGCCACGCCGCGGCAAGATCCGGCTCGTTGTTATAATCGGTAGTAGGAATCGGCATACGCGTACCGCCGTCGTTAATAATGTCAAACGTCTTGCCCCACTCGGTTATTTTGCCTAATGTTTTAACATTTGGATCGCGAATTGTAAGACAGTTATGTGACGATGTGCGGGTATCGTAGTTATAAAAATGCTCATTGCCATACCAATAATATGTTCCCGAACTAGATACCAAAATACCATTATGATATATCTGAAAATCACCCGTATCATAATGCTCATGACCCTGGCACCAAAGCTCGCCAATTTTCATATAAACAGTAGTGTTTTTTTCTTCATCCTTATAAATTGTTACTCCTGCCGGATATGAAAAATGTTTTGCCTTTTTATACGGCGCAACCTTAATTTCAGGCGCTATGCGATTACAAACCAAATGCACTACAGGAGAATAAAGTCCTTCTCCAAAGGTTGTGTCCTTATATAAATCTATATTGTAATGTGTGGGCACCATAATCTCATCACGATAGTTATCCAAAAAATATTTTTTATAGTGAGGATTACCGCTTATTGCCGCCGCAAAAAAATTAACAATAGTAAACGGATGCTTTGGCACGTGACCGCCGCCCTTATCATCGTTACAGTCATTACCTATGCGCAAACTCTCGCCATCTGCACGGGTAAGATAATAATATGCGTCAGCATTTTCAACACATTCGTCAAAAATTCTTTTTCCCGTCATTTGATAAAACAAAATCTGAGCCCAAAGAGCCGACACCTGACGGTACGAACCATACGCAGGACCTTGGTTGTGAAAACCGCAAGAAAAGCTGAACTTATAAAACGGCACAAGATCATCTATTATTCTACCAACACAAAAATCATATATATCAGGTCGTTCGTCGTAGGTAGCAATTGAAAAAGCCAACATATCACGCAAATACTGCGCCTCATGCGAGTGCGAGTGAGTGTTGCGTTGTTTGGTTGGAGGATAGCCTACCTCCATACCCGCTTCTAAAAACTGTTCGCACTTTTCAATAAAATATAATTTTTCTTGATCGTTTAAATATTTATAAAGCCAGTCATACAAACACGACACTACAAATACCATATGACCTGTATGACGGCAAAGCATAAGATTAACATTGCGGTCTATACTAAAATGTGAAACTATTTTTCTTGTTTCATCTATAATTTTACGCGCCTTGATTTCGTCGTCCTGAAGCCACGCTTCAAAAGCTTTTGACTCTATCATAAGGCAAACCATAAGATTATATTTACCTAGCAATATATCATCATAAAAATGACGAAAATCCTTTTTACAAATACGCTGCCACAACTCATATGCGCGCACATTTTCCACATGAGAAAAGTTATTAACTATTCGCTCTTTGTCTGACTGCCTAAACATAACTCGCGGATGTTCATCGGGCGGTGTTATGTAGGGTTTTTTGTATGGTGAAACTAACATTATGCTCTCCTTAAAACTTTGACATACTTGTAGCCTTTGATGCTAATATCTCATTTTTTACAGGGATATCATTGTCTATAAAATCAACGCTTTCTTTAAGCAAATCGTGCGTAAGCACCGCTCGTAAATTTACGGTAACGCCGGCTTGATGCGGTAACATCAAAACATTAGGAAGCGACAGCATCGGGTTGTCCATATTAATCGGTTCGCTCTCATAAACGTCAAGTGCTGCATTAAAGTCACCATTTTCAAGATGCTTTATCATCGCCTCTTCATCAATTACAGCGCCTCGTGCAGTGTTTACAAGCAATGCGCCCGGCTTTATCATTGATAACAATTCGTCGCCAATCATATGATGCGTATGATTGTTATATGCGAGATGGATTGATATAATATCACATGTTTTAAAAATCTCTTCCATACTGCATTGGGTAAAACCGTAAAGATCTTTATCCTCTTGCGGTAGCTCGCGACGGGCGCTGATTTTCATATCAACATCAAACGCGCTAAGCATCTTAGCCACGTATTTACCAACACCGCCATAACCCACAAGACCTACTTTTTTATATATAACGCTATCGGTATAATCATCGGTCTTGCGCCAAATTTTATCACTCTTTAATCTGTCATTATAAAAAGGAATGTTACGCATTGCAGCTAACATATATGCAACCGTGCCTTCGGCGGTAGATTTTGAAAAATAATCAAAACCGCTTATTACTTTAATTCCACGTTCATAAACCTCATCACAAACAACAGGTGCTACAGTAGAACCTAAATGCGTTAACAATTTAAGTTTGGGCGCGCATTCCAAAATTTCAGGCGTAAGTGCCGGCGAGCCCCAACAAGTAACATATGCATCGCAATCTTTTATTTTTTCTTTAATTTCATCAACGGTAGCATTTGCGGTATCCAACCAAACAATTTCGGCTATGCTTTCGGCGTATTTTATGTTTTCTTCGCTAAAAAATGTATCAAACACTTTATCTCTTTTAATCGCAACTAAAGCCTTCATATATTTCTCCTAAACATAATATCTTATTATAATTATACAATCAAGTAATGACTTTTTCAATACAAATCTCGCTCAAATTATATAACAATTCGCTCATTTGTGTTGACAAAATCCATGTCATTCTATATAATCATTTTATAATTTTGAAAGGGCTTATCGTCTTATGCACAACATTAAGGATTTTGATAATTTTTGCGCAAATCCTGTGACCTCGTTTAAAAACGCAGGATACTACAAACACCGCTTAGGGTGGACTTGGACTCATACAAATGAACATTCCACTTTTTATTGCATAGAATCCGGAAAATGCATGGTACAAACCGAAAGCGAGCAACATCTTTGTGTTGAAGGTGACATAATTTACGTTAAAGATTTTGAAAATGTAACGCTGTCAAACGCATCAGACGATGACCTTTCATACTATTTTATTTCCTTTTTCAATCAGCATGATTTTGATTTTCAAATAAACACCGTAACAAAAGATGCCGGCGCATTGCGTATTTTTAAAGACATCAGCGAATACCATCGTTCTAAAGCGCCGCTTTCTAAAATAAAGGTTGCCGAGTTGTTTTTGCGTTTGCTATACAATTTATGCTCGCAAAAGCTTAAAAAAAGCAAGGATTATGCCGACAATTACAAGCTTTTATCTGCGGTAGAATACATTAACATTAACTACTATAAAAAAATAACTCCTGAATTTTTATCTAAATTATCAGGTTACTCACCCGCGCATTTGCGCCGATTGTTTGTAAAAAATTTCGGTGTGCCGCCTACTGAATATATTTTGAACAAAAAAATCGATATGGCAAAAGAAATGCTTGTCGATGCACCTGAAAAAACCCTAGAAGAAATTGCAGCTTTGGTAGGCTTTTGTTCTGCGTCATATCTTTGCAAGATTTTTAAAATGCAAACCGGAATTTCTCCTGCAGAATACAAAAGAAAAAACGAATACATTTAAATTTGGCAATATATATATCGGCAATGTAATAAATTTAAAAAACATGTCATTTAACTGTTTATATACAACAAAAAGCACCACGTTTTTCGGGATAAACCCTCTAAAAACGTGGTGTTTTTTTACCTATATAATATCCTGCGAGTTAAAATCGCATTGCCGCAACATCAATAACCAAAGTGATTGTTATTATTGAAACTTTCAGTTTCTCGTGTTACGATATCGCGTCTACCGTCATATTGATAAACTCTTAAATAGTCTATCTCAAGATCAATCTTATCCGGATTGTCTGGGGTTCCGTCATTTGTAAGCATATCGGTATGCATTGCTGCATTATCAGATGAGGATGAACTATGCTTTGGATTTGACGTATAAAGCACGTTGTCGATAAGGAAATACATATATTGATTAGCAACCTCGGCATCGTTTACACAGTCATAATTTTGCGGGTTCATTTTATCCTGTGTGTTGTATGTCATATCGCTAGTACCCAATATTGCATTATCATCTTCTATTCCGTCACCGTTTATATCATAAATGTAAAGTGTAAAGTTGAATTTATCAACGCCATTTGTACTCCAATAAAAACCATATCTACGTGGCGCGGTAAGTTGTTTTTGAAGCGATTCTACATAATTAGCGGTAACGCGCCCCAAGAAATTTTTTGTAAAACGAGTGGTTGTACCGTCGGTAAAATCGTGGTATGCTGCGCTTGTACTGAAATAGTAGTCATCCTCGTCAGCTCCAAACCACTCTTTTTTCATTACGGCGCGCGGAGTGCCGGGATTATCCCAATCTATAACATTAACTGTTGCTTTATTTCTTGCGCCTACAGAATAGAATTTGTGAACATTGAGATAAAGTCTATAGTCATAAAATCCGGTAAGTTTAGTTTGCTGTGTACTGCTATGGGCAATACCATTATTTTGCATAAGCTCCCAAATATCTATTTCAAAATAGTTTGTAGGAACTTGATATTTATATGTTGTAGGGTCTAAAGATTCCGGCCAAGTTGACCTTCCGTCATAGGCATACGCGCCGGTATTGTTAAGCTTATAAATCTTTGCGTAAAGCGTTTCATCCATAGCATAATTGTTAAGTGAGCCATGACCTAACATCCACCATGATGCAAAGGTATGTCCGTCAGAAGGCAATCTGCCATACATCTCAGCATAACCCTGTTTCCAAATCATTGAATGATTTGTTTTTATAAGACCCGGATTTGCGATAATATCTTCCTCATCAATTTTATCACCAAAGGCTGTAGAGTCGGTTTGGTTTTCTAATCTTATATAACCCAATTCGTCCGTTTGGGAGGTAGCATGGTCAGACTTTACACCACGCGTAATAACAAGTTTACCGTTTTCAACAGCATAAAGCTTAGCGAGCTCTTTTTCGTTTGCGGTTTCAACATTATTGTAGTTTCCTGTTTTACCAATTTCGGTCTCGGTTCTCATTCTGGCGTGATTCCAAGTGTCTAACAATATTTGCGAATCTTCGCCCGTTTCTACATCTTTTGTTCCGTCAAACTCATCGCCCCAAGCATAGTAAAGCACCTTTTCTTTATCTGCTTTGCCGTCGTAATCAGTATCCACAAGAACGAATTTTGCCTGCTTTTCGTTTGCAAGGGTTGCTTTATCTAGTGTGTATATATATCCATTTTCAACGTTTGAGTTGTCTATAAAATCAATTACCGCCTGTTCTACACCCGTAAAACTACCACCCTTAAACCACAAGACACCTTTTTCACTATCATATGTAATAGCATAATCGTTGATATCCAGTGTACTATCGGCATATTTACTATAATTAGCAATATCGCCAACTATGATTTCAAGCTCACCTGTAGGCTTTGAAATTAAATCATTTTGATGAACGTAAACGGCATTAGCATCGCTGGAAGTCCCTGAAACCGTTTTATCAGCAGATACTACCTTCTTTATGTCAACATCAGGAAGAGCAGTCTCAAGGTAAAGTTCCAACTTTCGCGCGGCATCGTAACTATCGTTTTCACCGTAATAAATATTTATTCGGCCAAGCTTTACGTTTCGCCAAAAATCATTTTTGGGATTACTGTAATCGCCTATCATTTCGTTACACAAAACGACAAGATCAAGAACATTTATATCTCCGTTGCGATCCACATCGACATAAAGATATTGGTAATCACTGTCTAAGAGTAAATATTGACGTAGAGCAGCAAGATCTCGCGCTGTGTATTCGGTAGCCAAGCCGTCGCCGTCAACGTCGGTTAGTTTTTGCGCAATTGCGGCGTTTTTAAGCTTTGGCAAACTGTTTGCTCTACCGCCTTGATACCAGACATTCTGATTGTTGTCAAGATCAATTTTTTCGGTTGCGCCGTTTTCCTGATAATATCCGCTCTTTTTAACAACGCTGGATTGCTCGTCCGCAATGTAGTAACTGTTTTTAATTATTACTTCATCGCCGCGACCTACAATGCAATTATTGGAATTACCACTTACAACCACACTATTTTCTACCGAACAGCCTATTACCTGTGCGCCAAATTGCGCCTCACCGGCAATAGCGCCGGCATAACCTGAACCCGATACAAAAAAACTGTTGCGTATATGAAGATTTTTAACAACGCCATTTTTGGCAAGTAACGGAATAAGCGCTACACTTTCATCATCCCCCGCATAAACACCGGAGACTGTATGACCGTCGCCGTCAAGAACGCCGTTAAACGCAATATAGCTGTACTTGTTGGTGCCATTATTGCTTTGTATCTCATCCTGTGTAATCCATGTAATTGAACCCGCATCAATATCACATGCCAATTTGTAATAAAGACGGTTATATACATTCATGCCGCCCGAAGCTATTGCTCGCGCAAGCTCAAATGCATTGTTTATAATGTATGGATCCGACTCCGTACCCGAACCATTCAGAGCATAATACATTCCGTATGTGCCGCGATAATACGGTCCGCCGAAAACGTTATATGCGCCGCCATCGTTGTTTTGCTTTGATATTTCCAGTGAATATGATAACACCCCAACATTAATATTAGGATTGTTTTTTGGCATTGGTATTGTGCGAGTGCTCGAAATTTCAAGTAACTGCCAATCATTTATCCAATTAATAGCAGGCATATCGTTCACTATGTATTTATCCTTTTTGTACACGCGACCAATATCCAATAATTTATCGTATTTTCCGGGATAAATTTCAGCAATTATAGCAGGAAAGTCGGTATAGTTGTTATAAGGGTAAACCTGAAATCCCTTGTTTTTATCATAACGAGTATAAGCGGGCTCAATACCTTCAACATAAAGCTCGTCTACAACAGGGGCGCCCAATGACACGCAACCTATAATCGTAACATTATTCATTTGAGTACCGCCGCTAATAATTCCGCCCAACATACTAACGTATCTATCAGGAATAGTACCTACACTATTTGCGCCCTGCACAACTTCGCAGGAATATCCATCAAATAAACAGTTAGTGAGTGTTAACTTTTCTGTTGTGCTGGAAGTTGAAACAATACCCGCCGCACCGGCAGAGTGAGCATTAGATGCGTTAAATGTAATATTGCGACTAGTTGCTATATAACAGTTTCTTACCGAAATGTTAGCGATCGTTTCTATTGTGGAATTATTTGTATACGATCCCAAGCGTGTAGTAACAATAGCCGTATTTCCTGAGCCCTTTGAATAGCAACTGTCAAAATTAAAGTTTTTAATTTCAGCCGCACCATCAAGCTTGTACACAAAGCCCGCTCCGCTTGAAGAATACATTCCGTATATTGTAACGCCGTTACCGTCAAGATTACCGACAAACGATTTTTGCGGTTGCCAAATATTCTTTTTAGAACCGGCAACCACGGCCTTAATACCTTCGAGTGTTTCGTTGCCTTTTATATTGTTAAGATAAAAAGCATTTACGCCATCAGCCACCTTGTAATAATACGGAGAATAAACCGGCACATATTCTGTGGTAGAATTTTCCTTTAAAATTTCACTGGTTTTTTTGCCTCCTGCAACATCCGCCGTCGCATCGGTAACCAAGGTAAGTGCCAAATAGAGTTGATCGGCCGTTGCAATTACATACGGATCTTCTTTAGTTCCTGTTCCGCTTGCAAAATCAGAAGCGGCCGCACCCGTCCAAGCAGACACCTCATCAAGTATGGTTGACGCTTGAGCTGAAACCTTATTATTTATGCCGGTATTGGTCGCAAATCCAACACCAAACAATATTGCCGCTACCAAGATTAAGCTTAAAATATTTTTGCAAAACTTCATTTATTTACTCCTTTTTTAGGAAATATCATTATCTAACAATTAATTATATCATAGATATCAAATCTTTTCAATTACTAATCCACTACAAAAAACAAAAACTGCAAAATAACAAATTAAGCGGAAGAACGCCAAAACATTCCTACCGCTTAATCCACAAATCTTTGCGCATATCCACACCGCTTACACAGATCTTCACTGGCCTCGCCACATTCAAAGCCGTTCTTAATTTTCCTTGCTTTTTCACAATCAATTATAGATTGTATATCCTCGTTAAATATATTGCCAAGGTTGATAATGCCGTCGCTATCAAGACAGCAAGGCACCACACTGCCATCGGCAAGAATTCCAAAATGATCTTTAAGAGCGTGACACATAAATTTGTCCCCTTTAACCTCGCCGTTAATGTCAGGCCATTCAAAACGATTGCCCCATTCTATGTGAATTTTATCGCGTATTCTTATACCTCGTGTGTTTTCTGCCCATTCGCCAGATATGTTATCTTTTAAAAAATTAAATGCAACCTTATTTTTACCGCAATCTAATCCCTTGTTCCAAAAGCGGAATACCACAATGGTCCCCATCTGAGCAGCCCTTTGTGCAAAAAAGACAAGTTGGCTTAAATATTCTTTATAATCATTTTGTGTTCCGTTTTCAAAACTGTGAACCGATAAATTAACCTTATGCACACCCGCGTTCAAAAGCTGATTGCCACATTTTGCAATAAGAGTACCATTAGTAGTTACTATTGATTTATATCCGCGCTCGTTCGCCGTTTTTATAAACAAATCAAGTTGCGGATGGGTTAACGGTTCACCCATCAGATGATAATAAATATATTTTGTTTGTCCCTTAAGTTTATCAAGCACTATTCTAAACTCTTGCAAGCTCATTTGTCTTACTTTTCTAGAATGACCGTGACAAAAAGAGCAGTTCATATTACATATATTGGTAATTTCTACATACACCTTGTTGTACATAACATTTCCTTACTTTATAAAAGCGGCTTAAAACCGAAATTTTAAGCCACGTTTTTACTATCATAATTTTAGTTGTTGCACTTTTTCTACAAGTTCCGTAAACGCCATTCCGTTAGAGGCCTTTATCAAAACTGTGTCACCCTTACGCAACACATCCTTTGCTTTGGATAAAAAATCAGCCTTTGTTGCAAAATGCAGTGTGCAAGCGCCCGAAGTTTCGGCGCCGTGCGCCGTACTTGCAGATAGCTCGCCAACGCAAACAATAAGATCAATACCTTTGTCCGCCGCATGCTTTCCTACGCTAAAATGAAGTTCGTTTTCGTTTTCGCCAAGTTCAAACATATCACCCAAAATAGCAACCTTACGAGTTTCGGCCAAAGACAGCACATCAATCGACGCTTTGGTAGATATTGGATTTGCATTATAGCAATCGTCAATAATCATAAGACTGTCGGTTTCGATCAAATTGTTGCGTCCTGAAACCGGAACGAGTGCCTCAATACCCGCCTTAATTTCAGCGGTTGTCAAGCCAAGTTGCTGCCCTACAAGAGCACCGGCCAAGGCATTATAAACCATATGGTGACCCGGAATCGGAATAATTGTATCAAAAGAATCGTTGCGCAAATGAATACTGCAAGAGATACCCTTTAGTGACAAACTGCGTATATTATCGGCAAAGGCATCTGAACCGTCGTTTAATCCAAAAAACATTGGTGTAACACCCTTTACCTCTTTTACTGTAATCAGTTTATCGTCATCACCGTTTAAAATAATTTTAGCGTCAGTTTGCATATAGTCAAACATTTCGGTTTTTGCCTTTAAAATACCGTCTCTGCTTCCAAGATTTTCCAAATGACAAAGTCCTATATTGGTAATAACGCAAATGTCTGGCCTTGCCATCTTGGTGAGACGATGCATTTCACCAAAATCACTAATTCCCATTTCAAGCACAGCAACCTGATGGCAGTCACGAATATTAAATATAGTAAGCGGCAAACCAATTTCATTATTAAAATTGCCGGCAGTTTTAAGCACGTTATATTTTTGTGAAAGAACCGATGCAATCATTTCTTTAGTGCTGGTTTTACCAACGCTGCCCGTAATGCCTATGACCTTAATATCGAGCGCCTTGCGGTAATGCTCGGCCAAATCTTTTAACGCCTGTTTGCACGACTTAACCAAAATGTAGGGAAATTTCGCGTTTTCGATCATATGCTCAGAAAGTGTGCAAAGCGCGCCGTGCTCCATAACCTGAGGAATAAAGCTATGACCGTCAACACGTTCGCCTTTAATTGGTACAAAAAGATAATCTGTTTCTACCTTGCGGCTATCAATGGTAACGCCTTTAACGTTTTGGTTAAGAAGCGCGTCATCGCCATAATAATGTCCACCTACCGCAACGGCAATTTCATTTAAAGACATGGATTTCATAAGATATCCTCCAAATTATGCGTTGTAACGCTCCAATGATTTTTGAATAATCAGTTCGCAAAGCTCGCCGTATTCTATACCTGCGGCTTTTGCCTCTTGCGGCAAAAGGCTAGTGGCAGTCATTCCGGGAAGCGTATTAACCTCTAAACAAAAAATATTGCCATTCTCATCAAGCAAAAAGTCGGCGCGAGAGTAAACGTCTAACTTAAGCGCACGAAACGCCAACTCGGTGGCACGTTGCATTTTATCGGCAATCTCATCATCAATGGGTGCCGGGCAAATTTCGGTTGTTGCGCCGCTTTGATACTTATTCGCATAATCAAAAAAGCCTGTTTTTGGAATTATTTCAATAACCGGAAGTGCCTTGCCGTCGATAATACCAACCGCAAACTCGCGACCTTTTATGTATGGTTCGATAACAATTTCATCTTCATAACAAAACGATTTTTCAATAGCAGCATCATACTCGGTCGGTGTGTGCGCAATAAATACGCCTATGCTTGAACCGCCGGCACTTGGTTTTAGTACAACAGGGAGCGAAAGACCGAGTTTATCGAGCGGTATGTCCTTGTTGGATTTTTTAAGCGTTGTACCAAGCGGAGTAGGAACGCCCGATGTTTTAAATATTTTTTTGGCAATTCCCTTGTCCATTGCAAGCGCGCTGCCAAGATAATTAGGCCCTGTATAACGAATGCCTAAAACATCAAATGTTGCTTGTAATTTTCCGTTTTCGCCAACGTCACCGTGAAGCCCCATAAAAACTATATCTGCAAGACGGCAAATCTCTATAACGTTTGGCCCTACAAAGCAGTCCGACTGGTCTGCTCTTGATGCCTTAATTGCCGCAAGATCGGGCTCGGTGGTCTTGATGCCTTCGGCAATCTGAAGCCCGGCGCCCGGAAGTGTAAACACATCCTCCAATTTGTCAGCATCATACGGAAAACCGAGATAAACGTCTAAAAGAAACGCATCATGACCGCGCTCTATTAAAGTTTTGCAGATTCCGGCACCAGACGCCAGTGATACATCACGCTCTGTACTTAAACCGCCTGCCAAAACTACAATCTTCATAATATACACACCTTTTATTTACATTAGATTTGTACAATAGTAATTATATGTCGCTTAAATTATATAATATCATAAAAAAAAACAAATATCAACATTAAAAAGCCTATCGCAATTTAATTTGCGATAGGCTTATAGTTATAAATTTTGAGTTATGATAGTACTGCGCAGAATTATTCCCACTCAATCGTACCAATTGGCTTTGGTGTAAGGTCGAGTAACACTCGGTTAATGCCCTCTACCTCGTGGGTGATTCTGTAGGTGATTTTGTGAAGAATTTCGTATGGTATTTCCTCAATTGTTGCGGTCATAGCATCTTTGGTATTAACCGCGCGAATTATTGCCGGCCAGTCTTCGTAACGGCTTTCGTCCTTAACGCCTACGCTTTTAATGTCGGGAACCGCGATAAAGTACTGCCATACCTTTTCGGCAAGACCACAATTATCAAACTCTTCGCGTAAAATAGCGTCCGCCTCACGAAGCGCGTGAAGTCTATCGCGAGTGATGGCTCCAAGGCAACGAACACCAAGTCCGGGACCCGGGAATGGTTGACGATAAACCATAGCGTGTGGAAGACCGAGCGCCTCGCCCACAACACGAACCTCGTCTTTGTAAAGAAGTTTTATAGGTTCTACAAGTTCAAACTGCAAATCCTCGGGAAGACCGCCAACATTATGATGAGATTTAACCGCCTTTTTGCCTTCGGCAGCCTTAATACTTTCAAGAATGTCAGGATAAATCGTACCCTGTGCAAGGTATGAAACGCCCTCAAGCTTGCGAGCTTCATCGGCAAAAACATTAATAAACTCTGCGCCGATAATCTTGCGCTTCTTTTCAGGCTCACTTACTCCCGCCAAAAGGTCAAGAAAACGGTCGGTTGCATCAACGTAAATAAGGTTAGCATCAAGCTCGTTACCAAACATTTCGATAACCGCCTCGCTTTCACCCTTACGCATAAGACCATGGTTTACGTGTACGCAAACAAGTTGCTTACCGATAGCCTTAATAAGAAGTGCCGCTACAACCGAGCTATCCACACCGCCTGAAAGAGCAAGAAGGACTTTTTTGTCACCAACCTGTGCTCTAACTTCGGCAATTTGTTCGTCAATAAACTTGTTTGCAAGCTCAAAATTTGTAATTCTTTCCATAGACTCTGGTCTAACGTTTGAACTCATTGTTTTGTCCTCCTTAATTGGTGTAGTTATCAAAGTAACCTTGAACTAAAACAACAGGAGTACCCTTATCGCCTGAACCGCTGGTCAGGTCACAAAGAGAACCAATAAGGTCTGTAAGCTGACGTGGTGTAGTACCCTGCGCTGCCATATTACCAACAAGACTGCTGCCGTCTTTTGCCTTAATGCTTGCAGAAATCGCAGCCTTAAGCTCTTCACCGCTCAAATCCTTAAAATCATTATCTGCAAGATATTTTAATTTAAGTTCATTTGGTGTGCCAATAAGACCGTCGGTAAACGCCGGAGAAACAACCGGATCAGCAAGCTCCCAAATTTTACCCTGTGGATCTTTGAATGCGCCATCGCCGTAAACCATAACCTCTACGTGTTTACCTGTCGCGGCAAGAACTCGTGACTGTACGTCAACAACCAAATCTTTGCACTCTTTTGGGAAAAGTTTAACGGTTTCTTCGGTAGATTTATTAGAACCTAAAAGTCCAAATCTTTCGTTGTATCCGCTACCGTCAACCGATGAATTTAAAATATCATCAAGACCGCAAACCACCTTTGCGCCTGCCTCTTTTAACAAACGCTTTGTACGAGCACGTGTGTGAATATCACAAGTAAGTACACAGTCGGTATAGTCCAATATTGCTTTCGGCTGATTGGCAAAAATTATCTCAACCTCGGCGCCCATTTCCTTAATAAGATCGGCATAATACTGAACGTAATCAACGCCTGTAAACTCTAACTTTTGAACGCCAAAAACTTCGCGATAGCGTTCGAGCGATAAAACATCGCTATATGGATTAATGCCTGCTGCATCAATTAAATCATAGGTTGCAAGCGAGTTGCCAACCTCATCAGACGGATAACTAAGCATAAGAACAATCTTTTTTGCACCCTTTGCTATACCGCGAAGACAAATTGCAAAACGATTACGTGATAAAATCGGGAAAATAACACCAATTGTTTCGCCGCCAAGCTTTGCTTTAACGTCAGCAGCAATATTATCCACCGTTGCGTAGTTACCTTGAGCGCGCGCAACGATTGATTCGGTCATAGCAATAACATCACGATCACGAAGCTCAAAGCCTTCGATCTCGGCAGCCTCTATAACGCTGTCTGCCACAATAGCTGCAAGATCATCGCCTTGGCGAATAATAGGACAACGAATACCTCTTGATATTGTTCCTACTCTGCGTTCTTTTTTCATTTTTAACATATCCTTTCTTTTTGGACGTTGGGCTGAATCACGCAATAAAACATCCCTTTTTATGCGCACCGCTTATCAACGCTTGGCGCGCTATATCCTTAACAGAGTAATTATACTCTACTATATCCTCATTTTCAAGATTTTTTTGTGTTTATAAATGTAAAAATTTTTAAAATTACAAATTAATTTTTTATTGAAATAGTAACAATATGATGCTATTATTACATTATAGTAAATATAGTAAGCATTTCACAAAGCTCTAGGTATATTTTACGGGCATCGGCAATGGGCAACGGATTCTCACCGCAACCTACCTCCACCGTAAAGGCAGGGCGCCGATACTCACTGATAAACCAATCCTTAAATCCGCCGCCTTCGGCAAGGCCCATTGGTACATCAAGAGCGTATCCGCTTGTAGTTGCCATAATCTCTGCCATACGTTTGGATTTTTTGCTTTCAAGCCCGTTATAGCTCCAATAAATAACCTCCCCTTGGGAGTGTAGCGCCAAAGCGTGATGAATGTTATATTTTTTACATAGCTTTACCATTGCTATCGTTTCTGGTTCGCTGTGCGGCGAATAACCGCCGAATCGCCTGGGAGCAGGTCCTAGTATGCCTGATTTTTTCTCAAGCGTGTTTAAGCGTTTCCAGTCTGCATCAAAATTATGATTAATATCAACACCGCGCAAATTTGCATTATAATGGGTAAAATCTCCACCCGACAATTTGTAAATTTCGCCCGCGTGCTTGCCGCAGCCCAACGCTCCGTTTATGGATATTTCGCAACCGTCGGGATTAACTCGCGGCACAAAAATTACTCCTCGGTTACCGAGAGCTTTTCGTACATCAATTCCGTTAAACGAACGATTTTTTGTGTACGCATCACAGAATTCTTCAATAAACATAAGCAAAATGTTACTTGTAATATGCTCGCTGCCGTGAAAAGCAGCCGCCAAAAGAACATATCCGAAATCGCTATCTATTTTTACAGCAGGAATATCCCGTCCGGCGCAAGTTTTACCTATGCTAAATTGTGTTAAGCTTGAATTTCTGCAACAAAGCGCATCAATTATCCTTTTCATCTTTAAATAATCGCAATCAACTGATTTTACAACCCTGTTCATATAAACACCCTCTAAAACATTCTATTTAATTATATTAAAGGCGGTCAAGAATAATGAATTTAGAAGAAAAACAATTAAAGTCGAATTATTTATTCAAGGGCAGAATTATCAATTTGCGTCAGGATACGGCATTACTGCCCAACGGCAATACCGCTACTCGCGAGGTAATTGAGCATCCCGGCGGCGTGTGTGTAGCGGCGCTGACCGACGATGACGAATTACTGTTTGTTCGCCAATGGCGTTATCCTTATATGGAGGAAACGCTTGAAATTCCTGCGGGTAAGCGCGACCGACTAGATGAAGATCCACTTGAATGCGGCAAGCGTGAACTTGAGGAAGAAACCGGTGCCATAGCCCAAAATTATATTGATTTGCACCCATTGTATCCTACCCCCGGTTATATAAACGAGGTTATATATTGTTTTCTTGCTACAGGACTTAGTTTTGGCGAACAAAACCCTGATGAGGATGAGTTTCTTGATGTAATTCGCATACCTCTTGAAAAAGCAGTCAAGATGGTGCTGTCGGGCGAAATAAAAGACGCCAAAACCCAAATCGCCGTACTTAAAGTAAAAGTTTTACGCGACGCAGGAAAGATTTAATTGACAAAATCAAAAATTGTTATATAATAAAATCACAATATTTCAGAGTAGATAGCATAGCGTTAAGTGTTGCGTGAACGGGGAGTTGTCACGCAAACGAAAAGTTTTTTAAAAACTTGCGGTTTTGCTGTCGCATCCCGCTGACAAAATAATAGTCCGTATTATATGAATACCTCCTATTATCTGTTAGTTTCGGATGAATAGGAGGTTTTTAATATGGCAAAAAGCAACAAGCAACAACAACTTTTTAAGATTATTTTAACCGCTATTTTAATAGCAACGAACCTTGTATTGGAACGGATTGTTCCCTCATACAAAATATGGAGCCAAGATATTAGTTTTGGCTTTGTAGCCGTAGCTTTTGCCGCCGCTTTTTTAGGAACACCATATGCCGTGGCTGTGGCAGGTTTGGGTGATCTTTTGGGGTCACTGTTGTTTCCGTTCGGCGCTTATTTCCCGGGTTTTACACTTACAAACTGCATTTATGGACTAATTCTCGCCGAGTTTTTATACAAAAACGCTTCACCGTTAAAAATTGTCATTTGTGTATTGTTAAACAAAACTGTTTGTTCACTGGTGCTTAACACCCTTTGGATTTCAATTATGTATCGGGGCGGAACAGATGCTTTTTTTGTAGTACTCGCAGCAAGGCTTGTGGGCACGGCAATTTCTGCGGTTATTGAACTCATTGTCTTAATGCTTGTATTTTGTAATAAAAGCAAATTACGATTTATACTTGATAAAAACATTAAAAAACTAATATAAAAAAACTAAAACCCACGATTTAAAATCGTGGGTTTTACATTTATTTCCAGTTAAAATCGCTGCAAAGAAGTGTGGTTTTATCGTTTTGTACGGTAAGTATACCACCGCCGATTGTTGCGATTTTTTGATTTCCGTCGGGTAATGTAACTTTGCAATCACATGGTTTTACCGCTGTGATAAAAGGAACGTGTCCTGCCATTACCGAGAGTTCACCCTCGGTTCCGCGAACAATAATAGCTGCCGCATCATCATCGAAGACGCTGCCGTCGGGCGTAGAAATTATCAGCTTATAGGTATTCATTACTTATCACCTTTTTTAGCCTTAGCAACCGCTTCATCTATAGTGCCTACAAACAAGAATGCGCTTTCAGGCAGATCGTCGTGCTTGCCTTCAATAATTTCTTTAAATCCACGAATGGTTTCGGCAACCGGCACATAAGTACCCTCTATACCGATAAACTTTTCGGATACGTGGAAAGGTTGTGATAAGAAACGCTGAATTTTACGCGCACGACCTACCAACAACTTGTCATCATCAGAAAGCTCGTCCATACCCATAATGGCAATAATATCCATGAGTTCATTATAGCGTTGTAAAATTCTTTGAACCTCACGAGCAACGTAGTAGTGCTCTTCACCCAAGACCTCAGCCGAAAGTATACGGCTTGTAGACTCAAGCGGATCAACCGCAGGATATATACCTTGTGAAGCTATGTTACGTGACAAAACGGTTGTAGCATCAAGATGGGCAAATGTAGTAGCAGGAGCCGGGTCGGTAAGGTCATCGGCAGGTACATATACCGCCTGAATAGATGTAATTGAACCTTTTTTTGTAGAGGTAATTCGTTCTTGTAAAGCGCCCATTTCGGTAGCAAGTGTCGGTTGATAACCAACCGCTGACGGCATACGTCCAAGAAGCGCAGAAACCTCTGAGCCTGCCTGTGTAAAACGGAAAATATTGTCTATAAACAAAAGCACGTCTTGATTTTCTTGGTCACGGAAATATTCTGCCATGGTAAGACCTGCAAGACCTACTCGCATACGCGCACCTGGTGGCTCATTCATTTGACCGTAAACAAGAGCAGTTTTTTCCAAAACGCCAGATTCTTTCATTTCGTTGTAAAGGTCATTACCCTCACGAGTACGCTCACCAACGCCGGTGAATACCGAAAGACCGCCATGTTCTTTTGCAATGTTGTTAATAAGTTCCATAATAAGAACTGTTTTACCAACACCTGCGCCACCGAAAAGGCCTATTTTACCGCCCTTAGAATATGGGCATATAAGGTCAATAACCTTTATACCGGTCTCAAGTATTTCGGTACTGGTTGAAAGCTCATCATATTCCGGGGCAGGTCTGTGAATGTTCCATCTCTCATCGGTAGCGGGAGCCGGCTCATTATCAACAGGATCGCCCAAAACGTTAAATATTCTGCCCAAGGTATCCTTTCCTACAGGCACGCTTATTGCCTTTCCTGTATCAAGAACATCGGTGCCGCGCTGCAAACCGTCGGTAGAAGCCATGGCTATACAACGAGCAACATTGTCGCCTATGTGCTGTGCCACCTCAACAGTAAGTGTGCGCTCACCGATAGGCATTGTAAGCGCATTATAAATAGCCGGTAGCGCGCCTTCTTCGAAACGCACGTCAACAACAGGTCCCATAACCTGAGATACTGTACCGGTAGTTTTGTTAGACATTTTGGTTTCATCTCCTTTTTTTAATAAAAGATGAATTATGAACTGAAAAGATTTTTAATTCGTGCCGCTTGCGGCACACCGAAACTCTTCACTATTCACTCTTCACTATTCACTCTAATGCACAAAGTGCATTAGCTGCCTGCTCCGGCAACAATTTCGGTAATCTCCTGTGTAATTGCGCCTTGGCGAGCACGGTTATATTCAAGTTGCAGTTCGTCAATCATTTGCTGCGCATTTTTGCCGGCCGAATCCATTGCCATTCGACGAGCCGCAACCTCGCTAGCAAAGCTTTCACGAACACATGCTACAATAACACCCGAAAGATATTCGGGTACCGCTATATCAAGTATGGTAAGCTCATCCGGCTCAAAAATTGCCGAGGTAGTTTTTGTTTCCTTGCTTTTTTCAAGCGGCAATACCCACCTGATTTCGGGCGTTTGAGTCATCATAGAAATATAATTTGTAGTTACAATTCCAAGTCGGTCAAACTCGCCGTTTACAAACTGCTCACACAATTCTTTCGCCAATTTAAAAGCATCGGCAGCATAAAACTTTTCGCTGGAAACTATCGGTTTCCCAAAGCGTTCACAAGCGCGCTTACCAATAGGCACAATATCGGCTTCACCAAAGTCGCGGACTGTACGAAAAACGTTGGCATTATATCCGCCTGCAAGACCACGATCACCCGCAATAACGATAAGTTTGGTTTTTCCGTTGCCATTATACTTACGCATAAAGGCGCTATTTGCGCATTCGGGTACAGCGGTCAGTAAATCAACCACGTTTTGAACGGCTGATTCATACTGACGACCTGCATACATAGCAGCATTTGCTTTTCGCATTTTCGAAGACGCCACAAGCCCCATTGCCTTGGTAAGATGTAGCGTGGAATCAACACTTTTTATACGAAGTTTAAGCGTTTTCGTATTTCCTGCCATTTACCTCACCTCGTCATTTCACGGAGTGTTTCTTCCAAGGATGCAACATCTTCATCCTCAAAATAACCCTCTTCAAAACGGGAAAGCAATTGTGGTTTTTGATTCTGTAATTTTTCAAACAATCGTTCTTCAAATTTATGAACATCTGCTACAGCAACGGTGTCAAGCCAGCCCTTTGTAACTGCATAGATAATAGCAACCTGACAACCTACCGAAATTGGACTATTGCGATTTTGCTTGAGCACCTCAACGATGCGCTCACCAAGCGCTAATCGCGCTTTGGTATCGGCATCTAGGTCACTACCAAACTGAGCAAAAGATTGAAGCTCACGATATTGTGAATATAAAAGCTTAAGCTCGCCCGAAACCTTTTTCATGCTCTTTTTCTGAGCTGAGCCACCAACACGGCTTAACGAAATACCGGGGTTAATAGCCGGCATAACGCCTGAGTGGAAAAGCTCGGTTTCGAGGAATATTTGTCCGTCGGTAATCGAGATAACGTTTGTAGGAATATACGCCGAAACGTCACCTGCCTGCGTCTCGATAATAGGAAGCGCGGTAATAGAGCCGCCACCGTATTCCGGTGCTACACAAGCTGCGCGTTCAAGAAGTCTTGAATGCAGATAGAATACGTCGCCCGGATATGCCTCGCGTCCCGGTGGACGACGGATAAGCAACGATAGCGCACGATATGCTACCGCATGCTTGCTCAAATCATCATATACTATAAGAACATCTTTGCCTTGCGCTCTAAAATATTCAGCCATAGCACAACCCGAATAAGGCGCAATATACTGAAGCGGCGCACTTTCTGAAGCCGATGCGGAAACTACTATTGTATAATCCATAGCACCTGCTTTTGCAAGGTTGTTAACAAGGTTTACAACCGATGTATTCTTTTGACCGATTGCTACGTAAATACATATAACATCGGTATTCTTTTGATTGATTATGGTATCAATAGCAATTTCGGTTTTACCGGTTTGTCGGTCACCAATTATAAGTTCACGCTGACCGCGTCCAATCGGAATCATACTGTCGATAGCCTTAATACCGGTTTGTAGCGGTACCGATACGCTTTTACGCTCAATGATACCGGGCGCTTCAGCCTCGATAGGATTAAAACCACTATACTCAATAGGACCCTTGCCATCGATTGGTTCTCCCAAGGCGTTTATAACGCGTCCCAGCATTTTTTCACCTACAGGAACCGATAACACCTTACCGGTGCGACGAACAACTGTACCTTCACGAATACTGTTTTCATTAGAAAGCATAGCAACCGAAACGGTATCTTCCTCAAGGTTTTGAGCAAGACCTGCTGAACCGTCTTCAAACTCTAAAAGCTCGTTTGCCATACAATTTGTAAGACCGTAAACGCGTGCAATACCATCACCAACAAGTATTACCCTGCCGGTTTCTTTCATCTCTATTTGTGAACGATAATTTTTTATCTGTTCTTTTATAATATAACTTATTTCTTGTTGTTTTTCACTCATACGCCAATCACTTCCCTTGCGCGTTTTAGGTTGTTTTTAACACTACCATCCAGCAATTCGCCATCAAGTTCTATTAGCACTCCGCCAAGTAAGGCGGTATCCACCACACACTTTAACGTCACCTTTTTACCGGTGCGTTTTTCAAGCGATTTAATCAGACCTTGCTTTTGTGCGTCGGTTAACTCAACAGCGCTTTTTACTACTGCTTCTACACTGCCCATTGCCCACTCACGAAGTCGACAAAATTCGGCAAAGCAATCAAAAAATTGTTCTACCTTCGAGTGTTCGCAAAGCAACTGTAAAAAAGATAATATATGTTGGTGAATTTTGCCCTCAAACGCAACCGCCAAGGCATGCGTGCGTTCACTTTTAGGTATGCTTGGCGTGGATAAAAACTGTAAATATTCAATATTTTCTTCAAAGATATTCTTGACCGTTTGCAGACCGTTGTGAAAATCTTCAATACTGTTTTCTTCGAGCGCCAACATAAACAGCGCCTGAGCATAGTTATTACCTGTCGCTGTCATCATCTTCACCTATTTTATTTATAAAGTCATCAATAAGCGCCTTATGATCGTCAACGTTAACCTCACGCTCAAGCATTTTTTCAGCCAAAGCGGTAGAAACGTCAACAATCTGTTGTTTTATGGTTTCTCCCACACGTTTGCGCTCTAAGTCGGCATCCTCTTTTGCCTGACGAACTATTCCGTCAGCCGTCTCTTGTGCTTGCTGCACAATTTTGTCACCGCGCACTTGCGCCGCAGTTGCAGCCTCTTTTACAATATCTTCCGCTTCGCTTTTTGCATTATTTAATCGCTCAGTCAGTTCGTTGTCCTTTGCTTCAGCGCTTTCTTTTGCTTTTTGCGCGTCAGCATAGTCACCGTCAATCTGAGCTCTGCGTTCATCCAGCATTTTAAGTACCGGCTTATACAAAAACTTTTTAAGCAGTAAAAACAAAATTGTAAGGTTTGCAAGAGAGATAAGTATCTGCCATATGTTTACGGATATAATACCCAGACTTTGCATTTAAACTTCCCTCTAATCAATTACATTGCAGATTTTAAAATATTGACAAATATATTAGGAGCAACGAAAATAAGCAAAATTGCTATAACGAGCGAATAAATACCTGTGGTCTCGGAAATAGCACAACCCATGATCATGGTAGATGTTACATCACCCTTACTTTCAGGTTGACGACCGATTGCTTCACAAGCATTTGCTACTGCGTGACCTTCACCAATACCAGGTCCCACAGCACCAATTCCCATACAAATACCTGCGCCAAGTGCGCAACAACCTAAAATAATACCAATTGCTAATGCCATAATAAATTACCTCCGTAAATTTAATTTGTTTTGATTTTTTGTTTTTTTGATTGCCTCTTAAGCATTCGTTTTTCGTATTCTTCTTGCGGGAAATTACCGGAAATATTAAGCATGGTGAGCATTGCAAAAATAAACGCTTGCATACAACCGCTGAATATATCAAAATAAACGGATAAAACCGCAGGAATACCGATTTGCAATAAGGGTATTTCGCCAAGCGCACCAGGCAACCAGCCCAAAAGTAGTTTTGAAACCCCCTGTAACGCCGATGCTATCAGCACCGCAATAACCGAGCCCGACAAAACGTTACCGTAATGACGGAAGGCCAATGATACAGGTGTTGCAACCTCACCTAATATATTAAGCGGAGTCATTACAAATATCGGTTCGGTAAATCCCTTAAGATAGTTGCCCAAACCACCCTTTAACTTATAGTGGGTTATAAGCGCAAAGGTTAATATTGCCCAACCTCCAACTATATTGATATCGGACGTAGGCGCGTACAAACCAAGAAGCGCCAAAAGGCTCGAAAAAGCAGATATGCCCATAATTGCAGCAACAAACGGTTCGTATCCTTTAAAGAAATCGCCCATGTTTGCGCTTACAAGACCCTGAGTTTTTTCAACAATCCATTCAACTATCAACTGCCGCTTAAGGCTTGCCTTTACAGATAGTCCGTGCGTAAAATAAAGACAGATAAAAAATATTCCGATTATTACTGCCCATGAATTTATCTGCGCTTCGGTTATCGGCAGGTTTTGTATAGGCATCGGAATTTCAAAAAATATCATTGCGCCTGAAATAGATATTCCTTCACTAGGCTCATTAAACAAAACCTTTAAGACCATACAAAATACAATAGGTAACAAAGCGCCTAAAAGATATAAGGTATCGACTATTTTAAAGCGGACACCCGATTTTTGTTGTTCCAATGCAACACCCCCAAATTAGATATTAAATGTGCATAGTTTATAAAATAATTATTTTTGATATTTATCAATCAACGGTCTTAAAAAAACCGCAACACTAGGAAACACCAACGGAATCGTCACCGTTATCCAATCGAAAATCGGAATTACAACACCAATTACGGTAAACAACAATAACGCCGTCATGCGTAACGAATAGGACGTTTTAATGGTTTTTTTAGCTTCATCCGCTTCCTGAGACGCCGCCTTTTGAACATAGAGCGCCATTGCAAAAAAATTGCCAACCGCAACAGCGGCTCCCCAAACATTGCCCAGCAATACGCTGTAATGCCACTTACCTATTATTAAAAATATTGCCTGCGTAAGCAAACTAAATATTACCACAAACGAGGCTATATATTTTGTTTCTTTTATAACAATTTTACTAATCTCCATAAAAACAATCCAATTCCAACCCATTTTAGTAATATTTTACCACATAATTGTAAACATGTCTATAATAATTAAAAATTTAACAATGGTTTTTTATAATATTATGTATAATTAATTTACTTTTATAAAACAAAGCTTTCGTCAAAAAAGTCTCGCTAAAGCAAAACACTTTAGCGAGACTTTTTGTTAATTAAAACTAAATCATAATTTGATTATTTTTTCTTGCCGAAATCAACATCCCAATTGTTAAGATATTGCATAAGCAAACCATAGTCTTTATTGTTAACAGCACCATCACCGTTAACATCGGCAGCATCGATATTTATATCAACCTTCCAGTTGTTAAGATACTGCATAAGAAGACCAAGGTCCTTGTTGTTTATCGGGCCATCGTCGTTCAAATCGCCCAAAACATAATCGGTTACCTCTACAGCGCCGTAAATCACTGCAAAGTCAACGTTTTCGTATGCTAAATTGTAAATGTCCTCGGGGTTATAAGAAACCGCGATGAGTGACTTACCAACCTTGGCGCCCTCTTTTACTTTAAAGGTAAGGACAACAAAATCACCGTTTGTGGTGTTGTCAGGATTAATTGAATCCACCCAGTTAATATAATATGGATAGTCGCTTAATTCCTTACTGAAAGCCATTCCGGTAAATGCATCTCCGGCCTTTTTGCCGACAAGCTCTAAGGAATCGGTATCATATTCTACCAAAAGCTTTGCGCTTACAAATCCGGGATTGTTTTTAACCGAAATAACAACGTCAAATTCTTCGCCCTCTTTTGCGCTTGCATCAGAAACCACAAAAGCAGCAGTATCAGCCGGTAAAACGGTAATATCAAAATCAGCGGTTAAATTTTTGTAAGTAACGGTTACCTTCTTTTGACCGTCTGTTGAAGTATCAGGCTTGCTGAGTTTGTATCCTTCAACTGCGCCGCTTGTGCCGTCGTCATAGGTAGCGGTAACTACCATACCTGCCTCACAAACATTCTGGCCGACAAAATACACTTTTTTGGTAGGTTGCTCGGTTATTTGGATAGCGGTAAGGGTTCTTACAAAGCCACATTCACAATCCAAATCATATATATCATCATACACGTGAGGAATAGCGTCAATAATTACTTCTGAGCGATCTACTTCATTTTTAGCGTCAGCATCAGTAAAGTGCTTTTTACAAATTATGCAATCCCAATATTCTTTGTTACCTATAGCAAAGTGTGTCGGCTCTTTAGCTTCATGATGTTCAAGTGTGTGTCCTGTCAACGGATATTCCTCGTAGCCTTCGGAAATAATGGTTCCACAATCTACACAAAAATCATATGCGCTGTGACCGGTCTCTAAACAGTTGGCATCTTTAGCATCATAATGTTCAACGTTTTCATGCGCACAGTTTACAACATTAACGCTACCGCCAACAATTTTAAAATCAACGTTTGTCCAGGCCGAATTATAAACGTCGTCAGGATTATAACTAACGGTTATAGGGTATTCGCCCTCTTCAGCGTCATCCTTAACCCTAAAGGTCAAGGTAAGAAAAGTGCCATTTGCTTCATTATCAGGGTTAAGAGAGTCAACCCAGTTGGCAATGTATGGCATTGCGTCTAATGATTGAGAATAATTCAACGGGAAAAAGGCATCACCGTTTTTTCTTGCAACCAATTCCAAGGCATCCGTATCGTACTCAATAGAAAGCTTCATACTAATTATACCGGGGTTGTTTTGCAAGGCAATGTTAACATCAACGTTGCGACCGCGTGCAGCTGTTTTTGTGTCAACAACAATTGTTGGAGCAGCTACTGCCATAGCCGATATCGGTAGCATTGTTACAATTAAAATCAATGCTAAAAGACAAGCAAAAAGTTTTTTCATAAAAAACATCCTTTCAAATTAATTTAAATTTCATTGGATACATATCAATAATATCATACAAAGCGCAAAAAATCAATCCACAATCAAAATTTCTTCGAATAAAATCCGGGGATATACTATTATATATAATAGGAGTGATTTTTTTGAAAGCTTTTATTATTATACTGAGCGTATGGTTATCTGTTAGCGGTTTTGCTTTACTTATATTACATATTAAGAGTCATAGATTTGTAAAGTCAGTTATTTTAAACGCATTTTTGGCATTTATTGCAATAGCTATAATAAATATAACAAAAAAATTTACAGGGGTTTATATACCAATTAATATGTATACTGTTAATGGATGCGGGATATTAGGTCTGCCGTGTGTGTGCGGAGTTGTACTGTTGCAGATGCTGGTTTAATTTTAATAAAAATTAATTTGCCTCCAACGTCACCGACACGCACCCGCACTTTCTAAATGTCCACCGGACATTTAGAATCAGTCTTCGCCTGACCGTGCTTTTCGAATCTCGTACGGCAAAACAAAAAAGCACCCCTTATGGGATGCTTTTTGTTTTGGTGACCCGTACGAGATTCGAACTCGTGTTACCGCCGTGAAAGGGCGGTGTCTTAGGCCTCTTGACCAACGGGCCGAATTGGTGGCTGTAATTGGATTCGAACCAATGACACCACGGGTATGAACCGTGTGCTCTAGCCAACTGAGCTATACAGCCGTCTATCTCAGTTTTTTACCGTGCCAAAGTATTATATATGCTCGAACGCAATTTGTCAAGCAAAATTTTTAAAAAAATACGGACAATTTTAATTTGCCCGTATTTTTATTAAATATCAGTACCATTTGTGACGATATTGCTGTAAATAATGTTAAAACCAAACGCCGATTCGCTATTCTTTACAAAAAGCGATACAACCTTTTGTGTTTTAGCGGCTACGTCGTGACCAGACACTATTACTTCACTAACAACTGTATAACTGCCGTCTGCATTTTCCTTTGTTGAAACAATTGTATGATCATAGGTTGTATAACCGCGCGGTATCACATAAAGGAAACCTTCCTTTTGAGGATACTGGGAATTGATTTGTGTCATATCGGCAATTTCGATACCATACATATCTTTTACAAAACCTTTAACATATGTATCCGCAATGTAATCCTCGTTTACACTATCGCGCAAATCAAGAAGCGCAAGTGACGAGTTATTAACAATTACATCTGCAGATTCGAAATCCGTGTTGTACACATAGTTGTGATTAAGCATATTAAGGAAACGCGCCTCGTTTACGCCCGGCACAACACCTTCCGCAGTTTCAGCAGATACCTGAGAACCATCACTAACAAGGGGAGCAATAAGCACTGAACATAGCACTAGCATAACAACGCACAAAGCGAGACTTAAAATCTTTTTCATCACTTACAACTCCTCTCTGTTAATTTCTATATGCTATTATATACATAAACCAATAAAAAATTAAGCAACAATTTAGTTACAAATGTTTTCAATTTTGTAACTTTTAATGGTGAAACAGTTACAAAAAGTTACATTTTGTGACTTTTAAACAAAAGATATTAAAAGTTTTAAAAATTTTAGTTGTAATTAACAAAAGTTTGTGTTATAATACTTGAAAAATTAGAACTTTTTAGTAAAAGTCCATAAGGTTTTCGTATTTTGGCAATCATTACGCTTTCATACGTTCCTTAGACGCTTTTCTTGCATCGATTTTATAAATAAACATATCCTATAAAACGGCATCGCAAGAAAAACAAAATACTATTATTTGGCAGACGCGATAATACAAACCCTCGTCCGCCTAGGGAGGATACACTTATGAAAAACTATTCAGCTGACAAAATTAAAAACATTGCCTTTTTAGGCCATGGTAATTCAGGTAAATCCACACTTGCAAGTAGTGTGCTTTTTTACGGAAAAGCCATCGAAAGAATAGGCAACACTTCAGAAGGTACCTCGGTTTTCGATTTTGATACAGAAGAAAAGAAACGCGGTTGTTCGGTTTCCACCTCTGTTTACGCATTGGAAAAAGGCGATGTTAAGCTTAATCTTATCGACGCACCGGGACTTTTTGACTTTGCGGGCGGAATAAGCGAAGCGTTAGCAGCAGCCGATAGCATTATCGTTACCATTTCGGGTAAATCAGGTCTTACCGTGGGTGCTAAACAATCTTTCGAAAAGGCTCGTGCCGCTGGTAAAGCGGTTGGCTTCTTTATTGGTAAGCTCAATTCAACCCACGCACACTTTTATCGTGTAATTTCGGCTCTTGTTGCAAATTACGGCGCTGTTGTTTGTCCGGTAATCGTGCCTTACATAGAAGAAGATGTTGTAAAATGTTATGTAGATTTAGTTACTAACAAGGCATACACTGCCGACGGCATTACACTTAGCGAATGTGCTATGCCCGACAGTTCTGAAGTTAACAATATGCGAGAAATGCTTATCGAAGCAGTAGCATCCACCGACGAAGAACTTATGGAAAAATATTTTGGCGGCGAAGAACTTACCGCCGACGAAATTACAGCGGGGCTCAAATCGGGTGTTAAAAACGGAGAAATTTGCCCAGTATATTGCGGTGTACAGCTTACCGGCGACGCTATTCCGCTATTTGCTGACAGCATTGCCGAAATTCTTCCATCTGCTGCGGAATCCAACTACACATTAGCAAGCGGCGACAAAGCTATCCCAGACGCTACAAAAGAAAACGCCTTGTTTATATTCAAAACCATTGCCGATCCGTTCGTTGGAAAACTTTCTTACTTTAAGGTTATTTCGGGTAAAATTACCGGTGATATGAAACTTAAGAACAATCGCACCGGCGAAGAAGAACGTCTTTCAAAGGTTATGTGGCTCAAGGGCGGCAAACAAGAGGATGCTACCGAAATAGTTGCAGGCGATATCGGTTCTGTTTCAAAACTTGGCTCAACTATTACGGGCGATACACTCTCGGCATCCGGCAATACCGCTGTTGCGGCTATTGATTTCCCAACTCCAAACCTAAAAACCGCTATATACCCTGCAAAGAAGGGTGACGAAGAGAAAATTAGTTCGGGTCTTAACAGAATTATCGAAGAAGACCCAACACTAAAGGTTCAAAACGACACCGAGACACGCGAACTTGTAATGAGTACTCTCGGCGAGCAGCACACCGATATTGTTGTATCTAAGCTTAAAACAAAATTTGGTTGCGATGTTGTTCTTTCCAAACCAAAGATTGCATATCGCGAAACAATTCAAAAAGCAGTTAAAGCACAGGGCAGACACAAGAAGCAATCCGGCGGTCATGGTCAATTTGGTGATGTTTGGATTGAATTTGAGCCTACCGATAGCTTGGATTTAGTATTTGAAGAAAAGGTATTTGGTGGCGCTGTTCCAAAGAATTTCTTCCCCGCTGTCGAAAAAGGTCTTCGCGATTCAACACTAAAGGGCGTGCTCGCAGGCTATCCGATGGTTGGTATTAAGGCAACTCTTGTTGATGGTTCTTATCATCCTGTTGACTCCTCTGAAATGGCATTTAAAATGGCGGCTTCTATCGCGTTTAAAGAAGGTATTTCAAACGCAAATCCCGTATTGCTTGAGCCTATCAGCACATTAAAGGTTTTAGTTCCCGACGATATGCTCGGTGACGTTATTGGCGACATAAACAAACGTCGCGGCAGAATTATCGGTATGAATCCTGCTGAAAACAAAATGCAGGAAATTATCGGCGAAGTGCCAACTGCAGAAATGTCTGATTTCTCAACGGCAATGCGCTCACTAACTCAAGGCACTGCAACCTTTACACTCGAATTTGCAAGATATGAAACAGTACCTGCAAACATTGCTGCTAAGGTTATTGAAGAAGCTAATAAGGAATAATTAAACAAAAAACATAAAAAAGCCAAACGGATAAAACCGTTTGGCTTTTTATATTCGTACTATAGTCGGCAACACACCGTTTTCGCGTATGTCTATTACAGCATAACTGTTACCACCGTCGCGCGAACGTGCGCAAGAGCCGGGATTCACAACATACAAGCCATCAACATATTTTATATCGGGGACGTGGGTATGACCGTATAAAGCGATTGTACAGTTCTGCTGCTTTGCCGCCTGCGCAAGTCCCCCAATACCGCTTTTTACACCCAGTGTGTGACCGTGGGTTATAAAAATATTAGCACCACCGACTTTTGCCACTGTGCTATACGGATATTGCGAAAAATAATCACAATTTCCACTTACTATATAAAACTTCTTATCGGTATACTCGTAGACAAAATCCTCTATATCACCCGTCACATCACCTAAAAATATGATTATCTCGGCTTCACTTTCGCGACGTATAATTTTGTCAACTACTGCACCCTGCCCGTGCGAATCAGAAATAACTACCAGTCGCATAAATACACCCACCTAATACATACATTACATATATGATACTTTATTTTGGGAGGAAATGCAAATGAATAATTATTTTAACAAAATTGATAAGAAAATCCTTGATGCTGCAAAACAGGGTGATACCAATAAAATTTTACAAAATCTTAACTCTGATGATCGCAAAAAAATAGAAGCAACCCTTGCCGACAGGGAAAAACTTAATCAGATTTTAAATAGCGAGGCCGCACAGAATTTACTAAAAATTTTAGGTGGAAACCATAATGGATGACATTAGCCAAAAGTTAGCCGATATACTAAACAATCCCGACAGTCTTAACCAAATACGAGAAATGGCAGAAAATTTTTTGGGAGAAAGTGCGAAAGGCGAAAAACCAAAGCCCGAACAACCCGATTTAAATTCTTCTTTTGGCAATGATGATTTTGACCCTATTCAGTTGGGCAAAATTATGTCGATTATGTCACAACTCAAATCCCATCAAGATGATAACCGCGCCAAATTACTTTTAGCCTTAAAGCCACATCTTAGCGATCCAAAACAAGAAAAAGTGGATGCTGCAATAAAACTGCTTAAGTTAATGGATTTATTACCGCTCATTAAAACTTTCGGCCTGTTTGATTTATAAGGGGTGCATAATTATTGAATGATATGCATAATTTTACACAAGCCAAAAATAAGGCAATAAACGAGCTGTTGCATATGCAAAATCGAGCCACGCAAAGCCAAGATAACAAAGAGTCTGTCAAGCAAAAAGCACATCCTATCAACCACAAAAAACGACCTAAAAACTTTGGATTATCAATAACAGATGACGAGCTCATAATTATAGGACTACTGTTAATTTTATCCGAAGACTGCCACGATATATGGTTATTTTTGTCACTTATTTACATTTTGATGTGACAAGTATATAACACACTAAAAATCAAGTTACAAAATAGTTACAATTTATATGGAAATCATTGCATTTTTTAACATTATGTAAACCTAATCAACCGCAAAAGTTTTTCACATTTTCCACCGAATAATTAACCTTTTTTGGGGTTAATTATTGATTTGATGCCCTTTTTCGACAAAAAATCGGTGGAAAACTCGGTTGATAAGTGGAAAAACAGTATATGCATTCATAAACCGAATAAAAATTTTATGTAAAACAAATCATTGCTTATAATTTCTGTTTTTTTGCTCATTTTCCCTATAAAACTATTAATAAAATAGATTTCAAATTGGTGTTTTTGCTCTTTTTCGACATAATTTTTTAATAATTACTTGAAGGATGTAAAATATAGTGCTATAATAATTATACAATACATCAATCATTATGGTAGGAGGTTTAATTTTATGTATCCGTTACTTCTTAAAGCACCGCTAAAAGATTATTTATGGGGTGGAAGGCGTTTAATTGACGAATTTCAATTTGAAAGCGAAAAGGACATTGCCGCAGAAGCTTGGATGCTCTCCTGCCATAAAGACGGTAACAGCATTGTGCGTAATGGTGAATTTGCCGGTATGGCATTACAACAAGTTATTGAAATATGGGGTAATAATGCGCTTGGTATTAAAGCAGCAGATTTTACTTATTTCCCTATTCTTATAAAGCTAATAGATGCTAAGGACCGACTTTCTGTTCAAGTTCATCCCGATGACACCTACGCACTTGCAAACGAGGGCGAGTACGGCAAGACCGAAATGTGGTACGTTGTTGACTGTGACGATGACGCTAAGTTGATTTACGGTTTTAACCAGGATATTTCACAGGGTGAATTTTTAGAACGCATCAACAATAACAACCTCTCCCCTGTTTGCAACTATGTACCGGTCAAAAAGGGTGATGTGTTCTTTATTGATGCGGGCACCATGCACGCTATAGGCAAAGGAATTCTCATTGCAGAAGTACAACAAAACTCCAACACAACCTATCGTGTTTCGGATTATGGCAGACTCGGAGCCGATGGCAAACCGCGTCAGCTACATATAAAACAAGCCGTAGCGGTTACCAAAACAAAAAGACCAACCAAACCGTATGGCGCAGTCGGCGATGTTACTCTTTATCCATTTGGTACGGTGCGCGAACTTGCGGCCTGCCAATACTTTACAACCGAATTGATAAGCCTCGACGGTAATGTGGGAATTTATGATAATGACAGTTTTATATCATTCGTTGTTTTAGACGGTGAACTAACACTTTCTTACACCGGTGGTATGATGCGACTTAAAAAAGGCGATAGTGTATTTTTACCAGCAGGACTTAAATCTCGTCTTTGCGGAACAGCCGAGATTCTTTACACACATTTGTAAAAATTTAGCAGGCATTCCTTAGCTTTGTTCTAAGAAATGCCTGTTTTTATTTTACAAAAATTCTTGCATCTGCACACGAAGTTTTTCTTCTAACTTTATGAGGCGCTTGCAAATGTCTTTGGATTTTTCATCAGCCGCTTGATACTGATTAAGATATCGGCGCAACGACTTTATTCCCATATCACAACCATCGGTCATAAGATCGGCTATCATATTATCAGAATTGTCCATACCAAGTTTAATGTTTGTTTTAATCCATGACATACCCTTTAACATCGGGTTTGGTGTTTTGCCGTCGTCATGATATCTGTCAAGCTCTTTTTGCAATTCTTTATCCAAGGTATCGTGCTCGTCCTTACAAGTGTTAAGACAATCCTTTAATTTTTGCGAAGCAGCACGTTCGTAAACGTCATCTATTGATGCAACGCCCATTTTTACACCTGCATCGCACTCTCTAAGTAATTTTATAGTATCCTGTTCTATCATAAAATCAACCCTTTCGGTATTAGTATATCCGAAAGGGTTGTGGTTATTGGTTTAAATTGTTTTTAACAACAGATTAATAATCTATTCTCATCTCTGTCATTTTTTCGTTATTTACATCAGCTTCGTTCGAAAAAGAGAATTTCATTGTTTTACCTGAATAGGTATATGAAATTTCAAAAGTATGATACGCATATTCGTCATCGCGATAATATTCATTAACGGTCATACTTGCAGGCTCGCCAAACGCTTCAACAATATCAGCATATGTAGAAGCCTTGCTAATTTTTTCGTTTATAGAAAAATTTGCAGTATCGTTAACCATACCGCCTTTTTCATATTTAATACGTATGGTTTGTATTACGCACTCGCCAAAGGCAACATCACTACCGGTATTATTGAAAGCGTAAAAAGTTGCGATATCGCCGCTTTGATTTTTTACAGATGTATTGGTAACCATACCTGCCTTTTGCAATTGATCGGCGGTTTTTCCGGCTACAACAGCCCAACCGCTGTTCAAAATATCATTAACTGTGGTTGTCGATAAGGTAACATCGGTATCAGCAACTTTAATACTTGCAGGCAATTGAATTTCTACCTTTTCTTTTAAAGTATATGTTTTGGTTATGGTTTTAAGCCCGAGATTCTGATATACATAAGGGTCTTTTTCCGTAACATCATATTTTTCAGAATTTATAATCTTAACATATTCTTTTTTTACAACCTCAGCAACATCGGAAGCGGTAGTATCATTACCGATTTTTGCAAGATCGCATCCTACGAGGCCGACTACAAAAGCTATTGCCAATAAAACACTTAATACTTTTTTCATTTTCAAACACTCCTAAAATAATTAATAAATATATTTATTTTTAAAAAGGCTGTAATTTAATCACCATATTTATTAATGTTTCGCATTGGTTTACCATTACGAACATCAACACATGCACTTGCAATTAAATTACCATCTTCATAAAAAACTACGTTTTTACAATAGGTTTGAGCCTCTTCCAAATAAAACTTTTCACTTATTTTGTATGTAATAGTTTCTTTATAGGGTACGTCCAAATAGGAGGCAACTGACGAAATTAGTCGCTCATCAGGCAATTCGGCAGTCGGTTTTTTTACAGTTTCAAGTCCCCCGTCCTGATTACTCTCGGTATTAGTAGTCGCTGACGTAAAGCCGCTGCTTTCTCCCTTTAAAGAACCGTTACTACAACCGCAAGAGCATATTAAAGCCAAAATCAAAGCCATCAAAAAGAATAGTCTTTTCATATTTTCACCGCCTTTGCCTCATTATATCACAATGCATATATCGGTGCAATAGTTTTATGATATTAAAAAATTTTTCAAAAAAATCTCCTGCGCACCGAAATCAGCAGCACACAAGAGAATTTTTTAATTACACAACCGGTATTTGCACTTTAAATTCTACAAATCCATCATAACAAAGCGCGTGTATACTACCTTTGTGTCCCTCAACAATAGCTTTTGCAATAGCAAGACCGAGTCCGTAATGATTATCCGCGCTGTTTCGAGCCGGATCCGCCCTATAAAAACGTTCAAAAATACATTCTCTCTGCTCCGGGGGAATTTCATCACCTTTATTAATAACAGAAAGTCTGACAAAAGAGCGTTCTTTTGTTAGGGATAAATACACCTCGCCACCGTCTTTGCTGTGACGAATCGCGTTATCAAGTAATATGGATACAATTTGCTTAAGTTGAGTAGCATTGCCCTCAACAGTAATGTTGCCACACACTTTACTGTTTAAGGTAAGTCCTCTTTCAAATGCAACGCTTTCAAACGGAAGCGCTTCGCCGGCAACAAGACGGCTAAAATCAATGCGCTCCATCTGTGGCGTAACACTCTCGGTTCGAGCAAGCTGGAGCAGTTGAGCTACAAGCATACCCATTCGTTCGTTTTCATACAGAATGTTCTGAAGCCACTGATTCTCCCCTATTTCGCGCGAGAGCAGTTCTGCATTTGCGCTAACTACCGATACCGGAGTCTTAAGTTCGTGTCCTGCATCAGACACAAATTGTTTTTGCTTGTAATAATTTTCTTCAAGAGGATTTACAATTTTTCTTGCAAGAAAAATTGACAAAAAGAAAAATATCACCAATGCAAACATACCAAAAATCAGCGTGTATCTAAACAAGGTCATAGCACTTTCATTAATAATCGTGTTGTCTTTAAAAGCCACAAGAATGTAGCCGTTTTTATCGGTTTTATAAAAAGCAAGATTATTTTTAGTGCCGTTTTCTTTTTTGCCATTTACAATGCTTTTTGCCAATTTTTCAAGATAAGCATCGGTATGTACTGTAGGCGGATCGTTTTTTATTTCAATAAGCTCTCCACTATATGAAATCGCAACTGTGTAAAACGTAGATAATCTAAACATCGGTGATTCTGTAAAACCCGGATCAAAATCAGGATTGCCACCAGGAAACGGGCGACTCGGCGGAAGAATTTCATCAAATGTGGAAATACCATACATTTCAGAATGCGCCTTTAACAGTTGTGTGTTTTCCTTTCTCATTTCAAGATAGCTGGACATATAAATGGTGCCTAATGTACCGACCCACAAAACAACAAGAACAAACATAATAGCCGCAACTATTTTTCTTCTTGACCTTTTAAACATCATCGCACCTCAATTCGTATCCTATACCACGCACCGCTTTTATTTCGGTTTTAGCTTCAACAAAAGCTAGTTTTTTACGAGTAAAAGACATATAAACTTCTACGTTATTGTATTCGGCATCGTTTTCGAATCCCCAAATCTTAACGGCCAACTGTTCACGTGTAAGTATTTTGCCGGCGTTGACAATTAAATACTCCAGAATGCGGTATTCTTTTTCGCCAAGCCTTATGTTTTGACCACTCGTTGTACAAGATAAAGTAAGAGTGCTCATATCAAGAGTTATATCGGCAAAGGATAATATTCCGTCTGTTGTACCCAACGTTCGGCGTCCAAGCGCACGCAATCGAGCAAGAAGCTCTTTTGTAACAAAGGGTTTGGTTAGGTAATCATCTGCACCACTATCAAGCCCGATCACCTTATCATCGAGCTCTGATTTTGCAGTAAGCATTAAAATTGGAGTTGTAATCCCTCTAGCGCGAACACGCTTTGCAATTTCATAGCCGTTCATTCTGGGAAGCATTACATCAAGAATAACAATATCATAAATATTGCTTTCGATTGCCGCTAAACCGTCAAGACCATCAGCACAATGGTCTACCTCATATTTTTCGAGACGTAATATTTCACAAAGTGCCAGCGCCATTCTTTTTTCATCTTCAACAAGTAAAATTCTCACAATGACACCTCCAATTATAATCATTGTACCACAAAAAAGTTAAAAAGTCATTAATAACACAAGATTTAATGGTGATATTAATACCGCTGCCCTTTATTGCACACGGTACCCCCAATATGTTTTGCGATAATAATAGTCTTGAAACTCCTTGTGCGAATTAAATTCTTTTAGTTCGTAACCCTCTTTGCAAGTAAACGAAAGCGTGTTTTCTTTTTCGCTTATCCAACATCGGTATTTTTTGTCCAAATTTTTCTCATGCTCTGACATTTTTCTCCTCCTTGCGCTAAATCCAAAAGGAGAGGTAACTTTTTGCCACCTCTCCTGAACTATTATTTTTTTGTACGACCTAGCTTTATAAGTTCATAACGTTCATCGCACATTGCCGCAACATCGGGCGAATGGCTTACTAAAATAACACATTTGCCTTGATTGCTGAGTTCGCGAAAAATATTCATAATTTCATTTTGTGTTTCGGTATCAAGGTTTCCCGTCGGTTCATCTGCAAGAATAATATCCGGATTATAAGAAAGCGCACGAGCAATGGCTACACGCTGTTGTTGACCGCCCGATAATTTAAGCACTCTACGGTTTGCCTCGTCCTCGTCAAGTCCAACACTGTTTAAAAGTTCTATTGCCCTTTGTTTCTTGTTCTTTATTTTATACCCAGCAACATCCATCGATAAAACAACGTTTTCAAGCGCCGTATACTTGGTAATCAAGTTAAAGCTTTGAAACACCACTCCGATATACTTTGAACGGAAGGTATATTTATCAATCTTTGCAACGTTTTTACCGTCATAAAAAATCTCGCCGCTTGTTGGTGTTGCAAGACCAGAAAGTAAAGATAAAAGCGTAGTCTTACCGGCACCGGATTTACCTACGATACAATACATTTTCCCCTTTTCAAATTCGTATGAAATATCTTGCAACACGGGTATTTTGCCATATGAAAAAGAAATATTTTTAAGTGATAAAATTGACATACTTTTTCTCCTTTTTTTAATCTCGGTTAGCCAAAATCTTTAGTGGGTCATATCTCATAATAAAAGATACCGACGCCAAACTTGCTACAAGTGTTAAAAGCAGGCCAACACCTATCATTTGTGCTACAACTGTAAAATTCATAGCGGAATTCACTTCGGTAATATAATTTTCTGCGTTGTTAAACATCTTATCAAACGGATTCTTTCCGCCCATATTATCAGGCATATTTCCGCCGGGCATTCCAGTACCAAAATTGCCGGGACGACCGAAGTTTTCGTTCATTTGGGTTTGTTGGGTGGTTTGGCTTTCTACCTGTCCTGCCAAAAGCGCATTGGTAACAGGTACAGAGCTTACCGCACCAATACCTGCGCCTATGATTACAGCAATCATGGTAATAACAAGAATTTCACACATAAATTGCGCGGCTACCTTGTGTTTTTTCATTCCCATTGCTGTTAAAACGCCAACTTCATACTTGCGCTCACGAACATTAAATATGTTAAGAACAACGAGAATAATTGCGCCTATAATTAAAATAACAACAAGGAACCATCCTGCCATTGTGCTAAGTGTGTTAAGCGGTGTCATACTGCTTTCAAAAGCGGCAAGATCAGGTGAGGATACCGTGTATGAATCGTCAAGACCTAAGGTTCGTACCTCTTCCTCAAAATTATAATATGCATCTGTATTTGCCAGCACGTAGGTTGCCGACAACGAACCAACAATTGCGCTATCGCTTTCTCTGCCTGTGGTTGCATTGGTTTGCTTAACAGATCCATCTTCTGATGCATCAAGAATTACTTGAAGTGCTACAGCGCTCATATAAATTTGATTAGCAGGGTCTTGGCTTTTGCCAAACATAGACATAGAAAAATCGTTATTTGCATCACTTGTGTACAAGCCCACAATATTAAGCTCATATGTTTCGCTTTCAAGCGAAGGGTTTGTTAAAACAATTGCATCGCCTACCGCTAAGTCATTATAAATTGCAAGTTCCTCCGAAACAACGCAATCCATATCGGTAGTGCCTTCTTCAAACATTGCGCCGCCTTCAAGAACCGATGATGTTCCGTCCATAAAAGACATCATTGAACTATCACTGCTATATCCTACAACAGAAAAATCCGAAGAGCTGAACATACCTTTGTCTCCGCCCGGAAATCCCATTCCCCCGCCAAAACCGCCTTTGTTAGAATTGGATTCACTTTCTTCTTCGGTTTCATCGGTTACAGGCAACAATGCATCGTTACCATTAAAAGCAGCGGTAAGTGTATAATAAAAATCCTGTACCGATTCGGCTTTTGCATATATTTGGTATTCCTCAAGCGTAAGCGACGAGGTGTTGCCCATCATATCTTTAAACTGGTCGCGGTCAAATCCGCCTTGTGCGCCGGGAGCACCACCCATCATATTGTTCATCATAGAGCTTCTGTCATACGATATTGTAGCGGTAATTTTCATACCCTCAAGTGTGCTCTCCTTTGCGCTTTCCGCAGCCTGACGAATAGATAAGCCCAAACATGCAGAAATAGCAATGACAAGTGCTATAATCATAATTAAAATGTTACGCCCTTTGGATCTGGCAATGCATCTGAATGCATTTTTAATAATATACATAACTTTTTTCCTTTCTGAAAAACCTATTTTCTAATATGTCATTATACAAAACAAGATTGAAAAAAGATTGAAAAAACTATTTTATTTTAACGATAGCTATATCACGGCGCAAAAAAATGGCGAATATAAAAAAACACTCGCCATTTTTATTCGAAAATTCACAACACATAATTCATGCTTTAAAATCTAAACACATTCTTTTTTCGGTAAAAGGTCGCACGAAATTATCAGCAACGTAAACGTGCTCGGGATGTACCGCATATTTTTTTAATGCCTCTTCGCTTTCAAAAACTGAATAAAGCATAACATCAGCATTAGACGAAGGCAAACTTTCGGTTTGTACGCTTATTTCAATAAGACCGGAAATTTTTCCGCGCAAGCTCTCTAGACCATTTTTTATTCCTTCTTTAACCGAATCGTTATTATGCTCTTGTTTTAGTTTCCATAAAATTATATGTTTTACCATTTTTATACCTGCCTAAATACATAATTTTATTTATTATACCATAAAAGCAACATAAGTACAATGCGAAAATGGGCGTTGTGTTAACTAAACACAACGCCCATACGCAAGATTTATTTCTCTTCTAAATATTTATCTGCTTCTTCTTTAGAAATTTCTTTCATAGTTTCGCCGCAGCACTTAATACCGCAGTTTTCACAAGTGCAGTCAATTAATACCTTAACCATTGCACCGCATTTTTCACAACGTACGATTTTGTCCATATTTTCACCTCCTACTGATTAAATCGTTTAAACAAACTAATTAGTTCATCAATTGTATCCGGTTCGCCGTTTTCTAAATCTCTGGTCACACACATATATAGGTGATTTTCCAATATATGAGACGACAAACTTTTAACAGCATTTTTAACAGCCGACAGTTGAATAAGCACATCATTACAATAAGCATCGTTTTCGACCATTTTTGTTATTCCGTTTATTTGACCGCTTATTCTGTTAAGTCTGCTTATTATTAATTTTTTCTCTTCATTACTTCTTTGAGTTTTTTTATTGCAACAATTATTATCCATACCCTACCCTCCGTATACATATTATACCCTATGGGGGTATATTGTCAATAGGGGGGTATATTTGCAGTAAGAGGTAAGAGTGAAGAGGTAATAAATAAAACTCCCGTTCACATAAGTGAGCGAGAGTTTTGGTTTTCGTGTACAAAAATGGAAGAATAAAAGCGAAGTTTTACTTTATACTGCTGTTTCGCCACTAACTGCAATACAATTATCGTCACTATCAAACAACAAAACAATATGGTATCCGGTTGCCATCCACTGTCTAACAGTAATAACTTCCCCGTCATCATTAGTTGTACGCGATACCGAGTTCTCAGGACCAACAACACTTTTTATTTCCGCATAAGTTTGCCCACTCATATCACCAAGCGATGCAAACTTTGATGCCAAAACATTTCCTGGCACCTTCACTTCTGACCTCATAATCAAATATAATATAATGCCGCTTACTATTGTCAAAATCGAAATCAATACAAATTCCATATTGATCCTCCATATTAGAATAATCTTATTTTATCCTACTTTATACTACTTGTCAATATTTTTTAGTATTTTATCTTATAATAATTTTGAGGTGAAAATTATGAAGCCCTTAAAAGAAAAAATTAGTATAACTATTGACGGTGACGTTTTATTAAAATTGAAAGAAAACGCAGAATATGATGACCGTTCCCTATCCCAATATATAAATATAGTTTTAAAGCAACACATAAAAGAGATTGAAAATAAAAGATAAGCCGTAAAATTTACGGCTTATTTTTATGTGATATAAATGGCAATAAATCAATGCGCAACATATATAGTTCGTGGCGAAGCCACACCTTACTTCTTCACTATTCACTATTACTTCTTACTTTCCAAAAATCCCGTACTTAAAGTTTTAGTGAAGAGTGAAAAGTGAAAAAGTAAAATCCCGAACGCTTTCGCATTCGGGATTTTTGGAGGCACCACCCAGAATCGAACTGGGGAATAAAAGCTTTGCAGGCTTCTGCCTTACCGCTTGGCCATGGTGCCGTATTAAGTTTTTGGGGAAAATAAAGGGCGCTTAATTTTAAGCGCCCCTATGGAGCGGATTACGAGGCTCGAACTCGCTACCTCCACCTTGGCAAGGTGGCGCTCTACCAGATGAGCTAAATCCGCATAAAATGGTGCCTCCGGTCGGAATCGAACCAACGACACGGGGATTTTCAGT
>JAZQYL010000033.1:0-52308 GCA_045633485.1 Acutalibacteraceae bacterium | reverse complement strand
AAATTATAATTGCCGTTGCCATTATTAAAGATAATAGCTTTTTCATTAAAATCTCCTCCAAAAAATAAAAAAGTGCGCAGTCAAAGACCACGCACCGAAAAATACATAGCCCTTACTGTCGCCAAACAAAATCCGCATAGTACATACAAGTATATGTCGAATAGAGTATCTGCATTTTTACCGAAAGATAAAAACACACATACCTATGTGTACAAAAAATATTCGATTTTGTTTGGCAGATTTTAGTTTAGCATATTTTTTTAAAAAACTGCAATAAGCAAAAGCAGCAATTGTGAAATTACAATCGCTGCTTTTATCTTTTTATTTTACATCAAATACAAACTCGTTGTCTTTATAATCGCAAACAACGCTGTCACCGTTTTTAATTGTGGCATCAAGTATCTTTTCGCTTAAAGCATCCTCAATTCGGTTTTGAATTTCGCGGCGTAGTGGTCGCGCGCCATACACAGCGTCAAATCCTTTGTCGGCAAGCGCATCTAGTACCGAATCGGTAAACTCTATATTTATATTTAACGACTTAAGCCTAACCGCCAAATTTTGCAACATCTTTTGGGCAATTTGTTTTATTTCGTCTTGCTTTAATTTACTAAATACTATAATATCATCAACACGGTTTAAAAACTCAGGCCTGAACGCACCTTTTAGTTCGGTCAAAACCTTGGACTTAATATCCTTTTCCTCCTGGTCGTCGCCACCGCCGAAACCGAAAGGAACTTTCTTGTCGGTAATAAGACGCGCGCCTATATTGGAGGTCATAATTATAAGCGTATTTTTAAAATCGACCGTCCTGCCCTGAGAATCGGTTAAGATGCCGTCCTCAAGTATTTGAAGTAAAATGTTAAACACATCGGTATGCGCTTTTTCGATCTCATCAAAAAGTATTACCGAATAAGGATTGCGCCTTACCTTTTCGGTAAGCTGACCGCCCTCTTCAAAACCGACGTAACCGGGTGGCGAGCCAACGAGACGCGACACCGTATGCTTTTCCATATACTCGGACATATCAAGGCGAATCATCATATTTTCGCTGCCGAACATAGCCTCGGCAAGCGCTTTGCAAAGCTCGGTTTTACCAACGCCTGTAGGCCCTAAAAATATAAATGAACCAATCGGTCTTTTGGGATCCTTTAGGCCTACACGTCCACGGCGTATAGCTTTAGAAACGGCGGTTACTGCGGCACTTTGCCCTACCAATCGGTTGTGCAGTACATCCTCAAGCTTTAGCAGTCTTTCGCTTTCCTCTTGCGTAAGCTGCACTACGGGGACACCCGTCCAAAGCGATACGATTTCGGCAATGCTTTGCTCGGTTACCTTGCCCGATGAATGAGCATTTTCGGCGTTTCGTTTTCGTTTTATATTCTCGATTTCTTTTTCGAGCTGTTTTTCTTTGTCACGTAGTGGCGCCGCGCGTTCAAATTCTTGCGAATTTATTGCGGTTTCTTTTTCTGCGGCTATTTGTGCCAATTGTTGTTCTAATTGTTTTAATTCGTCCGATGGTACGCTTGACGCAAGGCGAACACGAGATGCCGCTTCATCAATAAGATCTATTGCCTTATCGGGTAAAAAGCGGTCATTAATATAACGGGACGATAATTTTACGGCAGCGGTGATGGCGTCATCGGTAATCACAACCTTGTGATGCGCCTCGTATTTATCTTTTAAACCTTTTAAAATCAGTATTGCATCATCCTCGGTAGGTTCGGCCACCGTAACCGTTTGAAAACGTCTTTCAAGAGCGGAATCTTTTTCTATATTTTTTCGGTATTCGCTAATAGTTGTAGCGCCAATAAGCTGAAAATCGCCACGCGCCAAAGACGGTTTTAATATATTTGCCGCATCGGTTGAGCCTTCTGCAGAGCCTGCGCCAATTATTGTGTGAATTTCATCTATAAAAAGTATGATATCGTCGGCATTTTTTACCTCGTCAACCACGGCCTTAATTCTCTCTTCAAAATCACCGCGGTATTTTGTGCCTGCAACCATACCGGTTAAATCAAGCGTAAACACGCGCTTATCCTCTAAAATATCAGGCACATCACCGTCTACAATTCGTTGAGCCAGGCCCTCTATTATTGCGGTTTTACCAACACCGGGTTCGCCTATGAGGCAGGGATTGTTTTTGGTGCGGCGGCAAAGGATTTGTATTATGCGCTCCACTTCGGTTTCTCGACCGATAACGGGGTCAATTTTTCCTTTTTCGGCTTCAGCGGTTAAGTCGCGACCATATTTTTGCAACGTTTCAATTTTAGAACTGCTTTTTTTCTCAGGCTTTGTTGCTACATCTTGCGGTTGAGCTCCCGACGTTTCAAATGCGTTTGATATAATTATAGTTACGTCACAACCAAGTTCCTTTATAAACCTTATTGCAAAGTTGTCTTGTTCACTTAAAATTCCCATCAAAATATGCTCGGTACCAACAAATTTTTTGCCCATATTTCTTGCAGTTTGTATGGCAATTTCAATAACACGCTTTGCGCGCGGTGTAAAATAATCAGGCGAAAGCTTGGTAGGAGTACCCGTACCGATGTTGCGTCGTATAAGAATATCAACCTTATCGGCGGTAATACCATATTTATTGAGTATAGTTACCGCAATGCCGCTGCCAATACGCAACAACCCCAAAAGCAGATGCTCGCTTCCAACGTACGTATGCCCCATTTGTCCGGCGGCATTTATTGCCTGATTTAATGCTTCATTGGCTTTTTCGTTAAAACCGCTAAAGTTGTATTTCAATTTAATAAAGCTCCTTTAAAAGTAAATTTGTTCAAGTATTAAGCGACAAATATTTTCTTACAAATAATTATTGACCTGTTTTATCAAATTAAAGCAATTGTTTTATCCTAAATTTGAACCAACAACATCTCTTTTAATATTGCCGCACGCAAGGTATCTTGTAAAATAACCGGTACACTGCGCATAACGTTATTAGAAAGCGAAGCATACATAACACGAGCGATTTCGGTTGTTATAAGTTCCGACTGTAAACAGTTTTCTATAACAATACGGGCGCTCATCATATCAATTCTATCGCCTATCGAATTAATTATATGCATAAGCGCTGTAGATTTACGCATAACAACACGTCTGATTTTTATATATCCGCCGCCACCGCGCCTGCTTTCAATAATAAATCCGTGCTCAGGCGTAAAGCGTGACGACAGTACGTAGTTTATTTGACTAGGTGCGCAACCTATAAGACCTGCAAAATCATTGCGTTGTATTTCGGCAGTGTTTTCCTCCGATTCGTTAAGCATACGTAATATTTCATTTGTAATTAAATCACTTATTTTCATCATTCAAATCCCCTTGAATAAAAAGTTTGACCTTCTTTGACTTTATTATAAAACGAAAGTCAGTAAAAGTCAATAATTAATTTATAATATTTTTTTGTAACACCATTATTCAACATAGCATAGTATGTGATGAAAGACAAAAAAGGAGGTCTTGATTATGTGTAATAATGGCTTTGGTGGTTGCGGTTGTACTTGGATTATCATCCTTATTCTTTTGTTCTGCTGCTGCGGTAACAACACAACCGATAACGGTTGCGGCTGTGGTTGCAACAACAATGGTTGCGGTTGCTAATTAAAATCCATACAGCAATAAAAGTGTGCGGAAATACCGCACACTTTTATTTATTGACATTTTAAAAGTTTTGTGATATGCTACAAGTAACTAAACGGTTACTTATTGGAGGTGTTATCTTGTTAGTAACGGAAGTATACAAGGAATTGCACAAAATACCGGAGTTATCCGAAAAAGAATATGAAACCTCGAAATACATATTCAACACCCTAAAAGACTTCGGTTACTCCCCTGTTTACGTCGGCAACACAGGTGTTTGCGCCGATTTGGTGTGTGACGAAGATCTACCGTGGATTATTTTGCGCGCCGATATTGATGCATTGCCCATATGTGAAAGCAGCGGCGTATCTTACGCTTCACAAAATGATGGTGTTATGCACGCGTGCGGTCACGATGCACATTCTGCTATGTTGCTTGAAACTGCAAAACAACTTTTGGGCAAAAAGCTGCCTAACAACATTCGTTTTGTATTTCAACCTGCTGAAGAGCCAACTACGGGCGCTATAAAGATAATAAATGACGTTATACCCCAAAACCTAATTGCTTGCTTTGCTATGCACGTCTGGCCACAGGTGCCATTTGGAACGGCTGTGACAAAATCTGGCGCTTTGATGGCATCTAGCGATTTTGCAAAAATTAGATTTTATGGCAAAGCCGCTCATTGTTCGCAACAAGAAAAAGGAAATAACGCGCTACTTTCTGCGGTAGATATGGTATCGGCTTTTAAAGGAATAAAAGACAGTATTGCCGATGATAACGCGTTACTTTTCTGCGGCAGTATTCATAGCGGTATCGTGCACAATATCGTGCCCGATTTTTCCGAAATTTTTGCTACTATTCGCACCTACTCTGAAACACAAAGAAATAATATAAAAGAACAATTACTCAAAACAGCAAATACCATCGCCAATAACTATGGCACAAAGGCCACGCTGGATTTTGAGGGGGGTTGCCCACCCGTTTATAATGATGAAAACATTGTAAACATATTAGCAGATGCTTTTGGTATAAAAGATAACGCCGACACAACTCTTGCCGGCGAAGACTTTTCTTATTTTGGTCAACATGCTCCGTCATGTATGATATGGCTCGGTATTGGCGACACACCTCCCCTTCACAATGAAAAGTTTTTTGTACCGCTTGACGTTTTGCCAATAGGTGTCGACCTTTGGACAAAGATTGCCGCATACAATTGGGAGGATGAAAAACTTTGAAAGAACGAAATCCTCAAAAAAGTAAACTATCCATTTTAGCGGCGGCAGAACACGAATTTGCCAAAAAAGGTTTTTTTGGCGCGCGTGTTGATGAAATCGCTACCAACGCCAATATAAATAAACGTATGATTTACGCCTATTTTGGTGATAAAGAAGCATTATACACTCAGGTTTTGCTACACAATTATTCCAAAATGGAGATGGTGGAAAACACTTTGGTAGAAAAAAATGAAAAAGGTATAGAGCTTATAAAAAATATAATATCAACCTATTTTGATTTCTTATACAACAACACAAGTTTTGTAAATATTCTTATGTGGGAAAACCTTAACAAAGGTCATTATTTACAACAAATTGAAAACAAAACCATTGAACGTAAATCCATAAGATATTTTATTAACGCCATCGAACAAGGAAAAGCTGACGGCGTTTTTAAAAGTGAAATTGATTCTTTTCAAACCGTCCTTTCAATGATTACCACATGTTTTGCAAATTTTTCCAACCAGTATACCCTGTCAAAGCTTTTTAACACAGATCTTACAAACAAGGAAATCATTGAAAAAAGAAAAGAACACACGACACAGTTAATTTTATCATATTTAATACAAGGAGATAACTAAAATGAGCACACGCAAATGGAACCAAGAAACATTGAATCAAATGCTTACCACACCCTCTGATGCGCTTGTATCGGATATTGCAAAAATCGATGGCGATATCATGGTACTTGGTGCTGGCGGCAAAATGGGCCCCGATATTTGTACATTGGCCGCAAAGGCAATAAAAAATGCAGGTATTAACAAAAAGGTATATGCCGTGTCCCGTTTTTCAGATAAAGAGCTTATTACCAAGCTGGAAAACGAAGGTGTAACAGTTATTTGCGCAGACCTGCTTAATGACGGCGCGTTGGAAGCTCTACCAGATTGCCCAAACATAATATTTATGGCCGGAAGAAAATTTGGCACCGACGGAAGCGAGTATCTTACCTGGGGTATGAACTCATGGCTGCCTTGTATGGTTGCTAAAAGATTTTCAAAATCTAAAATCGTTGTTTTTTCAAGCGGAAATCTTTATCCAAAGGTTTCTACATGTAGCGGCGGTGTTACCGAAGATGTAAAACCCAAGCCTGTAGGCGAATACCCAATGTCCTGCCTTGCTCGTGAACGTGCTTTTGAATATGCTGCTAAAGCACTTGGAACCAGCGTTTGTATAATGAGACTCAACTACGCAATTGATCTGCAGTATGGTGTTCTTCACGATATTGCACAATCAATTTTAGCCGACAAGCCTATCAACCTTGCTGCTATGCCAAGTTTTAACTGTATTTGGCAAAAAGATGCAAATGAGGCAGCTATTAGACTACTTCTTCACACAAGCCCCGAAATGAATATTGTAAACGTTACGGGACCCGAAACTGCCGGCGTTAAAATAACTGCCCAAAAAATGGCAAGTTTGCTTGGCAAAGAGGTTACTTTTATCGGACAAGAGGCCGATACCGCATACCTAAACAATGCAGGCAAAATGTTTAGTATGTTTGGCTATCCAACCGTAAGTCTTGACACACTTATAAAATGGCAGGCTGAATGGTTATTGCAAGGCGGCAAAAGTCTTGGTAAACCAACACACTTTGAAGAAAGAGACGGTAAATACTAATGAACAGACATGAAAAAGCGTTAGAAATATTACATAACGGTACAGTTATTCCTGCAATCCCCCTTGCTCTTGACCAAAACCGTAAGTTCGACCCCGCAGCGCAAGCGAAAATGGTGCGTTACTATATGGCAGCAGGCTCAGGCGGTGTGGCGGCAGCGGTACATAGCACACAGTTTGAGATTCGTGACCCTGAACACAATCTTTTCCAACCGGTTCTTGAAACAGTAATTGCAGAAATGGAAAAATTTGAAAAAGAAAGCGGTAAAACACTCGTTCGTATTTCGGGCGTTTGCGGCGGTACCCAACAGGCATGTCGCGAAGCAGAACTTACAAAAAAATTAGGTTTTGATGCGGTACTTTTAAGCCCCGGCGGTCTTAATGATTGGACCGAAGAACAGCTACTTGAGCGCACACGCGCAGTTGCTAAAATAATGCCGGTTATTGGCTTTTATTTGCAAGAAGCGGTTGGCGGCAGAAAACTCTCAAAAGAGTATTGGACACGCCTTGCCGATATAGAAAATGTTGTTGCAATAAAATGCGCTTGCTTTGACCGTTATCGTACACAAGACTTGGTAAAAGGCGTAATGTTATCAAGTCGTGCCGACGATGTTGCACTGTACACCGGTAATGACGATCATATAGTTATGGATTTGCTTACACCATTTAAGCACGACGGCAAAACGAAATATTTTGTAGGCGGACTTTTGGGTCAATGGTCGGTTTGGACAAATCGCGCAGTAGAAATTTTTGAAAGATGCAAAAAATGTTGTGAAAACGGAATTATTGATTCCGAACTACTTACAATAGCCGAGCATCTTACTGAAGCAAACGGAGCTGTATTTGATGTAGCAAATCGTTTTGCAGGTTGCATACCCGGTCTTCACTACGTATTAAAAAAGCAAGGACTTATGACAAGTTTACATTGCCTAAATCCTAACGAAGTTTTATCTGACGGGCAAGCCGAAGAAATTGACAGACTATGGTCTTGCTACCCCGAAATCGCCGATGATGATTTTGTAAAAGACTTTATATCAAAAGAAAACGCATAAAATATTTAAAGGACAACCAATATGGTTGTCCTTTATCGTTATAATTTTCTAATATATTCCCCCGCTGTAATTCCTGTGTGTTTTTTAAAAACGCGGCAAAAATACGCAGGATCATCAAATCCTGTTTCAAGCGCTACTTCAAGTGTGTTCATACTACCGGTACTCAACAATTTTTTTGCATAAGAAATTCGTCTTTCAATTCTATACTCTACCGGAGTTTTACCTGTATATTCTTTAAAAAGTCGCCTAAATGTACTTTCACTTACATGGCAAAGATTTGAAATTTCTTTAACTGTTATTTCACTTTTGAAATCATTTTCTAAAAGATTAATGCCCTTAACTATGGTATTAAAACCACAAGATGATATGCTTTTTTGTCGTTCATTATGACTGAAATATGATAACAAATTATAAACTGTAGATTTAATTTTTGAAATTGATATCACGGCCGATGAATACACATCAGCCGCCTCATTAAATAAATCACTGATAAATGTATTGCTATTTCTTTTTAAAACACACGGTTTATCTTCAGCCTTAAAATGCGTACCATCATTCAAATATAAACTAAATTCTATTAGTATGGTAGACGGTGAATATTTATCGCAATTTAAAAAATTTGTTTCATATATGGCACTTTCAGGTATATAAACAACCGATCCTCGTTCAGCGTATAATTCTCCGCCTTCAAATTTATAATTTGCCGAACAACCACACAAATAAAGCAAGCAGCTTGTTTTTCTCATGTTGTTCATCTTAAAATTAGTATTCTCTTTCCAAAATTGCTTTACCGCAAACAAATTGCTCAGATTGTAATCAAGTTCGTATAGTTTTGGAAACTCAATTTTTTTCATGCTATCACCACAAAACGATAGTATCATATAATTGAACTAATATCAACTATTTTAATCGAAAAGTACAACACTTATACCGATACATCCATTGAATATGGAATTTTTTTATTGTATAGTACAATAAAAATAACATTTTGGAGTGAAAATATGAACGTTAAAAATATAGGAATCATAGGTGTTGGAGGTATCGCCTGTGGTCGCCACATTCCCGAACTGCTTAATATAAACAATTGCAAAATTACAGCAATATGCGATATAGACGATAATAGACTTAAAACCATAGGCAATCAACTTAACATACCTGTAGAAATGCGTTTTACCAATTATAATGATTTAATAAATTGTAATCAGGTTGATGCGATTGAAATTTGCACACCAAACCATATGCACGTACCAATTGCCGCAGCGGCAGCAATTGCTAAAAAGCCATTTAACATAGAAAAACCGCTTTCAATCAATTTGCATTCGTGCAAACCATTACAACAAGCATTGCAAGAAAGCAGTGTACCAAATATGATGAGTTTTACTTATCGTTTTATGCCTGCAATAAGATACGCAAAATGGTTAATTACTAACGGTTATATCGGCGAAGTGCTAAATGTTGACGTAGAATATTTTAAAGATAGCGGTTTTATAAAAGGCAGACGACTTGAGTGGAGATTCCAAAAAGATAAGGCAGGTACGGGCGTTTTGGGTGACCTTGGCGTACATCTTATCGATATGGCAGAACTATTGGCTGGTAAAATCACTTCGGTTTGCGGTTTTACAGACATCATTGTAAAAGAACGCCAAAAACTTGGTAGTGACGAATGGGCACCTGTAGAAACCGATGACTACTGTAGTTTTATATGTAATATCCAAAACGGTGTTAGAGGAAACTTTGTAATTTCACGTTGCGCTATGGGTAAACCAAACAGTGTAAAATTTGACGTTTACGGCAGTAAAGGTACTATTTGCTTTAATATGAACAATCCAAACATTTTAGATATTTATTCTGATATGCACGATGAATGGAATAAAAAATTAATCACCATTGACGTTCCAAAAGAATTTCACACAACACAAGAAGCCGAGTTTGTTAAAATGCTATATGGTAAAAAGGATGAAATATTCCCCACCGTCGAAGATGGACTACGAAGTCAAAAAATACTTGACGCTATACTTGAATCAAGTGAAAAGCATTGTTGGGTTGTGATTTAATGACAGGATATATATTTTTATTTTTAACTGTTTTAATTGGCGTTTCCAAAGGATATTGCGGCAAAAAAACAAGCGAGTATGTAAATGGTATTACCGACGGACTTATTTTACAAGCAACCAGACTTATATTATGTGTAATAATAGGTGTTTGTCTTTTTTGCTTTTCGGACACAACATCGCAGTTAAACGGTGGTATATTTTTAATATCACTACTTAACGGTATCGCTAATGCAGCGTTTTTATTATCTTGGCTATTCGCTGTAAAAAGCGGTGCGTATTTATTTGTAGATATTTGTCTTACAGCAGGTGGAATACTACTTCCATGTTTGTGCGGCTATTTGTTTTTTGGTAGTAAAATTAGCGCCGTTCAGTATATCGGTATAGTAATAATGATGATTGCAGTTTTAGTAATGAACAGTTATAATTCCACCGTTACCAAAAAGAAAATTTCTCTTGGAAACGTATTATTACTAATAGGTGTAGCCGTTTCAAACGGATTGATGGGAGTGGCTGAAAAGTTTTTTGTTCATTATACAAAAAATCAAAACATTAACTGCGACCTATCTCTTTTTAGTTTGCTTACATTTTTGTTTGCATGTCTTACAATGCTTATAGCATTGTTTTTAATCTGTAAAAAAGAGAAAATAACAATAAAAAAATGCGCAAAAGAATTCCCTTTCAAAAAACTTTGGATATATCTAATTCTAATCGCAACGTTTTTGTTCTTTAATACATATTTAACCACGCTTACCAATACATACATAGAAAACACAGTGCTTATCTATCCGCTAAAATTCGGTAGCAATTTATTACTTTCGGCCATTATGGCAGCAGTAATATTTAAAGAAAAAATAAATATTCGAAGCATAACAGGTATGATACTTATTACAATTTCAATAATATTGATAAATATTCTATAAAGTAAAAAAACCTGACAGTAAAACTGTCAGGTTTTTTATGTATAACTATTAGTTGTTATCAAAGAATTTCAAAACAGAACCAAAGTTATCGTCATCGCTATCGCCTGTGTCACCAAGAAGCGCTGCAAGGTCATTACCCTTATCTGCCTTCTTTTCGTCGCCAAGACCTGTTGCAACAACAGTAACACGGATAGTGTCTTCAATGCTGTCATCAAGCTGAGCGCCCCAAATAATAGTTGCATCCGGATGAGCCATCTCTGCGATGATTGTAGATGCTTGTTCAACTTCTTCAAGACCGATGTCGTCAGAACCAGTAATGCTGATAATTACACCACGAGCATTATCCATAGATGTTTCGATAAGCGGGCTAGTAATTGCCATACGAGCTGCCTGCTCTGCCTTATCGCGACCAGTAGCCACACCAACACCCATATGTGCATAACCTGCATCCTGCATAATAGCAGTAACGTCAGCAAAGTCAAGGTTAACAAGTGCGGTAACATTGATAAGTTCAGAAATGCTCTGTACGCCCTGACGAAGAACATCGTCAGCAATGTTAAATGCATTTTTAAATGTGATTTTTTGTTCAGAAACAAACTTAAGTCTTTCGTTAGGAATAACAACAAGGCTATCTACCTGTTCGCCAAGAGCAGCGATACCTGCCTCAGCCTGAGCCATACGCTTTTTACCCTCAAATGCGAAAGGCTTTGTAACAATACCAACTGTAAGGATACCAAGTTCCTTAGCAATTTCAGCTACTACAGGAGCAGCTCCGGTACCTGTGCCACCGCCCATACCTGCGGTAATGAATATCATATCAGCGCTACGAAGAGCTGCTGCGATTTCATCGCGTGACTCTTCTGCTGCAGCACGACCGTTGTCAGGATTACCACCTGCGCCCATACCTGCTGCTGATTTTTCACCAATTTGAATTTTTAAATCAGCTTTTGAAAGAAATAGTGCTGCTTTATCGGTATTAATTGCAACAAATTCTACACCGCGAACACCGGCTGCAACCATGCGGTTAACTGCGTTACCGCCGCCGCCACCAACACCTACTACTTTAATTTGAACTACGTTTTCCATCTCTTCTGCTACTTCGAATGGCATTTTAAAATTCCTCCGTCTTTATAGAATATAATTATACGCATTAATATACAAATACATATTATCACAAGTTAAAATAAATTTCAATAGTTTTTATTACAAAATTGTAACTTTTTTATGATTTATTTTCCACAAAACTTCCTTGACTGTTTTCCGGCGTCCACATGGTAAGATTTATATTGCCGTCGCGATCGCCAATCGACTCTATCATACTCGCTAAATGAGCAACCTTTTCGTCGATATAATCTTTATTTCCAAACTCTACGGTAAATCTTCCTTCTACTTCAAGTGTGATGTTCAATACATTGCTGACATCGACTACATCAATATCTATATTCTTTTTACCAAGAGCATCAATTACCGTTTGCGCAAGTTCGCTTTCGGCGACATTTTCATATACAACCGCTTCGCCTACATTTCCCTTGATACCACCCGCAACAATCTGAAAAACGTTTTCCGGCTCTTCGGTCTGCTCCTTAATAACATAATTATTATCGCTAATGATATAGTATTTACCGTCCGCCATATAATAGGCGTATTCTTTTGCATCAACCACAGTAAGCACAACTGCATCGGGTAAAACACGTTTAAGTGTTACGCTATCGATATATGGCAGTTTTCTTCGTATTTTATCTTCAATTTTTTCTTCGGAAACAACAAATAAATTGTCATCGGTAGTTAGTCCCGAAGCTTTAATTATTTGACTATTCTTATATATTTTACTACCCGAAACGTTTATTCTTTTAATTGGGAAAAAGACTGTAAAGCACATAATCGCAAGTGTTATTAAAGCAATTATCAAAAAAAATATAAAAGCTGCCTTTATACGTTTACGACGTATTTGCTTGCGGCGTGCTGCCCTTCGCTTGTTCACATCTGATTGCATTGCTTCACTTCCCTTTTATATTTCCTTAATATCTGCGCCTAAAGCGGAAAAATCTCGTATTATGTTTTCGTAACCGCGTTTTATATGGTAAATATCACCTACGGTTGTTGTACCTACCGCGCATAGCGCTACAATGACCAACGCCGCACCACCACGCAAATCGGTACATCTGCACGACGCGCCCGAAAGGTTATCTACCCCTTCTATTATAGCGACTCTACCTTCTACGTTTACCTTTGCACCAAAACGCCTTAATTCATCAATATAACGATATCTGTTTTCAAATATATTTTCTACCATCACAGTAGTACCTATAGATTTTGTTAACATTGCAAGCACCAACGGTCCGGCATCCGTAGGAAAACCGGGGTAAACCGCTGTTCTTATGGTGGAGACACTTTTTAATCTTTTGGGTGCGCTGATGGTTAATACATTATCATATATATTAAGATCGCATCCTGATTCTTCGAAAATAGAATTAACCGCCATAAGATGTTTGGGGATTACTCCGCTTAGAACTACCTTGCCACCGGATAATGCCGCTGCCGCCATATATGTTGCTGCTACAATTCTATCGGGAATTACCGTATGTTCGCATCCGTGTAAACTGTCAACGCCGCAAATTGTAATCGTATCGGTACCCGCACCGTAAATTTTTGCACCGCAAACATTTAAAAATTGTGCAAGATCACAAATTTCCGGTTCCTTTGCAGCATTATGAATAGTGGTAACTCCCTTGGCTAATACTGCCGCTAAAATAATATTTTCGGTAGCGCCTACGCTTGCAAATGAAAGGTTTATTTTAGCGCCAATTATACCCTTGGGCGCACTAAACTCCATAAAACCGTGCTTTTCGCAGACAACAACACCTAATTTTTTAAGAGCTGATATATGTAAATCAATAGGTCTAGGACCTAGTTCACAACCGCCCGGTGTGCTAATTATAGCATTATGACACTTACCCAGTATTGCTCCTAAAAAAATGACCGAGGACCGCATTTCTCGCATAAGATTATCCGGAATTGTGTTACAACTAATGATTTTTGTGTCAACACAAATTGTGTTGTCGGATACATCACAATTACATCCTATATGCTTTAATATATTAAGCGCTGCCGTTACATCAGAAAGATGTGGACAATTATGTAAAATAACGCTTCCGTTACACAATAAGGTTGCTGCAAGTATTGGTAAAACACTGTTTTTGGCACCTTGAATATTAACCTGCCCGTAAAGACTGTTACCACCATTAATAACTAATTCTGACATTGCAATGCTCCTTAAAGAGATTTGTATTACAATGTCATATTATGCAAAATTTAAAAAATTGTTATTTTATTACGAATTAGCATATAAATTCATTATAATATCGTAAATTCGTTCGTTAGCATCCATTATCGCGCCTTTGGTTGCCGCTTTTGACATTGACGCTAACGACTCGGTGTTATTAATAAGATTAGATACGACCTCTATTAATTTTTCGTTTGTTAAATTCTTTTCCTCAATAATTTCCGCAGCACCGATTTGTTTGAGTGTCATCGCATTATGGAACTGATGATTTTCAGCAACATAGGGTGATGGAATAAGAATAGACGGCTTCCCGCAAGCAAGCAACTCACTAAGAGTAATTGCACCCGCGCGACAAATAATAAGATCTGCCGCCGCCATACACACGTCCATATCGGTAATATATTCTCTTATATCAATTTTATCAGATAGCGCTATATCTTTAAGGCTATCCATAAAATCGCTATATCCAGACTTGCCTGTTCCATGAATATGATAAAACTTATCACTACCGTTATGCCATTTAATAAGACCAGACACCGCTTCATTAATACGCATTGCGCCCAAAGAACCGCCAAAGGATAAAAGCATTGGAATGTCATCCTCAAGGCCCAATTTTTCACGTGCTTCTTTACGTGTAATTTTCAAAAGTTCCTGTCTTATAGGATTGCCCGTAATAAACGGTTTTTTATTAAGTTTTAAATGCTTTTCGGCCTCGGGCATCGCAAGCATAACAGCATCAACATTTGCTGCCAACATTTTAGTAGTAACACCCGGAAAAGCGTTTTGCTCGTGAATAGCAGTTTTAACGCCAAGCTTTGCTGCCGCACGAAGAACAGGACCACTAACGTATCCACCGGTACCTATAACAACATCCGGCTGTATTTCTTTTAAAATTTTTCTTGCTGTTATTGAAGCGGTAAAAGCCTTTTTTACAGCCAAAATATTTTTTCCGATGTTTTGAATAGAAATTTTACGTTGAAAACCTGCAACAGAAATAGTGCGAAAATTATATCCTTTTTCGGGAACCAACTTGGCCTCTAATTTATCCGGAGTGCCAATATAGCTAATATGTGCATCGGGATGCTTTTCACGAATATGACCTGCAATAGCAAGCGCAGGGTTAATATGACCTGCTGTGCCGCCACCGGCAAAAAGTATATGCATATAATACCTTCTTCCTATTTTACTTTTTCAATGTTTGCACCACGAGATACCGAAAGCACAATACCCATCTCTGCAAGCAGTATCAAAAGCGAGGTTCCGCCATAACTAAAAAATGGTAAACTAATACCGGTATTTGGCATAGTATTGGTAACTACCCAAATATTTAACATTGCCTGTAATCCTACCTGGAAGGTAAGACCGATTGCCAACATTGAGGCAAATTTATCCGCCGAACGCATAGCAATTGTAAATCCGCGCCATACAAGTAAGGCAAATAAAATTATTATAACAAGCGCACCTATAAGACCCAGTTCTTCACACACAATAGAAAAAATAAAATCATTGTGTGGCTCAGGAACCCAAAGATATTTTTGTCTTGATTGACCTATTCCCCTACCAAGTACGCCGCCGGAACCAATTGCCAATAACGACTGTATGGTTTGAAAACCTTCGCCCGTAGGATCCGCCCACGGATCTAACCAATATTTAATACGGTCAGCACCATAACTAATAAATCCTGTTGATTGAGTTACTACAACCAAAATCACGCCTGCTATAACTAAAATTATTCCAGCTACAACTACCTTTCGGTTAAGTCCGCCGATATATATTAAAACAACACCAATAGCACCAATCAATAACGTTGCCGATAGGTGCGGCTCTAACACAACTAGTAAACAAGTAAATCCTAAAACGCCAAACAAAAACAGTATAAATTTCCAGTTTGACATAAGTTTTTGATTTGCAGAAATTAATGTGGAAAACAGTATAACAATCGCAAATTTTGCAATCTCCGATGGTTGAAACGTTAACGACCCAATTGCAAACCAGCGTTTAACACTCATACCGCTTACCATGGGCGGAAGAATGAGCAACAGTATCAAGAACATAATGCTTACAAAATATACAATCCAACTAAATTTTTGCCATATATGGTAATTGATTCGTGACGTTAAAAACATAGCAAAAATTCCGCCGGCAGCAAATAGCGCTTGTCGTATGATAAATTTATAACTGTTTCCGTAATTCTCATACGAATAGGCATAGCTTGCCGAAAAAAGCATCACAAGACCAATTGTAAGCAAAATAAGAATCAAGGAAAGGAAGGTAATATCAAGTTTGCCCTCTTGAAACCAGGCGAATTTTTTAGTTTTTAAATTGCTTTTTGCCATATCCTTTCCTCCTTAGTTATAAATGAATTTTACCAGTTAAAAATTACCGAAAACAATGCTATCAAACAACCGATAGCGGCTGCAAACGAGAACAAAATAACTACTTTTTGTTCGCTAAAACCACTTAGTTCAAAATGATGATGTAGCGGTGACATTTTAAATATTCTTTTGCCTGTTCGTTTAAACCAAAATACCTGTAGCACAACCGAAAGTGCTTCAATTAAATAAACACAACCCATAAGTAATAGTAATATTGGTCTTTGGATACCAAATGAAAGTGCAACGACCATTCCGCCCAAAAACATCGAGCCGGTATCGCCCATAAATACTTTGGCAGGTTTTGCATTCCACACAACAAAGCCGGCACAAGCGCCTGCAAGCGCAGCTGACAAAGCATTTATACCACCTAACGACAAGCTTCCTGAAGCTAGCATAAATGCACATGCAACAACCAAAGTTACACTAGCAGCCAATCCATCTAGACCATCTGTAAGATTTACCGCATTAGTAAAACCGTAAATAAACATAAGAGCTATTGGCCAAAAAAGCAGTCCTGGACCGCTTACGATATTCACTTCGCCTATAAACGGGATATATGTTGTGTGCATACCCGCAATTGCAAGCGTAGACAGATATGCAGCCGACACAAGCAACTGCATAAAGGTTTTTTGTTTGGCAGTAAGACCAAGATTGCGTTTTTTAACAACTTTGATATAGTCATCGAAAAAACCTATCGCACACATAGAAATCGCCATAATTATGCCGGCAATTAGTAGCGTTCTGCTGTATGGATCCTTCATTTCTATGGCAAAATCATTATTTTTGATTGCAGAAAAAGCATAGCCGGCTGTTACAGCAATAAGCAAACCCGCAACCATCATAACGCCACCCATTGTTGGTGTGCCTTGTTTTTCTTTATGCCAATTTGGACCTTCTTCAAGAATAGTTTGCCCAAATTTTAATTTTCGTAGATAAGGAATCACAAAAAAGCCTAATAGAGTCGTTATTGCAAAAGCAACAATCGCAACAACCATAACGGTAAAGTCCTTCATAAACATTTCCTCAAATCTTTATTTATTCTTCGGTTAACAAAAGTGCTTCCCTTACTATTTCACGCTCGTCAAGATGTATTGTTTTGTCAGCGAGTATTTGATATGTCTCGTGACCCTTGCCTGCAAGAACAATTATATCCCCTTTTTTAGCAATAGAAACAGCATATTTAATGGCTTCAATTCTATTCGGAATTGTTTTCACCGGAACACCTGCTCCTTGCGTACCAACAAGTATATCCTTAATAATTTCTTCGGGGTCTTCGCTACGCGGATTATCACTTGTAACAATAACGTAATCGGAATAACGAACAGCAATACTGCCCATAATCGGTCGCTTGGTTTTATCTCTGTCACCGCCGCAGCCAAAGAGTGCGATAACACGATTTTTTTCACAATCACAAAATGTTTTTAAAATATTTTTTAATCCGTCAGGTGTATGAGCGTAATCTATTATAACAGTAAAATCACGTCCCGTAGGTACTGACTCAGCCCTACCCTTAACACCACTAATACTCTCTAAAGCATTAGTTACAACATCAATCGGTATGCCAAGTTCAATGGCGGTTATTGCTGCAGACATTGAATTATATACACTGAATTTACCGCCCGTGTTAAATTTTATATGATTTAAAATCGTATTACTTACCAATTCATATTCTACGCAAGCGGGATAATACTTTACCGCCTTTGCGCTATAACTTGAACTGTCAGCAAGCGAATATGATACTACCTTGCAATCAAGTCCTTCAGTAAGCGCAGGACAATATTCATCATCAGAATTAACTATTGCCGTTTTACACATAGAAAAAAGTTTTTTCTTTGCTAAAAGATAATTTTCCATGGTTATATGATAATCAAGATGATCTTGCGTAAGATTGGTAAAAATTGCTGCATCAAAAGTAAGATTACAAACACGCTTTTGGTCTAGAGCGTGTGATGAAACCTCCATAACAACGTACGAGCAGCCCTCTTTTTTCATAAGCGCAAAAAGTCGGTTCAACTCATACACACCAGGGGTAGTGTTTTTTGTTTTGATAATCTCATCGCCAATCATATTTTGAATTGTACCGATAAGACCAACCTTGTATCCCGCAAATTCAAGTATGTTTTTTAACATATATGTTATAGATGTTTTTCCGTTTGTACCGGTAACACCAATAAGTTTTAAAGAATCAGCCGGATTACCAAACCATTTTGCGCACATATCGGCATAAAGCTCGCGTGTGTCTGCTACAGTAATCTCGTTTTGTATGCCAAGTTTTTCCTGAGTTATTACAACTGCTGCACCGCGTTCGAGGGCAGTATGAGCATACTTATGGCCATCGTCCGCAACACCTTTAATGCATACAAAAGCATATCCTGCTTTTATTTCGCGAGAGTCGCTTGTAATTCCGCAAATATCTATTTCGGCTAAATCATTTCTAACATCAACAACAAGGTTTTTTAGCAGCATTTTTTACTCCTTACAAATAAAATTTATTCAGTAATTTCTGCTTCTGCCATATCAGCAGAGGCTTCATCTCTGAAATAAACTGTAACAATTTGACCCATTGATACAGTCTCACCCGCCGGTATACTCTGGCTATAGGATAAAACTGTCTTAGACGTAACACTGCCCGAAAACTCAACGTTAATACCTGCACTTGACGCAACAGAATTAACCTCGGATGCAGTAAGACCAATCAAATTGGGCACCGTTGCGGTTTGTACTTCGCTTTCCTCGGTATAAAGTATTACCATACCGCCATTATAAACCGAATTGCCGGCTTCGGGCAATTGTTTTACAACAGTATCACCTTTACCGATAACTTTATAAGAAAGCTTAGAACTATTAATTCTTGTTTTTGCGGCAGAGATTTCCTCGCCTGTGACATCGGGTACCGAAACCGATATTTTCTCGAGTTCTTCGGCAGTATATTGTGGTTCGTAACCCAAATACGGTAAAATGTCGGTCATTATTTTAGAACCTACCGGTGCCGAAATAACACCACCGTAATAGTTAGCGCCTGCAGGTTCATCAAGCATTACAAACACAGCAATTTCAGGATCGTTAATAGGCGCAATACCTACGTAAGAACCAATATATAAATACGAATTCCCCGTTGCTAATATTTTGGACACTTTTTGTGATGTACCTGTTTTTCCGCCTACTCTATAGCCTGGTACAATACCGTTTTTTGCGCCGTTTTGCACAACGTACTCCAACATGGTACGCATGGTATTAGATGTTGTTTGTGATACAACTTGCTGACGATTATCATTAGAAAAGCTTTTAATAACATTTTTATCACTATCAACAATTTTATCTACCAAATGCGGTTGAACCAAATAGCCGCCATTTACTGCGGTAGCCGCAAGACTTATCATTTGAATAGGAGTTATATTAAACGTTTGACCAAACGACGAAGATGCAAGCTCAGTAGCACCCATTTTTTCTTCAAGGTGATAATAAGGCGCTGCTTCACCCGGTAAATCAATGCCGGTTTTGCCCATCAAACCAAATGCTTTAAAGTATTTGTTAAAGGTCTGCACACCAACCAACTGACCAATTTGTATAAAGGCAGGGTTGCATGAATTGGAAATTGATTGTTGCAGGGTTTGAGTTTTATGTCCGCCTATTCTGTCGTGACAATGATAGGTAGTTCCGGCTACAACATAGTTATGATTGCACGTAAAGGTGCTGTTTGCATTTATGAGATTTTCTTCAAGACCTACAGCTGCAGTGAAAATTTTAAATACAGAACCCGGTTCATAGGTATCGGAAACCGCTTTATTACGCCACTGACGATTCAGTAATTCGCTGCGCTTTGTATTTTTTTCTTCTTCGTCGGTAATTGCATCAACAATCGCTTGATCTTCGGCTGATAATGCAAACGGTTCGTTTGGATTAAAATCTCCACTTACCGCCATACCCAAAATAGCACCTGTGTTAACATTCATCGCAATAACTGCGCCACGTTCCATAATTTGCTCTTGCTCCACAGCAATATCCAAATACTTTTCACAAACATACTGTACGTATGAATCAAGAGTTAATACAAGTGATTTTCCCTGTTGCGCTTCTTCTACCTTTTCATAGCTAAAAAGCATATCGGTACCTTTTGCATTTTTTGCAGCAACAACACGCCCTGCAACACCGGTAAGCTCGTTATCATAATAGCTTTCAAGTCCTGCGAGTCCTTGGTTGTCATCACCAACAAAGCCCAGTACGGTAGACGCCAGCGTATCGTTGGGATAATAACGCTTGGTAGTTTCATCTAATCCGATATAGCTTGCAATTTCAAACTCTTCGTTATCAACAATAAACTGTCTGATTTCGTTAACAGTATCTTGTTCTATCTTCTTTTTAACAATGACATAATAAGAATTCTTTTTGCTTAATTCAAATATATCATCGTACTCCATATCGAGTATTTCAGCCAAGCCCTCTGCTATAATTTTGCGAATTTTATCGGCTTCGTATTCATCATCAAGCTTATTTATGCCATTTGGAGTAAGGTAAACCGTCCACGCAGGAGAACTAGTGGCCAAAAGGTTCATATTATTGTCGTAAATATCTCCGCGTGGTGCAGTGATAAGACTATCATACAACTGTTGTTGTGATGCCTTTGCCTGATATTCTTCACCATTTATAATCATAATTTTAATAAGACTTGAACTTGAAACAATAGTAAGGCATAAAATTACAATAACCATAATAATAAACGATCTTTTTAACATTTGCTTATTTGGTCTTAAAGACATTATGCCACCCCATTCTATGCTTGAAAACGAGAGTTGGCATTTTGCCCTAACTCTCGTGTCCATTGTTTATATTATATTATTGATATAATTAAAGTATCACCTTAATTATTATCGCTTGTCAAAACATCACCGTCTTTGGTTACGGCTGTGTTTTTATCGTTTACTCTTATATATTTCACCTGAGTCTTATCCATTTTTTGCATACCTATTTCTGCTGCTTCAAGTTCAATATTTGAATAAGAAATAACGCGTTTAAGTTCTACTTCAAGTGATGTTTTTTGACTTTCAAGTGCATTAATTTCGCTTTTTACATCATTGATTTTCGAATTAACTTCATTAATTTGAAGTCTTAAACATATGTTACCACACATAGCAGCAAGCATAAATGCTGCTGTCATTACGGCAAATGCAGACGCCGAAACACGCTTTACTGCGCGCGCCTTGGCGTGCTTTTGCTGTTTGCTTTGTGGTAACTTGATGATATTATCTTTTCTAACCGACTCTGCGGAACGAGGCATAAACATTTCAAAGTCATATGCAAGGCTGTCATTATAGTACTTTAAATTGTCCACCTTTTTCATCATCCTTACTTTTAATATATATTACAGTTTAGCTATCGCTCTTAGTTTGGCACTTCTGCTTCGTTGATTGACTGTCAATTCTTCCGAACTTGCCACCACAGGCTTTCTAAAAACAAGTTTGCCACGAGGTTGCTTACCGCAAACACATATCGGTAAATCGGGTGGGCAAATACAGCCTGTACAGTATTCTTTAAACTTTTGTTTTACCATTCTATCTTCAAGAGAATGGAAAGTGATTATTGAAAGCACTCCGCCCGGATTAAGTAAGTCAAACGCCTTGTCAAGCGCACGTTCCAGACTGCCTAATTCGTCGTTGACGGCAATTCTTAACGCCTGAAAGCATTTTCGTGACGGATTACCGTCTCGCCTTGCGGCTGCCGGATAACAAGATGCAATTATATCGGCAAGCTGCAACGTGGTTGCTATTTTTTCGCTTTTGCGTTTGTTTACTATAGCATTAGCGATTTTGTAGGCAAATTTTTCTTCACCATAATCACGAAAGATTTTGGTTAATTCATCAACAGAAAGTTGGTTTACAAGATCCGCTGCCGTTGTTCCGCTTTGACTCATTCGCATATCCAGCGGAGCATCATATTTGTATGAAAATCCACGTTCGCCATTATCAAGCTGATATGACGATACGCCAAGATCAAGTAAAATACCGTCCACACCGCTTATGCCAAGACTTTGTGCCGCAGATGTCATTTCGGAAAAATTGCTTTCAACAACCGTTGCGTTATAACCGCTAAGTCTTTCGCGAGCAGTTTTTACGGCATCAGGGTCACGGTCAAGAGCGATAAGTTTACCTGTAGTCAGCTTTTTGGCAATGTGTAACGAATGCCCTGCCCCACCGGCTGTGCCGTCTATATATATACCGTCGGGTTTTATGTTTAATGAATCAATTGTTTCGTCAAGCAAAACAGATATATGTTTAAATTCCATAACTTAAAAATCGAGCTCGTTAACAATAACAGCAATAGATTCTGGTGTATATTCTGAATTTTCTTTCTGCCAAAGCTCTTTGTTCCAAATTTCGAGATTAGTATCTACACCGATAATATGGGCGTCACTTTCAAGAGATGCAAATTCACGCAAAGATTGCGGAAGAAGTATTCTGCCCTGAGTGTCGAACTCCACTTCGAAAGCGCCCTCATACAAATAACGTTTAACGACGCTGGATTTTGCCGATGGCAAATTACCAATCTTTTCAACAAGTTTTTCCCACTGCTCGGTGGGATATACGCATATACAGTTTTTGCCGTATATACCGCGACAAATCATAAAAGACTGACCAAATGCATCGCGCAGTTTTGCAGGAATGGCAATTCTGCCCTTTTTATCTATAGTATGATCATATCCACCATAAAGCATAATCGCCACCTCGCTTTCACCACTTTGATACACTTTTATGGTTTTTGGCTACACTTTTCACCACTTAACTGTATTATAATACCACAAAAAGAAAAAATCAAGACTTTTTTTCAAAAATCTTGATTTTTTATAAAATATTTATTTAATTTAATATTTCAAAACTTTTATTAGTAAAAGCAATTGAAATCACGGGTTTTTGAGCTATAAATAATCGTTTATATCATCATAATATTATTTAAGTTCGACGTCCCAATTATTAAGATACTGCATCAAAAGACCATAGTCTTTATTGTTAACCGCATCATCACCGTTAACGTCTGCTGCATCAGCATTAATTACAACATCCCAGTTATTAAGATATTGCATCAAAAGTCCAAGGTCTTTATTGTTAATACTGTCGTCACCGTTGATATCACCGCTTGTTACTTCTTTTAAAACGATAAATAATATGTTATTTTCTATTGCGTAATTGTACACATATGTATCTTTATATCCTAAAATTCTTATGCTTGATTCATAAAATGCATATTCTTGTATATTTGTTACATTACTTCCTATCGTCAATTCCCAAAGTTCACTACATTTTATAAAAGCTCCCTCGCCTATAGTTGTTACACTATCGGGCACAGTATACGATATATCTGTTTTTGCTACAGGATACTTCACTAAAGTTGTAATGTTTTTGTCAAATAAAACACCATCTATTGAGGCATATGTCTGATTATTAGAATCTACATTTATTGCTTTTAAGTTTTCATGATTAGAAAGTTCAAATACACCCAATGCGATATTTGTCAAACTTTCCGGTATCATAATACTTGTAACTTCACCATACCAAAAAGAACCCTCGGCGATTGTTTTAGTCCCTTCTTTAAGTAGTAAATCTCCCTTAAATTTATTATCTAAAACAATAAGATGATTATCTATATATAGCACTCCGTCTTGCCAATTGTCCTTATTAGAATAATATAATGTATCTTCGAATGCATTATTACCTATCACAAGAACTTCATCTGATATATTTATATTATTGAGTTTTTTACAATCGCAAAAAGCATAGTTACCAATTCGTAAAACACTATCCGATATTGTAATACCTGTCAGTGTACTACATCTATAAAACGCATATGCAGCGATAGTTTTCGTGCCACTCCTAACAGTGTAATCTCCCTCAAAATTATTACGAAATACTATTAAATGATTACCTACATATAAAACATTGTTATCCCAATTACTATTATCATAGTAATAAGCTGTATTATAAAATACATTTTCATCAATTGCAATGCCAGTATCCGGTAATGTTATATTAACTAAATTGCTACAATATGCAAACGCAGACCACTGTATTAATTCAACATTTTCCGGCACAGTTACAGTTGAGATGTAATTGTTTTTGGAAAAAGCAAAAAAGCCTATATTGGTAACACTTTCCGGCACAATATATTCCGTACCAGGTTTGCTTATCGGATACTTTATAAGTCTTGAAGCATCACCGTTAAACAAAATACCATCTTGTGAAGAATAATATAGATTATTGGAATCCACATTTATAGAAACAAGTGCTGTAAAATCATCAAATATATGATTACCGATTATCTCAACACTATCAGGTATAAGTATTGTTTGAAGAGTTGTATTTTTATCAAATCCATATTGATCCAACTCAACAACGCCCTCCGGAACTACATAATCGGATGTTGGTTTTTTATTAGGGTAATAAAGTAAGATTGTGGTATCTTTATCAAACAAAACCCCATCAATTGAGCAATAATAATCATTATCTTCATCCACTGTTATGCATACAAGATTAGTACAATTATCAAAAGCATAACTCATTATCTTAGTAACACTAGCAGGTATAGTTATACTTGTAAGGTTTGTGCAATTACAAAACGAACTATAACCAATATTAATAACAGAATAACCACCTAAGGAAGATGGGATTGTAATATCACCGCTAATGGAAGTGTCCACATCGGTTATAGTTGCCTCGCCGTTGGTTACTGTATAAGTATAATAATCTTCGGTATATTCTTCTGCACTTACATTAATCGTAAACGCACCCATTGGTGCTACAGTTAAGACTAAGATTAAAATTAGTAAAACAGAAAATAACTTCTTCATTCTTTATCTCCCTCCAAATACATTAATTTTGTTAATCGTAATAAAATTTATACCAACGCTTTAATCGTTTCCATAACGTAATCGCTGAACTCTGCGCAGGTTGCGCCGTCGGTATCACCTGTAACCACAATTTTTTTCTCGGTTTCAGTGCAAATTTCAAGCGCTTTGCTTAATTTTTGAGCCTGTGCTTTAAAGCCAATATGGTTAAGCAACATTTCGGTAGCTTTAAAAATACTTGTTGGGTTAGCATAGCCACCTATACCCTGCTCTATCATACGGGGAGCTGAGCCGTGAATTGCTTCAAACATAGCGTAACGGTCGCGATGGTTCATGCTACCTGCCGTACCTACGCCACCTTGAATTTGTGCCGCTTCATCGGTAATGATATCACCATAAAGGTTTGGCATTAGGAACACTTCAAATCCGCTACGGATTTTTTCGTTTACAAGGTTTGCAGTCATAATGTCGATGTACCACTCGTCTGCATTAATTTCGGGGTATTCTTTTGCAATTTCATGGCATATTTCAGAAAATTTACCGTCGGTCTTTTTCATAATGTTTGCCTTAGTAACAATGGCAACATTCTTTTTGCCGTTATTGCGCGCATATTCAAAAGCAGCTCTGGCTATACGGCGTGTGCCCGCATTTGTAGTTACCTTAAAGTCAAACGCCAAGGTATCGGGAATTTCAACACCCTTTGAACCCAAAACATACTCACCCTCGGTGTTTTCACGGAAGAATGTCCAGTCTATATTTTCTTCGGGCACGCATACGGGACGAACATTTGCATAAAGGTCAAGCTCTCGACGCATTGCTACGTTTGCGCTTTCAAGCGTGCCGCCTTTTAGTGTGGTTGTAGGTCCTTTAAGAATAACGTGACAAGATTTTATATCGGATAAAACATCATCGGGTATTGCCTGATTTTTTTCGATTCGATTTTCTATTGTAAGACCTTCAATAGTTTTAATCTCTACCTTGCCGCTTGCAACTTCATCTTTAAGCAAAAAGCGCAATAGTTTTTCTGATTCTGCAGAAATGATGGGACCTATTCCATCACCGCCACAAACACCAATAATAATTTTATCAAGCGAGCTGTAATCGATTGCTCCGCTATCTTTTTCCATTTTTTGTTGGCGGGCAATTTGCTCACGCAAAAGTTGTTCAAAATGCGATACCGCATTGCTTATATATTGTTCCATATTATTCACCCTGTTTTGTAAAGGCAAGCAATCCACCTGCTTTAAGAATTTTCTTTTGACGGTCGGTAAATTCACAAACCAATTCGATTTCATCACCGCTGGTTTCATTTTTAAGAATAATAACTCCGTTATCCATACCGGCAAATACGTTTGAAAGCGATAATTTGTCACCTTGGTTTATCTTGTCATAATCATCCGCATTTTTAAATGTGAGTGGCATAATGCCGGAGTTTATAAGATTTGCAACGTGAATACGAGCAAAGCTTTTGGTAATAACAACGCGAACGCCTAAATACATAGGAACAAGCGCCGCATGCTCACGCGAAGAGCCTTGACCATAGTTACTACCGCCAACAATTATACTCTCACCCAATGCCTTTGCGCGCTCTGGGAAAGATTTATCACACACACCAAAGCAGAACTGAGAAAGATGTGGAATATTAGAACGATATGGCAAAATTTTTGCGCCTGCAGGCATAATATGGTCGGTGGTAATGTTATCGCCAACCTTAAGCGCAACCTTGGCCGTAAAGTTATCTACCTGCGGTTTTGATTCGGGGAAAGGTTTAATATTTGGTCCACGAAGCACCTCTACACTATCGGCACAATTTTCAGGTGCGGGAGCAATAACTGCGCTATCATCAATTTTAAACTGTTTGGGCATATCAATTTTGATAGCGTCACCAAAGGTGGTAGGATCGGTTATTTCGCCCGTAAGAGCTGCAGCAACCGCAGTTTCTGGAGAAACAAGATACACGCCCGCATCAGCAGTACCACTTCTGCCCTCAAAGTTACGATTAAACGTGCGAAGCGAAACGCCACCGCTGTTTGGCGAAAAGCCCATACCAATGCAAGGGCCGCAAGCCGACTCAAGAATACGTGCGCCGGAGGAAATAATGTCACTAAGAGCTCCACAATCAGCAAGCATAGTAAGCACCTGCTTAGAACCCGGTGAAATCGAAAGACTTACGTTAGGAGAAATAACCTTGCCCTTTAGCATTGCCGCTACTTTAAGCATATCCATAAGTGATGAATTTGTACAAGAACCAATACATACCTGATCAACCTTAGTGCCCTTTAACGACTCAACGGTTACAACGTTATCAGGGCTGTGCGGACAAGCGATAAGTGGTTTTAGTTCATCAAGATTAATATCAATAACCTTGTCATAAACTGCGTCGGCATCGCTGGATAGTGGAATATAATCCTCTTCTCTACCCTCTGCCTTTAAGAATTCACGAGTAACCTCGTCTGATGGGAAAATAGAGGTTGTAGCACCTAGTTCGGTACCCATATTAGTAATCGTGGCTCTTTCGGGTACTGTTAGGTTTTTAATACCTTCGCCGCCCCATTCAATAATAGCTCCGACACCACCCTTTACCGATAAAATACGAAGTATTTCCAGGCTGATATCCTTAGCGGTTACGTAGGGATTTAATTTTCCCGTAAGATTAACCTTATACATTTTAGGCATAGTAATAAAGTATGCGCCGCCGCCCATAGCAACAGCAACATCAAGACCTCCTGCACCCATAGCAAGCATACCAATACCACCACCTGTTGGAGTGTGGCTATCAGAACCGATAAGAGTTTTACCGGGTTTACCAAAACGTTCAAGGTGCACCTGATGACAAATACCGTTACCGGGACGCGAGAAATAAATACCGTGCTTTGATGTTACAGACTGAATATATCTATGATCATCGGCGTTTTCAAAACCGGATTGTAATGTATTATGATCTATGTAGGCAACACTTTTTTCGGTTTTAACGCGTTTAAGCCCCATTGTTTCAAACTCAAGATACGCCATTGTTCCTGTGGCATCTTGAGTCAAGGTTTGATCTATTTTAAGTGAGATTTCCTGTCCGGCAATCATTTCGCCCGATACAAGATGATCCTTTATGATTTTTTGTGCTATTGTTAAACCCATTATTAGTTCTCCCCTTTGCTTATATGAGTATAAGCATTATTAAGATGTTCGATTATTAATTTAGATGCAAGTTCGCTATTATGAGAAGCGATTGCTTCGTAAATTGCACGATGTTCAGCAACCGATGCTGTAGCACGACTACTGTCTGATACAGAAGCCTTGCGATATTTAAGTATCTTTTTGTGAAGCGGCATTAACACTTCGTAAAAAATAACGCTGCCACTCATTTTATAAATCGTTTCATGAAAACGGCTGTCCATACTTTTTATGCGTTCTGGGTCCTGCTTTCCAAGATAAAACTCCTGAAATTCAAGTGCTTCGCGAACAACAGCAAGTTGATCATCGGTATAGTTAATTGCTGCCATTTCAGCAGCCTTACCTTCAAGCGCTGCGCGAATTTGAAAGATGTCGGCCAAATCCTTTTCACCGATACCAACAACAACCACGCCCTTGGGAGCTTCTTCTATCAGATGCTCTTGTTCAAGTCGACGAAGCGCTTCGCGTATTGGCGTACGACTTACACCAAGTTCCGCACTTAGCTTGCTTTCGGTGAGATTTTCACCCTTTTTGTATTTGCCGCTTAAAATATCGGTTTCCAAATGTTCAAAGACCTGATCAGCCAATGATATCGTCTTGTGCTCTATCATAATTTGCCTCCCGAAAACTCAGAGAGTTTTTCTTCAATTTCATCGTTTGAAAGACTTGTCTGTCGACCGTCTTCATATTCTTTGTCAATCCATTCCTTCATCTTTATAACTAATTCACTGCGTTTATCCACAGCATCATCGCCCGTAAGATTATAAGTCTGGTTAATCCAATATGCAATTCCCGCAAGACCAGATGTTTTACCAAGCAAAACAGAAACCGGACGATTAAGAATTTTTTCGGTGTTAAAGATGTTGTATATTTCTTCATCTTTTAACAAACCGTCAGCGTGAATACCTGCTCGTGTTACATTAAAGTTTCTGCCAACAAATGGTGTCATAACAGGGATATCGTATCCCATTTCATTTTTAAAATATTCGGCAATTTCGGTAATTACAGCAGGATTCATACCATCAAATGAACCTCGAAGTGACGCATACTCCATAACCATGGCTTCAAGCGGAACATTACCTGTACGCTCACCAATACCTAAAAGTGAACAGTTAACAGCCGACGCACCATAAAGCCATGCCGTAGATGCATTAGTAACCGCCTTATAAAAATCGTTGTGACCGTGCCACTCAAGCATCTCACTTGGTACATCCGAAAAGTGTTGCAAGCCATAAATTATACCGGGCACACTTCTTGGTAAGGCAACCTCAGGATATGGTACTCCATAACCCATTGTATCACAAGCACGAATTCTAACCGGTATGCCGGCATCTTGTGACATCTTCATAAGTTCATTTACAAAAGGTACTACAAAGCCATAAAAATCAGCACGTGTAATATCTTCCAAATGACAACGTGGCATTACGCCCGCTTCAAATGCTTCAGCAACCGCCGCAAGATATGTATCCATTGCTTGACGACGTGTCATTTTAAGCTTCTTAAATATATGATAGTCACTACAAGAAACAAGAATACCTGTTTCACGGATACCTAAGTCTTTTACAAGTTTAAAATCTTGCTTATTTGCTCTAATCCACGTTGTAATTTCAGGAAATTTGAGACCAAGCTCCTGACAACGCTCAATTGCTTCACGGTCTTTTTTGCTGTAAACAAACATTTCTGTTTGACGAATAATTCCGTACGGTCCGCCAAGTTTTGACATAAACTTATACAAATTAACGATTTGGTCAACTGTATAAGGCTCCACCGATTGCTGACCATCACGCAGTGAGGTATCAGTAATCCAGATATCATGCGGCATATTCATAGGTACACGACGATGGTTAAAGGCAATACGCGGCACATCATCATAGCTATAAAATTCACGGTAAAGATTAGGATTTTCTACATCTTGAAGGGAATATTTATAATCATTTTCCTCAAGTAAATTAGTTTTGTTTGAGAGTTCAAGCATTCGTTTTCACCTCTTTGTATAATTGTATACGATTATACATTAATACCTAAGTTATGTCAACCATAATTTTGGGTTTGTTGCGAATAAAAATTACTGTATTCATAAACCTCGTCTGCAATCTGTGCAAAAATTGAACCAGTGCTAATATTTAACTTATTATCGCTCATAACAATAGCCACATATTTAGGATTTTCAGCAGGAAAAAATCCGCAAAACCAACTATTGGTTATTTCTGTTCCATCATTATATCGTCTACCTGTTTGTGCAGTTGCCGTTTTGCCTGCGGCAGTAACATTTTTAGGCAATGCATCGCCGCCCGTACCCTCGGTAATAACAGTTTTTAAATATTGTCTTAAGATTTCGGCCGTCTTATTTTTCATCACTCTTGTTGGTCGACCTGTATCATGGTAGCTTTCAGTTCCGTCTTTAATTGTTTTTTCTACAACAGATGGTATTATATAACTGCCGTCTGATGCAATTGCAAGATACAAATTAAGAATTGCTACAGGTGAAGCCATTAAATCTCCTTGACCAATACTAAAATTAGCAAGTAGGCCTTTGTTTGTTAGCGAATCAAGTGTTGGAATGTTGCCGGGGACTACATATAGATTATCGGCAATTTTTAATTTTGAGGATATACTTAATTTTGATGCGATATTATATATTTTTGACCCACCCATCGAAAGCGCACAGTTGTAAAAATAACAATTGCATGACTGTGCCAATGACGTTTGTAAATTCATCAATCCATGTCCCGTTAATTCGTGACATTTAAACAGTCTGTCCCCCACTTCAAAAAATCCTTCGCAAATAAAATTGTTATAGACCATTTCGCTCTCAATAGCAGCGATTGCAACGCAAGGTTTAAACGCAGAACCAATATTAAATGCGCTAATACTGCGATTAATCATTGGTGAATTATCTTTATTTAAACTTTCATAAATGTTATTTAAATCAAACGTCGGAACACTCGCTATTGCCCTTATTTTACCATTTGGAACTTCTGCTACAATCACACATCCGCTAGTCATTTTTGCTGCTGCATTTTCAACGATGTTTTGTATATTAATATCCAGCGTTGTAACAAGACCGCTATTAATTACAGATAAATCATTTTCAAAATATGGTTCTATACCTTTTAATGCATAACCCTTACCATTTGTTGAATATACTGCAGAAATTTTTTTGTCTGTAAACAAAAAATCATCATATGCTAGTTCAAGTCCACTTACGCCATGACCTGTATCATCAATATAACCAATAATATGGCAGGCATTACTTTCGTCATCGTATCGATCATATATGTTTGTTGTTATAATCCCCTCACTAATAATATTTTCTTTTACTTCACAAATTGCAACCCGATTATTTTTTAACTTATTAAGTGCATCATCAAGTTGTTTACCCTCAAGCATACTAGTTATTGCTATTACACCTTTTGGAGTGGGCATTACAGCCGCAATCTTTTTTTCATTAACATTAGTAAGGCGAACCATATTGCAATCATATATAGTTCTTCTTAGTCGTGCAATCTCCTCTTTGTAGGTGGATTGATTATTCTGTACCTCAAGTAAATTCCCCGATATAATTACCGTAATACGTAATACTGAAAAAAGCATTAAAAATAAAATTAATACAAAAACTTTTGCCGAGCGAGCAGCAAATAATTTATAACATTTTTTTATCAAAATTTTATCACCAAATAAAGTATTACCATATTAAGTATAAATAAAACAAAAAGGCATCTACGGATTATTCCGTAGATGCCTGATTTAAATTGAATTATTGTACTGAACCGTTGGGGAAGTAAAGAGCTTGTGTATCATCATCCAAATCTTGATATGCACGAACATAGTCAATATAAAGATGCAACGGTAAGTCGCCAGCTTGAAGCTTTCTAACATCATCAATCTTGAAGTTGTTTGGTGTGTAAATCATCATATCAATGAGGAAATACTGCCAGAAGTTAAAGCCAACGCCGTTGTTGTTGTTACTGATATCATTACCCTTACCATCACCATCAGTATCCTTGTAGTCATACGCCGGATCCCAATCGAAATCAAGGAATGGTACATTGTCCATATAAACTGTACAATGATCGGATGTAACATGCAATGCATAAAGATGATACTCATTGTTAATGGTTTCTTCGTTAAAGTACCAACGCCAGTCACCATAGATACCGTTCTTATCTTGACGACGAAGACTTTCCGGTACACCCTGAGCACCATAGTATGAGAACTGATATGCATAAGTAGCCATAGACTTACTCATATTGGTGAATGGGCTCAAACGATACTGGAATGTATCGATAAGTTTGTAAGAACCATCAGCTTGTAATACGTTCATTTCGATCTTATTACGAATATGTGCTTCTTTCAAAGTACCATTATCAAGCATATATTGATATGTTGATTTTTCGTCAATTTTTAAGGTACCATCTTCAATAGCAAGATTTTGCTCATCAATTTCAGCCTGATTTACATAAATCTTTTTATTATCTTTAACATAGAAGAATACATTAACAGTTGTTGCTGCACCGTCAACAGTTGCTGTTGCTGTTTTAACCTTTGGTGTATCATATACCCACTGACCCTTCTTATTTTTGGTGTCAGTTCTGTCCTGTTCAACCATTTTTTCTTCTTCAATTGTTAAGTCAATTGTTTCAGCACTGAATGTTGTGTTTTTACGTTGTGGAGTATACCATTTATGAATTGTTGTAGTCATATGTGTTGTATCAGCAAATGATTCAAACAAGTCAAATTCAAGGTCCCATACACGTTCTGAGTAAACACCGCAGCCATCATCGAAGTCGTAGTTAGGAACGTTTTCTTGACCAACAGCGTCAGCGGTCATTGTCCAGATAGCCGGGAAACCGCCTCTTGCATATGGCAAGCGAGCATAAAACTCATAATAACCATTTCTAAAGAGCATTTTACCGTCGGTATCAATCTGACCGGATGTAGCATAACCAATTTTTGAATTACCTTCATCAAAATAACGGTCACCTGTAAGGCGGAGTCTACCATTTTCAATGTACTGGAATTGTGGATCGTTAAAGATGTTTACCAAGTCATCCTGACGTTCAAGACCAAATGTGCCCTGTGCCCACTTGTCATCGTCGTTGAACTCGTAACCATCGAATTCGTCGCCCCATACGTAATCGTATTTAACACCGTTTAAAGTAATGGTTGACTTAAAGCTATCCTGCTTACCAGTAAGGGTTGCAACCTTACCGTCTTTAGCTTCAACTGTCTGATACCAGTCAACAGCCTTTTCAACCATAGCAAAGTGACCGCCTTCAAAAACAAGGTCACTACCTACAACTTTAACAGCAAATTCGTTCTCAGAAAGTTTAGACTTATGGAAAATAGTGTCACCAATAATAATTTTCTTGGTAGCAGACTGTGCTATAGGATCGGTATCTCTTACAACCTTAAGTTGATAACCAAACTGCTCATTATAATATTTTGCCAAATCATTAGCAGCTATACGACAAAAAGCAGTCTCGGTAACAGCACGCTTTGTTTTATCCTTATTCTTACTTTCGAAACGATTATCCCATTTTTCAAATGAATATACGATAACATAATCTTTTGTAATTGATAAATCCTTATATTCGTAATCGAATTCCGGAACAATAGGTTCAACATATGGTTCTTTTTCAACCGCAACCTCAGGAAGTTTACGCTTAGGACGAATTTTAACTTCCTCTTCTTCCTCTTCTTCCTCTTCTTCTTCAATGATACTATCATCATCTGAATCTTCAACAGGATTAACAACAATTACCTTTTTCTTTACCTTTTTAATAACTTTCTTTTTCTTGCCAGTATCTTTACAGGCAACTGTAGACAAAAGCATTAAAACAGCCAAAAGAAAACATATAACTTTCTTCAAAGTAATGTTCAAATTCATACTACCCTTCCTTTCTAAATTAATCTTCGATAACTTCAACAAGATTTTTTCTTGAAACAACTGCAATAGCAGCACATGCCATAATAGCACTAATAAGTACTGCAACTGAAACGCCATCAGCGGTTTGTGGTGACATTACATTACCATTGCTAAGATTAATTACCTTGCCATCGCTTAAAACACCATCCAAAGATGCCATTACGATATCATCAAAGTAAAGGCTTGAATTACCTGTAGCTCTAAGTGATACCCACTGTGTCTTTGCAGTGAATGAGTATGAGTACTGTCTCCATTCGCCAACCTTAAGACCAGTAGCAACAGCCATGTTTTCCAAAGCTACACCAGTATCAAGATAATCAGGATATGAATTATGAACAAGTGACAATAATGTTGGTGGATTACCTTCCTTGTCGGTTGTAACCCAGAATGTCATTGTATATGCAGTTCCGGGCACTAACATTTGCTCATAGTTAAGTAAGCAATCAGAAGTTTCAGGTTTTGTACCTAAAAGATGGATTGATTTACTACCGTTACGAACATAAGCGTTCTTATAGCCGCCCTTTACACCAGGTTTATTTAGGAGCCAATATTCTTCATCGTAGTCCCAAATTGTGTCAGGATACTGTTCAAAGTCTTGAACAACACCCATTTGTTTCCAGCCTGCATAAAGAACTATATCACGTGGTGGGAAATAATCGTAAGGATATTTAATTGAACAGTCAGAGAATACATACCAACCTGTAAATTCGTAACCTGGACGTTCGATTTCAGGAAGTACGAAACCTTCTTTTTTGTACATTTCGCCGGTCATATCAGGCAATTCAATTTCGGTAGCACCAGTTACAAATGAAACTGTAACTTCAGGAGTTTCAAACTTAGTACAAGAAATATTTTTAATTTCTTCCTCGGTACGACCCTTAGTAAATATTGTAGGTAGTGGTGTACCACCATCTACAACTGTCCAGTAATCGTTTGTGCCGTCCTCGCTGTCACCGGCCCAGTCAAGCTTAGGCATTGCCTCTTTTGCTGCATCGCCAAAGCGTTGTTCCGGCTTTTTGATCTTGGTGAAATCTGCACCATATTGTTGTTTAAGGTTAAAGTAGTAAACAGGATCCGCTATTGTTACAAAGTAACTTGGATTTGAACGCCAGGTAGCACCGCAACTACCACCAACCAACTGCATATAGTCGGTTGTTGGGAACGCTATTACGCCTCTGAATTGTGAACCGTATGTAGAGTCACAACCTGTAAGAATACCTGAATAGTACTGGTCTTCCTGACCACCAAGAGAACCTGTAAATATACTGTTTTCGATTATAGGAGCACTATATGGTGAACCGATGAAACCACCGGTAAAGTAAGCTGAAATGTAACTGTTGTGGTCAATGAAGCAAGACTTAATCTTAAGAGCCATATCTTCGAACTCTTTAGTTTCAAGAATAGCCTTATTACCTTCAGCGTCGTGTGAATCAAGACCGAATGAAGCATCATAGTCTTCGATACAGCCTACAAAACCACCCATAGTATCTTGGATGAAGTTTGGATCATCCTTTGTAAGTGTCATACCAACAAAGTAAAGATTTGACAGACCAAGATTTTGGATTGTTGAATACTGACTCAATACAGGGAACAAGCCTACGCGAACATACTCGGTAGCACCCTGTGTATGATCATAATACAAACCGTAAATAATATGTCCATCACCATCGAGATTGATGTGTGAATTTGTAATATAAGTACCCTTTACCCATTGGCTGAACCAGTCAAGACAACCGATTTTATCTTTCCAAAGCTTACCGTTTACATCATTAACATAGATATCTTCGGTAATTTTGTAATATTTAACATTTTCAAGACCGCCGCCCGGTTTGTAACTTGTAGTAACAAGCAACGCGAGCTGCTCAGGTGTTTCGATAAGTAACGGATCTTCTTCAGTACCGGTACCACCTGCATAGCTGGTAGCAATTGCACCGCTCCAAGGTTCACCCTTAACACCGTTTGCCGAAAGAGCTGCGCCTGTAGGAACAGGATAAGATTCTGTAGTAACCCAAGATGTATCAAAAACAAGCTCAGGCATACTGCTTGCAGCAGCTTCACCAATCATTGCTTCGTTTGGAACAACCATAACGCCGTCAAGCGCTTTACCTTCGGTGTCGGTATAAACACTTATGGCAACAACATTTTCAGTATCAGCAAATGGATATGCGCCAACAGATACGCAGCGTTTAACCTTTGCTTCACCGGTTACATAATTAAACAGACCGTTTGATTTAGAAATACAATCATTTAACTGAAGCGCACTATAACCAACTCTACCGATCATGCCGCCAAAGTCAGCCTTGCCTTCAAATACAACAGTGTCTTCGATTACATTAGCGTTAAATTTAACAACCTTGCCGCAGTTATCAGCGATGGCACCTGCAATTGCACCTGCTGCGCCCTTATTTGCAACAATAACTGAATCAGCAATTGTGAGTTCACGAATTTCGGCAGTATTACCAACTACAGGAATAAGACCTGCGTATTCGCCTGCCTGTTTACCGTCATAATAAAGACCGCTTATTGTGTGGCCGTTACCGTTGAACGAAGCCTCAAAAACAGGAACGTCGTTAGATGTAAACCAGGTTTTTGCATTTTTAACCCAATTTTCATCAGAAGTATCGTTAATTGCAATATCTGCAACTAGCTTATAGTAAGCGCCTGTTGAAGGATTTGTAAGCATAAGAACAAGTTCTTCAGCGGTAGCAATTGTGTAAGGAGCGCCCTCAGAGCCATCACCTTCGCCAAATTGAACTGCCTGTTCACCGGACCAGTTTGTTCCTGCGGAATACTCACGAACCTTATAAATCTTTGGTGTGGGATATCCGTTTTTGTTATATGTCCATCTTTCAGCGCTAATGCCTTCAAGAGCCGAATCAGCCTTAACCTGCTCAGGAGTTGATACATAAATAGTACTGCCGGTAAGAACTTTGTCATAACCTTTACCGCTGTTGGTAAGGTTAACGCCAGCATGGCTATAGTGGTCAAATTCTACACGAGGAGTACCAGCGGCATCAACGGTATATTTGTATACGTATTTAATGGTTTCGGTAGCGTTTTTCATATCGATATTTGTCCACTCGAAACCGATACCGTTTGTATGAAGTTGTTTATAGCTCGATGTAAGATGAGCGTTTGAACCGTAATAAAGCGCATGAGGAGCGCAGTCCATTACGATAGAATTAGAAATAATGAGCGAAAGGTTTCTATGTAGGTTACCAACAAGACCGTATTTAATGTTACGGTTGTTAGGATTATCGTCATCATTTTGAACGTGCTTTGCAATATTACCATATACCAAACAGTCGGTAACAACAAGGTTTGATTCAGTGTTGCAGTATTTACCGTCTACGGTAGTACCACTTGTCTGACCGATAAGTACACCACATTTTTGGATAGCTTCACCGTTTGCAAATGTACATACCAAAACGTTGTTATATGCTTGGCAGTTAAACAAGAAGTGCTTGGTGTTAAGAGCTGTTTTTTGTTCTGGGTTCATATTGCCGCCAAAGTAAGCAGAAACGTTGTCACCCTTAAAATAACAGTTTTTAACAGTAAGGTTTTTAACAGTAATATTACCACCTATCTTAGGGAAGATAGCGGTATATGTTGCCTCGCCCTTAAGACCGTAAACGCAAGCGCCGTTACCATCAAATCTACCCATAAATGGTTTGTTGCCCTTGTTTTCCCATTTAAGATCAGCAGCAACAGTTGCATCTTTAAGCTCGCGCTCTACATCAGCAGCTGTAATATCATCCTTGCTGAAATCATAAGATGAATTTGTGTTATTAAGGTTAAAGCCCTTAATATTGTCAGCTATCTTGAAGTAAAGACCTTCAGTGCTTATGTATTTATCGTTTTCGTCCTTAAGATTACCTGTAACAACCGCTGCAAACTGGTTAGCGGTTTTGATAAGATAAGGAGTTTTTGCTGTACCGTTACCCTCGGTATCAGGGCTAATGCAGAAATAATAATCGAAACCTGTAAAAGAATCGACATCTTTTTTCTTGTTATAGTCAACAGCTTCGTATGTAATACCGGTGCCATCAACCTTAGAATAATCTGCATCGTACTTACCGTTTAACGGATAGGTAACAATAGTTTCACCCTCTGCATCATCTTCCTCAGCAAACGCATTGAAAGATACACCTGTAAATATTGACAATACAGATACTGCCAATATCGCAATTACAGATAGGTAGGTAACTAAAATTTTACCATTGCTAAACAATTTGTTCATTGAACTATCATCCTTTCATACATATGTTGTTTATAGCGCACACTATAAACCCACAATAATTCGTATACATTATAACAAAAAAGTACAACAAGGTCAATAGAAAATGTATAATTTTCATTATTTTTTTATAAAAAATTAAAAATTTAAAAAAAGCACACGCCTGTCATACAACAAGTGTGTGCTTTTTATATAGTTTTAATTAATCAACAAAACGTTAATTAGTGAGCGCTAGCGTACTGTTCAATGTAGTCGTTAATGTTCTTAACGCCCTTATCAACCGCACTCTTAACAGCTGCCATCTGAGTGTTAACCTGTGAAGGATCAAGATACATAGCAGAATAAATTTCTTTATTTGCTTTAACACCGGTAACTGCTGCGTTCATATCGATGTATGTTAGATATGGATTATATTTGTTGTAGTCAACGCTGTTAACTTCAAAGAAGAAGGTTTCAGCTGCAGGTGAAATGTAAGTACCACCTACGTCATAGTTGTTAACGTCAAGATATTCTCTGAGGAACAAACCAGCTGCAACAGGCTCGTTAGCACCGCGAACAAGACCCCAACCACGGAAAATACCTGTCAAAGGACGGTCGCCTGATTGTGCTGCTGCATCATCATAGTATGGCAAATAGTAGAAACCAAGGTCATCCCACTTAGCATCTCTAAGGTCACCGGTCTTCTTCAAGCTCCATGCGTGAAGTGTTGTGATACCGATTTCGCCTTCCATAAGAGCTGCTGTAACAGACTTACCTGTCATAAGGATGTTGTCTTTTCTAGCTTGAGCATACTTCTGCATAATAGTAACAGAGTTATTGTCAATACCGTTTACAACTTTACCGTTTTCAATTCTGTATACGTTACCGCCAGCTGCGTGGAAATAACACTCGTAAGAGTTGATTGCACAACCTGGTTTACCGGTTACCTTTTGACATGCTTTACCAATTTCGAAGTAAGCATCCCAAGTCCACTTACCTGCTTTATCATAATCTTCAGGAGTGTTAGCGTTTGCACGCTTAAGAAGTGACTTGCTGTACATAACGATGTCAATTTCTGACCAAATGTTACCTACTGTATCGCAAAGGTATGGTGAACCACCGAATGTAGTAAGTTTAAATGTGTTCTGATTCCAGATTTCTTCCTTGTAGTTAAGCTTTGCAGCATCAAGTGACTGTAAGTAACCCATAAATGCCGGGAAGTCACCGTTACTACGTGCAACGTCAGGAGATTTACCAGCAGAAATAAGACCCATGCACTTTTGAGCATGCTCGTCAAGACCTGATGGAATAATTTCTACAGTAATGCCAAACTCTTTTTCAAAGTTTTCTACAACCGGACCGGATTCATCAACTGCAGGATCGATTGTAGAGATAAACTTAATAGTTTTACCACGATAATCCTCTGGGTCGATGCCGTCGTTCATAAGATTGTCAGCATTAGCAGAATTGTTGTTTTTGTCTTTGTCGTTCTTGTTTGAGGTGCTACCGCCCTGCTGTGCATTATTATCTGCAGAATCGTTAGAATCACCCGAACCGCCGTCTACATACTCAATCTCTTCTTCTTCAACAATAATAACAGAAGTTTCTTCTTCTGTTTTACCGCAGGCTGCAAGTGTAAATACTAACACGAGAGCCATCATAAGAGCAAGTATGCGTTTTACTTTGTTGAACATAATGTAATACTCCTTTATAAATTTTTTTGTTTTTTTACAAAAACATATGTACTGTTCATACACATACGATTATAACTATTTTTTATTTGTTTGTCAATATAATTTATTAAAATCATACAAAAGAAAATTATAGTCTCCCTTTATTGTATTGATAATATATTAAATTTTTTACACTTATATATAAAAAGACTTTCTAACATAAGAATATGATAGAAAGTCTTTTAGAAATTTTAAATAATTAACCCGTAATACCTACACGGTCAATACTCTCAATGAATCCACGTTGTATGAACATATAGAATATGAGCATAGGGGTTATAAACATCAAACAAGATGCCATTAGAATTGCCGCACCTTGTGGTGTTGCTGCAGTAAGATAAATACCCCACTTTTGAACCATGTATGGCTCAATGGTTGAAAGTCCGCTAGCAAGCGGTAAATCACTTGTAAGGTACATACCCGAAAGCAATGAATCGTTCCAGTGCCATATAAGCGAGAATACCAAAACGGTAATAAATACAACACTTGATGAAGGAACTGCGATTTTAAGGAAGGTCTTTATTGGACCAGCGCCATCAACCCAAGCAGCCTCTTCAAGTTCGCGAGGTAATCCGCTAAAGAACTGAATGTAGATATAAATAAGTACACCAGAGCGCAAACCAACACCAAAGAACGATGGCAACCACAATGTCCAACCTGAGTTTACGATATTAGGAGTAAGCACATTACCAACTGCAGACCAGTCAGCGCCAAAAAGACTACCGATCCATGTAATCAATGCTTCCAATCCCCTACCAATAAACATAAAGTCAAGGTTAGCGTAGTTTACCATTCGTGGTATAAGAATCATCATATCAGGTACAAGAATGGTAAGGAAAAGTATACCTGTAAATACCTTTTTACCCTTAAAATCAAATCTTGCAAAACCATAGCCGATTACTGCGCATGATGCAACCTCTAAGAGAGCGCTGACAATTTCAAGCTTAACGGTATTAAGAAAAGATTTAAAATAACTTAGTGCCTCATTTGCCTTAGAGAAGTTATCCTTTATGTTAAATTCCGTAGGAATCCAAACACGTGTTGAGTTATTAAACGCTGTTTGACTCATAATGGATGTAACGATCATATAAAGCAAAGGATAAAGAATGATAAAACCTATGGAGATAAGCAAAGCGTATCTAATTAAAGAATATGCTATTCCGGTACCTACCTTTGCATAACGCAACGCTCTTAGACGATCGGCTTCAGAAACATTTTTAAAAGGATTTTTCATATTTCTATACCTCCCATCTTAAGACTCATAGCGCTTCATAACTAATTTGTAGAAGGCCAAAATCATAATACCCATAATTGCGCATGCTACAAGGAAGTAGAACCAAATCATAGCAGATGGTAGGTCATACTGACCGCCGCGCATCTTACCGTAAACCTCTTCAATCATAGGCGCACGTTCATTAATAAATAGCTCTACCATGGTAAATATACCTACCAACAAGGTAATTCGCGAAAGCATTGGGAAAGTTATAAACCAAAACTCTTCCCATTTTGTAGCGCCCTCAACCTTAGATGCTTCATAAAGTGTTGCAGGAATTGACTGCAGACCGGCAAGGAACAATACAATCTGTATACCACAAGACCAAACGAGATTAAATATATTATTGATTGCATCAGAAATAAAGGTTGCAATTTCTGTGCCCATATTAAATGCTGAAGTAAGATCGGATACCTGTATCATACCGGATGCCATACCCGAAGAAACACCCATTTCAGTAAGGTTTTCATCGGTGGTAGAGAACACAAAGCTCATAACCTTGCCGGTTGCAATAATAACCGGCAAGAAGTAAAGTGCTCTAAAGAACACACGGCCACGGAATTTTTGGTTAAGCATTATTGCAAGAATAAGACTAAGCACCAAAATAATAGGAAGTGAATAAGCAAAATCACCAATTGATTCGGTAAGCCATGTAGTGTAGTTAGGGTCGGCTTTTAAAATTTCATGATAATTTTTAATACCAACCCATGTTGTTTTAACACCGTCGGAGGTAATTACAACAGAACAGAATGAATAAATTAAAGACTGAACGATGGGTATAAAGAAGAATATGATAAGACCAATTATCCATGGGAGAATAAACATTAAGCCGTAACGTGATTTTAATTCTTCAATACCACGCGCCCTTTTAAGTTTAGACTTAAACATTATGCTGCACCTCCTGTGATAATATAATCTAGTGCTGCTACTTCACCTGCAGGGGTTTGAACAGCTTTGCTGGTATAATTTACATATACTGTAATATTATTATCAAATACTGTACAGTGAACGCCATCGGCAATTACTGTATTTGATTTGATTTTCGCACCTTTAATGCTACTATAGTAGTCCTTAAGTTCATCATAGGTTGAAAGCATATCATCTTTTACCGCCGAGTAAACGGTCGTGTTAAAGATTGGATACTGTGCATTTATAAGTGAATTATCCCACTGAGAAATAAGAGTATAGTTAAGACCAATACCGCTTTCTACTGCTGCTAACACAGATTTTTTAGGTGTTACAGAAGTATTGATGGATTCGGTAGTCATAGGAACATATCCCTTAAATACCATTGAATAGAATGGTACGCTTTCAATAAATGCGTAACCGTTATCAGATGCAATTGGAGTATTTTCGATGATGTTTGCAGCTATAGCAGCATAAACATTTGCTTCGCTAACCATAAGCTTTTGTTCCTTATCCTTTACCTGCTTTAACGCATTCATTACAGCATCATCAAATTTATGCTTAGAGTTGTATTCAACCGATGTGTTAATGCTGGAATAATCGGAATAAGAAAGTGTGCTCATTGATTCTGCCGAAACACCGTTAAGTTTCATCTTGGTATTGTTGTCAATTGCTTTTGACACCGCATCAGAGAAACAGATTGGACGAAGGAGTCTATATTTTAAGGTTTCTATATTCTTGCGAATTGCCTTATCTGCTACAAACTGATCCGCTTTAATTGAACCACTGTTCATAACGGCATCTTTAAAATAATTAAATCCGCCACCCGTAGATGAGAATCTCACGAGATCATAGTCCATGTACAAGTCAACTTTTTCACCGTTTGCATCTACAAGCTTTTTCATTTGTGCTTCAGAACCAATCGTGCCGGAAATATCATATCCTCCACCGATTTGTCCAATGTCAACACCTGTTGAACCAAAACCTTTAAACTTAACCGCAAGCGAGTCAACCGAGTCTGAGATTTCAGAAATAATAGTATTTGCCTGATCAACAGTTGTTGTTGCATAAATTGTTTTATAAGGAACACCAAGGAATGACTTTGTGATTTGTGTACCACCGATAAAGTTAATGCTCATCGCCTTATCCTCATCGGTTTTGGTCATGCCAAATTCTTTAACAAGATAATCACGATAAATTGCTGCCATTCCGCTATAGTTTGCCGCATCCCCACTTAGCGGATAAAAACGGATTGCAAATTTACCCTCAATCATATGCTCGGGGAAAATGTTGGTCTCGCGTGTGTTGTTAAAGGATGTTGCAAGATGTGATGTATAGCTACGAAGTTGGAATGACGGATACACGGTAGAATACTTGTAAGCAGTATTACCGCAAACGGTCTTAAGAATTGCGGTTTCAGCGCCATCATCAATGATAGAAAAACCACCGATAGAGCCATTCTTGTAACCGTAAACAGGCATTCTCATAGCTGTTTCAATTGTTGTAGCGTAACGTTCTTCCTTAGTAATGTCTTCACCATACATATACGCATTGTACAAAATACCCTGATCGTTATATGAATCTGATTCCAATATTGCACCTGAACCTGATGGAACAAAAAGGTATGCATCTTCTAAATCATTAGGAAGTGAGGTCAAGAATGGAGCGATTGATACGTATGTTATACGCAAATCGTTTTCCTGTATTTTGGTTGAATCAACCGAAATACTAACATAGTCATCACAAAGAACGTAATCTACAGGAACCATAAATTCTTGTAAATCAAAGTAATACTCAATAGTAACACCGTTTTCTATTGGCTTATAAACCATTCTTCCGGTATCGATAACGCCATCATATGTTGTAGTAAGGTTATTACCACCACCACTGATTTTGGTATCCATATAGCCAACCTCTAAAACAGATTGAGGAAAACCGTGTCTTCTTATCGGCATACCCAAAGAGTCAAGTTCCACTTCACCTTCTGCAATTGGACATGTCGACCAAATAGTACCGGCTGCATTGTCAATAATTTTTATACCACCAGTAGCAGAATCGTACTGCATTGTGTATTTGCTGTTAGAAGCAATTACATCATCTGCAGAAGGAACCGAAGACTGAACCTTTGTGTCAAACGCCTTTTGTGAGGGAGTGTAGTCACTACCACCACAAGCAGTTAAACTAAACAGGAGGAACAGACATATAGCAATACTTAAAATTCGTTTTTTCATAAGTTTATTCCTCCTTTTTAAATAGTCGTAATTTCAGTTACCAGCGTTATAACAAACGCACCAAACTGTTGAACAAGAATTATAAGCATGATAAGCAAGAATATAATAATTGCCATACCAAGCACTGTGAGAATTGTTGTCCACAAGAATTTGCCCATTGAGAAATCGTGTATCTTTAACATACCGATTATCAACATAAATGCAAAATATATGGTCGCAATGGTTGTTAAAATGCTAAGGAAACTTGCTTCTACAGGCAATAATACGTTTGAAAGAACGATATAAAGCACGCCTTCGATTATAAACGGCATCAAACTGTAGCAAGTAACAATCACAATCTCTTTTAATTTACCCTTACCGCCAAGCAATGTACATACAAGCCAGTTAGCGACGATCCACAAAAGAACAAGACCAACAGAACGAACAAATACCAAAATACTGTTAAATGATGTTGGGTCATATTTACTGAATAAAAATCCGCCGGCAATTGTCTTAAGCACGGTAACAACATAATAAAGAATAACCAAAAGTATACAAAGTGGTATAGAACCAAGGTTTTTCTCTTTTATGTCGGTAAAGTTGTTGGAAGGATGTATCATTGTTGTCATCATAAGATTTAAGGATTGATTTTTAATAAATACAATCTTCTTCTTATTTGTTACAAACATAAATGCAATTGCGCCAATAACAACCACAACAATTATTATAAATATCCAGGTAAAGTTATCACTAACGAAATCTTTACGTACATATTCAAACGCAACGGCATAGGTCTTTTTATCATAACCCTTTTTAGCATACTTAAGTGCTGTAGAATAATCTTCATCTTCCAGGTATGATTTTGCTAGACCACTGTAAGCGAGCTGGCTGTTGGCATCTTCTTGAAGAACCTCTTCCCAGCCTTCTCTAATTTTGTCGTATTCACCATTAATTGTAAGTGTATCTAGTTCTTTAACACGCTTACCGTAATCATTAATTGCAAATACGGTAATGTTGTTATTGTCTGCGTCGGCAACAAGAACATGGTCGCCATCATCCTTAATAACTAAGGCACAAGAAAGAGTAAATGTACCAAGTTGTTTACCCTTACCCATACCGCCACCAAATACATTAAGTATACGGCATTCGCTATCATAAACGAAAATTTTATCATACTGTGACTCAATAGCATAAATAAAACCATTGCTATCAACTTCAATATCGCATATATCCTGCTTTTGGAAGTTGTCAATCCACATTATTTGGGTATCGGTAAAGTTAACTTCGGAATTAAGTATGTTAGTACCTGCACCCGGGCTAAGACGACGTATCTGAGCGTTACGAGCTGCGGTTGATAAATCTGTATAACCATTACAGGTGTATACAAAGCCCTCGTCATCAATTGTAATATCCACAAAAGAGAATGGTAACTTTTTAATTTGGTTAGCATGCTTTTCAGCATTTGGGAACAAACGGTTTGAAATGTTGGTGAATACCGAAGCAATGGTTGCGTTAACGGTGTTAGAACCATAGAAACCAAGGAAGGTTCTATCCGGTGCGTAAAGTAAAGCGCCATAATAGCAACCCTCACTTACAACGTACATATATCCGTTTGCGTCACGGGTAATTTTTGTTGGTTTAAAGATAAAATCATCCGGAATAAGATTTGATTCTGGAAGTGTAATGGTATCAATTAAATTACCATCAAAATCAATCATTAAAATATTGGCATTCTCGGTATTACAAATGTAAATAATACCATCGCTATAGTAAATTCCCTTTGAATTTCTATAAGCAGTTGTGCCACCTATCATTCCAATTTCTTTTACAAAATTGTAGTTCTTATCTAAAATCACAATACGTGATTCTGCATCAAGAATGTAAATATTATCATCGTTGTCTTTGCACATGCTGGTGATTTGGGTAAGTTTTTCAACACCGAGCTTTTTAACGTTGATTACAGTTTCAACATCATACATTGCTTTACTGTAAACCGCTTTTCTCTGTGTACCAACGTTAGTCCAATATGTATAAGCGTCGGATGGAGCCTTAGCAGAAACAAGTGTTACAGCAGATGCTACCAAACATATTGCCATAATCACAGCAAAAAGACGACCTAATGCTTTTTTCACTGTTTTCATCTCCTTAAGTAATATTTGTAAGCTTATTCCTTAATACCGGCACTACTCATTGATTCGGCAACACTACTTTGTGAAACCAAGAATACAATGATAGGAGGTATCATCATAATTACGGTAACCGCCATTGCAGAACCTGCACGCGCTGTACCGCCGGCAGTAATCTGTGTTACTACCTGAGGCAAAATCTTCAACTCTTCGGAGAAAATTTTACCAGAAGGAACCATAGCCCAAATATCACGGAAGGTAAAGAGCAAAAGTGTAAGCCAAATCGGCTTGATTGTAGGCATTACTATTGACCAGAAAACCTTAAACTGATTTGCACCGTCAATCTTCGCAGCTTCAAGTAATGCATCCGGAACATAACCCTCAATATACTGTTTACCAAGGAATACACCCATTGTTGATGCCATTGGTGGCAAAATGTAAATCCAGTATGTATCAATAAGACCCAACTTAGAGAATATCAAATACTGCGGAACCGCCAATGTATATGCGTTAAACATAAGGGCGAACTGAACTGTCCAGAAAATTGCGTTACGGCCTTTGAAAGTACCCTTAGAAATAGCATAAGCTGCCATAAGAGCTATAAGTATGTAAACAAAGGTTGTAAGAAGTGTTATACCAATACTGTTAACAACATATCTTGAAAGCGGAACCTTAAGACTTGCCATAAGATCCGGCAAAATTGTATAGTTACCGATTGTTGGTCGGTGAACAAAGAAACGTGGTGGGAAAATAAGCAACTCATCTAGTGGTTTAAAAGATGTAGAAACGCAGTAAATGAGAGGCAACATCGAGAAAAGACCGCCCGCTACCAAGAACAATACAAGTGCCACATTACCGGCTTTTGATCTTGTGTAACGTTTGACTGCAGATTTCTTACCACGCCTATCTTCAAAATATTGTTTAATTTTATTCATCTACAGTCACCTCATTTCTCAAATATTTTAAGTATTTTACCAACAAGCAATCTAGCTGCAACCATCATAACGAACAGTACAACCGACATAGCGCATGCATAGCCTAATTCGTAACGAACTGTAGCCATATCAGTCATAAGCGATACTATGGTATCTACCGCATTACCTTTACTTGGGTAGCCCGCAAGTTCTATCATAATGGTGCTTGCACTAAATGAACTTTGAATCTGCATAACTGCACTAAATAAAAGCATCGGTTGCATTGCAGGCAATGTAATATAACGCAACTCTTGCCAACGATTTCTAATACCGTCAATAGCGCCTGCTTCATACATATCACGACTAACGTTCTGCAAACCTGAAATATTTGAAAGGAAGGATACGCCCATACTTTGCCACAACTGAACAATAATAACTATTGTCATAAGATAGCTTTCTGTCTTTAGCCATACGATAGGATCGGTGATTATACCAAGTGAAAGCAAGAAACTATTAATGTAACCGTAGCTATCACCACTGAAAGCAACCTTCCAAATAAAGTATGCGTTACCTACGAGTGAAGGCGCATAAAACATAAATGAAAGAACCGCACGAACCTTTGGTGTAAACTCGTTTACAAACCATGCAAGTACGAATGAAAGCAAAAAACCTAAAGGACCAGCAATAATTGCAAATATGAGTGTGTTTCTTACAGTTATGCTAAATGTTGTGTCTTCAACTATCATTCTACGATAGTTTTCTATGCCGATAAACTTAGCGCTTGAAATCATATCGTATGAAGTAAAACTTAAAGCGATAGATGAAAAGATCGGTATAATAGTAAACACAAAGAAGAAAATCAAGAAGGGAGCAAGCATTGTAAGCATTGGTATATGCTCAGTAATTAGCTTATCACGTGAAAAACTGCTTAATTTTCTCGATGCCGCAGGCATTTGCGCGGCTGAATTGTTTTTGTTCTTAAACATATTCTTCTCTCCCCTCCTTATTCGTATTCTTTAATCTTACGTAAAATTTCTTTATCAGCAGACTTAGACCACTTAACCACAGAGTCTTTAACCTTAGCATGGTCTTCAAGAACTGCCCAGAATGCTTGGTCGATAGCACGTGTTACATCATATGAACCCGGAACTTCCTGAACTTCCTTAACCTGTGACCACTGGTCGTTAAGAATAACAAGATCATCCTTATCCCAAGCAAGATTGTTAAACGCCTCAACGTTTGAAACTGCGTTACGACCGATCATGCCAAGAATTGATTGCAAGTTGTTGTTATATCTTGTTTGTGTTTCGGTAGATGTCCACCATTTAAGGAACTGCCAAGCCTGTTCTTGTTTGTTAGATTTTTTAATAATCGAACAACCGGTACCCGAACCTGCAACAGAATAGTTAATTTCGCCATTCTCGTTTTCGGTACCCGGAACCATTGCGATACCCCATCTACCACGAATTTCAGGTGCAGTAGAATAAAGTGTCATATAGGTACTGTAAGGAGCAATACCCAAAGGCATAACACCTACACGCAAACGGTTGTAGAAATCAGCTTCCTTAAGGAAGTCGCGCTCAAGATAGAAATTGGTCCACTGCTCGAACACACCTAATGCTTTTTTATTGGTTATTGCAGTTGCAGTGCCGTCTTCATTATAGATAGACAAATCGTTTTGCCACATAAGTGTTGGGAACAAGTGTAGGTTACCAATACCTGCGTTAACGGTTGTAGAGGTTGTAATCTGAGTAAATGGAACGTAAACGTTCATATTATTACGCTGAATAATTGTTGCGCAATAAAGGAAATCTTCCCATGTCTTAGGAATCTCAAGCCCCAACTCATTCAACACATCTGTACGGTAGAACATAAGCATAAAGTTTTGTGTGTCTGGCAATGCGTACGTGCTACCTGCGTATGTATATGGTGCGACCGCACCCTTTCCCAAATCAGATCCCGATTGGAATCTGGTAATAACCTCTTCAAAATCATCGAACTGTGAAAGATCAGCAAGTGCGCCACGGATACCCAAGTTTACAGGCTCGGTACGCGCCATTTGAAGTGACATATCAGGATAGTTACCGGCCAATATACCATTAATCAAAGAAGCATTAACGATTTCAACCTGAACATTGATTGGCTTGCCGTTGTAATAATACTCTTCATTAGGTGTAAAGGAGTCTTGAATAAGTGAGTTAAGCGCAGCAGCTTGGTCTTGACCCCAGTTTACCCAAAGACGAATGGTATTTTCATCTTCTTTTGCTTCGGTATTTGTAAGCGAATAATCATTTGTAAAGGATGCAATAAGACGGGTTGTTGCGTAGCTTATCTTCTTAAAAATATTTGCATTGTTATTTTGATATTCTTTGCCTGCCGGAATAATCTGAAGTTGATCAAGCGCGAGAGGCATTTCAATCATATCATAAAGCCATGAGCTAAGTGATGTGTAGTTACTGTAATATTCTGAAACGTATTGTTGTGCAATAAATGGACTACGAATCATATTGTCAATTACACGTTTCATATTGTCGATAGAAGCAACCGCCTGTGAAGCCTTACCGGTACCGCTTGTCATATTGCTTGAAAGTTTGCCAAGTCTTTCACTGGCATCTTTAAGTGTGTCAAGGAAACCGGGGATTTGCTTGTCGAGGTCATAGTCACGATTAAGGTCAGGAGATTCACTAGTAATCATAACGATCTTAATGTACTCGTCACCCAAAATATCAACAAGTTTAGAAAGCTCATAGAAGTATTCAGACATTCCGCCAACAGTTACTTCCATCGAAACTGTGTGCTTGCCTTCCTCAAGATAAATGTAATATGGTTTTTCCTGCGCATCAGCAAAGGTGAAATACTTCCAGTTTGTACCGTATGGGAAGGTTAAGGTTTTTGCCTCGGTAAATGGAGTTTTGCCATCTATCTTAAGCCAACGATAACTTTCACCGTTTACAAGTTCGCTTTGCTTGTAACGCATATTTATGTAATAATAACCAGACTTTTCAACATTAAAATCCCAAGCAATTCTGCTACCGGTTGTTGACCATGCGCTACCGCCGATAAAGTTTATCTTGGTAAGATATGAGTCGCTTGGTGACATTCCGGCATCACTATTATTAGATTTAGGAATGATAGAGTTTGAGGTTTTAACGTTTGCTGCCTCACCCTCAAGGAAAATAATGTCAGTATCTAAATCCTTAACATCATATGAGGAAGAAACCTTATCATAACCTTCAATCTTTTCAGGAGCAATAAACTTAATACTCTTAATGATTAATGACTGCTCCGGATCGGAAATTGTTATTGTATGTTCACCCGCGGTAAGTGCAAATTCAAACGGATCGATTTCAGCACCTTCATAGTCACGAACAAGTGTTGTGATATCGCCTTTTATTTCGGCTTGTTCAGGTGCATACTCATTACCTTGAGCATCATTACGAGGCTCTTCGGTTGCGTTCTTCCAAAGTCTTGAAAGGACGATTTCATCAGAACCATCAAACTGATACTTACCATCAATTAATACACCCATAATGATATCTACGCCGCTATCTTTGGTTTCCCATACAAATTCCAGGTTGTAAAGCGCGGTTTCGGGAACTGTAAATGTCCAAGTAACATTTCCATCTCCCTTGTTCCAATTAAGTGTGTTTGCGTCGGTGGTAACATCAGCACCATCTGCTACATATGCATCAAGCGGTACACTAAATTCAGCAGTAGCCTTATTAGAAATACCGTGTGCCTTTGTGTACTCAACATAGTCCTGAATTTCAGAATCGTCGCTTACTATCGATTCAACATCAGTAGTAGTTGCAGTATCATCGGCAACATCTGCAAATGCAGTAGTTATTTGCAAAGAAATTCCTGATAATAAAACAGTCAATGACATTAAAATTGACAAGTATTTTACCAATCTCTTGCTCATAACATTCATCCTTTCTTTTTTATAATTTAAATTGCCATTTTATGCACAGGACACAATTGTCCACAATTACATATAAATGTGATTATATTATACAGTAATTTATATACTTTGTCAATAAAATATATATATATTTTGCACATATTTTTTAGAATTTTTGTGCTATTTAATATAAATTGTTTAAATTATTTGTCAAAACGCGCCGTCAAAAAAAGCATATTTTGAGCAAAATGTATAATTAAGAATATATTTGATTACATTTTAATGACAAAAAAGAAAACCCCAAGGTTTTCACCTTGGGGTTAAACTTTAGTTAAATTACTAAATTAGTCGTTGATAGCAGTAACAACGCCTGAACCAACTGTACGGCCACCTTCACGGATAGCGAAACGGAGACCTTCTTCAATAGCGATAGGAGTGATGAGTTCAACGTCCATCTCTACGTTATCGCCAGGCATGCACATTTCGGTGCCCGCTGGAAGAGCTACAACACCAGTAACGTCAGTAGTTCTGAAATAGAACTGTGGACGATAGTTGTTGAAGAAAGGAGTATGACGACCGCCTTCTTCTTTGCTCAATACGTAAACTTGACCACGGAACTTAGTGTGTGGGTTGATTGAACCTGGTTTGCAAAGAACTTGACCACGTTCGATTTCTTCACGGCCTACACCACGGAGAAGTGCACCAACGTTGTCACCAGCTTCACAGTAATCAAGAGTTTTACGGAACATTTCCATAGAAGTTACAACAGTCTTAGCGCGTTCTTCAGTAAGACCGATGATTTCAACTTCGTCACCAGCGTGGAGCTGACCACGCTCAACACGACCTGTAACAACGGTACCACGACCAGAAATGGTCATAACGTCTTCAACAGGCATAAGGAAAGGCATGTCAGCCTTACGGTCTGGAGTTGGGATATAGCTGTCA
>JAZQYL010000032.1:0-24572 GCA_045633485.1 Acutalibacteraceae bacterium | reverse complement strand
CACAACGGCTGCCGTCCTCCCAAGAGAAGACGCGTATAATTACAAACTAAACACAAATTGCAACTTTATGTTGCTGACTAATTTGGAGGTGTAACAGATGGCAAGATATACCGGTGCAGTTTGCAGACTTTGCCGTCGCGAAGGACAAAAATTGTTCCTCAAAGGCGAACGTTGCTATTCTGAAAAATGTTCTATCGCTAACCGCGGTTATGCGCCCGGACAGCATGGACAAGGTAGAAAGAAGTCATCCGAATATGGTTTGCAGCTTCGCGCTAAGCAGACCGCAAGACGTTTTTATGGCGTTCAAGAAGGTCAGTTCCGTCATTATTTTGAGGTTGCTGAAAGAAAACCCGGCGTTACCGGTGATAACCTTTTAAAAATTCTTGAAAGCCGTCTTGACAATGTAGTTTACAGAGTAGGCTTTGCTTCTTCAAGAGCAGAAGCTCGTCAACTCGTAGGCCACGGTCATTTTGAAGTTAACGGTAAGCGTGTTGACATCGCTTCATACTTGCTTAAAGCAGGCGACGAAATCGCTATTTGCGAAAAGGCAAAGACAAGCGATAAGATTAAGGCTGTTGTTGAAGCTAACAGCGCACGTCCTGTTGCTGAGTGGATTAGCGTAGATCGTGAAAAGCTCACAGCAAAGGTTATTGCTCTCCCAACACGTGAGCAGATTGAAGCTCCAGTAGAAGAGCAGCTTATCGTCGAATTCTATTCAAGATAATAGTAATATTCTTATTGTCTTATATTTTGTCCACCGCGTCGGGACATAGTATTCTTAAATTTACGATGCGGAGAAACGGAGCTTTTAAATGATAGAGATTGAAAAGCCCAGAATTGAAACTCTCGAACTTTCGGACGATGGTAAGTACGGAAAGTTTGTTATGGAACCGCTTGAACGTGGTTACGCAACAACGCTTGGCAATAGCATAAGACGTGTTCTTTTGTCAACATTGCCCGGTGCTGCAATTACTAATGTTAAAATCGACGGTGTAGTTCATGAATTTTCTACTATACCGGGCGTTAAGGAAGATGTTACTGAGATAGTTCTTAATCTAAAAGGTCTCATTGCAAAACTTAATGCTGATTCTGCTAAAAAGATTTACATTGAAGCAGAAGGTCCATGTGTTCTTACTGCAGCATCTATCAAATCTGATTTCGAAGTAGAAATTCTTAACCCTGATATGTACATCGCTACTCTTGATGAGGGTGCAAAGCTCAATATGGAGATGACTCTTGACAGAGGTAGAGGTTACGTATCTGCAGAGCAGAATAAGCCGGCTCAGAATGTAATCGATGTAATTCCGATTGATTCTATCTACACTCCGGTTTTGAAGGCAAACTTTAACGTTGATAACACCCGTGTGGGCAATGTTGTTGACAAAAACAAACTTACTCTCGAGGTTTGGACGAACGGTTCTATTAAGGCTGACGAAGCAGTTTCAATGTCTGCTAAAATTCTTATAGAGCATTTTGAGTTGTTCTTAAATCTTTCTGAGGGTGTAAGCAATACCGAAAACTTTATGGCAGAAGCAAAAGATACTGCTAAGGAAAAGGTTCTTGATCTTACTATTGATGAACTTGATCTTTCTGTTCGTAGCTTTAACTGCCTTAAGCGTGCAGGTATTAATACTGTTGAAGACCTTATCAATAAATCTGAAATGGATATGATGAAGGTTAGAAACTTAGGACGCAAGTCTTTAGAAGAAGTTATTGCAAAATTGGCTTCGTTTGGATTTGCTCTTAAGAAAGACGACGAATAAAAGGAGTGAATATCAATGCCGGGTACTCGTAAACTTGGAAGAACCAGCGATCATAGAACTGCTATGCTTCGTGCAATGGTTACTTTTCTTTTGGAAAACGGAAAGATAGAAACAACCGTTACACGTGCTAAAGAAGTTCGTTCGATGGCAGAGAAGTATATTACACTCGCTAAAACAAACACACTTCACAGCAAACGTCAAGCAATGGCATTTATTACTAAGGAAGATGTAGTTGCAAAACTTTACAACGAAATCGCACCTAAGTATGCTGATGTAAACGGTGGTTATTGCCGTATTACAAAGACTGGCCCTCGCCGTGGCGATGCTGCTGAAATGGCAATTATCGAGTTAATATAATTTCTCAATATTAAGATTTTAGTAGTCACATTTTCGCAAAAATGACGGACATTCTTTCCCGTCAGACCCGCCGAAAAGCCTGACGCATTCCGCGCTCGCTACTTCGGGATGATGTGGGTACTAAAGCAAAACAAAATTAACAGACCCTACGGGGTCTGTTTTTTTATATAAAAAAGCGCATAATTTAAAAATCAAACCCAAGATTTATATCAGTTTGCAAAAGCTCACACAGTATATTGTATGTTAATAGAATTTTTTAGAAATCAAACAAAAAAATGCAAAAAACTATTGAAATTTTACACATTTTGTATTACAATACATATGTATATAATGTAAATGTGGATTACTGTCTATTTTGATTTGTTAATTCATACATTAACATAAAGGAAGGATTGGTTTTTAAATGACAAGACTATTTAAAAACAGCAAGCAGATATTTGCTTTTGTAATGGCTTTTGCTATTGTTGCAGTATCGTTGTTTGTTGGCAGCATTAACGCTAGTGCTTTGGATACTAGCAAGGTGGTTTATTGGAACGGCACAAAAGCTTCAAAATTTGAAAGCGGTGACGGTTCTAAAGAAAATCCATACATAATTAAAACTGCCGAACAGTTGGCATATTGCTGTACCGGTTTAAATCCGGATGATTCAACTGGTAGATATTATAAGGTTGATGACAGCGTTAAGTTTTTCATTATGCAGCCTGAAAATGTTGTTGATCTCCAAACTCTTTTAGCTCTTGACAGTGCAGAGGCTACAAAAGAATATCTTAGCGGTCTTTCTGGCTTAAAGAACTGGGCAAGTTTGGGTGCAAGAGGCTTTAACGGTAACTTTGACGGTAACGGCGCTACAGTTTACGGTATTTGGGCTGACGGTATAACAACCAAATCTTCAGACGTTGGTCTTTTCCCAAGATATGACGGCGGTTACGTAGACGGCGACGGTAACGTTGTTGCAAACGTTTGTAAAAACATTGCGGTTAAAAACTCATACTTTAGCTCCGTTCGCCGTGTGGGCGCAATTAGTGGTGCTTCTTACAGCTCAGGCTACGATGCTAAGATTGACGGTATTATTCATTATGACACTATCGCTGTTGTAAATTGTTATATTACCACAGTTGGCAATATAAATTACTATGGTGAACAAGGCATCGTAATAGATGGTGGTGCCGGTGATGTTTCTACCCTTAATAACATTCTTGTAAAAGGCAACTATGCTTACAACACAGAAGTAGGTAAAAACATAGGCGTTATGGCTGCAAGCAATAATGCCGGCGTAATTAGCGAAGGCGTTACCTATAAGGCAAAGCTTTCTAATGCTATTGTATTAGGTACCGACCCATTCCGTAGAGAATTATATTCTGATTCTGTTTTATTAAACACCAAAGTTGATGATAAGGTTGTAAGAACATTCTTCGAGAATGTTGTAACCGATCAGCCTGCAGGCAAGGTTACTTTCACCAATCCATCCGGTTGGGGCACAGTAACCACTACTGCTGAATTTACAGAAGATAACGTTAAGCAGGTAACTGCAACAGGTTTCCAGTTTAAACAAGAAACAAGCGATAAATTCGATTGGGAAAATGACTGGTTCATGAGCGAAAATGGTCCTGAACTTCGCGCTTTCCACGGCGAAATTAAATACACCGAAACACCAACAACACACGTTTGGGAATGTGTAGACTGCGGCCTTACATCACCTGGCGGCATTGCAGAGCATGAATTTGCACTTGTTGGTGATGCAGTAGTTGGCGATGGTACAGACGTATATGCTTGTGCTGTTTGCGGCTATGTTTGTACACATGGCGAACAAACAGATCAGGCATACGATCCGGGCAACTGTGTAACAGCATCAGGTGTTTACTCAAGATGTAAATTCTGTGATTGGTATATCGTTAGCGATGTAGGTGTGATTCCAGGACATAAGCTTACATATGTAGAGGCAGATCCGGGACATTGCGAAAAGAACGGTCATTTAGAGTATTGGGAATGTTCCGTTTGTCAAAACAAATTTGCATCCGATGATGTATACGCTCCAATGAATACAGCTGTAACCGACGAACAACTCGACACAGGTTTGGGTACTCACCTTAAAGCTGAAGACGATTACGGCATTATCGTTCTTTATGACGAAACAGGTCACTGGTATATATGCGCAGTAGATGGCGGTAGACTTGATCATGATAGCAATGTAATTGGCGAGGACGAAGTTGTTAAGCACAAGTTTAAAAATGCAGCTTGTACAGAATGTGATTACGTATGTACAAATCACGACTTTGTACCTACTGGTAATATGGCAGCATTAGGCGATTGCTTTAATGATGAAAAAGCCGAAATAAAGTGTACTCTTTGCGGTCTTAAAGCATCTAAAGTAACAAAACCTGCGGCTCATGACATTGTTAAGATGGACGAAGTTCAGCCTAACGATCAAACCGAGGGTACTAAGGCGCACTACAAGTGTAAAGCTTGTAAAGCAGTATTCTCAGATGCTGAGGGTAAGGTTTCTATCACAAAGGCTGAATTGGTAATACCAAAGACATTGCCTGCTGAATATGATACATATTATCCACAAAACGCTGACACAAGTACCAAGAGCCCTACTACAGGCGATAGTTTTGTAACTGCTTTAGCACTTGCTGCTTTTGCAGGCGCTTCACTTACACTTGGTAAGAAAGTAAGATAAATTAAATTTTTGATAATACAAAATGCCTACTTTGTTAATAAGTGGGCATTTTGTTATATGGGTGATAATATATGAGAATAATAGCCTTTATACTTTGTGTAGCTATGGTTTTTTGTGTTTGCGGCTGTCAAGATAAATCCAATACTGTATCCGAAATTGTAGAATACGAAGAGATTATTATTGATGAAAGCGGCAACGAAATTTCTTCTATTACATCATCAAACGAATCGGTCGACGATACCGCCACTAACCAGTCGGTTTCGTCTACGGATGATACTGTTAGCGATAAGCCGAGCAAAACTCCCGTTTCGATTGATTATGATACTGTTGTGGAGATTGATATATGCGACGATATTATTCGTGGATATCTTGATGCTACTACTCCTAAAACGCAATATACTTTTTTAAGTCAGTATGGTGAAAGCGTTTTGGACTATCAGAATATGCAGTTAGATTGGCAGAGTGACGGAAGTAGCGAATATACTGTATATATATCAGAAAATTCCGATTTTTCAAACGCGTATGTAATAAAAACCATAAATAAAACAATAAAAACTACCATTTGTGTACCCGGCAAAACATACTATTGGAAGGTGCACGGTGTTTATTATGATGAACCAATAGGCGGCGGAAAAATTAAAATTAAGAATGCGCCGGTACGATGGGTTAAAATGGATGGTGTAATAAATGTGCGCGACGTCGGCGGTTGGAAAACCGTAGACGGAAAAACCGTAAATTACGAAAAAATTTATCGTGGCGCCAAGCTTGATGATATTACTGACTTGGGTCTAAAAACACTAAAGGCGTTAGGAATAAAAACAGATATAGACGTGCGTTCTACTGCCGATTGGGATACACATAATGCGGTTGAAAGAACCGGTCTTAAATATCATTTTATTAATACTAATTATAAATACGAAGAAATTTTAAATAAAAACGATACCGTTACAAATGAGGTTTCAAAAAACTATCAGGCGATGTTTGCGTTGCTTGCTGACGAAAGCAATTACCCGATTTATCTGCATTGTGGCGCAGGCACCGACCGAACGGGCTCAACTATGTTTATTTTGAACGGTTTGCTTGGCGTATCGTATGAAGATTTGACTCGTGACTATGAGCTAACTTCTTTTGCAACCGCCGATCGCTGGCGCGGTAATGGTACAGGCGGCACCTTTGCGCCCGACGATTTGATACACGAAGACGTGTCAAATAGTTCGATAGATGCCAAATGGGGACTTATGAACAAAAGCTTTATGGAAAGCGAATATTGTACCGATGGCAAACTTTCTGCCGCAATAGAAAATTATTTGCTCAGTAAAGGCGTAAAACAAGAACATATCGATGCCTACAAAAAAATAATGCTTAGCTAAAATAAAAGCCACTGCAAAAAAAGCAGTGGCTTTTAAAGTTTAAGTTAGCGGAATATCAAATATATAACCTGCCGCAATACCAATCAACGCTGAAAAACAAATAATTAACACCGGAGGAATTTTGATTTTTTTGAAGAATACCAAAAATAAACTTAAGGCAAAAATTATAACAGAAACATAAAATTCATATGTGTTAAAAATATTTGCAGTCAAACCATTTGGTAAAAACACGGTAATTCCCATAGAGATTACCGCCGATGCAATAAGACCGATTGCGGTGGGCTTAAGGCCTGTCATAAGACCTTTTACGGTGTGGCTTTGTTGAAACTGTTTGTAAAAATGCGCAACAATTAAAATTACGATAAAGGATGGTAAAACAACTCCGAGTGTCGCAAAAAGGGCGCCTAAAAATCCCGCCTCGTCCGCGCCAACATAGGTTGCCATATTTATAGCGAAGGGACCGGGAGTAGATTCGCTAAGTGCTACAAAATCAACGATTTGATCTGATTGTAGCCAACCTTTTTCCAACACAACATCTTGAGCTAATCTTAACATGGCAAGTCCGCCGCCAAACGTGAATGCGCCGATTTTAAAGAAGGACCAAAACAAATCTAATAATAGCATCATTACTTAGTCCTCCTTCGCAAAATTGAATAGGTTATTAATCCAAAAAACGCAGAGGCTATGATAATATAAAATGTATTAACAGAAAGGAAAACGGAAGCTGTTGTCGCGCATATGATAATTACAAATGAAACCCAATTTTTTTGGCACTTTTTATACATCGATAAAAGGGCCTTAAAAACCAATGCCAATACACATGCTCTTATGCCCATAAAGGCATACTGAACAGGCGGCTTTTCTTGAAATCTGTCAAGAAGAAAGAAAATACAAAGCATTATTAAAAAAGAAGGAATTACAACGCCTAGCGTTGCTGCGATTGAACCTAATACACCGCAAACCTTGTATCCTACAAAGGTGGCAGAATTAATTGCTATGGGCCCGGGTGTTGATTCTGCAATTGCAACGATGTCTAATATGTCTTCTTCGGTAATCCATTCGTTTTTTTCGCAAACCTCATGTTGTATAAGGGGAATCATTGCGTAACCGCCGCCAAAAGTAAATGCGCCGATTTTAAAAAAAGCAACAAAAAGCTTTAATGCTTTTTTAAATTTTGTCATAACTTATTCCTCGTCTTTGCCGCAACAACGTTTGTATTTTTTACCGCTTCCGCAAGGGCAAAGCGCGTTCTTGCTCACAAGCCCTTTTCCTTTAACTGTGAGCGGTTTATTGTCACCGGATGTTTCTTCGGCAACTTTTTCTCGTTTTACTTCCTCGTTTTTACGAACACGTACAGAAAGGGCAAGTTTTGCAGTTTGCTCACGAATTGAATCGGTCATTGCTGAGAACATATCATAGCTTTCGTTGCGATATTCTACAACGGGGTTATGCTGACCGTATCCACGCAAACCAATGCCTTGGCGCAATTGATCCATAGCGTCTATGTGATCCATCCAGTTAGAGTCAACGCTACGCAAAAGCACTACGCGTTCTACTTCACGCATAACGTTTTCGCCAAATTCTTCTTCACGCTCGCTGTATTTACGATGTGCTTTTTCTTTAAGCATATCAGCAATTTCCTGCGGTTGTGTTTGCCAAAGCTTTTCGGTTGTGAATTGCATATCATCGTTGTCGGTTATCCAACCGTTGAAATGCTCACGAAGGCCCTTGATATCCCAGTCCTCGCGTTCTTCGCCATTTAGGAAAATTCCGGTGTAAATGTCGATGGTATCGTCAATCATTTTCAGCACTGTATCCTTAATGCTTTCACCGTCAAGAACTTGATTGCGTTGTTTGTAAATAAGTTCACGCTGCTTGTTCATAACGTCATCGTATTCAAGCACGCTCTTACGAGATGCAAAGTTAATGCCTTCCTTACGCTTTTGTGCGCCTTCAATTGTTTTGGAAAGCATATTGCTTTCAAGCGGCATATTTTCATCAATATTCATAGTGCTCATAATAGCGGCAATACGTTCACCACCGTACAGACGCATAAGATCGTCCTCAAGTGAAATATAAAATTTAGTGCTGCCGGGGTCGCCTTGACGGCCGGCACGACCACGCAATTGATTATCGATTCGGCGAGAATCATGTCGTTCGGTACCAATTATACAAAGACCACCGCTTTCACGCACAGCATCTGCATGAGGAGCAATTTCTTGCTTAAATTGATTGTAATAGTTTTTGTATTGTTCGCGCGCTGCGATAATATCAGGGTTTTGGGTTTCGCCAAATCCTGTGGCTTCGAGTATCATTTCTTCGCTGAGTCCATCGTGTCTTAGCGCTGCTTTCGCCAAATATTCAGCGTTACCGCCAAGCATAATATCGGTACCACGTCCAGCCATATTTGTTGCAATGGTAACGGCACCCGGTACACCGGCTTGGGCAATAATTTCAGCCTCTTTTTCGTGGTGCTTTGCGTTAAGAACGTTATGTTTAATGCCGCGACGCTTAAGCATACTTGAAAGCAATTCGGATTTTTCGATAGTAACGGTACCAACAAGCACAGGTTGGTTTTTGGAGTTGCACTCGATTATGTGCTCAATAACAGCGTTGAATTTTGCGCGTTCTGTTTTGTAAACGGCGTCGTTTTCATCAACACGAGCAATTGGTTTGTTGGTTGGAATTTCTATAACATCCAGTTTGTAAATTTCTTGGAATTCGGCCTCTTCTGTCATGGCAGTACCGGTCATACCGGAAAGCTTGTTGTACAAACGGAAAAAGTTTTGGAAGGTTATGGTTGCAAGGGTTTTTGACTCTCTCTCAACCTTAACGCCTTCCTTAGCCTCGATGGCTTGGTGCAGGCCTTCGTTATAGCGTCTGCCGTACATAAGTCGACCGGTAAACTCATCAACAATGATAACTTCACCATCTTTTACAACATAATCTACATCACGCTTCATAATACCGTGTGCGCGTATAGCTTGATTTATGTGATGCGCAATTTCAATGTTTTCGCTATCGTTAAGGTTTTCAATTTGGAAGTATTGCTCAGCTTTTTTAACACCATCTGGAGTAAGAATAGCGGTGTGAGCTTTTTCATCTACAACGTAATCGCCATCATATGCAGCATCTTCGTCGGTGGCTTTATCATCCATTTCCTTAACTTTAACCATTTTGAGTGACCTTGCAAATGAATTTGCTTTGGTATAAAGGTCAGTAGATTTGCTGCCTTGGCCTGATATGATGAGTGGAGTACGAGCTTCGTCTATTAAAATAGAATCGACTTCGTCAACAATGGCAAAGTTATGTTCGCGTTGAACCTTTTGTTCTTTGTAGGTAACCATATTGTCGCGAAGATAGTCAAAACCTAATTCGTTATTGGTGCAATAGGTAATGTCGGCTTCGTATGCAGCTCTTTTTTCGTCCTTGTTCATACCGTGTATAATAAGACCTACAGAAAGTCCCAAAAAACGATAAAGCTTGCCCATCCATTCGGAGTCACGTTTTGCAAGATAATCGTTGACGGTAACTATGTGTACACCCTTGCCGGATAACGCATTAAGATATGCAGGAAGGGTTGCAACGAGAGTTTTACCCTCGCCGGTTTTCATTTCGCTTATTCTACCTTGATGTAATATGATGCCACCCAAAATTTGCACGGGGAAGTGACGCATACCGAGTACACGGTCACCTGCTTCACGGCAGATAGCAAAAGCTTCGGGTAGTATATCGTCAAGAGTTTCTCCAATAGTAAGGCGGTTTTTGAATTCGTCCGTTTTAGCGCGTAATTCATCATCGCTAAGCGAACGATACTCCTCTTCATAAGAGAGCACCTTATCAAGCAACGGACGTACGCGCTTGATTTCTTTTTCACTGTAATTGCCAAAAATGGCTGTAAGTAGTCCCATAATTTACCTCTTAATAAAAAATAATTATATATATTATATAATAGAATTGTTAATAAATAAAGTACTATTTGAGGGTAAATTCACCTTTTTTTAATACAAGTCCTGATGTATAGTGAAGGTTGTTTTGATTATCTATAAAAATTGCCTCGGTTTCGGAAATGCCTTCGATAAGTTTTGTGGCTTCGTCGAAACCCAAAAGTATGCAAATGGTAGAAAGTGCATCGGCATCTATGGACGAATCGGCTATTATGGTAGCAGAGTACAAATCTGTATCACAAGCATATCCTGTTTTTGGATCAAGTATATGGTGATATATGTGTGATGAATCCAATATATATCGTTCATAAATTCCCGAGGTTACCAGCGTTTTGTTTTTTAACTTTACGGTTGCTGCAATTTCGTTGTCGGAAAAAGGTTGTTTTATGCCAACGGTATAATCACGGTCACCGAAAACAATAAGGTTTCCGCCTAAATCTATTATACCCTCAGATACATTATTTTTATTAAAATATTCCAGAATACGGTCGGCGATATATCCTTTAGCAATACCGCCGAGGTCAATCTTTTTGCCGTTAAGATTTATTTTGTTTTCGTTTGTTTCTATACTCTGGTAGTCAACGTTTTGTAGTGCTTCGGCGATTTCGTCGCGTGAGGGAATTGCGTTTGTGTTAAAATCCCAAAGTGAACTTACGGGGTATACCGTTACATCAAATTTACCGTTAGATAAATCACCGTAAAAAACCGCTTTTTCAACAATCGATAGAGTATGCTCATTCACCTCAACAAATCCGGTAGAGTTGTTAAGAATAGAAACATCGCTACCTTCGACCGAGCGACTCAAAAGCTGTTCGTATTCCTCGCAAAGCTTGAAGGCGCCATCAAGTGTTTCACCGTTGCAGTTAGCCGTTAGCGTAACGATGGTATCAAGCATAAATCGAGTATCTTTATTTTCCTGCGCAATGCATCCGCACAATAGCAACAGGACAAAGCTTAAATTAAAAGAAATTATTTTTTTCATAAATATTATTATACAACGACTTCACTTTTTTGTAAAGATGTGTTAAAATATAAAAAAGGATATATTGTTTGCAGTTAATTTGTAAACGGAAGGGCCGTGCATTGTGTGAAAAAAGGCGACATCGTTATAATATGCTCTGTTGTAATAGCGTTTGTTTTATCAATGGTTTTGTTGGTTTCTTTTTCCGCACAGGGCAGCCGTGTGGTAATAACGCAAAATAGTGATGTTATATACCAACAAAGCATAAAAAAAGACACAGTTGTTGAAATAGGCACAAATACTATTGTAATAAAAAATGGTATTGTGCATATGGAAAATGCCACTTGCAAAAATCAGATATGTGTTAAAAGCGGTAAAATATCAAAAAAAGGTGAAAGTATAGTATGTTTGCCAAACAAAGTGATAGTAGAAATAAAATAACTGCGAAAAAAATTACAATCTATGCATTGCTGACGGCCGCTTGTCTAATTGTCGGATATTTGGAGAGTTTGTTGTCTATCGCTTTAATAGCGCTGGCTCCCGGCGTTAAACTGGGGCTTTCTAATGCGGTTGCTGTTTCGCTTGTTTGCAGCGGCGATTTAAAGGGTGCTTGGGCGGTAAACATAACACGGATATGCTTGGCTGCATTATTGTTTGGCTCGCCTATATCATTTTTACTCTCCTTGTCCGGTGGGGTTGCTTCGACTGCAATTGTATGTGTTTTAAGTCGTGTAAAAGCGGTAAGCGCATTGGGAATGAGTGTTGCCGGCGGTGTGATTCATAATATATTTCAGCTTGTAGCGGCAATGTTAATAGTTGGATTTGGAGTTATTTATTATTTGCCTGTTCTTTTGGCAATGGGTGCTATATGCGGTGCTTTTTGCGGCGTTTTAGCGCGATTAGTGTTACAAAAAAGATTTAAATTTTAGATTTGTGAAAGGAAACACGCAAAATGTGTGGATTTGTTGGCTTTACAAATTATGTTAAGGACGAGGGTATAGTGCTTAAGGCTATGATGGACAAAATTGTTCATCGTGGTCCCGATGCCGCAGGTATGTACGTAGATGCAGATGTTGCTCTAGGTTTTAGACGTCTTAGTATTATTGATATCGAGGGCGGAAATCAGCCGATGTTTAACGAAGACAGCTCGCTAGTTTTGGTTTTTAACGGCGAGGTTTACAATTTTAAAAAGTTGCGTGATGAGCTTGTGGCTTGTGGTCATTCTTTTGCAAGTAATGCCGATAGTGAGGTTGTGCTTCACGGATATGAGGAATGGGGCGAAGATGTAGTATTAAAGCTACGCGGTATGTTTGCCTTTGTTTTGTTCAACAAAAATGACGGAAGTATATTTGGCGCGCGCGATATGTTTGGTATAAAGCCGTTTTATTACACCCTGACCGAAAATAGTTTTATTTTCGCCTCTGAAATAAAGGCGTTTTTGCCGCATCCGGAATTTAAAAAGATTTTAAACGAGAAAATGCTTGCGCATTATCTTTCTTTTCAGTATTCACCAAAAGAAGAAACTTTTTTTGAAAACGTTTACAAATTGCCGCCGGCACATTGCTTTACGTTTAAAAACGGCGAAATAAAAAAGAAAACATATTTTAAACCTGAGTTTAAAACGGTGCCTGGCGTTTTGGATTTTTATGCCAATGAGGTAGATAAAGTTATACGTGAGTCGGTCGAGGCGCATAAAATTGCCGATGTAGAAGTGGGATCGTTTTTGTCTAGCGGCATAGATTCAAGCTATATTGCTTCTGCGGCAAAGGTAGACAAAACCTTTACCGTAGGTTTTGATAGTCAGGATGGAGACAGGTACAACGAGATAGGATATGCAAAACAATTTGCCGATACCATAGGTGTGGAAAATATATCCAAAGTAATAACTCCACAAGAGTATTGGTCACAATTTCCCATAATTCAGTATCATATGGATGAACCACTGGCTGACCCCGCTGCTATAGCGCTTTACTTTGTCAGCAAGCTTGCATCCGAGCATGTAAAGGTTGTAATGTCGGGAGAGGGGGCCGATGAACTTTTTGGTGGTTATCGTATCTATCAAGAACCAATAACCTTAACCTTGTATGACAGACTGCCTTTTTCGCTTAGAAAAACAATATCTAAAATTTGCGAACACTTACCACAAATTCGTGGAATTAACTATCTTGTGCGACGAGGTAAAAAAATAGAAGAGCGTTACATAGGCAACGCCAACATATTTACCAAAAAAGAGCGTGACAAGCTATTAAAAAGCGAGATTGCAAAATCGGCATCGCCGCCAAAGGTAATGTGTGACAGTTTTTACGATGACGTAGCAAACAAAGATGACGTTACCAAAATGCAGTATTTAGATATAAATATGTGGCTTGCAGGAGATATACTACTTAAGGCGGACAAAACCAGTATGGCAAATTCGCTTGAACTAAGAGTACCGTTTCTTGATAAAAAGGTTATGGAGCTTGCAAGCGCGTTACCGCTTGACTGCCGAGTAGACACCAATTCAACAAAGCTGGCGCTCCGCCAAGCAGCAGAAAAAACCTTGCCGACTATTACCGCGCAAAAAGACAAGTTGGGTTTTCCTGTGCCTATACGTGAGTGGTTGCGTCAACCCGAATATTATAACAAGGTAAAAGAAATGTTTGAGTGCGATGTTGCTAACAAATATTTTAACACCGAATTAATCATTAAAATGTTGGATACGCATAAAACAGGCAAAAAAGATTTAAGCAGAAAAATATGGGTAATATACACCTTCTTGGTGTGGTATAAAGAATATTTTTAAAAAATACGGAGGAATAAAAAATGATTTGTAAAAATTGTAATTTCGAATTTGATGCGATTTATGAGTATTGTCCCAATTGTGGTACAAAAGGCGTAGATGATGCTCCGATTGCTCAACAATCACAACCGATACAGATTGAGCCGGAACAAGCAACCGCTTTGATTAACCCAGCGGCGGAACGTGCGCTTGCCGCGCTGAAGGATGGTATGTTCTTGACGGTGTGCATACTTGTATCGGCGGCAACCTTGTTTTCGGTATTGTCGTTTGCGCTTCCGGTAATAAATATTTTGCTTACAATCTTTTTGTGGATGACCTATGCATCATCGCAAAAGGGCCTTGCTAACCCGAATCATTTGCGCTGCGTAAGCGGTACGGTTTATGCAAATTACATAGTTATAAACGTAGCAAGTATAATTTTGATTGTAGCAGGATTGTTAATGGCTGCATTTTCACGTGCTGTAGGATTTGCAGAAGAACTTGTGAACGCTTTTAACCAAACCGGAATTGACGGACTCGACGAGATTTTTGAATTAATAAACTATCAATTTATTTGGGTTATATGTTTGGTAATTGCGATTGTGTTTATTTTAGGTGGCGGTTTGGCGTTGTTGTTCAACATTTTAGGTATGCGAAAAATACACCGCTTTACAAAAAGTGTTTATGAGGGTATTGCATTACAAAACACAAATGTGGAAAAACCACGTTCGGTAAAAGCATGGTTGATTTTCTTTGGTGTGTGCAGCGGTATATCTGCGTTAACTTCAATTGCAACGGGGATAATGACAGCATTATCAACGGGATGTATGGCGGCAGCAGCAATAATCTCTGCTATAATGGTAGATAAATATTTTATTGATAAAAACTATAATATGTAATATTTAAAAGCGGCATATTTTTATGCCGCTTTTAAAAAACGAAAATTGTCGAAAGAAATTTTTAAATTATATAAAAAAAGACTTGCAATATAACAATTTATATAGTATAATAACTTTACGCTCAAACGGGCAAACATATCGCGGGGTAGAGCAGTTGGTAGCTCGTCGGGCTCATAACCCGGAGGTCGTTGGTTCAAGTCCTTCCCCCGCAACCAAAAACGAAACACTCACCTTTAAGGTGGGTGTTTCATTTTTGGTTATGGAAAAGATTTTAATCAACCGACGACCGACGGGTTTCCGGAGTGAGGTTGCGCGCGCACCCAGTGGGTGATACAGCGAGCAAAACGAAGCGTAGCGGTCGAAGTTCATAGGCGCTCCAAGCCGTAATGAACTTTGGGCACCGCAAGAGTGCAAGCGGCAAAGCCGCGCGATAATTGGTTCAAGTCGTCCCGCAACCAAAGAAAGCAGTTCGAAAGAACTGCTTTCTTTGGTTGCAATGAAGCGCACTAACGTGCATGAACAATGAAGTCGCCCTTGCGGGCTAGTGATAGTTTTGGAAATAACGGGGAAGTTAAGATAAGATTTTTAGAAAACAAAGTGGTATGTACTGTTTATAATTTTCAAGAATGGACAGGCGGTTCAGATTGGGGAATATATGACGGCGAATATGTTTTAACATATCACGGAACCGAACATTAAACTATAAAATAAAAACCTTGGTTCTCTTTTGGAAGAACCAAGGTTTTTCTACTCCCCACTTTGCAGGAGTTTTTCTATACGTGTTTTTACCAAAATAAACGCTTGCTCGTTTTTGCCACCGTTTAAAATAATGTCCGCAAAATCTTTTGTTGGATTTACATATGTGTTATGCATCGGTTTAACCGTTGATAAGTACTGCTCGATAACACTATCGAGATCGCGACCACGTTCGAGGATATCACGTCTTGCGCGGCGCAGAATGCGTTCGTCCGCATCGGTTTCAACATAAATTTTAAGATCCATACACTTTCGTAAGGAAGGATCATGGAAAATAAGGATGCCATCAATCAAAATTATAGGTCTGGGTTTTATTTCGGTAACGCAAGAGCTTCTTGTGTGATGTGTAAAATCATACACGGGGCAAAGCACTTCCTGTCCGTTTTTTAGTTGCTCCAGGTGGCGCACCATAAGGTCAAACTCTAATGCTTCGGGGGCATCATAATTAAGATGCGCTCGTTCTTCGAGCGGTAATTCATCGTGTGGCAGATAGTAGTTGTCGCAGCTAATGAGTGATATGTGATCGGGAAATTCTGCCTTAAGACGTTGCGCAAAGGTTGATTTGCCCGATCCGCTACCGCCTGCGATGCCTATAATATATGGTTTCATACTAACCTCCCGTAAAAAGTTGTCGGTGTTTTGATGTGTGTAAAATCAAAAACTATTTAAGTAGTATTATATCACAAAATTTGTAGTATGCAACTAATACGCTGCGATGCTTGCTTTTGATTTAAAATAAAATCGGAGCAACTTGTAAAAGCCGCTCCGGTTTTGCTGTTTTATAAAATTAGTAGTTTTCTGCGTGAATTTCAAAATAAGCTTTCGGATGTGCGCAAACAGGACACATTTCGGGCGCTTTTGTACCAACTACAATATGACCGCAGTTGCGGCATTCCCAAATCTTAACTTCGCTTTTTTCGAAAACTGTTGCGGTTTCTACATTGTTAAGCAAAGCGCGATAACGCTCTTCGTGGTGTTTTTCTATTGCTGCTACTGCGCGGAATTTTGCAGCAAGTTCCGGAAAGCCTTCTTTATCAGCGGTATCGGCAAAGCCTGCGTACATATCGGTCCATTCGTAATTTTCGCCCTCGGCAGCTGAAAGTAAATTTTCGGCAGTATCGCCCAGACCGTTTAATTCTTTAAACCACATTTTTGCATGTTCTTTTTCGTTGTCGGCGGTCTTTTGGAAAAGCGCAGCAATCTGCTCAAAACCTTCTTTTTTTGCTTTTGATGCAAAGTAGGTGTATTTGTTACGAGCCTCAGATTCGCCGCTAAATGCTGCCATTAAATTTTTCTCGGTTTGTGTACCGGCGTATTTGTTTGTTTTTACTGACATAGGGAAAATCCTCCTTTGTTATTTATATTTAGTATATATTGTTTTTTAAAAATTATCAAGTATAAATGTTGAATAAATTTTCACTTTGTGATAATATAACTAACGGTGATATAAATGCTTTTTAAAAAGGATAAGGGCGCAACTTTTGAATACCTTATAGCAGGACTTGGAAATCCCGGACGGGAGTATGAAAACACACGTCATAACGCAGGGTTTGTTGCCGCTGATATGTTGTCGGAAAAATTCAACATACGTTTTAACAAATCAAAGTTTGATGCTCTTTACGGCGATGGCGCCATAGCTAACGCGCGAGTGATTGTTGTAAAGCCTCAAACCTATATGAATCTATCGGGGCAGGCTGTTCAAAAATTGGCGGCGTTTTATAAAATACCGCATAACAAAATAATTGTTATGCACGATGATGTATCGCTTGATGTAGGAAAAATACGTATTAGGCGAAAGGGAAGTGCCGGAGGTCAAAAAGGACTTGCCAACATTATTCAACTGATGGGAACCGAGGAGATTCCGCGTATAAAAATCGGCGTAGGGTCGAAACCGCATCCAGATTATGATATGAAGGATTGGGTTTTAGGAAAAATTCCCTTTGAACAACAAAATGATTTTAAAACTGCTGCAGAAAATACTGTAAAAGCTGTTGAAGAAATAATAGCCAGAGGTATCGATTCGGCAATGAACAAGTATAGCAAATAATCTTGTATGAAATCTTTACTTAATATAATAAAAAATGATCCTGATTACGCAAGACTGCTGAACGAATTGGAAAAATCCGATTTGCCTATTGCTGTAAGCGGATTGTCTCAGGTGCATAAAACATTGATTTTGTCTGCGCTTGCAAACCATGCAAACAAAAAGTTTTTTGTGCTTACACACGATGAGGCAACGGCAGTTGCAATGCAATCTGATTTTGCAGCATTTGGTATAAATGCCCTGATGTTAAGTAGCAGAGATTACAATTTAACACGTATGACAGGATACTCAAAAGAATATGAGCACAAGCGAATAGATACCCTATCAAGACTACTTGATGGGGATTTTGAGTTGCTTTTAATACCGATAGATGCGGCAATTCAATATACTGTGCCTCCTGAAATTTTAAGGCAAAATATAACGTTGCTTTCTTCGGGAGAGGAATGCGATATATCCAAACTTAGCGAAAAGTTAATAAATGCGGGATATACCAGATCGGAACTTTGCGAGGGTATGGGGCAATTTGCTGTTCGCGGAGGGATAGTTGATGTTTTTGCTATAGGTAGTGATAGTCCTGTTAGAATAGAATTTTGGGGCGACGAAATAGATAACATATCGTATTTTGATATTGATACTCAACGGCGAACCGAGACTATAGAGAACATAAAAATTTTTCCTGCTAATGAACTACCGTTTACCGCAAATGAACTTGCTGAAAAACTTGAATGTTATGTTCAAAATAAAAGATTAACCGATTTGCAAAAAAAGTTTATTTGTGATGATGTAGAGAGATTAAAAAACGGTCTTTCGGTTTCTTCGGATTTATATATTCCGTTTTTATATGAATATTCAGGCACAATTTTTGATTATTTGCAAGACGGAGTAGTTGCGCTTTGTGAAACCGGTAATACACTGGAAAGACTGAAAAGTATATTTACTCTTGAAAAAGAAGATGTAACTGCATTGCTTGAGAGGGGCGAACTGTGTCCGCAATCTGCAAAGCTGCGATTAAATCAGGCAGAGGTTATGTCTAAGTTGCAAAACGCTATTTATTTAGAAAATTTCCCACATACAGCATATCACTTACCGCTGAAGGCCTTGTTTTCTTTCAACTTTAAGCGTTCCACACCTTGGAGCGGTGATATAAATACGCTTTGCGAGGATATTGCCTATACACTTCATATGAAAGGCATTGCCGTAATACTTGCCGGTGAAGAAAAAGCAGCAAAGGTGCTTGCTGTCGAGCTTAACGAACGAAACATCAACGCTCTTTATATTCAAAATCCCGATCAACAGTTAAAAAGCGGCGTTTATGTAATGCCAGGCGGACTGACAAGCGGATTTGAATTGCCGATGTGTAAGTTGTGCGTTATAACACATAGGCATATCACATCCGAAAGCAGACACGTTTACAAAAAGAATAAAAACGGCAAACAGATAAATTCTCTTGAAGAACTGCACCGAGGGGATTATGTCGTTCACGCAGCCCATGGTATAGGCGTTTTTGATGGCATAAATCAAATAAAAAACGGTGGAATTACAAAGGATTATATAAAAATTAAATACGCCGGAAGCGACGTGCTTTACGTTCCGGTTACTCAGCTTGATTTAGTATCAAAATATATAGGCGCTGCTGAGGATAACGGAATAAAACTTAACAAACTTGGTGGGTCTGAGTGGCAACGCACCCGTGCACGTGTAAAAAAGGCTGTTCGTGATATGGCCAAACAACTTACGGCTCTTTATGCAAAGCGCATGTCTACAAAGGGTTACGCTTTCGCTCAAGATACGGATTTGCAAAGCGGTTTTGAAAGTAGGTTTGAATATGAAGAAACCGACGATCAATTGCGTTGTATTAATGAAATTAAGCGCGATATGGAACGTGAAGTTCCGATGGACAGATTGCTCTGCGGTGATGTTGGATTTGGAAAAACAGAGGTTGCGCTAAGAGCAGCATTTAAGTGTGTTAGTGAAGGTAAGCAATGCGCTTTATTGGTACCCACAACAATCCTTGCTATGCAACACTACAATACAGTTGTAAGGCGTTTTGGTGAATTGCCGCTTACCGTTAAACTGCTTAATAGATTTGTTTCTAAACGAGAACAGGAAAAAACAATAGCCGGATTAAAATCGGGCAGGGTTGATATGGTGGTTGGCACCCATCGACTAATATCAAAAGACGTGTCTTTTAAAAATATAGGGCTTGTTATAATTGACGAAGAGCAAAGATTTGGTGTGGCGCAAAAAGAACGCCTAAAAGAACTATATCCGTTTGTTGATATATTAACACTTTCGGCAACGCCGATACCTCGCACGCTTAATATGGCTATGTCGGGGCTTCGGGATATGTCCACCATAGATGAAGCGCCGGCTGATAGACACCCCGTACAGACATATGTTTTAGAACAAAACGATGGCGTGATAGCGGACGCGATAAACAAGGAATTGCGCCGAGGCGGACAGGTGTATTATTTGCACAACAGGGTGGATTCTATTACACGATGCGCTTCAAAATTAAAAGAACTTATACCTCATGCCAGAATAGGAATTGCTCACGGCAAAATGAGCGAGGATGAGCTAAGTGATATTTGGAAAAGGTTGCTTGACTACGAGATAGACGTACTTGTGTGCACCACGATAATCGAGACGGGCGTAGACGTTCCAAATGCAAACACGCTTATTATTGAAGATGCCGATAGGATGGGGCTTTCGCAGCTGCATCAGCTTCGCGGACGCGTAGGCCGATCACCTAGACGATCGTATGCATATTTTTGCTTTAAACGAAATCGTGAAATCAGCGAAACCGCAACAAAACGCCTTGAAGCGATTCGCCAGTTTACAGAGTTTGGTTCGGGCTTTAAAATTGCTATGCGTGACCTTGAAATACGAGGAGCCGGTAGTATATTGGGCGGTGAGCAGCACGGAAATATGGAAGCGGTAGGATACGATATGTATTTAAAACTTCTTGCCGATGCTGTGAACGAGGAAAAGGGTATGGAGTCGCACGAGGAGCTTAACTGTACCATAGACCTTAATATTTCGGCACACATTCCCGAAAACTATATAAACGCATTGCCTGCAAGATTGGGTATATATCGCCGCATAGCAGACATTCGCGATGACGGTGACGTTGGCGATGTAATAGATGAACTTTGCGACCGATTTGGCGAGCCGCCAAAGGCGGTTATGGGGCTTATAAATATTGCGCTTTTGCGAAATAAGGCAAGCGCGGCAGGTATAAACGAGATTACAAGCGTGCCGAATCTCGTGATGCTTCACACTCCTAAAATAGACATGACTGTTGCGGCAAAACTTACCGATGAATTTAAATCTGCCTTTAGCGTGTCTGTGGTCGGAGAACCTAAATATACAATAAAGTTGGTTGGCGGTTTAAAACTGCAGGATGTAGTTTCGCGTCTGGCTAAAATTTTATAAAAATAATTGCAATTTTGTTGATTTTGTTATATAATTAATTAAATATCAAATAAATGCAATATAAGGAGAAATTATTATGAATACCTTAAAAAGAATTTTTGCATTAACGTTGAGTCTTGCGTTAATGGTAACATGCTTTGCAGGTTGTCACAAAAAGGGCGAAATTGCTGTTAAAATCGGCGATATAGAGTTTACCTCAGGCTACTATGCTTGCGCTCTTGTTTTTGCTGACACCGAGGCTCGTTCTAAGGTAGAAGAAAACTTAACCGAAGAAGAATCGAGCGGCGAGATAAAATACTGGAATTATAAAATCGAAGATACCGATTACAGCGAGTGGGTAGAAAAAACAACCCTTGATAATCTTAAGGAACTTGCTGCGGTTAAAACGCTTTGCGCAAAGGCAGAGCTTAAGCTTGATGCCGAAACCGAATCGCTTGCTAAAACCAACGCTGATTATCTTTGGGACAGTTACGGCTACTCTGCTTTGATGGAGCAAAACGGCGTGTCAAGAGAAACGTTTATAATTTATATGCAAGACACATATCTTGCAGACGAATATTTTGAGTATCTTTACGGTAAGGGCGGCGAAAAAGAGGTTGCCGCAGACAAAGTAAGTCAACAGATGACAGATAATTATCTTATTGCAAATGTGTTAGAGGTTTCTTTTAGCGGACTTAAGGATGAAGAAAAAACCGAAAAGAAAAATCAACTTTCAGGTTATGAGGCTTCGCTTAAAGACGGAAGTAAAACCTTTGAACAAATTTATCTTGAATATAATAATCAAACCGAAGAAGATCATAAACATGAGGAGCCTGCCGAAGGCGAGCTAGCACCGATTGATGCTCACGCTTCAATTTTGGGTAGCGAAGATACCAGTTATGCATCAGATCATTTTGAAACTGCAAAGGCAATGGCTGTCGGCGAAGTAAAGTTAGTAACACTTGATGATGACGAAGGTCTTGTTTTGCTTGTTAAAAAGGATATTGCCGCTGACCCGTATTATATTGAAGAACTTGATTCTACACTTCGTCAGGATATAATAGGCGATCAGTATACTGAGGATCTTGCAAAATATGGCAAAGAATTAAAGTGCGAAGTTAACGCATCATCTACAAATCAATTTAAGGTAAAGAACATTAAATATCCAACAACATAAGTCGGTAAAGGCAGTTGTGGTTATAAAACTTTAACTTTTTTAAACAAAAGAAGGCTGATTTTATGAAAAAAATACTTTCGGTAATTTTGGCGTTATTGTTGCTTGTGTCGGTTATGCCGATAAGCGCAGTAGGAGCAGCTTCGCAATATGCTGCCATTGTTGTTGATACAACGGTCGGAACACACGGCGAAGTTGTTGATGTGGCAATAAATTTGCAAAACAATCCGGGAATTGTTTCTATGAAGCTTAGTGTTGCATACGATGCTAACGTTTTGGAACTTGTTGGTCAACGATCGGGCAACGCTTTTGGTCAAATGGCATTTGGCCCCACATCGAATAACCCCTTTGTTGTAAACTGGATAGATTCAATTAATCCGGATATTACTGTAGATGCTGCGTTTGTAACCCTTAGCTTTAGAATTAAGGACACCGCAGCAGAAGGCTTTACACCAATTACAGTTACATACAAGCAAAGCGATGTGTTTAATGCATCACTTGATGATGTGGCTTTTGCGGTTGAAAACGGTGGAATAGATGTTGTGCGTTGTTTGCACACAAACACATTTACCTCGATAGAAAATCAAACAACACTTGCGTGCACACAAAACGCAGGTTATGACAATGTTGTTTACTGTAGCGATTGCGGCGCAGAGGTTGATAGACGTACCGTTGTTACCCAAAGTGCTCCCGGTCACGCTTTTAATTTGGACGATATCTGCACAGTATGCGGTGACCCTAGATTCACCGAGCCTACAGTGTATGTAAAGAATGTTAGCGGCACACCGGGCGAGAACGTTTATGTTGATATTAAGCTTGCAAACAATCCGGGTATCGTTTCAATGAAATTAAGTGTTGAGTTCGACACCGATGATTTGGAACTTGTTGGATATATTCCAGGAAGCGAATATGCGTCCAGAATCAGCTATGGTCCTAATACTAATCCGTTTGTTATAAACTGGATAGATTCAATCAATCCCGACGTTACCGCAGACGGTGTATTTGTAACTCTTAACTTCAGAATTAAAGACACAGCGGCAGAAGGCTTCTCGCCTATTACGGTTACATATAATCAAAACGATGTGTTTAATTCAGCTTGGGATGACGTTGTGTTTGGAATAGAAAGCGGAAGTGTAAATGTTGTTTATTGTAAGCATACAACAACTACAACCGTAATAGAAAGCGAAACAACTCTTTCATGTACACAAAACGCAGGTTATGATAACGTTGTTTACTGTGAAGATTGCGGCGCAGTAGTTGACAGATGGACGGTGGTTACCCAAGAGGCTCCCGGTCACGATTTTAATCAAGATAACATTTGTAATGTGTGTGGTGATCCAAGATTTACCGAGCCTACGATATATGTAATGGGTGCCACTGGCACACCGGGCGAGATTGTTGATGTTGAAGTTAAGCTTGCAAACAATCCCGGCGTTGTTTCTATGAAACTGGGTATCGCTTATGACGACACCGCTTTAGAACTTGTTGAATGTACCGCGGGTAGCGTGTTTATGCCGGATACAACGTATGGTCCGATTGCAAATAATCCGTTTATTATAAACTGGATTAATGCGGTTAAACCAAATGTTGATTCTGACGGTGTGTTTGTAACCTTAAGATTTGAAATTAAGGATACCGCCCCCGAAGGTCTTGCGCCGATTACAATTATCTATGATCAACGCGATGTGTTCAATTCAAACTGGGATGACGTTGTATTTGAAAACGAAGATGGCGCGGTAGAGGTTATTTATTGTAAACACGAAAACACCAAATTAGAAATTGAAAATAATGTAGATCCTACCTGTACTAAAAACGGTGGTTATTACGAAGTTGTTTATTGTGAGGATTGCGGCAGACAACTTAGCAAGGATTATGTTGCAGTACCTGCAATCGGCCATGATTACGAAACAACGAGAAACAATGTTGTAGAGGCTACTTGTACTGCAGAAGGAAGTTGCGATGAAACCTCGACTTGTAAAAACTGTGGCGATACCTACACCGAGCATGTTGTAATACCGATAAAGCCTCACACACCGGGTGAGATTACAATAGAAAATAACGTATTGCCAACCTGTACCGAAAAAGGTTCTTACGACGAGGTTGTTTACTGCGTTGTTTGTAAAACACAAATTTCCAGCAACCACGTTATAGTTCCTGCGTTAGGTCATACTGCAGGCACAGCTACTAAGGAAAACGTTGTAGACGGTACTTGTACCACCGAAGCATCTTGGGACAGTGTGGTTTGCTGTACCGCATGCAATCATGAAATTTCACGAGATCATGTAGTAGGAGCATACGGCCACATGCTTGATAAAAACGGAAAATGTTCTGTGTGTCAAAAGATAGTTGGCGAGCCAATGTTCTACGTTGTAAGCACGTCAGCAAACGTAGGTAAAACCTTTACCGTTGACGTAATGATGAAAAACAACCCCGGAATAGTATCTGCTAA
>JAZQYL010000031.1:0-1723 GCA_045633485.1 Acutalibacteraceae bacterium | reverse complement strand
TCAACCGCCTATCATGAAACTGTTCACCACTGAAGCTGAACGTAAAATTGTTATGAAACAATTGCGTCCGGTTTCCAAATTTGAAAAAGTTGTATTCCCGGTAATGTGCACCATCATCATTTCCTTGTTGCTCCCGCCGGTAACTGCGTTGATTGGTATGTTGATGCTCGGTAACTTGTTCAAAGAAGCTGGTTGCTTGGATCGTCTCTCTGACACCGCACAAAACGCTTTAATGAATATGGTAACCATTTTCTTGGCAACTGGTACTGGTTGCACCATGTCCGCTGAATCCTTCTTGAACTATCAAACCATCCTGATTATCTGCCTCGGCCTTGTAGCTTTCGCTGCTGGTACTTGGGCAGGCGTTGTATTCGGTAAATTGATGTGCAAACTTGATGGCGGTCAAACTAATCCGCTTATCGGTTCCGCAGGTGTATCCGCAGTTCCGATGGCAGCACGTGTATCCCAAATCGTTGGTCAAAAAGCTAACCCTGCAAACTTCTTGCTTATGCACGCTATGGGTCCTAACGTTGCTGGCGTAATTGGTACTGCAGTAGCTGCAGGTACCATGTTGGCTATGATTGGCCCTGCTGCTAAATAATCTAAAAGTTAGATTATTTAAATCCTAATCCATACTCTCCCCACAAAACACCCTGTTCTCATTGTAGAACAGGGTGTTTTTGTATTTGTTTTACAAGAAAAAACATAAGCCATATAAGTAATTTCGGATGGAAATAATTTAACTATTCATAATTGAGATAAAAAAGATAAGAAAGATAATAAAAAGTTACAAAATGTAATCAAAGTTACAATATAAGATACTAAAATTAAGAAAGTATATGAAAAGTAAAATCATTTGATTAAAAAATTAGAGTAATAGCTTGCAATTAAACTTATGTGACAGTTACAACAATTGATAAAAATAAGTAAAATTATAATCTAACTAAATAAGATTATGTTGATAAATTTATAAAATCAAAATTTATCTTATTTTATTATTCCCCGTCTTAAATTAGAAAGAGGTGAAGAAGATGGGCCCTGTAACTACTAATCCTTGGTTAATTGCTCTTATCAATATGACCATCGTTTTTGGTGTGTTAATTGCTTTGGGAATGATGATGAGTGTACTTCAAATCATCGATCCTACCAAGAAAAAAGCTTAAGGTTTATAAGCAGCCTGCTGCTTTAGGCTACTTTGTTTAATAAAAAGGTTGATGAATCATGACAATGCTTCAACTAGTTAGGGGAGGCTAGGGAGCAAAGTATTGAACATATAACCTAATTTATAAAACAAAGTATTTAATTTTTGTTTGTTGCTAAAAGGCAACGTGGTTTTATTATTCATTATTAGATTCCCTGATGGGAAATAAGGAGGAAATTAAACAATGTTTGAGGCTTTTATCGTAGCTTTAGCATCTGTATGGAATGATTCCGGCTTCTCCGCTCTTACCATTGGTCACGTAATCATGATCACTGTAGGTATCATTCTTCTGTACATGGCAATTGGCAAAGGTTTTGAACCTCTGCTGCTCTCTCCGATCGCATTCGGTTGTATTCTTGCTAACATTCCTAAAAACGGTTTTGAACTCCCTGGCGTAATGTCCGTAATCATGTACGGTATTCACCACGAAGTATTCCCGCCGTTGATTTTCTTGGGCGTAGGCGCAATGACTGACTTTGGTCCGTTGATCGCTAACCCCAAAACTTTGCTCCTTGGTGCAGC
>JAZQYL010000030.1:0-20442 GCA_045633485.1 Acutalibacteraceae bacterium | reverse complement strand
ATTATCATACATATAACTATTCTTTACAACACATGATTCAAAATTAACAATTGAACTTGTAGTATTACATTCTGCAAGACCTACAACACCACCTGCATAGTGGTAACCACCAATATGTGAAGCATAAACTGCAACGTTCTTTATTTCTTGTGGAACGGTAGCAGAATTTGGTGTTGTTACCGGGAACAAACCGCCATAACCGCGACCCGTACCGGTGTAAATGTTATATACGATAAGTCCGTTACCGTCAAAGTTGCCTTTAAATACGTTTGACTTGTTATCACCGGGTGTTTGCCACTTAAGACCGGTGGCTGTTGCTTTCTTAACCTGTGCAACGGTAGAATTTAAAGTAATACCATTCATACCCTTAAGGTTGAATACAGAATTTGCGGCAACCTTATAGTTATTACCTGCTGTAGCGGTACCACTCTCAAGTGCTACCCAAGCAAGTTGCTCTGCTGTACGTACAATAATATTACCCTCAGCATCAGTTTCGGTAGGCTGTACCTTTGTACCGTCCCACTCGTCATAGTTAGTCTCTATGTATTCAACATCTGTATCTGAAGAACCGCCACTACTTGTGTTTTTGTCAAACACACTATCTTGAATAGATGCGCCATAGTAGTAAAGGGCAGCAGCAAGGTCTTTGTCTGCTTCGATTTGTTCATCGGTAGCACCGTCTGCCCAAACTGCGCTTTCGCCGGTAACTACGTTTTCACACCATTTGGCAAGGTTGAATGACATAGTACGACTATTATGAACAGTCATAACTCCGCTTTCATCATATACAGCAATAAGAGTAAATAAAAGTTCGGTATCTATATCACGTGCAGAAAGGTCTTTAATACTAAATATTTTTGTATCTGTATGTAAACCATTTCCTGCAAGATAAGAACTTTCAGCACTTGCATATGTACCAGTACGCATAAGTTCCTTACCAGTTACATCGGTTACCAAAAGATAAACTTTATCAGTATGATATTTTGAATAAGCATGAACGTCAACATCAAGAGCGCCGTTATCATTATAACGAACTGTTACACCGCTTATACTCATCCAACCAATAGCGCCCTTTGAAATTGCAGCGGCGCCGTCAAACAATGTATAATCGGGTAACAACTGATTACTGTTTAAATCACAGTGATAACAGCCACACTCAAATACTGTATGCATATTATCAGGAGTTTCAGATTTGTTATAATAATATGGATAGTGAGAGTGGAAAGACACTTCGCTACCAGTAAATGTTACGTCTTGAGCATCATATGTAGCAAACTGAACGAGGTCATCCTCATCAAGAGTAATGCTAACAGGATATTTTGTTGTACCACCAGCGCTAACATAGTCGGTAATTAAAAGTGTGTACTCAATTGTAATAGATGTACACAAAAGACTACCATCGCCAATAACAAAACGAATGTCTTTGTTATCGCCATTAGCTCTTGTTACAATTTCAACGTTGGCAAGGTCGAAAGCACTACCGTCATTGGTAGTAATTGCAACCGCCTTAGCAGTATCACCTATTGTGTAAGTGCTTTGAGCGTTAGCAGTAAACTGACCGCCTACAAAACCTGCAGGAAGATCAAATTTAACCTGTGCTTTAACCTCGTTAGCACCAAAAGGTACTGCATTCTTTTCATCGCCAACACTAATGGTGTAAGTGCCGTTATAATCCGCAGCAGCGGCGTGAGCGGCTATCATACTACCACAAAGTGTAGCGCAGCAAATCGCTATACAAAGTACTATAGATAGCAATTTACTATTAAGTTTTTTGGACATAGGCCATTCTCCTTTTTTCGATATAAAATCGATTTTCCCCTATAATTCATAGGGAATTATTGTAATAAATACAATAAGGGCATATTACCCTATTTATATTTAGTCTATTATAATACATTTTTTTTAAAAATGCAAGATATTTTTATATAATAAAACAATCATCTTTTTATATATAATTACAAGGTTTTGTGTAAAAAAACGCCTTCCCTTGAAGAACAAAGGAAGGCTAAAAACTATTTATTTTGCATTGTAATAACAGGAGCTTTACCGTCAACAGTTTCGGCTGTAACCAAAACAGCGTCAATCCCCTCTCTTGAAGGAATTTCAAACATAAGGTCCTGTAAAGTGTTTTCTATTATAGAGCGCAGTCCACGAGCGCCCGTTTTATTCTTAATAGTAAGTTCTGCAATTTTTTCAAGTGCAGCGCTTTCAAACTCAAGTTTAATATCGTCAAGCGAAAATAACGCCTGATATTGTTTTACAATAGAATTCTTTGGCTCGGTCATTATGCGAATAAGTGTGTCCTTATCCATAGCATCAAGACTAGTAATTACAGGCAAACGACCAACAAGCTCGGGGATTAAACCAAATTTAACCAAATCTTGATGAGTGGCAAATTTTGAAAGTTGTTGCGCTTCTAAACTTTTTGGTGATTTAACATCAGCGCCAAATCCTAAACTACTGCCACCTATTCGACGTTCTATTACTTTATCAATTCCGTCGAATGCGCCCGCGCAAATAAATAAGATATTGGTAGTATCAATTTGTATAAATTCTTGCTGAGGATGTTTTCTACCACCCTGTGGTGGTACATTGGCGACGGTACCTTCAAGAATTTTAAGAAGCGCTTGCTGAACACCCTCGCCGCTTACGTCACGAGTTATAGATGCATTTTCACTCTTGCGGGAAATTTTATCGATTTCATCAATATAAATAATTCCGTGTTCTGCCTTTTCAATATCATAATCAGCTGCTTGAATAAGACGCAAAAGAATATTTTCTACATCTTCGCCAACATAACCCGCCTCAGTAAGTGTAGTAGCGTCAGTTATAGCGATTGGCACATCAAGAATACGCGCCAAAGTTTGTGCAAGTAAGGTTTTACCAACACCAGTGGGTCCAAGCATTAAAACATTACTTTTTGCAAGTTCAACATCCAAATTATTTTTTTTATAAACGCGCTTATAATGATTATATACAGCAACAGCAAGAGTTTTTTTCGCATCATCCTGTCCGATTACATACTCGTCAAGCTTATTCTTAATCTCTAGAGGTTTTGGTAATGTTTTTTCTTGTTGCTTTTTATCTTTATTTTTTTGATTGTAGGCATTTTCATCATCAAAAAGTAATGACGCACAAAAATCAATACAACCATCACAAATGTACACACCAGGTCCTTCTACTAGGCGCATAACTTCATCTTGAGTTTTGCCGCAAAAGGAACAGCGTATATCCTTCTCTATGTCTTTAGACATTCGTTATACCTCTTATCTTTTAGAAATAACCTTATCAATAAGACCATAATCTGCAGCCTCAGCAGCAGTCATAAAATTATCACGTTCTGTATCGCGTTCAATTTCTTCTATCGCTTTACCCGTATTTTCAGATAAAATTCTATTCAAATTGCTACGAGTACGTTTAATATGGTCTGCGTGAATTATAATATCGCTTGCCTGTCCTTGTGCACCGCCAAGTGGCTGATGAATCATAATCTCGCTATTAGGGAGTGCATAACGTTTTCCCTTTGCGCCCGATGATAACAAAAACGCGCCCATGGACGCCGCCATACCCATACAGATAGTGCTTACATCACATTTAATATACTGCATCGTATCATAGATCGCAAGACCGGCCGATACAGAACCACCGGGACTGTTGATATAAAAACTAATGTCCTTATCGGGATCTTGACCTTCAAGGAATAAAAGTTGAGCAATAATAACGCTTGCACTTGCATCGTCAACCTGACCATTAAGCATGATGATTCTGTCATTTAATAAGCGTGAAAATATGTCATACGAACGCTCTCCGCGACTTGTTTGCTCAACAACGTAAGGTATTAAAGTCATATCCATAACACATTATCTCCTAAAAAATATATAATGTTCAGCGTCGGAATAGTACAAAAGCACTATTCCGACTTACTGTAGTTAATATTATGAACTATTATCACAAATTATAAACAGATTATTCCTCTGTTTTCTTTGCGGCTGCTTTTTTAGCCTCTTTTTTTTCATCAACGGCATCGGTAATAACAGCATTTTCCTTAACAAAGTCAATTGCCTTACCAACTGCAACATCTTTTTCAACCTCAGAAGCAGGTATAACAGCCTTAACCTTGTCAACCTCTACGCCATAGCCTTCAGCAATTTTGGCGAATTCAGCCTCAACAGCTTCTTCGTCAGCCTTGATACCCTCAAGCTCAACAATCTTTTCAAGCGCAAGACGGTATTTAACCTGCATTTCAGCTTGCGGACGGAATGTTTCACGGAATTGCTCAATAGTACTACCTGTATACTGTAGATACATATCTAGGCTCATTCCTTGTGACTGCAAACGATAGCCAAACTCTTCAACCGACTGATTTAAACGGTTTGTGAACATTGCTTCAGGAATTTCACCCTTGATACCATCAACAATTTGTTGAACAAGAATATTTTCAACAGCCTCTTCAGCAGCTTTCTTTTTGCGCTCAAGAGCCTTTTTCTTAAGATCTGCCTTAAGTTCTTTGAGGGTGTCGAATTCACTAACGTCTTTTGCAAACTCGTCATCCGCAGTAGGAATTTCACGAAGTTTGATTTCGTGTAGTTTTACTTTAAATACAGCAGGTTGACCAGCTAAATCTTCTGCGCCATATTCTTCAGGGAAGGTAACGTTTACGTCAAATTCATCGTCGATGTTTTTACCTATAATTTGATCTTCAAATCCGGGGATAAACTGACCTGAACCAAGTTCAAGTGAGTGACCTTCGGCCTTACCGCCATCAAACGCAACGCCGTCCTTAAAGCCTTCAAAATCAATTACAACAGTATCACCTTTTTTAGCGGCTCTATCTTCAACAGAAACCATACGAGCATTACGTTCTTGTAAGGATTTAATTTCAGCATTTACTTCGGCAGCCTCAACCTTAACTAAAGGACGCTCTGCCTTAAGTCCCTTGTATTGCTCAAGTTCGATTTCAGGATATGTAGTAACTGTTACCTTAAAATCAACACCGTCTTCTTTAGAAATTGATACAAGCTCAAAATCCATCTTGTCATCAATTACTTTAAGACCTGATTCGTTTATTGCAGCTTCAACCGCATCAGCATAAAGAAGGTTTAAAGCATCTTCAAAAAACACTTCGCTTCCGTAACGTGCTTCAATCATCGCTAAAGGAGCTTTACCTGGTCTGTAACCCGGTAATGTTATCTTTTTACCCTCTTTGCGATAAGCCTGTTTAATTGCTTCTCGAAATTGTTCGCCATCAATAAGAATTTCAAGTTGTTGACGATTTGTTTCAATCTTGTTTACCTGTTTTAATGTCATTTTTAATTTACCTCCGCACGGAGTACATACGACTCCATATTAAATTGTGATAATTATACCATAATTTGAGAAAAAATCAAGATATTTTTACTGTCATATTTAACATAAAATTACAAAATTACTAAAGTTTTTCAAACTTTTTACATTTTGATACAAATTGTGGAGTAAATCCTACGTTATCAGCAGAAACTAATTTTAACTTTATTCCATCAAACTCACTTACGGTATTATAAATTCCTTTGCCGTGAATATGACCATAATATACCTTACTAATTTTATATTTTTTTAAAACATCCAAAATTTCATCACAAATATATTCGGCATATATAGGTGGATAATGCAAAAACACTATAGGCTCGAGCCCGTTATCGACCGCACACCTTATTGATGTTTCAAGTCTTCCAGCTTCACGAGTTATAACTTTTAAATCTTTTTCGCCCGATCCATCGTAAATCCAGCCACGAGTACCGCATATCGCAATTTCACCGTCCGAATACGAATTATTGTGCAAAATGTTTATGGTATCAAATTTATTGGCAGACAAAAATTCATTAATTTTATTAGCAGTTCCCCACCAATAATCGTGATTACCTTTTAATATAATTTTTTTACCGGGTAAAGCATTTATAAATTCAAAATCAGCCTTCGATTGAGAAAGTGATATTCCCCATGAAACATCACCGCCTATAACGACAGTATCATCTTCGTTAACTAATTTTTTCCAATTGTTTTTTAATCTCTCAACATAGTTATCCCAACCGCCAAAAATATCCATAGGTTTGTTGGCACCAAGCGGTAAATGTAAATCTGAAATTGTAAATAAATTCATAAAATTGCTTCACCTGCCTTTGTATAAAAGAATGTAAATTACAAATAATATAAATGGCTATAAGCCGAGAAAGGAAGTTTTTAAAATGGATATGAAATCAGCTTGTAAAACCGAAAACTGTATTAAATGTTCGGTTAAAAATTGCGTTCATCACACAGAAAATGATTCCTGCTCTGCAGGCAGCATTCAGGTTGGTAACAGAACCGCAGCAACCTGTAGCGAGACTTGTTGTGATACCTTCAAGGCAAGATAATAATCTTGCAAGAATATCCGACTCGTTATGAGTCGGATATTTTTTTACTTTATTTTCAAACAATTACAAACTGCTGTGTACATATCGCTTTTATCGTAAATATCTTTAAAACGAGCGGTAGCATTCTTAAGTTCTGCAAGCGGTACCGGAACCGTTGTACAAGTAAGTTCAGATAAAGCATCAACGGTATCAAATTCGCTATCGGGTATATTACTTGACAACGCCGATAATACACTTTTTGCAAATTTATACGGTGATGCAGTCGAGGCGATAAGAACCGGACGCTTATCATCGGTTTGTTCTATATATTGCTTATACGCATTAACGGCAACAGCGGTATGCGTATCACACAAATAACCATATTCTTCAAATGTATCTTTAATAGTTTTTAATGTGCCGTTGTCATCACAACAAGCACCAAAAAACAGATTTTGCAATTTGGAAAGAACAGTTTCATTTACACTGAATTTTCCCTCAGTTGTAAGTTTGTTTTGTAGTTCAGAAATATACTTATCATCACCATCTGCAAGAATATAAAGCATACGTTCAAGATTGCTGGAAATTAATATATCCATTGATGGTGACATAGTAGTATAAAATTCGCGGTTTCTGTTATATATGCCTGTATTAATAAAATCGGTAAGCACACGGTTAGCATTCGAAGCACAAATAAGCTTATTTACCGGCACACCCATTTCCTTTGCATAGTATGCTGCTAAAATATTACCAAAGTTACCGGTAGGAACTACGATATTAAAACCTTCGGATAAATCATCGCCTTTAGCAATCATATCGCAGTATGCTGAAATATAATAGATAATCTGAGGAACAAGTCTACCCCAGTTAATTGAATTTGCCGAGGAAAACTCCATGCCGTTTTGGGCAAGAGTAGCTTTAATATCAGAGTCGGTAAATATCTTTTTAACACCTGATTGAGCGTCGTCAAAATTACCCTTAATGGCGCAAACATGTACATTTTCGCCCTTTTGAGAATCCATCTGCAACTTTTGCATCGGACTTACGCCCTCACTTGGGTAAAACACTATAATCTCGGTGTTATCAACATCCTTAAAACCTTCAAGAGCCGCTTTACCGGTATCGCCTGAAGTTGCAACAAGAATTACAGTTTTTTTACCATCCGCTACCTTTTTAGTAGAAGTGGTAAGCAGATAAGGCAATAATTGCAACGCTAAATCTTTAAAAGCGCATGTAGGTCCGTGCCATAACTCTAATATATTTATATCATCGCCAAGTTGCGCAATAGCAGCGGGCTTTTCATCGTCAAAAGTACCTGTATAAGCACCGTTAACGCAAGCGGTTATTTCTTGATCGGTAAAATCAGTAAGAAATTTCTTAAGTACAAATTCAGCTTTACCCTTATAGTCCAACTCTGAAAGTTTTAAAAAATCTCCGTCTGTAAGCTGAGGAATCTGCTCCGGAACATATAATCCACCCTCTGCAGAAATTCCGTGCGCAATAGCAAATGCAGACGAAACCTTAACAGTATTATTTCTTGTGCTTACATAATTCATAATAATTCCCCTTTAATTATTGAAAAAATTATATGCATTTTTGAAGAATATTTTATTTAAAATTTCTTCAGTTATATTTCTTGATTTTAAATAATCATAAAGCGATGGTAGCATTGAAATGTCAGCAAGTTTTTCAGACATAATACATCCATCAAAATCCGAGCCGATACTCAAATTGTCTTCAAACCCTAATTCAAGCATATGATAAACATTTTTGTATATATTTTCAAACACATCGCCTTCACCTAAAAACAGAGGATAAAAGCAAATACCAATTATTCCTTTTTTCTCAATCAAAGCTTTAATTTGATGGTCATCAACATTTCTGCGATGCATGTTAACGCTTTCAAGACAAGTATGTGTAATGATAGGCTTATCAGCTAGTTCAAGCGCCGAATAAAACGATTTTTTATTAAGATGTGCAAGGTCAACCATAATATCAAATTTATTAAGTTCTTTTATCACGGCTATGCCAAAATCTTTTAAAGGCGCATCACTATCGGCGCCTCCTGCAATCTGATTCTCGGCATTCCATGTAAGTGTTACAGCGCGAATACCATCAACGTGCATCGTGTTTATACGACTTAAATCATTTTCAATTAAAGCCCCACCCTCAACAGTTAAAATAGGTGTCAAATTTTTTGCCCTATGATTAAATTCATTTTTCAAAAAAGAAACTGCATTTCTATAATAATCAAAGGGTTGTTGAATACCGTCTTTAATAAATACGGCAAAACATTGGTACCAATTTTCAAAAAAAGAAGCTTTATCTGCCGTTACATCAAGCGCGTTGTCATTAAAAGAGACTTGGTCTTTTATGCACTTATAAACAGTATCACAATGCAAATCAAAAAAATTCAAATCATCACCCTAAAATGCATTTTTAATATAGTTGAGTTCAAATTGAAAATGTCCGTTATTTTCATCTGTAATAATTACCTCTGCGACATCAATTCTGGCAGATAAGTCGGTACGTAGCCTACGCATAAAACTTTGAACAGCGTTTTTTGTTCGTTTTTGTTTAGCAATATCTACTGCCTCAACGCCACTTACAATAGAATTTTTTTGTCTTGTCTTGACCTCAACAAAAGCAATACATTCACGGCTTTCGGCAACAATATCAAGCTCGCCATATCTACCATCATGCCAGTTACGTTTAATTATTATATATCCATTGGAACGCAAATAATCAGCAACAAAATCTTCACCTGCTTTGCCGACAGCAGCAGAACGCTCATTACCCGAGTACATTTTTCAAAAATGACAATCGGTGAATTTCACATGCACCATACTGTTTTATAGCTTCGTAATGCGCCTTGGTGCCATAACCTTTATGTTGCGAAAAAAGATATTGCGGATATTTTTTATCATATTCCAACATTAATCGATCACGTGTTACCTTTGCAAGTATAGATGCTGCAGCAATAGAAAATGATTTTGAATCACCTTTTACAACCGTTTCACAAGGAATTTTTATACCTTTTGGTATTCGATTGCCATCAATAAGCGCAAAATCAGCCACCATATCAAGACCTTCAATTGCACGATTCATTGCAATATATGTAGCTTGCAATATATTGTATTTTTCAATCTCTTCCAATGTGCCGTAGGCTATGCTGTATGCGACTGCTTTTTCGGTTATTACGTCAAAAAGTAACTCGCGTTTTTTTTCGCTTATTTTTTTCGAATCATTAAGTCCTTCAATTACATAATCATCCGGCAAAATGACCGCCGCTGCACAAACAGGACCGGCAAGTGGACCGCGGCCAGCCTCATCAACGCCGCAAATAAATTTATAACCATTATTTTTAGCTTTTGTTTCAAAAGAAAAATCAGGCATTGTTTTCAACTCTTTCAAGTGTAATTTTACCTATTTTACAGTTGCGATACTCCTCTAAAAGCATTGCCGCCGCACGTTCGGTATCGGTTTCACCACCGCGTATCATCATACCGCGTTTCTTACCCAAAAGACATAACGCATCATAGCTATCATCAGGAAATTGAGATACTTTGTATCTATCATAAAGCAAATCAGGATAAAGTGGTATTAATATTTCGAGCAAACGCATAGCGAGAAGTTCTGTATCCATAATTCGATCGGTAACCGCACCTGTAAAACCAAGATGCTCGCCAACGGTATTATCATCAAACTTAGGCCATAAAACACCGGGGGTGTCAAGTAATTCTAATTCTTTGTCAATTGTAAACCATTGATTACCTCTGGTTACACCCGGACGGTTTTCAACCTTTGCACGAGAGCCGCCTGAAATTCTATTTATAAATGATGATTTACCTACATTAGGTATTCCCACAACCATAACTCTAAGTGGTTTACCCACCATTCCCTTTTCACGATATGATTGTAATTTTTCTGCCAATACAGTTTTAACTGTATCTTTAAACGCATTAATACCCTTACCGTTTTTGCAGTCAACGGGTATTGCATATATACCTTGTGATTTAAAGTGATCAATCCACTGCTTTGTTGCATTTTCATCAGCCATATCACATTTATTCAGCAAAATAAGATGTGGTTTATCACCGATAATTTCTTTAAGTTCGGGATTACGGCTGCTTATTGGAATACGCGCATCAACAATTTCTGCTACAGCATCGATTAACTTCAATTGCTCAGATATCTTTCGGCGCGTTTTGGCCATATGTCCTGGAAACCACTGTATGGTTTGTGTATTATTATTCATCAATTTTTCCTATCTTATCAAAGGGGAATACCCTATATATTGCGCGACCTAAAATATAGCGACTGTCAATCATTCCGTATTCACCGATTGTTGATGAACGACTGTCAAGCGAATTATTACGGTTGTCACCTAAAACAAATACACAGCCTTCATCTACCGTAACAGGAAACTTAATATCATAACTTACGTTGGTCGGTGTTCTTGTATATGGTTCATCGAGCGCTACGCCATCAACATAAACTATTCCCTTTTCGAAATCAATGTCAACCGATTGACCCTCAAGGGCAATAATTCGTTTAATTATTGGTGTGTTTTCATTGTTTGCTGAGTAAATACTGTTTTCTTTATTACGAGAAATAACAACAATATCACCAACCTTTGGCTCATAAAAAAGATTGGTAATTACAACCCTTTCACCATGAATAAGTGTATTCATCATTGAAGGTCCGTCAATAGTAGCAATACGGAATAAAAAGCTAAAACAGATAACAACAGCAATTATTGCATGCACTAATATTTCAAGCCAATCGAAAATAAAACTTTTAATAGCAAAATAACTCTCTTCTGATTTACTTGTCGAATTGTCAATATCTATAATTTGCTCATCATTTAAAATATTAGTAATTTCTTGATTATCAAAATTTTCCACACAAAACACCACCTATTAAATAAAGTTAAAGGGACAAGGCCATCGCCCCGTCCCCCACTCATTAGTCAAATTAACCGATAAGTTCTTTAACCTTTGCAGCCTTACCAACGCGATCACGCAAATAGTAAAGTTTTGCACGGCGAACTCGACCTTTACGAACAAGCTCAACCTTAGCAACGATAGGTGAATGAACTGGGAATACACGTTCAACACCAACACCGTATGACAAACGGCGAACTGTAAAGGTTTCTGCGATACCGCTATTGTTCTTAGCGATAACAGTACCTTCAAAAATCTGAATTCTTTCTTTCTCGCCTTCTTTGATTCTTACGTGAACCTTAACTGTGCTACCGATTAAAATTTCAGGAACATCAGCCTTAAGTTGAGAAGCAACTAATTCTTTAAGTGCGTCCATCAAATTTTCCTCCTTAAATTTTTCCAGACGTTCATAAACAAATTTTGCCAGAGGACCATCCGCTTTAATGTCGATTTTTTCGGCATCAAACCCACCTTTTAAGGCAAGGTGAAATCAAATGCTCAAATATATTACCACAACTCTTTTCAAAAATCAAGCATTTTTTTATTATTTTTAAAATTTATGGATAATCATACTCTGAAGTCTCGATTTTATCATATATCGCTAAGATTTTTTCTTCTATCTCTTCAAAATTTTTAACATTATATTGTTTACCATCTGAATCTGTAAAAATATTTCCAATCGTGTAAACAAGTTCTTGATTATCAATGTTGAGCTTTATCATAATTTTCCAACCGCCATTAATTTTTTCGTTTGCTACCGGAGATTTTTCAATTTCACCCAAAATCGCAATAATTTCACTAACAAATGCTATTTCGTCTGTTGTTTTAGACTTTAAAGGTGCAGACATTTTAACAATTGTTGCCTCCTGTTTAAAAATCACAGCATCCTTGCTGTCGCTTAAGTTGGTATCTTTATAATCGTTGCAAGCAACAAATAATATACTAAATAAAAGTGTCAGTAAAATTGACAGTATTTTTTTCACAAGCATTCCCTTTCTGTTATTTAATATTAAAAAATTAACATTAACATGATTATTATATTTCTTAAAAACAAAAAAATCAATTAAAAACTAAATTAAGTGTTGACAAACCACCCCATTTAATGCGATAATATGCTTGGTATTTTATGTACATATAATATATGTCTTGACTGTGAGGTTTCTTTGATGCGTGTAATTACAGGTATTGCCCGTGGTAAACGTCTTATTACCGTGCCGGGTAACGATATAGTTCGTCCTACCGGCGAAAAGGTTAAAGAAGCACTTTTCAGTTCCATTCAATTTGATATTGAAGGCAGAAGAATACTTGATTTGTTTGCAGGTAGCGGACAACTTGGTATTGAGGCACTCAGCCGAGGAGCAGATTTTGCCGTTTTTGTTGATATTAATGATGCATCTTTAAAGGTAGTAAAACAAAATCTTGATAATACCGGTCTTACCGAAAAATCACAAATTTTAAAAAGCGACTATTCTACCTTTGCTTTAAGATGTACACAAAAATTTGATATAGCGTTTCTTGATCCACCTTATCAAGCTGGTCTACTACAAGATGCTGTTTCAAAAATCACTAATATAATGAGTGATTATGGTAAAATTTTTTGCGAGCATCCAAGCGAATTAAAACTCCCCGAAAAGATTAACAACTTTATTATATGTAAGGTCTACCGTTACGGAAAAACGCTCGTTACCGTTTATAAAAAGGAAGTGAGTGATAATGAGTAAAAGAATCGCCGTTTGTCCCGGTAGTTTTGACCCAATCACAATGGGACACCTTGATATTATTACACGTGCTTCCGCAATGTTTGACGAGTTAATTGTGGTTGTTATGAACAACGATAAAAAGCACTACACCTTTTCCCCTACCGAACGCAAGAAAATGATTGAAAAGTGTGTTTCAAATTTGCCAAATGTTAATGTAGATATTGACGATGGTTTGTTGGCCAATTATGCCGCGCAGCAAAATGCTTGTGCAATTATTAAGGGTTTACGCGCTATGTCTGATTTTGAATACGAATTTCAGATGGCGCTTACCAATAAAAAACTTAATCCAAATGTAGAAACCCTGTTTCTTACCACTAGTGCTCAAAATATGTATTTGAGTTCAAGTATGGTAAAACAAATAGCCGCTATGGGTGGAGATGTAAGTGACTTTCTTCCCACGGTTATCTACGACGATGTTTTAAAAAGAATATCGTCTAAAATTTAAATTTGTAAATAAATCACGGAGGATGAATTAAAATGACACTTGACGAATTACTAGAACAGTTTGATGAGGTACTTGATAGCGGTATCAAGATTCCTGGCAAAAAAACAGTAGTAGACGTTGAAAAACTTCGCGCTGTTGTTGATGACATTCGTCTCAACATTCCTAGCGAAATTAAACAAGCTCGCGGTATCGTTGCTGATCGTACCGAAATAATCACTACCGCAAAGCGTGAAGCGGACGGTATTATCCGCAATGCTGAAGAAAAAGCAAAAGCAATGGTAGCTCAGGAGGAAATTGTTAAAATGGCTCAAGAAAAGGCTGCCGAAATTATTTCTAATGCCCAGGGAAAAGCTCGTGATATGCGTCGCGCTGCACAGGATTTTGTTGACGATATTATGCGTCGCGCTGACGAAGGTCTCACTTCGAATCTTGGTGAAATTCGTAAAACACGCGCAGCTCTCAAACAACAAACACCTGTTGCAAAATAATTGAGTAATAACATTAAAAGCACTCGCTAGCGAGTGCTTTTTTATTTAACGTATAATATTTAGCGCTTCCTTAATATTTCTTACACCAATAAGTTCAATGTCGGTTGGTTTGTTTGTTATTTGTTTAATACAGCTGCTTGGTAATATACATTGTTTAAAACCCAGACGGGCGGCCTCATTTATGCGAGACTGAACTCTTGAAACACTTCTAATTTCACCCGAAAGACCAACTTCACCAAAAGCAATCATTTTTTCTTCAAGCGGAACGTCACGCAATCCGGACACAAGTGCCATACAAACTGCAAGATCACATGAAGGTTCGTCAAGACGCATTCCTCCTACAACATTTAGATATGTATCTAAATTCGAAAAATATAGTCCTTGACGCTTTTCAAGTATTGCAAGCAAAAGATTTAAACGATTGTAATCAAATCCATTTGTCATACGTCTTGGATTGCCAAAGCCCGTTGTTGTAACAAGAGCTTGTACTTCAGATAAAATTGGGCGAGTTCCTTCTATAACACAAGTAATGCACGCGCCTGAAACATTGCTCATTCTTCCCGAAAGCAACATTGCAGATGGATTTTCGACCTCAAAAAGTCCTGTGTCTCGCATTTCAAATACTCCGATTTCGTTCGTAGAACCAAATCTGTTTTTTATTGCGCGTAAAATGCGATATGCCTGATTTCGTTCTCCTTCAAAATAAAGAACAGTATCAACAATATGTTCTAGAACCTTAGGCCCTGCAATATCACCACCCTTATTAACGTGACCTACTATGAATATAGGAATACCTAGTGTTTTCCCCGTACGAAGCAACATATTTGTAGACTCACGCACCTGAACGATGCTACCTGCCGATGAAGTTAACTCACTAATTTGGAGAGTTTGAATAGAATCTATCATAACAATATCAGGTTTTTGTGATGTAATATATTCACAAATCGACTGAGTATCTGTTTCGGTAATTATTGTTACATTATCACCCACAACTCCTAATCGTTTAGCACGCAGTTTAATTTGAACTGCCGATTCTTCACCGGACACATAAAGAACACTCAATCTATCGCGCATATATTGACACATTTGCAAAAGTATTGTTGATTTACCGATACCCGGATCACCGCTAAGTAATACTACCGAGCCTTTTACAATGCCGCCGCCCAAAACACGGTCTAACTCCTGAATTTTAGTAACATAACGTTGTTCATCGGTAATATTAATATCCGAAAGAGATTTTGCCGCAGAAGAAACCTTTTTAGCCGTACCCTGCGCAACGATGCCAATAGTGCTTTTTTTATTTTCAATCACCGATTCTTCCAACGTATTCCACTCATTGCAATTGGGACATTGCCCCATCCATTTGGGCGCTTCATATCCACATTCACTACAAACGTAAACTGTTTTAATCTTCCCTGCCATATTAACTCCTTTATATCTTTTACTTGTAAAAATCCATTATACCACCGGCAATGGCTATTGCCATTTGCAACTGATAATCATTATCTTTTAATTTCTCAAGTTCGTTATCATTACTTAAAAATCCACATTCAACAATAATTGCCGGAACTGCAGCATTTTTTAATAAATATGTACTACTAGTACCTTGCTTTATAGCGCGTGTGTTTTCAGGTTGCAAAAGTTTTTTTACGCTATTTTGAACACAATTTGCTAAATCGTATGCTTGCTTGTAATTCTTGGTATAAAAAACTTGAGCACCATTTGCCGAAGAAGTTGTAAATTTATTTAAATGTATGCTAACAAAAACAGCATCGGCATTATCCATCATTAATTGCAATCGATTGGACATATCGCTTTTTTTACGCTTAGCAATCTCGAGCGAAGTATCATCTTCGGTACCTGTGTCACTATCACGCGTCATAATAACCTTGTAACCGTTTAGTCGTAAAATTTCAGAAAGCTTTTGTGAAATATTTAAATTAATATCTTTTTCAACCGTGCCGTCACTTGCCGAAGCACCGCCATCAAACCCGCCATGCCCTGCATCAATAATTATGGTATGAGATATTTCGGCCAAACTACCGACGCCAATTACTTCACTTTTTATATAACCAAAAGTCGCAATAACACAAATAATACTAAGCAAAACAAATTGCGGTGTAAATCTTTTAAGCAAATCCAAAAGTGACACTCCTTAATCATTATATAACTGCTTTAGATTTATTGCAAGATAAACCTATCTTTAAATAATATGAAAATGTCTCTTAATCTATACTATTATTTTATTATAAATACTGTACTAAAATACGTACACATAACAAAACCTGACTACAATAAAATGTAGTCAGGTTTTGTTTTAGCACTATCTAATTATTGAACTAGGGCGTTTGGATAGTATATTGCCTGAGAATTGTCGTCCAAATCCTGATAGCAACGCACATAGTCGATATATAAGTGCAACGGAACATCACCGTTTTGCAGTTTTCGTGCTTCATCAATCTTAAAGTTGTTTGGTGTATAAATCATCATATCAATAAGGAAATATTGCCAGAAATTAAAGCCAACACCATTATTATTGTTACTGATGTCATCTCCCCTACCGTCACCATCAATATCCTTATAGTCAAAAGCAGGATCCCAATCAAAATCAAGGAATTTATTACCATCTACAGAAACAGTGCAATGTTTAGCGGTAAGATGCAATTGATAATTATGGTATTCATTGTTTATGGTCATTTTGTCAAAGTAGTATCGCCAGTCACCGTACAATCCAAAATCATCCTTACGGCGAATACTACCTGTTATACCATTTTGACTGTCGCCCTTGTTACCTAAATATGAGAACTGATATGCATAAGTAGACATCGACCTGCCCATATTGGTGTATGGACTTAAACGATATTTAAATGTATCAATTGTACGGTACGAACCATTAGATTGCAAAACGTACATTTCCACAGGATAACGAATATGCGCTTCTTTTAAAGTACCATTATCAAGCAAATATTGATAGTATGCATCAGTATCAATTTGAGTCTGATTTACATATACTTTTTCGCCATTATTTACATAGTAATACACATTTTCCGAATATCCATTAACAGTTGTGGTTTTAACAAGTGGTTTGTCATATACCCACTGACCGTTCTTTTCACGCACAAGTTGTTGATCGGCTTCTACCATATATTCTTCTTCAATTGTAAGGTCAACAGGATTAAAACCGATGGAAGTATTATTACGAGATGTATACCATTTATGAATGGTTGTTGTCGAAAAATCACGATCGGCAAAATTTTCAAAGAGGTCAAACTCTATATCCCACAAACGTTTCGAGTAAATACCATAACCGTCATCATAATTGTAGTTAGGAACATTTTGCTGACCCATAGCATCGGCAGACATTGTCCAAATAGCCGGGAATGCGCCGCGGCTGTATGGCATACGCGCACGGAATTCATAATAACCATTTCTAAAGAGCATTTTACCGTCGGTATCAATCTGACCTGATGTAGCATACCCAATATTAGGATTAGCAGGATCAAAATAACGATCAGCTGTAAGACGAAGCTGTCCATTTTCTACATATTGAAAACGTTCATCACCAAATATATTTACCAGGTCATCCTGTCGTTCAAGACCAAAAGTTCCTTGTATCCATTTATCGCTATCGATTAATTCCTCGCCGTCAAACTCGTCGCCCCATACGTAATCGTACTTTATTCCGTCCACAATAATGCTGGATTTAAAGTCATCTTGCTTACCGTTAAGCACAGGTACCATACCGCTTCTTTTTTCGATAGTCTGGTACCAGTCCACAGCCTTTTCAACCATTGTGAAATGACCGCCTTCAAAAATAAGATTGTCATTTACAACCTTTACCGCATATTCATTATCGGCAAGATTTGATTTGTAAAAAGCTGTATCGCCAACAAGAATTTTCTTTGTAGCAGATGTTGCTATTGGATCAGTATCCCTTACAACAACAAGTTGCAAAGCATATTCTTCGTTAAAATATTTAGCAAGATCATTAGCGCATATGCGACTAAATGCCGTTTCATTTACAGCGCGCAGACTACCATCGGGATTACAGCTTTCGTAACGATTGTCCCATTTTTCCGGCGCATACACAATAACATAATCATTGGTAATATCCAAATTTTTATACTCAAATTCAAAGGTGGGACTAGTAGGGCTAGAAGCAGTGTCATCGGATGAATCATCAACCCTATTGTCAACTAGTGTTACATCCCAACCGTTGACATATTGCATTAATAAACCAAAGTCTTTATTGTTTATTTCATTATCACCGTTAACGTCAGCAACGTCGAGATAAATATCATCGACCTCCCAGCCACTAAGAGCCTTTAACAAAACGCCAAGATCCCTGTTATTTATAGCGCCGCTACCGTCAATATCGCCAATCGCGATTTTAACATTAACATTTGATGCCGAAGAAGATATAGCAAATACGTTTAATATTAAAATTATCGGCAAAATCAAAGCTAAAATTTTCTTCAAAAAAATCACCTCTGAATTTTATTAATGCGCGTTGGTCTGTTGTAAAATATAATCATTCATATTTTTAACACCCTTGTCAACCGCAGCTTTAACAGCAGCCATACTAGAAGGCACCTGCGAAGGATCGCAATACATCAGATAATATATTTCCTGATTAGCTTTAACACCGGTAACAGAAGTATTCATATCAATGTAAGTAAAGTAAGGATTATATATGCTGTAATCCTTATTTGTAACTTCAAAGAAAAATCTTTCAGCACTAGATGATATAAACGTACCGCTTACATCATAATTGTTAACGTCAAGATATTCTTTAAGGAACACGCCTGCTGCTACAGGCTCATTAGCGCCTTTACAAATTCCCCAACCACGGAAAATACCTGTCATTGGCCGTTGTCCGGTAGCGGCTGCAGCTTCATCATAGTATGGTAAGTAATAAAAGCCGAGGTCATCCCAATTAGCAACTCTAAGGTCGCCTGTTTTCTTGAGTGACCATACGTGTAGTGTTGTGATACCGATTTCGCCTTCCATAAGAGCTGCTGTAACAGACTTACCTGTCATAAGGATGTAGTCTTTTCTAGCTTGAGCATACTTCTGCATAATGGTAGCAGAATTGCTATCTATACCATTTGTAAATCTTCCATTTTCAAGTTTATAAACGCTGCCGCCGGCTGCGTGGAAAAACGTTTCGTATGAGTTGATAGCGCAACCTGGTTTACCGGTTACTTTTTGACAAGCTTTACCAATTTCAAAGAAAGCATCCCAAGTCCACTTACCTGCTCTGTCATATTCTTCGGGAGTATAGGCCATAGCTCGTTTAAGCAATGATTTGCTATACATAACAAGATCGGCCTCTGCCCAGATATTACCTATTGTATTACAAAGATACGGCGAACCTTTAAATGTTGTCATTTCAAACATATTTTGATCCCAAATTGGATCATCATAATTAAGCTTTGCCGCATCAAGTGACTGTAAATAACCTAAGCATAATGGGAAATCGCCCTGAGAACGGGCAACGTCAGGTGATTGGCCTGCAGCAATAAGACCCATACACTTTTGAGCATGCTCATCAAGGCCTGATGGAATAATTTCCACAGTAACGCCATATTTCTTTTCAAAGTTTGCTACAACCGGACCGGATTCATCAACAGCAGGATCAATTGTAGAGATAAACTTAATTGTTTTGCCATTTATATTACCATTTACATTTCCGGTTTGATTGCCAAGGTTAATATCCCAACCGTTAACATACTGCATAAGCAAACCATAGTCTTTGTTATTAATATCACCATCTGAATTAACGTCGGCCACAGATAGATAAAAACCGTCAACCTCCCAACCAACAAGGTAACGCATTAATAAACCAAGGTCTTTATTATTAATAACACCGCTTGCATTAACATCACCAATTCCTATGGTAATAGTAATATCTGCAGAAGCAGTAAATGCACTTAGCGATGTAAAAAGCAACACAAGTGAGAGTACCATTGCGAGCAATTTTTTCATAGTAATCACCTCATATATAACTATATTAATAATTTACCACATATTAAATAAAAAAGCAACAAAAAATGCTCTACTTTTTTGAAGTAGAGCATTTAAAAACATCTAAACTATAATTAGATTTCAGCGAAGTACTTAATTGTACGAACCATCTGGCTTGTGTAGCTGTTTTCGTTGTCATACCAAGAAACAACCTGTACCTGATAGAGATCGTCGCCAACCTTTGATACCATTGTCTGAGTAGCATCAAAGAGTGAACCATAACGCATACCGATAACGTCAGAAGATACGATTTGATCTTCGTTGTAACCGAATGAATCACTAGCAGCAGCCTTCATTGCAGCGTTGATGCCTTCCTTGGTTACGTCAGCACCCTTAACAACTGCGGTAAGGATGGTAGTAGAACCGGTAGGAACAGGAACACGCTGAGCAGAACCGATAAGCTTGCCGTTG
>JAZQYL010000029.1:0-14899 GCA_045633485.1 Acutalibacteraceae bacterium | reverse complement strand
AATATATCTTTTGAAGGTTAGTGTTATTTTGAAAAGCATAATCGCCAATATATTTTACAGGATAACCGCCTAATTTTTCGGGGATTAATACGTTTGAGCTAGTTCCTGTGTATTCGGTGATGGTGGCAAATCCGTTGGATACTGTATAGGTATAATCAAGTTCGCTGCACACATAATCGGGAAGTTCAAACTTTGTGCCAACCGATTCTGCAATGGTGGTTAAATTACTTACCGCAATGCAGGTAATATGGTTGATAGAAAATTCATATAATGTTTTAACGTATTTAATATCATATGTATATCCTGTGATTACATCATAGCCTGTAAGTTGCCACTCACCGTGGCTGTTAGTAAAAATAGGGGAGAAGGTGATGTTTTCATCAGGATTATAAACCTGAACATATACGCCCTCAAGACCATTGCCATTTTCGTCTACAACACGACCAAACAAGGTTGTAAACTCGCGGATTTGCGCATCTTGCGAACTGCCGTAGGTTTGGAATGTTTTGTTTGCAAAATCAAATATATTGCTTGTGTCAACACTATCGGCAAACGCAGTAATGGCGCCAAGTGGTATGGTGGTGAGAATTATTGCCAATGATAAAATTAAGGCAATAAGTTTGTTCGCATTTTTCATATGATTTTATCCTCCCGAAACAATGAAAATATACACTAAAATTTTACATTAATTTGTCACACATGTCAATTGTTTTAGCAAATTTTTAAAGTGAATAATTTTTATAAAAAAATAAACCCTCGGAATAACCGAAGGTTTATTTTGTACAAATTTTTAATAATGCAATTATTAGAAGAATACACCCTTAGCTTGTTCTTTAACTTCTTTTGAAGCAGCAAAAGGAATTCTGGTGGTGTAGCCATTTTTAGCAGCAACGATTTTCTTGGTTGGCCAATCAAAAATGTCTTTATTCCACTGGTTGATTGTGTCGTTGTAAAGTTCACGAGCAGCGGTGATTTCTCTTTGTAAGTACATATTTTGTTGCATTGCATCAGCAATTTCACGATGAGCCTGAAGATCAGGATAGTTTTCTACTGCGAGGTTAATATCGCGAGACATTGTTTCGATTTGACCGCCAAGTTCGTTACGAGCTGAATCAGCATCGCCTGCGTTGCCGGATCTGTACTTAGCAATGTTTTCAAAGGTGTCTTTGTCAAGATTGATTGCTTTGTCCAAAAGACGTGCGCAGTTTTGAAGAACCATTACTCTTTGCTCGAGGTAGTTATCAATCTGGGAAGCGTTTCTTTGAATTTTTTGTTGTAACTGATCAAAATGCTTTTGAGCATTTATCTTCATAAACAAGAAAACGAGACCGGGGATAATACCTAATACCCATAAAATGATTTCGAAGAATTTAGAACCTGCGCCTACTTCAGCGGCGATTTTCTTTGCGATAACGTTAGTATCAAGCCCTTCTTCTTTTACTTCTGGATTGAGTTCGTCTAATTGATTTGCCATTTTGATTTCTCCTTTTTTTAATTAAGAATTAAATATACACAAGCCGTTACGTCTTGCAATTACTGATTTGTTTTCTGCATTAGCGTCGCTAGTAATGTAGAAATGGTTACATGCTTCAAGAGGAATGTACTCATCCCACTCAACCGGTACATTATGGTAATGACCATCGCCGCCGTAAACAGGAACGTAATCCACACGGGGGATTATATCATAAGAATATGCAGTGATTGATGTTTCGTCAATATTATCTTTAGAACCAACATACGATGATTTTAAAATAGCCGGTGTTTTGGTTGCCGGATGAACAACGTATTGTGATTCAATAGCATTTGCTAAAACTTCAGACTCTTTAAGTGAATAAAGCTGTGAATAATCCGGTATTGGTTTTAGTGAATGAACAGGTCTGTCTTGATATACCGGTATAGCCCAAAGTGGTGCAAAGTCAAAATATACTGCCTTAAAGAAATCAGTATTCTTAGTGATGAAACTGTCGTAAATTTCATCATATGAGTATGAAATGTAATTTCCGGGTAGAATGTTGATTTCTCGGTCTTGGCTATGTGAAGTAATAATCTTGTTGGTACAACATGATTTGATAAAATCAAAGTCATCACCAAAACCAACTTTAGAACGGATAAGAGATACCATATTGGTTTGAGCCAATGGTGTGAAAAGGGTTCTAAACTGAACTTCGTTTGTACGGTCAAGCGCATTGAAAAGAATTTCGAATTCGCTGTTTGCCATACTTTGGAATTCGCGATTTTCTTTTATTGCCTTGTTGTCCAACTTTTTAAGTTCTTTTTCACCGCGTTTTACAAGCTTAGCAATTTCTTTGTCGCTCTTTTCGTCAAGATGTGATGCGCCGCGTGTAAACGCAAGTTCGGGACCGCCTTGTGCACAGTAGTTAAGAACAACCTGAGTATTGTAAAATGGCTTAGGTTTAGTTACTGTTGCGTGAAGTGTTTCAGATTTTGTACGGGTTCTCAATCTACCTTCGTGGTCACGATATGTTTCGGTCCAAGTAATGGTAAGATAACCGTGATATGTGTGTTCGCCCATAGTATGTATTAGTTTGTTTTCAAACAAGAATGGGTTTTCGTTGTAATGACCTGCTAACACATCAACTGTGGATTGTTCGATATTGTTAGTATCATTAAAGTTAAAGTTGATTCTCATATTTTCTTCTTGTTTTACTGAAAAACTATTTTCGAAGGATATGAGAGGTAGGGTAGCTTCAATAATGGTTAGTGCGTCACGCTCGGTAAATAGTGAGTTTAGAGGTAACATTTGATTGTTTGCCTCAGCAAGCAACTCAGCAGTACGGGCGTCAGCATCTTCATAATCACTGCGAAGCTGTCTAACTTTTGGTGTTATTTTCCAAATTACAAGTGGTATCAAAATAATTGTGATACAAGCGAGTACTCTTAAAAATCTGAACCAGTTAAGCTTTTTCTTAAGTTTTGCAGTATTTAATTTAAACTCATTATACTGCTTTACAGTTTCACGGTTTAGTTCAATATCAATACCGGAATGCTGTACAAGTGTTTCGAGGAATTGTTTGGTGTTTTCGAGATGAGCTTCTCGATATTTACTTTCAAATTCCTCAATCGGATTATAAATCATAGTATCAACGTTTGCCATAAAATCACTCCTCTTTCGACAGTATACAACAAAACAAGTCGAATGTAAAGTTAAAAAATTGTAATATATGTGATTAAATGAATAAAACCCAAGTGCTATACAACACATGGGTTTTCAAAACAAGTAATTTTATACTATTCTAACGGTTTCATTGTGGGGAAGGCAATTACTTCACGAATGGTATCAGAGTTTGTAAGTAACATTACAGCTCTGTCGATACCGATACCCATACCGCCTGTAGGTGGCATACCATATTCCATTGCGGTTAGGAAATCTTCGTCAAGCATTTCTGCTTCATCGTCACCACGTTCGCGAAGTTCAAGTTGTTTTTCAAAACGCTCTCGTTGAACAATAGGATCGTTAAGCTCGGAATATGCGTTTGCAAGTTCGCTATGACAAACAAACAACTCAAAACGTTCGGTAAGACGAGGATCGGCAGGAGAAGCTTTTGTAAGAGGAGAAACCTCAACAGGATACATAGTAATAAATGTAGGCTGTATAAGTTTTTCTTCTACTCTTTGGTCAAAACAAGCATAAAGCGCATTGCCCCAAGTTTTGTCAGCCGTATCAGCAAGCTCAACACCAATTTTTTCGGCAGCAGCAACAGCCTCGGCATCATCGGTTATAGCGCCAAAGTCAACGCCTGCATATTCTTTAACAGCATCAACCATTGTAAGTCTACGCCAACCGGGAGTAAGATCGATTTTTTCGCCAAGCCATTCAACCTCGTAGGTTCCATGGATTTCTTTTGCAGCGCCCGAGATAATACCTTCGGCAATATCCATCATATCGTGGAAGTCGGCATATGACTGATAAAGTTCAACCGTTGTGAATTCCGGATTGTGTTTAGGGTCCATGCCCTCGTTGCGGAATATGCGGCCAATTTCATAAACACGTTCCATACCGCCTACAATTAGTCTCTTAAGTGGAAGCTCGGTAGCTATGCGCATATACATAGGTATATTTAGTGTATTGTGATGTGTAACGAAAGGACGAGCCGCAGCACCACCAACAATTGTATTAAGTACAGGTGTTTCAACTTCAATATAATCCATATCGTCAAGATACTTGCGCATAAATTTTATGAATTGTGAGCGAATTTTAAAATTACGCTTAACATTTGGATTCATAATAAGGTCAACGTATCTTTGACGGAAACGAAGATCATTGTTTGTAAGACCGTGGAATTTTTCAGGAAGGGGAAGAAGAGATTTTGCTAAAATTTCAATGTGATTTGCATGAATCGAAATTTCTTCAGTTTGGGTTTTAAATACAATACCCTTAACACCAACAATATCGCCTATATCCCACTTCTTAAATGCGGCATAGGTTTCTTCGCCAACATCATCGCGGCGAACATAAAGTTGAATGTCACCCTCGCCGTCACGAAGAGTTACGAAACTTGCTTTACCCATAATTCTACGGGCAATGATTCTACCGGCAACACTTACATTTTTGCCTTCGAATCCTTCAAAATCACCCTTTATTTGCATTGAGTGCGCATCTACGTCATATTTTGTTTTTACGAATGGATCAGTACCGGCTTCTTTCATGGCAGAAAGCTTGTCGCGACGAACCTGTAAAATCTCACTTAATTCTTGAACGTTAGCATTGTTGTTTTCGCTCATTTTTAACATCCTTTCAAACGATTATTAAAAACAGGGGCAGAGAAATGATCTGCCCCGAAATATTATTTTGAAATTTTAACTATTTTAAGTTTTATCTCACCAGCAGGTGCTTCCACCGTAACAATATCGCCAACCTTGTGGCCGAGTAACGCACTGCCCACCGGAGATTCATCAGAAATTTTGTTGTTTGCGGGGTCTGCTTCAGTAGAACCTACAACATAGTATTCTTCTTCTTCATCAAACTCTTCATCGTATACTTTAACCTTAACACCAACAATAACCGTTTTAGTTGCGCCCTTGATATCCTTGATTATTTCTACGTTTTTAAGCATTGCCTCAAGTTCTACAATACGTGCTTCAATTTTTGCTTGCTCATTTTTTGCGTCATCATATTCGCTATTTTCAGAAAGGTCACCATAGCCACGTGCTACCTTAATTTTCTCTGCGATATCTGTGCGACCTTCAGTTTTAAGATGTTCAAGCTCAGCTTGAAGTTTTTTTAAACCATCATCGGTTACCTTAATAGGTTTTGCCAAAATAAAAACCACCTTTAATTATTTATAAGTATTATCTTGCCACAGAGTCAGGCAACATTATACAATTTAATATCCACATTGTCAAGAATAATATTTTGAAATATTTATTAACTTGACAAGCGGTGTATAATAATTATATACTGTTCTCAAGAATTTAGCACTTTTCAGAGGTGTCTTTATGAAAAATCTTGTTAAACTCCGAAAAAGTATAATGCTTTTTGTTAAGATAATGATTGTTGCTGCTGTAACTGTAGGTTTTATTCAAGTATGGATAACCGGATACGAGGAATCATTATTTAGCAACAAAGGTAACTATGTCGTAATTTTATCGTTTGTATTGCTTTTTACAGTTTTTTCTTCGCTTTACGGTGCTTTTAAGATTGGTATTTACCGCATTCATGAAATTGTTTATAGCTTTTCATTGGCAGCGGTTTTTACCAATGCAATTATGTATCTTGAACTTAGCTTAATTGCACGTCAGTTGGTAGTGATACCACCAATATTAGTTGGTATAGCTTATCAAATTTTGGTTGTTGCTATCAGTTCTTTTTGTGCAAACACAATTTATTTTAAACTTTACCCACCCAGAAGGGTAGTTGCTCTTTTTGGCGACGATGTTTCGGGATTTGATTTTATTCAAAAAATGGGTAAGATATCAGACAGATTCAGTATTGAACGCGGGCTTAATGTTCATTCGGTTAATTTTGATGAAATAAAGCGCCAAATTGATAAATATGAGGCTGTTGTGATTTGTGGTATTGATAAGAATTTGCAAAAGCAAATCATTTCATACTGCTATACAAATGAAAAACGTTCTTATTTATTACCAGATATTACCGATATTATCATAAGTAACAGTTATGACATTCAAATTGGTGATACGCCGGTGCTTATGAGTCGTAACAGAGGTCTTACGCTAGAGCAGCGTATTATTAAGCGTGTAATGGATATTATAGTTTCGGCAATCGGTATTATATTAACAAGCCCTATTATGCTTGTTTGTGCCATCGCTATAAAGCTTGATGACGGTGGTCCGATACTTTTTAAGCAAAATAGGATTACCTTTAAAGGTAGAATATTTAATGTTTTAAAATTTAGATCAATGATTGTTGATGCCGATAAAGAAGGCGCTAAAAAGGCCGAAAACGACGATGATCGAATAACAAGGGTCGGCAAAATAATACGAGCATGTCGAATGGATGAATTACCGCAACTTTTTAATATTTTGCGCGGTGATATGTCGCTTGTTGGTCCAAGACCCGAAAGAATAGAAAATGTTTACGAATATTCAAGAAAATATCCCGAATTTGAACTTCGTCATCGTGTAAAAGGTGGATTGACCGGCTTTGCGCAACTTTACGGAAAATATAATACAAGTCCAGAAGATAAACTTCATATGGATTTGATTTATATAGAAACATACTCTTTACTTCTGGACATAAAACTTTTAATACTCACCTTTAAGGTTTTATTTATGAGGGAGAGTACAGAGGGATTTAGCGAAAAAGCAAATGAGAATATCCAAGTTTCTAAATCATTAAAAAAAGAAAGTGAGAAATGATTCATGAGTTTTGATGCAACACTTGTAGTTATGGCAGCAGGTATGGGTAGCCGATTTGGAGGTTTAAAACAGATTGAACCTGTAGGTCCAAACGGACAGGCTATTATTGATTTTTCAGTATACGATGCTAAGGCAGCAGGATTTAATAAAGTAGTATTTATTATTAAACATGAAATCGAGAAAGAGTTTAAAGAAATTGTTGGTTCTAGAATTGAAAAGATGATTGATGTTGATTATGCTTTCCAAGAAATTGATATGTTACCATCGGGATTTGAATGTCCTGCCGACCGTGTAAAGCCTTGGGGTACTGCACACGCGATTTATTGCGCTCGCGATAAGGTTACCACTCCGTTTGCGGTTATTAATGCTGATGATTATTATGGTAAGGGCGCTTATCAAAAAATGTACAACCATCTTAAAGAACAAAAGGGTGATTTTTGTATGGTTGGTTTTAGGCTCGAAAATACTTTAACCGAAAATGGTACAGTTTCTCGTGGTATATGTGATGTTGAAAACGGTAATTTAACAGCGGTTACCGAACGTACAAAAATTTTGGATTGCAAGTATACCGAAGATGACGAAAATTGGATCGAATTACCACCCGATTGCATAGTTTCTATGAATATGTGGGGATTTACACCTGAAATTTTTAAGTACATAGAAAACGATTTAAAAGAATTTTTTGCTGAAAAAATTAATGTTCCTAAGGTTGAATATTATTTGCCAACGGTAGTTTCAAACGTTATTAAACGTCAACAAAATGATATTGCTGTTTTAGTTGCCGAGGATCGTTGGTACGGTGTAACATATAAGGAAGATAAAGAGAGTGTAGTTAGTGCACTTAAGCAAAAAATTGATAACGGTGAATATGAGGGCTTTTAATGATGAATAAAAAAATTTTATTTTCTGTGGTAGCAATTATATTAGCAGTTATTACAATTACAGTTGGTACACTTTTGATAATTAAAAATATAGGTGATTGCCGAATTTCTATTAAAGATAAAACTGCTCTTGCCGGTGATACGATATCTATACCAATTATTATAGAAAAAAATTCCGGCTTATGGGGTGGTCAGGTTATTATCAATTATGATCCCAAAAATTTAAGCCTTGTCTCGGCTACAAACGGTGAGATTTTTGATGAATGTCAGTATAACGATACAGGTGATAGCATTGTATTGTTATTCAATCAAATTGATTTAAAAGATTCTAAAAAAGACGGTGTTGTTGCCACTTTAAATGTTAAGGTTAAAGCAACCACGGCTGCAGATAGCACAACACTCACCTTTGATGAGGAAAGTAATTTCTGTAATGCAAAAGAAAGCATAGTTGAGCCGGTTTTAGAGGACGGAACAATTACAATTAAATAATTTAAAAAATGCATACATTAAATAATATTTGATGTGTGCATTTTTTAATCATTATTATCTCGTAAATAGCATATGTTTTTATATGAAACAACAAGAAAGGCGAGATAAAAATGAAAGATTATCATCCAGAGGGAACACTACTTAACACCGATGAAAATAAAAGGTATATGTTGACCGAATCAACACTGCTATCAGCACAATTAATTGAAAAAATATTAGAAGCAAATGTTATAATGTGTGACGCACAACATAATCTTACGGTTGATTTAGGTGTGATGAAGGGAATTATACCGCGCGAAGAGGGAGCAATAGGCATAAAAGAGGGAAAGACAAGAGATATTGCATTAATTTCACGTGTGGGCAGACCGGTAAGCTTTGTAATAAAAAATTTTAATTTGGACGATAACGGTAAAAAATATGCAGTTTTGTCAAGAAGTTGTGTACAACAAAGATGTTTGGATTATATTTTGAGTAACAAAAGAGTGGGTGATGTCATAGATGCAACCATAACACATATGGAAACATTTGGTGCTTTTTGTGATATTGGTTGTGGAAATATCGCATTGCTACCAATTGATGCGATAAGCGTTTCAAGAATTTCACACCCGAAGGATAGATTTTCATTAGGTGATAAAATTAAAGTAATAATTAAAAGCATAGATGATGATAATAAAATTACATTATCGCATAAAGAATTATTGGGTACTTGGGAAGAAAACGCCGCCTGTTTTAATACGGGACAGACAATATCCGGAATTGTAAGAAGCGTTGAGGAGTACGGTGTGTTTGTGGAACTTACACCAAATCTTGCCGGACTTGCCGAAATAAAAGAAGGTGTCAAGGTGGGACAGTTGGCTAGCGTATATATAAAAAGTATAATACCTGAGAAAATGAAAATTAAACTTATAATAATCAATAATTTTGAAAATTCATTTGATAAAGAATTTGAATACTTTTATCATGATAGTCATATTGATGAATTTATATATTCGCCATTGGAATGTAAAAAACAAATATGTACACATTTTCATTAAAAATTTATTGATTTTAAAAAAATGATGATGTATAATATCATGCGGTGATGAAAATGTCTGAAAATTGTAATGGCAATTGCGCTTCATGCAGCAGCAATTGCGCATCAAAAAAGAAAGAAAGTTTTATAGAACCCACGGGTGAGTTTAATAGTATTAAGCATGTTGTTGCGGTTGTAAGCGGCAAGGGTGGCGTTGGCAAATCTATGGTTACATCGTTGCTTGCTACCTTAATGGCTCAAAAAGGTTATAAGGTTGGCATATTAGATGCCGATATTACCGGACCATCTATACCAAAATCATTCGGTATTAAGGGCAACGCTTTGCAAAATGAACTTGGTATCTTACCGGCAGAATCTAAGGGCGGGGTAAAAATTATGTCGGTTAACATGCTTCTTAAAGAAACCGATGCTCCGGTTGTTTGGAGAGGTCCCGTTATTGCCGGTGCAGTAAAACAGTTTTGGCAGGATGTTGTTTGGGGCGATCTTGACTATTTGTTTATTGACTGTCCTCCCGGAACAGGTGATGTTCCGCTTACTGTTTTTCAAACTATTCCGCTTGATGGCATTGTGATGGTTACATCTCCGCAGGATCTTGTTTCGCTAATTGTTAAAAAGGCATTTAATATGGCTCAGATGATGAACATTAATATTCTTGGTTTAGTGGAGAATATGAGCTATGTCAAGTGTCCTGATTGTGGCAAAGAATTTAGCGTTTTTGGCGGCGGTAGTGATGATATTGCAAATGAGCTGAATATTGATTTGCTTGGTAAAATGCCTATTGACATTTCTCTTACACGAATGGTTGATAATGGTTGTATCGAGCATTTTGCAGAGAATTATTTGGATAAAGCAGTAGAAAAGCTTGAAAATCTTAATAAATAAAATTAAACAAGGCTGCTCCACGGAGCAGCCATTATTGGTGAAAAATTATGAGAATGAAAAAAAAGAAATACTTAAAAGAGCGTTTAGAGGCTGTAAGTGAATACTTATACACAAGTTTTAGCAAGGATAAAAACTTTAAAACAGCTATTAACGATAAAGATTATATAGATTTTGATTCTTGGTTTGATGCTTCTCGTCCACTTTATTTAGAGGTTGGTTGCGGAAAGGGGCGTTTTGCCTGTGAATATGCCGCAGCTCATCCCGAAATTAATTTAATTGCTGTGGAGCGTGAAGCAAATGTTATTGTTTCGGCATGCGAATTGGCAAAAAAAATGAATTTAAAAAACGTCCGTTTTATAAAATGTGCTGCCGAATATCTTGAAAGACATATAAAACCACAAAGTATAGAACAAATTTTCCTAAATTTTTCATGTCCTTTTCCAAAAAATAAATATGCATCTCACCGTTTGACACATCATGGTTTTCTTGAAATATATAAACGTATTATGAAACCAACTGCTGAAATTCATCAAAAAACCGACAATATGAAACTTTTTGAATTTTCACTACAAGAATTTTCACAAAACGGTTTTGCTCTTAAAAATGTATCTCTCGATTTACATAATAGTAATTTTGATGGTAATATAATGACCGAATATGAAGAAAAGTTTGTCTCCTTAGGGCAGCCTATTTATCGACTTGAAGCATATATAAAATAAAAAAATCCCTCCGATTATGGAGGGATTATATTGTTTGTATTATTTTGTGCCGAAAATTCTGTCACCTGCATCGCCAAGACCAGGAAGAATATATGCATGCTCGTTTAGTCTTTCGTCAAGACCTGCGCAATATACAGGAACATCAGGATGAGCATCGGTAAATGCTTTTACGCCTTCGGGAGCTGCGATAATGCACATAAATTTAATTCTTTTTGGATTAAATTCTTTTATACGAGTTACAGCATCAATGGCACTACCGCCAGTTGCGAGCATTGGATCAAGAACAAATACGTCACGATCCTCTAAATCGGCAGGTAATTTACAATAATAATCAATCGGTTGATGAGTTTCAGGGTCACGATACATTCCAATATGACCAACTTTTGCGGATGGAATGAGATTTAGCACGCCGTCAACCATTCCAAGACCGGCGCGAAGAATGGGAACAAAAGCCATTTTTCTACCGGCAAGAACCTTAGTTTTTGCGGTTACCAAAGGTGTTTTTGTATCAACCTCTTTAAGTGGCAAATCGCGCGTGGATTCATAACACATGAGCATGGCAATTTCACTTATCAGTTCGCGAAATTGCTTCGTACCAGTTTTTTCATCACGCAAAATTGTCAGTTTGTGCTGAATTAGGGGATGATCAATCACAAATACATTGTCATTCATTTTAATACCTCCGCTAATTTAGTTTTTTTCTATTGCCATAATTTTGTCCACTCTGGTTTGATGTCTGCCACCTTCGAATTCTGTTTCAATAAACAGGTCAACAAGCTCTATTGCGGTGCCAATGCCGATAACTCGTCCGCCAAGGCAGATAATATTTGTATCGTTATGGAGTCGGGTATATTTTGCTGAAAAATGTTCGCTACAGCAAGCAGCTCTAATTCCTTTTACTTTATTTGCTGCAAGTGACATGCCGATTCCTGTACCGCAAACCAAAATACCGCGTTCACAATCACCTTTAGTAATCATTTCGCAAACCTTAACTGCAATATCGGGGTAGTCTACCGATTTGTTCTCATAAATACCGCAGTCAACTACCTCGTGACCTTGTAATTTTAAGTGTTCTAATATGGCGTTTTTATGCTCAAAACCACCATGGTCGCAGCCTATAACAATTTTCATTTTTTTGCCTCCGTTTTTGCTTTTAATTCGCGCTCTGCCTGTGGCAGGCGAAGATATACAGGTAACAAATTTTCCGGCATAACGGAATTAATTTTATCATAATTTTTATAAGCATAAATTCCTACGCCGACAGCAGTTTGAAATTTTAAATGTTGTGGTGCAACTTGTAAATTTTTGTAATCGTTAACTGTTTTATAAAATAAATCTGCGCCATCACCACAAATTATAATTAGTTTATCGTGTGATAAATTTAAAATCTCTTCTTTTAACTCATCTGCAAATAATGCTCTATCGTCGCAAAGCCTTTTTACGTTGCCGTCACTAACATCAAACAGAGCATTGTAAAACTGATTACAACGCGCATCCATAACTGCACATACAATACAATCGCGATCTGCAAATTGTTCTGCAATACCATCCAGTGTAGAAACAGGCAAACAGGGGAGATTATTAGGCGCAGCAACGCCCTTTACTGCGCTAATACCAATTCGAAGACCGGTAAAAGAACCCGGGCCTGCGGCAACAGCAACGGCATCTATTTCGGAAAGTTCTGTTGCAGAGTTTTTAAGAGTGTTAATAATCATCTGCATAAGTGTTTGTGAGTGTGTAAGAGCAGCATTAACATATGACTGTGATTTGATAATGCCATTGTCGATTATAGCGCATGACGCAGGGCCTGCCGAGCATTCAATACTTAAAATTTTCAAATTTCGTCACCTCGGTCAATTGTTATTTCACGTGTGTTTTCGTCAATGCGTTTTATAGTTACTTTTATTGTATGTTCCGGAAGGGCAGATTCGATGTTTTCGCTCCATTCAATCGCTAAAACACCGCCCGTCTCCATATACTCAAAATATCCTGTAGTGTACAAATCTTCCCAATCGCTAACACGATACATATCAAAATGATATAAATTTAATCTGCCGCCTAAATACTCGTTTATTATGGCAAACGTTGGAGAGGATACCTCGCCTGTAAATCCGAGACCATCAGCTAAACCGTTTACAAAACAAGTTTTGCCGAGTCCTAAATCACCATAAAAAGCGATTACCTCTCCGCCTTTAAGTGATAATGCAAGTTCATTTGCAATTTTTTTTGTTTCGTCGGGAGAATATGACACAAATACTTTGTTCATTTTATAAAAATCTTCTTTCGATAATCTATTCCCGTAAATATTATCATATATTAAATCAACTGTCAATTAAATATCTTTAAATTAATGTTTATTATTTTGTAAATATGTGGTATTATAGTATAGTAGAGGTGTTGGTATGATTTTTATTGTTAGTGTTTTAGCCGTTTTTGTTCTCGTAATTATGTTGGCGTTATATTGGGCTTTCAAGACGGCTTTTATGCGTAGTGATATTAGACTAGTAAGTTTTGAAAGCGGTCCTTTGGCTGAATATAAAAGTGTTTTTGATAAAAGCCTAAACTATATTGAAAAGTTACCTTGTGAAGTGGTTACTATTAATAGTTTTGATGATATAAAATTGGTAGGTAACTACTATAGCAATAATTCCGACACAACCATCTTGCTGTTTCATGGTTATCGTTCGGATGGAAAATTTGACTTTGCTTGCGCAGTTAAATTTTATATTGAACTTGGATTAAACGTTTTGGTGGTAGATCAGCGCGGTAATGGAAAAAGCGAGGGTAAACTAATTACTTTTGGAATAAAAGAGCGACATGATGCACAGGCTTGGACAAATTATATTGCGCAAAGATACGCACCACGAAATATATTTTTAAGCGGTGTCTCTATGGGAGCTAGTACCGTGATGATGGCTGCAAATCTTGAATTGCCTGAAAGTGTAAAGGGCATAATTGCTGATTGTGGATTCACATCGCCACCGTCTATCATTAAAAAAGTTGCAAAGCAATCTTTTAAAATTAATGCTGAGCCGATTTTACCGATTTTAAATGTAATGTGCAAACTTTTTGGAAAATTTAATTTATATGAAATTGACACCACAAGGGCACTTTCGGAATCTAATATTCCAATATTCTTTATTCACGGAAAATGTGATGGTTTTGTGCCTTGCGAAATGACTGAAATTTCCTACAATGCATCTTGTGCTGAAAAATATATATGTTTGGTTGAAAATGCAGATCACGGTATAAGCTTTTTGGTGGATACCGATAATGTTCAAAAACAAATAACTAATTTTATACAGGAGCACTGTTCATAATTTATTAAAAAATTATTGTGTTTTAAAATCAGTTGTGTTATCATTTGAATAATGGAAAGGTGGTTGATATTATGCGAGCTGATGGAAAGCGTGTAAAAAATGCCGATCCCATGTATACAGTTGCGGCATATATTATGGACAAACGTGTTGACTCTGAAAATACTATTACTATAGATGTTCCTGTTGATCCGATTAAGGAATATATTAACAAAAAACGCAAAGAGGGAACTAATATTAGTCATATGGCAGTTATTCTTGCTGCATATATTCGTACGATGAAAGAGTTTCCGGGACTTAATCGTTTTGTAATGAACAGAAAAATTTATCAGCGCAATGAAATCGCTGTTGGTATGGTCGTATTAAAACCTGGTGAAATGGGCCTTGGTACGATGTCAAAAATGTATTTTAGTGAAGATAATACGATATACGAGGTTAACGATATTATCGACAAATACATAGCCGAAAACCGTGAAGCACCTGAAAATAACGGTACCGAAAAAATTATTAAATTTTTGCTAAGCGTTCCTGGCGTTTTGCCGATTGGTGTCGGTATTATTAAATGGCTTGATAAACATAATTTATTGCCTAAATCTATTATTGATATGTCACCATTCCATATTAGTTTAGGTATAACAAATCTTGCTTCAATAAGAACTAATTACATTCATCATCACTGTTATGAATTTGGAACTACAAGTGTTTTTATGGCTATGGGTAACACCCGAGAGGTGCCTA
>JAZQYL010000028.1:0-86480 GCA_045633485.1 Acutalibacteraceae bacterium | reverse complement strand
TCGCGCAAAATATCGGTTGCGCCCTGCATTTCAAGTGACATTTGGTCGGTATTTGTTTCGACCGTTTTATATGTAACAATTCCGCTTTCAAGCGTTTGTTTTAGTATTTGTTTAGCACGGCGAATTACCGAATCAGGTATGCCGCCGAGTTTTGCAACCTCTATGCCGTAACTATCGTCAGCACCACCCGGCACTATTCGGCGAAGGAAGATTATATCATCACCGCGTTTTTTAACGGCAATATTATAATTCTTTATTCCGTCAAGTTCGTTTTCCATTTCGGTAAGTTCGTGATAATGAGTTGCAAAAAGTGATTTTGCGCCAAGACGCTTTTTGTCGGCAACGAATTCAAGTACCGCACGTGCAATTGACATGCCATCAAAGGTAGATGTGCCGCGGCCGATTTCGTCAATTATAAGCAGACTGTTCTTTGTGGCATTTTTAAGAATATGAGCCATTTCGCTCATCTCTACCATAAAGGTAGATTGACCACTTGATAGATCGTCGGATGCGCCAACACGGGTAAATATTGCATCCACAACACCTATCTCCGCCATTTGAGCCGGTACAAAAGAACCAATTTGCGCCATAAGTGTAATAATTGCCACCTGACGCATATATGTAGATTTACCTGCCATATTAGGTCCTGTAATAATAGCGCAACGATCCGATGCGTTATCGAGATATGTATCATTTGAAACAAATGGAGTTTTAATAAGCTTTTCAACAACCGGATGTCTGCCGCCTTTTATACTGATAATGCCGCTGTTATTAACAAGCGGACGGCAATAATTATTTTCAACCGCTACCTGCGCTAATGAGCACATTGTGTCAAGTCGGGCAATAGCAGCAGCGGTTGTACGAACACGATTGGCTGCTGCCGCTACCGTTTCACGAATAGAGTTAAATATTTCGTATTCCAGTTGAAAAACTCTATCCTTTGCGGTAAGCAATCTATTTTCCAATTGCTTTAATTCGTCGGTTATAAAGCGCTCACAATTTGTAAGGGTTTGCTTACGAACGTAGTTATCTGGCACCTTATCAAGAAAAGAGTTTGTAACCTCAATATAGTAACCAAACACTTTGTTATAGCGCACACGAAGATTTTTAATTCCCGTTGTTTCGCGTTCGCGAGCTTCAATATCGGCAAGATATGACGTACCGCCATCCATATCCTCGCGCAACATATCAACCTGCTCACTATATCCTTTTTTAATTATTTTACCCTCACGAACTGTTGCGGGCGCATCCTCGCTAATGGCAGCATCAATAAGTGTTACTATCTCATCAAGCGTATCAATATCGTTGTGTATTGACTTTAGCATTTTACAATTAGCAGATGCCAAAAGCTGTTTTATGTACGGAAAACGATGAGCAGTAGCTGCAAGAGCCAAAAGTTCTTTTGCGGTTGCGGTTCCGTATACTATCTTGGTCATCATGCGTTCAATATCACGAATACCGCTCATATATTCCTGCGCTTCGCAGCGCAAAACCGTATCGTTACTTAGTTCCTCCACCGCATTTTGGCGCATGGTAATCTCCGGAATACTAAGCAGCGGTTGCAAAACAAAAGATCGCATAAGGCGTTTGCCCATAGCAGTTTTGGTCTTGTCCAACACGCCCAAAAGCGAACCGCGTTTAGATTTGGTACGCATAGTTTCACTTAACTCAAGATTGCGAACTGCCGTTACATCCAACTGCATAAACTGTGCAGATGTGTAAACATTTACAGTTTTAATATCAATAGCTCCCGTTTTACCATTTTCCTTAAGGTAATCGATTACGGAACCCAAAACACTTTGCGATACACTACCTGATTCAATTCCTATATTTTCGGGACTAACAACACCAAAATTTTGACAAATAAGCGTCTCCGTAATATTTATATCGAATCGAAAATCCTCGCGAACAGAAATTGCCGCTGTAATTTTTTCCTCTAAAAAGTCAGAAATTTTTTCTTTCAGTTTTGCATCAAGCAATATTTCGCTTGGACTAAAACGCATAATCTCGTTTTGCAGATCGTTGTACACATCTTCGCCCGAAAGTTCAGTAATGTGCGCTTGTCCGGTTGAGGCATCAGCAAAACATACACCTATCTTATTGTTATTTTCAAAAATCGCAGCAAGATAATTATTTCGACCCTCATCAAGCATTTCACCCTCTATTACGGTGCCGGGGGTGACAATACGAACAATATCACGTTTTACAATTCCCTTTGCGGTAGCCGGATCTTCTACCTGTTCACAAATTGCGACCTTGTATCCCTTTTCGACCAAACGGGCAATATAACCCTCGCTACTATGATATGGCACACCGCACATAGGAGCGCGTTCTTCCAGACCGCAATCCCTTCCTGTCAGAGTGAGTTCTAATTCCTCAGAGCCTTTTATAGCATCGTCAAAGAACATTTCATAAAAATCACCCAAACGATAAAAGATAATACAGTCTTGGTTTTGAGATTTTATATCCATATACTGTCGCATCATAGGTGACAGTTCAGCCATAGTTTTTATCCCCTTTGGTTAAAAATTAAATTCTTGATTTTGCGAGATATTGTCCCGTTATATCCCTTCGTTTTTGCGGGGCTTTGCCCCGTAAAAACACATCTTAAAGCGAAAAAGTGTCGTAAGGCACTTTTTAAGACTGAAAGGGTGTACTGAGGGAAAACATTGCAGTCAAAATCCTTGATTTTGCGAGATGTTGTCCCTCAGAGTTTTTCTTAGTGACATCCGCCGCAAGTAGAACAAGAACCCGTGCAAGCGGTATGAGGTTCAGCGGTCATTGGGTCTTCGCCCTCAACACACTGCATAATGATACTGTTAATATCGTTAAGCATAGCATCAAGGTCGGCCTTTGCGGTGTTATATTCTAGCATAGTTTTGCTGGACATAACTGCAGTATAAATTTCACGAAGTTTTTCATTAAGTTCGCGAATTTTAGCTTCATCCTGTGTCTCGTTATTCATTTCGCGATCAAGGTTCATACGAATTGTATTAAATTCACCAATTTGATTTTGCAAAGCCTCGTCGTTGTCATTTGCAAGTTTTGCCTTTATAAAGCGAATAAATCGCTCATCTTTTTGAATTTCTACTCCTAAATTTCTTGTTGCTTCAATAATACCCATTTAAAATATTTCCTTTCAAAATTTAATTTATTACAGTGCCGTAAAGCGTATTGTTTTCGTATTTTTCTACACTCACGGTCACAAAATTACCTAACATATCCGGTGTGCCTTTAAAGGTTACACTTGAATAATATTCGCTTTTACCCGAATATAATCCGTTTTCTAAATCTTCTTCGCATAAAACGCGCATTGTTTTACCAACAATTGAATTGTTGAGCTGTTCGGATATTTCGTCCTGCGCTATCAACAGTTCATTAAACCATCTACCCTTTTCCTCGCGACTTACCGGGTCAGGCATATCTGCGGCAGGCGTACCCTCACGCGGAGAAAAAATAAAGGTAAAAAGCGAAGTAAATTTGACCTCTTTTACAAGAGAAAGCGTTTCACAAAAATCATCGTATGTCTCTCCCGGAAAACCTACTATAATGTCGCTTGTAAACTCAACATCGGGAATTCGTTCACGCGCTGCATTAATAAGTGATAAATAGCCCTCTCGGTCATAGTGACGATTCATTTGCTTTAAAATCTTACTGCTACCGCTTTGAAACGGCAGATGAATGTGGCGTTCAACCTTTTTGCAATCGCGAATTGTATCCAACAATTCTTCGGTACAATCCTTTGGATGGGAGGTCATAAAACGAATTCTAAAATCGCCATCTATATCATTTATCATGCGGAGTAATTTAGCAAAATTAACACCGTGACTCTCACCCTTACCATATGAGTTAACGTTTTGCCCTAACAACATAATCTCTTTAAAGCCTGAGTTTATCATCTCGGTTGCTTCTTTAACAATTTCTTCAGGTGAGCGTGAACGTTCTCGTCCGCGAACATATGGTACTATACAGTATGTGCAAAAATTATTACAACCGTACATAATAGGAAGCCAACCCTTTAGTTTACCGTCGCGACAAACAGGAACATTTTCGACAATGTCGGCATTATCAAGTGTCAGCTCGTATACTCGCTTGCTCGTCATTCTACGATAAATAAATTCCGGTAGTCTGTGATGTTGTTGTGTGCCGAAAACAATGTCTACATATGGATAGCTTTTGTAAAATTTGTCGGCCACCGATTGCTGTTGAGCCATACAACCACAAACAGCCACCATCAAATTAGGATTTTGCTGCTTAAGCTTTTTTGTAGCGCCCACATTTCCGTAAACACGATCCTCGGCATGTCCACGAACAGCACAGGTATTAAAAAGTATAAAATCGGCATCGGTTATATCTTCCGTAAGTGTATAGCCACAAAGAATAAGCATACCTTTTATTCGTTCGGAATCACTTACGTTTTGCTGACATCCAAAAGTGACAATGTGTGCTTTTGGCGCAGTTATTTCACGTTCTTTAAGCAATGCCTTTACTCTACTTGCAAAAGCGCATTGTTCAGGTAAATAATTGTTTGTTTTTTCGGCAGAAATCAATGCAAAAACCTCTATTTAATATAATCCATGTTATTATACTATAAAGTGTTGTTTAAAGCAAGAAATATATTGTTAAAAATACTAAAAAATTATCTTGCAAGTAAAAGAAAATTTTGATATACTATTTTTGTATTTATTTTTATCATAGTAGGGAGGCGGCAATATGGCAAAAATTGGATTTGACAACGATAAATATATCGCACTTCAATCACAAAACATCCGCAATAGAATTGATATGTTTGGCGGTAAGCTTTACGTGGAGTTTGGCGGCAAATTGTTTGATGATTTTCACGCCTCGCGCGTTTTGCCGGGTTTTAGTCCGGATTCAAAGGTAAAAATGCTCTTAGAACTTAAGGATGAGGCCGAAATTGTCATTGTAATAAATGCTGATGCGATTGAAAAAAACAAGCGTCGCGGTGATCTTGGCATCACTTATGACCTTGATACACTACGCCTTATTGACGCTTTTCGTGATATAGGCCTTTTTGTCGGCAGTGTAGTCATAACCTGTTTTACGGGACAGCCCCTCGCTATAGCGTTTGAAAACCGACTCAATGCGCTTGGTATTAAAACCTACCGTCACTATCCGATAAAGGATTATCCGTCAGATATTCCGCTTATAGTTAGCGACGATGGATTTGGCAAGAACGATTACATCGAAACCCAAAGACATCTTGTTGTAGTAACCGCACCGGGCCCCGGCAGCGGCAAAATGGCAACCTGCCTTTCTCAGCTTTATCAAGACCACAAACGTGGTATAAAAGCAGGTTACGCAAAATTCGAAACATTTCCCATTTGGAATATTCCGCTAAAGCATCCCGTAAATGTTGCGTATGAGGCTGCAACAGCCGATCTTAGCGACGTTAATATGATCGACCCCTTCCATTTAGAAGCTTACGGTCAAACCACTGTTAATTACAATCGTGACGTGGAAATCTTCCCCGTGCTTAACGCAATTTTGGAACGCATTCTTGGCGAATCACCATATAAAAGCCCCACCGATATGGGTGTTAATATGGCGGGTTGCGCCATCAGCGATGATCGCTATGTATGCGACGCTGCAAAGCAGGAAATAATACGTCGTTATTACTCTGCCGCTTGCAACACAAGACAAGGTCTTAGTGAAAAAAGCGAAGTTACAAAAATAGAATTACTTATGAGTCAGCTCGGTATTTCCGTAAAGGATAGACCCGTAGTAGCCGCTGCACTCGAAAAGGCCGAAATCACAGGTAACCCCGCTGCGGCAATCCAACTTGACAACGGCAAAATCGTGACCGGTAAAACCTCATCGTTATTAGGAGCTAGCTCGGCAATGCTACTTAATGTTTTAAAAGAACTTGCCGGTCTCCCGGATGATGTTTTGCTACTTTCCCCTACCGTTATTGAACCTATTCAAGATATGAAAACCACCGTGCTTGGTAATCATAACCCCAGAATGCATATTGATGAAATTTTAATCGCGCTGTCAATTTGCGCTGCAACCGACGAAAAAGCCAAAATAGCTTTAGAACAGGTTGACAAGCTAAAAGGACTCGAGGTTCACTCAAGCGTAATACTCTCTCGCATAGATGAACAAACCTTTAAAAAGTTAGGCGTAAACCTTACTTGCGAGCCGAAATATCAAACCAAAAAGCTATATCACGCATAACAAAAACCGTCAGTTTTAAGACTGACGGTTTTTAAATAATTAACATAAATAAAATTAAAATACCTAAAATAGCAAAGTTAAATGCTGTAAATTGCTTTATATAAGCAGTTGTTCCATTCGGATTGTGCTTTGTGTATTCGCGGAATGTAATTAAGCTTGCAAGCGAAGCAATCAGCGTTCCGGCTCCGCCAATATTTACACCGACAAGTAAATCAGCATAATTATCGGTAAACTGAGATAACAATATTGCCGACGGAACATTGCTGATAACCTGGCAAGATGCCACACTAAAGAGTAATGTGTTTTTACTAAGCAATTGCGAAAAGACATTCTGCACAACATTAATGCGTGCCATATTTCCTGCAAAAATAAAGAAAAACACAAAGGTAAAAAGCAGCGGATAGTCCACTTTTTTAAGCGCAGATTTGTCAGCAAACAATAATACTGAAGTTATTACTACAACACCTATTTGGTAGGGTATACCGCGAAAAACTATAGCTATACTAAGTGCGAAAAGCGCTATATAAATCAGTGTTTTTCCAAGAGGTAATTTTATTTTTTCACTATCTATTTCAAGCGATTCCGGTTTCACAAAAACTATGCAGCAAATAGTAATCAAAGCTATAGCAATTGCAAACGGCGGAGCCATTATTGACACAAATTGACCGTTTGGAATGTTAAATTTGGTATATAGGTACAGATTTTGAGGATTGCCAAACGGTGTTAACATTCCGCCCAAATTTGCCGCAATGTTTTGCATAATAAAAGTAAACGCCATATATTTTTGTTTGCCCGTACTGCTAAGCACAAAAAATCCCAACGGCAAAAAGGTAAGCAGAGCCATATCGTTTGCAATCAGCATAGAACCAATAAAAGTTATATACACAAGGGCTAATACGCATAATCTGATATTTTTAAAAAGCTCTACTATTTTTTGTGCCATAGTATAAAAAAATCTAATATTTTTAAGTGCGCATACAACCGCCAACACACTATAAAGGCAGGAAATGGTTTTAAGGTCGATATAACCCAGATATTCACGATCCACCGGTACTATAACACTTGTAATAACAGCAGCAACAAATGCAATACACATAACCGCGTTGCTTTTTACAAAATGTACAAGTCCGGGTAAAAAATTAATGTTTGGCAAACGCAACTTTCGTGATATTACCCTTGTACTCAACCCATTCACTCCCTTTGTGTTTAATTTTAGCGCAAAACCTCGACAATTTTACTGCAAGAAAGCAAAAATGTCAATGTAAAATTTCAACAAAATTATTGTGTTAACAGCAAAAATATATTATAATTAAATAAAAAAATACAAAGGAGTTTTTGTTATGGTATTTGACAACCTAAAAAATTGCGAACTTTACTTTGGTATGCACCCGCGTTTTAAGGAAGCATTTGACTTTATAAAAAAAGCAATTGCCGACAATTTGCCTGCCGGAAAATATGAAATAGACGGCAAAGAGCTTTGGGCATCTGTGCAAGAATATACCAGCAAGCTTGAATCGGAAGCAAAGGCTGAAGCGCACAAAAACTACATAGACATTCAATATATAGTTTCAGGGGTTGAGGTTATAGAGGGCTTTGATATTGCCCGTGCTATACCAAAGAGTGAATATAACGACGCAAAAGACGTTATGTTTTACGAGGACGACACCCAAGCAGCTAAAGGTATCTTAAACGCTGATGAATACGGCATTTTCTTCCCCCGTGACGTGCACAAACCGGGTATGTGCCTTGACGGTAAACAGGATAGCGTTAAGAAGATTGTGGTTAAAGTTAAAGTTTAATATCTTTAAAAATTCGACTATCTTCGATTAAATCAAACAACCCAAATATACAAAAACGAGCCGAGATTTTTTCTCGGCTCGTTTTTAGTTTCTCTCTTTTGTTAATTTTTTAAGCAATTTTGCATTGTCTTGGTTAATATCGTTTTTATCCATTCGCCACTGCCAGTTGCCTTCTTTTGTTCCCGGTGTATTCATACGTGCCGATGAATCAAGACACAACACATCCTGCATAGGTATTATGCATAGCATTGACTGTGATTTCGAAAGCGCGCGTATCATATCATGTGGAGCATTGTTCGCGTTATTTCTTATCAATCCATTAAACATTACCCGTTGCTTAATTCCTGACGAATTATACCAACCAAGCGCGGTGTCGTTATCGTGATTACCTGTATAACAAACACAGTTGTAGGGATAATTTTGCGGCAAAAATTGATTTTGCATATCTCCGTTAAAGGCAAACTGCAATATCTTCATATTAGGAAAAGAGGTGTTTTGAAGCAGTCTAATCACCTGTAAATCCTCCTCGCCGCCCAAATCCTCCGCAATTATATTTATATCGCCTATTTGCTCTTGTATCTTGTCCCAAAAACTTTTTCCTTCTCCCACTTCCCAACTGCCGCAATCTGCATTTTTGCCATATGGAATAGAATAAAATCCGGCAAAAGCGCGAAAATGATCTATCCTAAGCACATCGTACATATCACAGCAAAACTCAAGCCTTGTACACCACCATCTATAATTATTATCACGCATATTTTGCCAATTATATATAGGATTACCCCACAACTGTCCTGTAGCAGAAAAAATATCTGGGGGCATACCGGCAACAACTTTAGGGGTAAAATTTCGATCCAACAAAAAATCGTCGGGATTGCACCAAACATCTGCGCTGTCAAGTGACAAATAAAACGGAATATCCCCTATTATTTTTATTCCGTTTTTATTAGCATAACGTTTCAGTTCATAGTACTGACAAAAGAAAAAGTATTGCGTTATTTTGCAAAATTCAATTTCGCTATGGTATTTTTGCTTAAAATTATTTATAAAATCCGGCACCCGATATTTAAATCCATCCGGCAAATCGTTTATACCGTTTGCATTATAAACGGCAATCGCACTTTCAAAAAGAGCATAGTCGTTAAGCCAAAATTCGTTTTCAATACAAAATTTACGGTAGTTCTCATTGTGTTTATCGAAATTTTGAACTGCTTTTTTCAGTAAAGGAATTTTAAAATCCTTTACACTTCTGTAATTAATCTTTGTATCAAAATCACAATACTCTATATCCGTTTTTTCAAGTAGTCCGTCACGCACCAAAAAGTCGATATCTATATAAAGTATTTCGCCCGCAAATGCACTTGATGATTTGTATGGCGAGTTTCCTTCACCCAAGGGATTAATGGGTAATATCTGCCAAAAGCGCTGATGAGCGTTATGCAAAAAATCCACAAATCTATATGCCTGCTCACCAAAACTACCTATACCGTATGGGGATGGCACGGAAGAAATCGCAAGCAAAACACCGCTATATCTTTTTTGAGTATTATCCTTTGACCGCACCTGCCGCTACTCCTTTTATAATGTATTTCTGACAACTTAAATAAAAAATGACTACTGGAACTATTGCCAACACCAACATAGCCATCATTGCGCCCATATCAACCGAGCCGTAACCGCCCTTTAGATACTGTACCGCAATAGGTATGGTTTTATAGTCACTACCTATGACAAGATAGGGCAAAAGATAGTCATTCCACACCCACATGGTGTTCAAAATCGCCACCGTTATTGCCGTGGGCCTTAGAATAGGAAATACTACGTGCCAAAAAGTTTGAATAGGATTGCATCCGTCTATTATTGCTGCTTCCTCGAGACTTAGTGGTATTGACTTTACAAATCCCGAAAATATAAACACCGACAAGCCTGCGCCAAAGCCCAGGTATATAAACACCAATCCAACAGGATTATCAAGCATCAAGGCATTTGCAATTTTTGACATTGTAAACATAACCATTTGAAAAGGCACTATCATCGAAAAGACAAACAAATAATACAAAAGCTTTGTTGTTTTTGTTTTAACACGTGTTATATACCAAGCGGTCATAGATGTGAACAAAACAATTATTGCCACCGAAAAAACCGTAATAAAAAGTGACCAAAAAAATGCCGACACAAATCCTGTATCAGAGATTCCTTTTATATAGTTTTCTATACCGGCAAAAGTTTCGTTGTTTGGCAATACGAATGGCGTTTGACTTATTGAAAATTTGTTTTTAAACGAATTTGAAACCACTGTTATTATCGGGATTAAAAACAAAAAGCTAAGCAACAGTAAAATTATAAATATAGCAATATTTGATAGTTTGATTTTTTTCATTAATTTTCGACCTCACGGCTGCGCGTTAAATAAAGCTGTAACAATGCCACAATCGCCACCAAAACAAAAAATATTACCGCTTTTGCCTGACCTACACCCTCAAAACCAATTCTGCCATAAAAGGTATTGTAAATATCCAATGCTACCATTTGTGTTTGTTTAGACGGTGCGCCTGCAGTAAGCGCAAGATTTTGATCAAAAAGTTTAAAGGAGTTTGTAATGGTTAAAAACAGACATATGGTAATTGAAGGCATTACCGATGGAATAACAATACTAAACAAGCTTCTGATTGGCGTTGCTCCATCAACACGCGCAGCCTCTAAAATTGCGTTTGGTATATTTTGTATTCCGGCAATGTAAATCACCATCATATAACCTATCATTTGCCAAGAGCTTAGCACTACCAATCCCCAATAGCCAAAAGCTGAGTTTGATGTTATGGAATATCCATAGCTATATAAAATTCCATTAATTATAAGTTGCCATATATAGCCCAGAACTATACCGCCTATAAGATTGGGCATAAAAAACACCGTGCGAAACAGGTTTGTACCCCGTATACCACGTGTTAAAAACAAGGCTAACAAAAAAGCTACAAGGTTTATAATCGCTACCGCCGCTACAGCAAATTTTACCGTAAACCATAGGGCGTTTAAAAAATCACCGTTTTGAGTAAATGCCGCTATATAGTTTTTAATTCCTACAAATCTTGCATCACTTACCGTTCTAAAATTACAAAAAGACAGGTAGAGTCCCATTATAAACGGCATTAAAAAGGCTACACAAAACGCTATAAAGGTAGGTGCTACAAACACTACTGCCCATCTTTTTGTATCTTTTGTCACTCTCTTTCACTCTTCCACTTGGTTTTTATTGTTTTTTCTACATCCTCATAAGTTTTATCACCCTGAACATACTGAAGCAATGCGCCGCCTACTTCGGTTTTAAAAACATCACTCGGAAAACTTGTAAATATCCACGGCACCGTTTGCAGTGTATCATCATTCATATAGCGTACCACCTCGCGAGCTAAGGGATCACTAGGCAATTCGTTTTCATTAAAGCTGTTAAATGGTGTTATAAAATCAAGTTTATTCGTTACATAATCTTTGCCGGTATTGCTTGTAAAAAGCCAATATAAAAAATCAAGTGATTTTTGTTGTTGGTCTTTGCTTGCGTTTTTGTTTATAGCAAGATAGTTTTCGGTCCCTATACAAAGACCCTGTTGTTCCTCGCCGTCAATTCCCGTATAAAGCGGCAAGAATTTTATATCCTCTTCTTTTACAGTATTACCCTTTACGTCCTTAATTTGTGACCAAGCCCAGTTGCCGTTTTGCACCATTGCAACTCGCGAAAGCGCAAATTCAGCCATAGAATCACTTGTAGACTTTGAACCTAAAAGTCCCTTTTCGCTTATAGAATTGTTTGTATAAAGATCAAAAATATTACGATAATTTTCAGAATATCTGAAAGCCAATTCCTTGGCATTTAATCCGGCTATTGTTGGATCATTATAGTCTTCGCTGTCTTTGAACTCGTAATAAAGCGGAACATTAAGCAGGTGCGTTTGCCAACGCCAATCTTCGCCGCTTGCAAGCGAGGTAGAAGCGAATACACCATCAATGCCCAATTCGCTTTTGTGTGCAGTCATATCTTCGACAACGGATTTAAAGGTATTAAAATTTTTAATCTGATCGGTGCTTTCAATATTTACCGCTTTGTTGCCGAGTGCAAAATATTTTTCCAAAATAGCATTATTGTATATAATACCATATCCTTCTACTACGTATGGTACCGCATAAATTCCCTTTCCGTTAGCGTCTCGAATTGCAAGCGTAGTATCGCTAAGCAGCTTTGCAAAATCACTATTTTCGATATTAAGACAGTAATCCTTCCAAGACTCATAGCCAATAGGACCGTTGACCTGAAAAATAGTGGGCGCACCCGACTTTGCAATTTCGGATTTCAATGTTTGCTCATAGGTGTTTGCGGCGGCAGTTACAACTTTTACTGTAACCCCCGTTTCTTGCTTGTATTTTTCGGCAATTTCCTTGTACACATCGGCAGATTCAGGTTTAAAATTTAAAAAATAAACATCCGCACGCGAACGCTCTGCGCAACCTGTAAACACGGCCATGCACAATAGGCATAAAAAAATTGAGATTAATTTTTTTGTCATAATTATTCCTCCGTTAAATTATGGTCAATTATATCTTTACCTAAATTAAAACAAATAATACAAAAATATAAAAAACCGATTGCACAAAATGCACAATCGGTTATAAGCGAGGATAATTAATCACCCATACTGTTTTTACTTATTCGTATCCGTTTTTTAAAACATCATTACCATATCTACACTCACCGGCACAGTTAATGGTGCAGACTACCGCGGTTATTATCAGCGTAAAAAATGCCGCTAACGCTCCTACAAAGATTGCACCTAACACGCTTGTTGCCGCAAAACCTACCGCAATTAAAATCACAGAGGTAATTATAGTTCCTATTATACCCACAGTGGTAAGTTTTATATTTGCATTACAACGACTTTGGCAGGCTGTTTTGTAAAAAGTTGGAGTAAGCGCTAAAAGCACTCCCAAAAGCAAAACCGCTATACCAAATGCAACTATATAAAAAACGGTTGTAAGCGTAATAATAGCAGTATATTGCGCAATTGCGGCTACAACACCGGCAATAATGCTTGCTGCTATAGCTAAAAATGCACATTCGACCCTGCAATCACAACTTGTTTGTCTCATAATTTTTCACCCCTTTATATATTACGGAAAAACCATACGCTATGTGAATATATAAACTGTTGACATTGTGTAACATTAAATTTATAATATATATAAATATACTATAGTTTAAAGGAAGTGTTTTTTGCCTTGAAAACTACAACGATTTGTTTTGCCAACAACAAAGGTGGCAGTGGTAAATCCACAACCTGTTGCAACATTGGCTATGAGCTTTCAAAAATGGGCTACAAGGTTTTGTTGATTGACGGCGATATGCAAATGAATTTGTCGCTATCACTCTTTTCGGAAGATGATGTTTTGGAATCGGCTCAAAGCGGCAACAACATTTATACCGCAGTTACCAATCAAAAAGACATTTGTGACTACATAACACAAACCAAATACGATGGTCTTGATATGGTGCTTTCGTCCTCGCTTATGAGCAACATAGAGTTTGACCTTTTTTCTAAATGGCAACGAGAGTTGATACTTAAAAACTGCCTTAAAAATATTAAGAATAGCGGTAAGTATGATTTTATCTTAATGGATGCACCCCCTACTTTAGGCGGATGGGTTATGAATATGCTTTGTGCATCGGATTATCTTGTAATACCGGTGGAGGCGAGTCCGTGGGGATTGTTTGGTCTTGCAAATATGTTTGAGTTTTTTACTACAGTAAAGCAAATTAATGATGAAATTTCGCTTTTGGGTATCGCCGTAACTAAGGTTGATACGCGTAAAAATTATTTTAAGCAAACGGTAGACGCTCTGCAAAATACCGACGGTGTGCATATGTTTGAAAATTATATCCGCACCGACAGTTCTATTGAATGGGCTCAAGATGCCTCCTTGCCAGTAGCAGTCTTTAAACCATCAGCGCGAAGCGCAAAAGAATACAAAGCCTTAACCGAGGAGGTTGTTTCGCTTGTCAATAGGTAAAAGCAGTATTGCAAGAGCTGTTAATGCTACAGCAATAAAAACACAAAATATAGATAAACAAAATGCTTCTATAAGCAAATTTTCACCACAAAACATCGGACTTTTAACCATCGCAAAAACCGATGATGACATTTCAGCTTTAAAAGCAAGCATTGTAAAGCGCGGAATTCTTTGTCCTGTTTTAGTGGCCGTTACCCCTAAAAATGAATTTTGGCTCATTGACGGTTATGCTCGTGTAGCAATAGCAAAAGAATTGGAATTTAACCAAATTGATGCGATTGTTATAAAGATTGACAACAAGCGCGATGCTAACAATCTTTATAACGAATTACAAAAATCAAAGCGTAAATCATCAACCGATGATATTCATCAAGAAAAATTCCACGTGCTTTGTGTTAAAGATCACGATCTCCCTGATTATCTTCTTTAAAATTTATAAATATTATGAGGTGAATAAAATGAATGTAGTATGTTTGGATATGGAGGGCGTATTAGTCCCTGAAATTTGGATAGCGTTTGCAAATGAAGTTGGTATTCCTGAGCTTAAGCGCACAACACGTGATGAACCCGATTACGACAAGCTTATGAAATATCGTCTTGATATTTTAAAAGAACATAAATTAGGTCTTCGCGAAATTCAGGCAGTTATCGAAAAAATTGACGTTATGGAAGGCGCAAAAGAATTTTTAGATGAACTTCGCAGTGTTACACAGGTAATTATTTTAAGCGATACTTTTGAACAGTTTGCAGCTCCCCTTATGAAAAAATTAGGTATGCCAACCATTTTCTGCAACACATTGGATGTTGCCGAAACCGGCGAAATCACAGGCTATAAAATGCGTTGTGAAAAGTCAAAGCTTACCACCGTTAAAGCACTTCAGTCTTGTGGTTTTGATACCATTGCGGCCGGTGACAGTTTTAACGATCTTGGTATGATTTTAAACAGTAAAGCAGGTTTCTTATTTAAGTCGACCGAACAAATCAAAAAAGACTATCCCGAGCTTCAGGCATTTGAAGAATATGCCGACCTTCTTGCTGCAATAAAATCAGCACTATAAAAATGGTCTTGGGCGCAATCCGCCTTTGGATTGCGCCCAAGTAGTATTTTACACTATGCCGTAAACGCACACTTGCCGTCGGCTTATTTGTGGCTCTTGCCACAACATCGGCTTATGTACATAGCACGGATTTCTCCGTTAATTATATTATATTTAAAAAGTTTAAAAAATATTACTGGTTTTTGTAAACAAAATTTTAAGGTGATAAAATGATTAAAGAACGCATATTAAAATTGCAAGAAATGCTTGGTGATAACGAGGCTTTTTGGATAACCGGCGCCTCTAATCGTTTTTACTTAACCGGGTTTAACTCCAGCGCAGGAAGCGTTTTGGTCACAAAGTCAAAGGCTATTTTCTTTATAGATTTTAGATATTTTGAAAAAGCCAAGCAAAAGGTTAACAGCTGCGAAGTTGTGCTTTACGATAAGGGCGACAAAGGTATTTACGAATTTTGCAAAGCCGAAAAAATTAAAACAATTTATATTGAAGCATCTCTCATCAGCCTTACAAACTATAAATCTTTAACCAATTTATTTGAAGATATCACTCTTTCCACTGAAAACAAGTTAGACCTAAAACTTAATAACATGCGCGCCGTAAAATCTCAAGAGGAACTCGGGTTCATCAAACAAGCGCAGGCTTTAACCGAACAGACTTTTGACTATATCTTACCGCGTATTTCTATTGGAAAAACCGAACGTGAAATAATGCTGGATATGGAATTTTTTATGCGTGGATTGGGAGCAGAGGGCGTGTCGTTTGACTTTATTGTAGTATCGGGCAAAAACTCGTCACTCCCACATGGTATACCAACCGATAAAAGATTGCAAAACGGTGATTTTGTTACCATGGATTTTGGCGCAATCGTCAACGGATATTGCAGTGATATGACACGAACCGTGGCAATAGGTAACATCAGCGACGAACAGCGATTGGTTTATAACACAACCCTCAAAGCACAGCTTGCTGCTATCGACAACATCAAATCAGGCTGTGTATGCGGTGATATAGATAAGATTGCACGAGATATAATTTACAACGCAGGATACAAGGGTTGTTTTGGACACTCATTAGGTCATAGCGTAGGCATCGATGTTCACGAAGCACCCAATCTTAGCCCTAATAACCAGTCGATTTTACAAGTTGGCAACGTTGTTACGGTAGAACCCGGAATATATCTTGAAAACAAGTTTGGAGTGCGAATAGAGGATATGGTATATGTAACCGATGGCGGTTGTGTAAACCTTACAAAAAGCAAGAAAAAACTTATAATATTGTAAAAAATTAAGCTCTCATTTCAATATCGAAATGAGAGCTTAATTTTATTCTTCTGATTCACTACTGTTTTCCGCAACGTAATCGGTATAAATATCACAGAAATCTAGATAAACCTGTTCACCGTCATCTACTGTATAAAATGTTTCAAAATCTTCACCTAAGCAACAAACACCGTTGTTGTAAATGGTAAAGATTCCAAGCGTAGATTGTGCCTCATCATAAAAGCATAAATACAAATACGCCGAACCCATCTCCGCTTCTTTTTCGGTATCAATGGTCAGCAAATCAAATTTGCTCCACATTTTTTTAACAATTTTAGGATCATCTATTTTAACCTCGTATTGTATGCCTGCAATAGATTCTATTACCTGCACACCTATAGGTTCAAAACGGTCGTATTCATCACCGGCACATCCGACAATTGAAAACATTAAACTTAAAGTTAAAACAATAGCAAAAAAACTTTTAATTTTTTTCATAATACATCCTCTTTACATCAAAAAATACTGACCTATTACCCTAAGTTTAGTGCATTTTTTAAACCCGAAATTTTGTACGGTGCGTATTTTTTGAAATTTATTCATTTTAGGTATTTGGCAATAGATTTTTAAAATTTCCTCTTGCTCTTTGGACAAGTCCCCCGAATAAGATTTTATTAATGCGTCAGCCTGAACATACGTTGCGTTATAATTTTCGCGCACTTTATCAAGTGTAGCAAGCTTACGTTTAATAAAAGCTAAACCATACGAAGCCTTTGCGCCAACTTGATTTCCTTCGTGCTGACGGTAAAGCATTGTAGGCTCGTTAATACATACAAGATTGCCAAACAATATGGCAACCAACGCCAGCCACCAATCATGCATCATACACTCGGGCGGTATTTCACCGCATTTATTAGCAAGCGCACGATTAATCATTACCGTGCAACCCGTAACGTAATTTTGTACCAATAAAGCCGGCAGTGACATTTTTTGTTGATTTAATTGCTGAAAATCAAAAAACGACTGTGAAATAACATTTAGATTTTGGTCCACTACATTTAGGTCGGTATGCACCAAAGTCGGAGTTTTGCCATTGGCATCTATTGACTTAATCTTAGCAAGTGTTTTTTCAATTTTTTGCGGCAACCATACATCATCCTGATCGCAAAACATAATATAATCACTAGTAGTGTTTTTTAAAAGTTCGTTAAAATTTTGTTTTGCCGAGCCTGTGGGCGCACCGCTTACAATGCGAATTTTTTCGGGGTATTTATCGCGGTAATAACCCATAATTTCGACAGATTTATCATTAGAACCATCATCGCGTATAATTATATTAAAATCTTGAAACGTTTGATTTAATATCGATTCTATTTGTTCTTTTAAATATTTTTCACCATTATATACGGCAAGTAAAACATCAACCAAGGGATACACCTCATACGTTTAAATCAATTGTGTGTGTAATCATCGGGATCATAATCATCGCCTTGTCCCGGTGCTTCAATATCGCCTTCATAAGAGTTAATGTAAATGGTAACAAGTTCTTCAGCGGTAACAGTCTCCTTGTATTCGGGCGTTTGATGTAACACTACACCCGGAGCCGCTTCGGAATCATACATTTCTTCAACCTTTATATTTTCATACAAAAATCCTTGTTTCAACAATTCAAGCTTTGCGCTCATTTCATCAAGGCCTAAAACGTTTGCAACGGTAACTTCTTTAGGACCTAAACTTATTGTTATTTGTATCTCTGTTTGATTTTCTACAGGTGTTTTTTCTTCTACTGATTGGGCGCAAATCATACCTCGCTCGTATTTATCCGAATATTCTTTGCCCTTTATTGTTATCTTGAAACGTTCGTAATTTTCCTCATCTTCTAATTGATAATAATATTTGCCCAAAAAGTTAGGAACTTCATAAAGTATTATTGATTCCTCAGCTCCCGGATCGACGTCGCCTATAGAATCAAGTTCCGGCATAGAAACCACTTCAGAATTATTAAAGAGTGGTTCATCGCTACCAAAAAGTTTATCCCTGAAAATAATTGCCAAAACCAACGCAATAACCAAAAATAAAGCGGCTGTTATACCCGCAGAAACAGCGGCATATCTTACACTACTACCATTCTTTGTTTTTTTGTTTTGTGCAGGCGCAGACTTTGTTTCCTGTGCAGCTAAGCGTGTATTAGCGGCACGTCTTATGTTTTCCTTGGTTTCACCATAAACCAATTCATTTTTAAATACTTCTACGCTTCCGGTTCGGTTTTGAACATCAATTTGCATACCGTTGGCAATTGCCACCAATACCTGACGCGGCAATTCATCGGCAAATTTTGCCGGAATACTAAGCGTATCAGATGCCAGTCTAGACTCGGCCGAAGGTGGAGTAACACCAATTATAACGCGAAATAATATAGAGCTTAATGCATACACATCAGAGGCTTCACCCAAAGCTGCGTTGCTTTTTCCATATTGTTCAACAGCCGCGTAACCACTATAAAGTTCTGCCGGACTATCAGCCGATGCCATACGCAAACGTGGTATGCATATACCAAAAAAGCGTAGTTTACCATCTCGTCCAACCATTATTGTTTCGGGAGATATTCCGCCATGAATAACATTAATTTCGTGTAAACCTTTTAGTGTATCAATTAACGGTAAAAAGAGCGGTCTTGCCTGTTCCCAGCGAAGGCTTCCGCCGTTTTTATCAAGAAAACGAGCAAGTGTTATTCCGGATATTATCGGAGTCACCGCGTATACAGTACCATTTTCCTCAAAAACGGTCAAAACCGGAACTATTGCCTGTAGTTCGGTAGCGATAAGCTTTTTATTTATTTCTATAAAGTCCATAAGGCCTTCGTTAAAATAAAACTCGCTTCCAGATATTACCGATACAGTCTTATCGGGATTGCGAACCGATATGCCTTTCGGGAAATATTCCTTTATATTAACCGCTGTATCAGAAGCATTATCCCACGCTATATATGTAATACCTTCGGCATTAACACTTAATGCTTTACCAATAACATATCTTTCCGAAAGCAAAAATTTGATAGGTAAATATGAACTATCATTCGCCTCAGATGCATCGTATCCACATATACTACATATTTTTTCGCCGCCGTTATCATTCATACAACCGGGGCAAAGTCTGTCGGTATTCATCATAACTACCTCCGAAAAACTAAATATCATTTTTTGATTATAACACACATTGTATTAAATTACAAGTTTTTAACATCACTTACTATAGGCAATAATTTTTTAAAAACACATGTATGATGCTCGGTAATTACACGATCTTCATGCAAGGAGCCAAAATACCAATGAGTATAATCGCAAGATCTGCCGATTTCCTCAAGATAACCGTTAAGCTTATTTATATTATCGTTACCGCCACGCCGTAATAGCATAGCGCTTTTAACAAGAGATGGCGGCTCATGCGTAATAATATAATCTACCACGCAGCCGGCCTCATCAAGCACTCGTGCGCCATCAGCCATTTCGGTTGGTGTAGGTTCTTCTTCGCGCCACCAAAGTCCTTGAGAAACACGCATATCCTTATCAACGCTTTCTCCACCACCGAATGTAAAAAAGCGTTTTTTGTCTATTTCAAATATCTGACCGCGCATTAGATGCAACAAATTACCCTTTATTCTATGAACCCTACCGCCCTTCCAAACCGTTTCACGGCATCGGTTAATTTTATCCAAATTATCATGAGTTCCCTCGACAAATGCAGTTATAAACTTTCGTTTAGATAAATACTTTATGACCTCTTTTTCTTGTTTAGAGCCGTCAAAAATGTAACCAAAGTCACCACATACTATAAGGATATCTCCCTTTTTAAGTTTTCTAAACTCTTTATCGTAGAGTCTTTCAAGGTCACCATGCATATCGCCGGTTATATAAATCATTTTTTTCACCGCCGTTTTAATATTTTTACTTTATTTTTTTCAATATATGCTGTATAATAACATCATAACATATTTACAAGGAGATTTCTATGCTTAAAAAAATATTTTTTGCATTTTTAATAATTTGTTTAATATTTTCTTCTGTCTTTACCGTTAATGCATATGAGCCAACTGGCGTTAACATTACTGCAAACGCTGCCCTGCTTGTATCTCTGGATACCGATGAAGTATTGTATGAAAAAAACGCAGACGCCAAGGTGTATCCTGCTTCTATAGCAAAAATAATGACCACGCTGTTAATACTTGAAAGCGAAAAATACAACCCCGATGCTAAAATAGCAATGACCGAGGAAGCGCTCGAGCTAATAAGCGGCACCGGTAGCAGCGTTTCACTTCTTAAAGCCGGTGAAGAAATATCACAGTTAGATCTTGTTTATATGGTACTTATGTCATCATACGGTGACTGCGCATTACTTGCCGCAACCTATTATGGCGATACTGTTGACAATTTTGTGAAAATGATGAACGAACGTGCGCAAGAATTGGGACTTATCGGTACTCATTATCAAAACCCCATCGGTCTTCATCACGAGGATAACTACACCACTGCACGTGACACATATGTACTAACAAAACTAGCATTACAAAATGAAACCTTTAAGGAGGTGTGCGAAAGTACGCGCCACACAGTTAAAACCAGTCTCTCAGGCGACCGTGTACTTTCTACCACAAACTTTTTACAAGACAACACCACAAATTATTATTACACCTACGCCAAAGGTGTTAAGACCGGCTATACCGATGAAGCAGGTCGCTGTCTTGTAAGTACGGCAAGTTATAATGGCTACAATTATATGTGTCTTATATTCGGATGTCCCCCAAACGAAAAAAATCATTTTACTGAAAGCAAGGAACTTTATCGTTGGGCGTTTAATAATTTTGAATTTAAAAAGGTAGCCGATACTGCAAATCCAATCGCAGAAATAGGTGTTGACCTATCACTTGATACCGATTTCGTATCACTTTATGTTGAAAAGGGATTTGTTTCCGTCTTACCCAAGGACGCTGACGATTCAACCATAAGCATCGTACCTCACCCTTGTGCAGAAAGCATTGATGCGCCGGTTAAAAAAGGACAAGTTTTGGGAACTGCCGATATTATATATGCCGAGCAGGTTATTGGAACAGTAAATCTAATTTCAAACGAAAACATTGAAAGCAGCGCTATGCTGGTAGTTCTTCGTGCGGTTAAGAACTTTTTCACATCCTCTTACATGAAAGTCTTTTATCTTTTGATTGTTGCAGTAATTTTAATTTTTATAATTGCAGTTATTAAATTAAACAGCAAAAAAACCAAAAAACATAAAATAAAATATGTTCCTTACAACAAAGATGATAAACGATAACAAAAATTTAAACCCCGACAAATGTCGGGGTTTTACAATTTATAATGCGGTTTCAAGCGCAATTCTAAGCATTTGTGGATCAAGTTCTTTTGTTGTAGCAAGCGCTTCTTCAATTTCGTAATTAACAACACAGTTGCCTTTATATGCAACAACACGATTGCCCTTACCTTTGTTAAGAAGTTGAACCGCCTCATAACCCATTTGCGTAGCGCGAAGTCTGTCGCGCAATGTTGGATTACCGCCACGTTGTACGTGTCCTAAAATGGTAGCGCGAGTATCAATGTCGGTAGCAGCCATAATCTGCTTGGCCTTTTCATCCACGCCTCCAATACCCTCTGCAACAATTACAATAAAGTGTTTTTTACCATTTGATTGCGCAGTTTTTATTTTGCGAATTACGCTATCCATAGTTACAGGAACTTCAGGAATCATAATTGCAGTAGCACCTACGGCAATACCTGTTTGCACGGCAATATAACCCGCGTGACTGCCCATAACCTCAATAACACTACAACGCTCGTGCGATTGCGATGTATCGCGGATTTTATCTATCATTTCAATTGCAGTGTTCATAGCGGTATCAAAGCCTATGGTGTATTCCGTACAGCCGATATCGTTATCTATGGTACCCGGCACACAAACACAAGGCACACCATGTCGCGAAAGTTCAAGCGCACCCTTAAACGAACCGTCGCCGCCTATTACTACTAAACCCTCAATTCCATGATTTTTGCAGTTGGCAACAGCCTCTAAAACGCCTTCTTCGGTTCTAAACTTAGGACAACGCGCTGTATACAACACAGTGCCGCCGCGATTTATAATATCACAAACCGAGCGTGAATCCATATCGAAAATGTCTTCTTCAATAAGACCTGCATAGCCACGTCTTATGCCTTTTACCGCTATTCCAAGCGAAATAGCCGTACGAACTACAGCACGTACCGCAGCATTCATACCGGGAGCATCGCCGCCGCTTGTTAAAACTCCTATTGTTTTCATTCTATATCATCTCCAAAACATATGCCAAAGTATTATACACTATCATTTTAAAAACTGCAACTATTTTTTTATTTAGTTACAAGTTTCACGTTTTCTTGGCCTAACAATTTCTCTAACGAAGAGATAAGAGCTCCCGTTGGTTCAATATGCAGTCTTTCGGGAGCCATAATACGTTTGTTTGTATCTTCGCATACAATTATAACATCACATTCTCCCTTATGCAACGTCAACTGCTCGCACACCTTGTTAAACTGCAAAGAATTTAGACTTGGTATTTTTAAATAAAGTGTCGCACTTTGCTTTGGATTTTGTGCGCTTTCGGGCACTGTTTCAATCGACTCGCAAACAAGCTCGGGCTCGCGGTCTTCTCGCTCGCTTATTTTTCCGTTAATAATGACCACACTTCCCGGTATCATAATCGGTCTATAAGAGGTAAGTGTTGCCGAAAAAATTATGATATCTACTATTCCCGTGGTATCTTCGAGGGTAGTATACGCAATTGTATTTTTATTTTTTAGTTGTTTTAATTTAATATCACCCAAAACTCCTACCGCACTAATGCGTCTACCGTCGGCTATTTTTCGTGCGTTAATATCACAAAGCGGTATAAATCTCGCGTTACGAGAAAACGAACGATAACTATTCATAGGGTGCCCCGACAGGTACATACCCGTTGCAGCCTTTTCCATCGAAAGAAGCTCTGCGCGTGGCATTTCGTCTATATGGGTTAATTCAAAACTTGGTGTGGAATCGTTGTCTCCAAACAAATTCATCTGATTTTCAGATGAAAAACGTTTTGTTTCCTCAATAACCGAAATAACCCTGTCAATATTGTAGAGCATTTTTCGACGATTATCTTCCAAAGCATCCATAGCGCCACTTTTAATGAGTCCCTCAAGTGCTCTACGATTAAAATTACGACTGTAATTACGATTGCAAAAATCATACATTGAAGTGTATTTATTATTTGCTCGCTCCTCGATAAGCTGAGCAATCAGATTTGAACCCAGATTGCGCACTGCAAGAAGGCCGAAACGAATATTTTTTCCGTCCGCCGTAAAATTTTCGTAGCTTTCGTTTACGGAAGGCGGTAATATTTTTATTCCCATACGCTTACAGTCAGCAGTATACTGCGATATTTTAGACGGACTATCCAAAACGCTGGTTAACAATGCCGCAAAATACTGTGTCGGAAAATGACATTTTAAATATGCCGTACGATATGCCACAACAGCATACGCTGCCGCATGTGATTTGTTAAATGCATAAGAACTAAATGCTGAAATTTCATCAAAAAGTTTTTCTGCTACCGTCTCGCTAACGCCGCGATTGACCGCACCATCACAAATCACATTTCCGTTTTCATCCTTTTCTCCATAGATAAATGCGTTGCGCTCACGAGCCAAAACATCATGCTTTTTCTTTGACATAGCTCGTCTTACTATATCCGCCCTTCCCAGCGAATATCCCGCAAGACTACGGAAAATTTGCATTACCTGTTCCTGATATACAATGCATCCGTAGGTAACGTTAAGAATTGGTTCTAATAGCGATGTATCGTACTTTACATCGTTTGGATTGTGACGATTATGAATATATCGCGGTATTGAATCCATTGGTCCCGGTCGGTAAAGTGATATAATTGCAATTAAATCTTCAAGCGTTTCCGGCTTAAATTTTCGCAAAACATTTTTCATACCGTCAGACTCAAACTGAAAGACACCGTCAGTAAACCCTTCACCCATCATTTCAAAGGTTTCAGCGTCATCAAGCGGTATGTTTTCGATGTCAAAAGCGGGATTGGTTTTTCTTATATCTTTCTGGGTATCATCAATAACCGTAAGGTTGCGAAGTCCCAAAAAGTCCATTTTTAAAAGTCCCAATTCATCAAGCGCGGTCATGGTATATTGTGTTACAATGGCTTCGTCGTTTGTAGCAAGAGGAACATAGTCACTTACGGCGCGATCAGATATAACAACGCCTGCCGCATGTGTAGATGCGTGGCGCGGTATGCCCTCTAACTTGATTGCCATATCAATCAAATCTTTTATGAGCACATCGCCATCATATAAATTTTTAAGTTCCTTTGAACCGGCAAGCGCCTTGGCAAGTGTCATACCGGGTGACTGCGGTATTAATTTTGCCGTTTTATCACAAGTTGCATATGGTATATCCATCGCCCTTCCGACATCACGAACTGCTGCGCGCGCTGCCATAGTACCAAATGTTACTATCTGCGCTACGTGGTCATCGCCGTATTTTTCGATAACGTAATCGATAACTTTTTGCCGATTAACATAGCAAAAATCAATATCAAAATCGGGCATAGATACACGTTCAGGGTTCAAAAAGCGTTCAAAAAGCAAATTATATTTTATAGGATCCACCCCGGTAATACCTATGCAATATGCCGCAAGACTGCCGGCACCCGATCCACGCCCAGGACCTACCGGTATATTATGTGTTTTCGCATAATTTATAAAATCCCAAACTATAAGATAATAATCGACATATCCCATCTTGCTTATGACGGATAATTCATACTCCAACCGTTCTATTATATCACTCGAAGGGGTTTGACCATAATTTTTATAAAGTCCCTCATAACATTTGGATTTAAAATATTCAAAATGGTCTTCTCCACCCGTATCAAAAAACGGTAGCTTAATTTTACCAAACTCAAATTCCACATTGCATCTATCGGCAATTTTTTGTGTATTATATATTGCTTGCTTAGCATTTGGAAAAACTTCACACATCTCTTGCTCGCTTTTAAGATAAAACTCTTCCGTTTGAAACTCAAGATTCGTTTTATCCCCTATTTTGTTGCCTGTTTGCACGCATACCAAAACCTTGTGCATAAAGCTATCAGATTTTTCAATATAGTGAACATCGTTTGTTGCAACAATGGGAATTCCCGTTTCAAGCGATAACTTTTGTATATGCGAATTAACAATTTGTTGTTCTTTTATTCCGTGATTTTGAATCTCAAGAAAATAATTATTCTCTCCAAAAACCTCTTTGTACCACAATGCAGTATCACGTGCTTTTTCGTAATTTCCATCCATAATTGCTCGTGGAATTTCACCTGCAAGGCAGGCGGAAAGCGCTATAAGTCCGCCGTGATATTTTTGTAACAGTTCTCGGTCGATACGAGGTCTTGTATAAAAGCCTTCGGTAAATCCCATCGACACAAGTTTTATAAGATTTTGATAGCCTTCATTATTTTCGCAAAGCAAAACCAAATGGCTATAGTTACCGTCCGGTTGTTTTTGTTTATCAAAACGGCTTCCCGGGGCAACATAAACCTCGCAACCTATTATTGGTTTTATGCCCCTCTTTTTTGCCGCCTTATAAAAATCAATAACGCCGTACATAACACCGTGATCGGTTATAGCAACTGCGGTTTGTCCATGTGAAGCTACGGCATCCATTAATTTATTTATACGGCAACAACCGTCGAGCAAGCTATATTCTGTATGCAAATGTAAATGTGTGAATGCCATGCCGTGTTAACTCCTTTTAAAATTTATCTTGATACAATGTCTTCATATATTTCAATTAGTTTTTTAAGTCTATGATTTAGTCCAGAAACTGTTATGGATTCAGAAGAATTTTTACACAGTTCTTTTAGTGATGCTTCGGGATATTTCATCCTTAAGTTTGCAGCCGCAATCAATTCTTGCGGCAGTGATGACAACATCTCCCTATTAACAAGGTATTCTATTGCCTGACGTTGTTTAAACGATGCCTCGATAGTTTTTTTTATATTAGCACCATCACAATTAAACATACGATTTGTTTTATTATTAGCTTCCTTAATTATGGTGGTTTCAATAAGTTGAAGGCTTCTTGCCGAAGCACCCATAAGGGCTAATAAATTTATTATCATCTCACTGCGCTTTATATATACCACAAAACCTTTGCCTCTAGTTGAAACATTGGCGGAAACCGAATGCTTTTGTAAAATTTCTCGCAGTTCATAGGCCAACGCCTCGTTTTTTACCGGAAAATCGACACGGTAACTTTTTTGCGGATCACTCATCTGACCGCAACTTAAAAACGCACCCCTTACAAATGCGGCTTCGCAACATTCACGGTTGAAAAATTCGTGACTAATCTTACCGTTCGTCATACCAAAGTCTACCGATGCTAAAATTTTAAGTCGGTCAATTTCGCTTATTACCTCGGCACGATAAATAGTATTTTTACTTTCACCCTTGCTTATTAAAACTTCGGCATTGTAACTCCTTTTAATCATTGCCGCATACAATTTGGCTACCGAATAATTTTCACTTTGCATAGATATTTTTTTAGCCGAAAAAGCTCTGCTAAACAGCAATAATCCATATGTAATTGCCTGCATGCAACAAGGTGATACCCTTATCTCACTGAGTTCGCTTTTAATATCTGAACAAAAAGACATATTTAATCCTCGTACTTTAATATTATCATTAGATCCTGCGCTAAAAACCAATAAAAAACAATAGGCAGACAGCGCACATCAAAAATCAAACCCATCTGCGCATCTGCCTTTTTAATTGTTACAATTGTTACTTTCTGCCGACAAATATTACCTCAGGTTCTAGATCAACTCCGTCGGTATTTTTAACTGTGTTTTGTATCTTTTTAATAAGTGACATTACATCAGAACAGGTTGCGTTGCCTGTATTTATAACAAATCCTGCGTGTTTCTCACTTACTTGCGCGCCACCAACCGATACTCCTTTTAATTGGTTTTGTTCAATAAGTGCGCCAGCAAAATACCCCTCGGGGCGTTTAAATGTACTGCCAGCACTTGGAAATTCCAAAGGTTGTTTATCGCGTCTGCGCGAGAAAAAGTCCTCCATAGCCGCTTTAATTATATCAGCATCGCCACTTTTTAACTTTAACGTCACGCTTACGATAATCAGCCTTGTAGACTTAAACGCGCTTGTTCTGTAACCCAGTAGCATATCGTTTAAAGAAAGGTTGATTGTTTTTCCGTCGGCATCCAACGCAGTTGCCGATACTACGACCTGAGACATCTCGCCACCATAAGCACCAGCGTTCATATATAACGCACCACCTATAGTACCGGGTATACCGTAAGCAAATTCAAGACCTGAAAGTCCTGCTCTTTGCGCCGCCAAACATACTGCGCGCAAACTTGCACCGGCGCCACAAACGACGGTTTCACCATTAATTTGGATATCGTCTATACCATCTATGGAAGCGACAATACCCTCTATTCCATTGTCAGAGACCAACAGGTTAGAACCCTTGCCTAGTATAAAAATCGGCACATCACATTGTTTTGACAAAGCAACAATTTTTTCCAACTCTTCCTTTGTTTTTAGTTTAACAAACACATCGGCAGCACCACCAATTTTAAAGGTGGTATGACTGCTCATAGGCTCATTTAAACGATATTCTATTTTTAACTTATCTAATTCGTTACATAGATTATCAAGTTGCACAAAATCACCCTATTTGTTATATAAATTACAAAGATATGCCGCACCGATAATTCCCGCATCATTACCAAGGTCGGCCGTTTTAATGAGCGTTTTAGTTTTCATATGTCTAGCATAATTTTCGCCTTCAACATACTCGTTTATCGGATCGGTAAGATATTCGCCTTCTTTAGAAACCCCGCCGCCTATACAAATAACATCAGGTTGGAATATATCAAGCACATTTGCAATACCAACGGCAACGTAGCGGATATATTCGTCAACAACCATAGCACCTACACGGTCGCCCAAGCGTTTTGCTTTAAATGCAGTTCTGCCTCCCGCGTTATTAATATCGCCTTCGCAAATATCCCACATTCTACTGCTTTTATATCTCATCATAGCCTGCTTTGTTTGGCGAACAAGAGCGGTTGCAGAAGCATAGGTTTCCCAACAACCGAAACGGCCGCAAGTACATGCTTGACCACCCATTTGAATAACAGTATGTCCAAGTTCACCGCCTGCGCCATTAGAACCTGAATAAATTTTACCGTCTATAATAATACCGCCGCCAACGCCGGTGCCGAGTGTAATAGCAATAAAGTTTTTTGTTCCTTTGCCTGCGCCTGCGATATATTCACCATATGCTGCGGCGTTTGCGTCGTTTTCTACATAAAACTTTTTACCGGTTTTTTCATATAACATTTGTGCCAACGGTAAATCATAAAACTCAAGATTATTAGAATACGGTACCGAGCCTGTTTCGTGGTCGATAGAACCAGGGCATCCTATGCCAAAGCCATCAATATCATCAATAGTAATCTCGGCTTCAGCAATTGCCTCGTAAGCCACAGCAACCAAATCGTCAATTATTTCCTCGGATGGTCTTGGCAAATTTGTCTTTCGTTTTGCTGTAGCTATAATTCTATATTTATCATCAACAACACCCGCTACTATATTGGTGCCGCCCAAATCTATTCCTAATTTATACATAACCTTCTCCTAGTTGTCAAAAATTTCAAAATGGTTTTACAATGGTTTCTTGTTGAGTATTAAAATCATCATCCATACCAAGACGTTTTAATAAATCCTCTGCCGCGTTATATCCAAGCTTTTTCTGGCGACTGTTCATAGCCGCAACTTCGATAATAACCGCCAGGTTTCTACCTGGTTTTACAGGAATTGTGAGCGCCGGAATTTGAAGACCTAATATCTCGGTTTTTTGGGTTTCAAGGCCCATGCGATCATACGCCTTGTTAACGTCCCACGGCTCCATATTTATAACAAGATCTATTTTTTCTGTAAGTTTTACCGAACCCACACCAAAAATACGGCTTGCATTAATTATCCCTATGCCGCGAAGCTCAATAAAATGACGAATATTATCTGGTGCCGTACCAACAAGCGACTTGCTAGATACCCTGCGTATTTCTACTGCGTCATCGGCAATAAGACGGTGACCGCGCTTTACAAGCTCGATAGCCGTTTCACTTTTACCTACGCCGCTCTCACCGAGCAATAATATACCCTCGCCATAAACCTCTACCAAAACGCCGTGACGAGTAATTCTAGGCGCTAAATGAAGATTTAAAAAGGCGATAAGCGCAGCCTCAAAATCAGATGTAGAATCCTTGGTAACAAGTAATGGAACATCGTATTTTTTTGCGGTTTCGGAATATATACTATCCTCTGCCAAATTGCGCGCAATTATTACCGCAACCGGTTTTTTAGCAAAAAATTCATCAATGCGCTTGTTGCGTTCTTCGGTATCAAAACTTTGCAAAAAACCTATCTCATTCATACCGAGTATTTGTATTCGTTTGGGATCAAAATATTCATAATATCCCGCAAGATGCAGGCCCGGACGAATTGTTTCGGTAGAAGAAACAAGAATATCATTTGGCATATTCAAAACGTCCAAAGAAAATTCTTTTACTATTCGCGATAATTCAATAGTGCAGTCCGTTTTCATAAAAGTTCACTCCATATCCACTATTATTTAAATATGCGCTTTTTCTTAAAAACTTTGCGCTAACATATTAAAACACACACAATCATTTTAACATAAAACTATATAAAAAACAATATATTTTAAAAAAGTTAAGGGGTTGTTTTTACAAACAACCCCTTGTCTTTTTATTTACTATAAAAATCGCTTAATTTATTGCCTATTTCCATACGCACTCTTGCAAGCAAACGATGATCATCACAATACTCACGAATGTTTTTTGTGATTTTGTGAAGTTGCTCTTCGACATACTCTCTACCAAAAGCTTCCTCGGCCAATTGGAACATTTGATAATCCTCTATCGCACTACGCATAAGTTCAAGACGGTAAGAACCAACAGGTCCGTCAACACCTATACGATCTCCGTTGTAAAAAAGCGATCCGTCACCAAAACAATAGTATGAAAGCTCGGGCACGGTACTTGTTACATCCCAAGGACTACCATTATTCCAATGTGTTGTTTGCCAATAAAGGAATCCTTTTATATCGTAAAGATATTGTTGCCAGAACAATACTCGATGATAAAATCCTTCCATATCTATAAACAGGTTTGCATATGGTAGCGGCGGTTCCCAACAGCAATACCACCAAGTGCGATCGCCTTTTTCGCGGCGGCCTGCCATATAACCTTTAAGCCACTCGTCCTTAAACAAGCTGCTTTTTGGACACCATACAATATTATAGTTTTCCATAAGCTCAACCGCGCGTTTCCCTTCGCCGTCACGCGGATCCATATAATACGGAACTACAAGTTTGTATTCGGGGAAGTTTTTAGAAAGTTTTTCACAAACCACACGAATGCGCTCATAATCAGCGAGGCACTGCGGCTCATCAACAACATAAAACATTGCTTTTTTAAGCCACTCAGGGTTTGTTTTTAGTTTGTTGTAGTATGCCAGCACTTTATCATCCGAGTCGGAATAATCGGTTTGAAAGTTAGAGTAATACGGCACGTGAAAGGTTGTTACACGAGGATCGCTCATATACTCGTCGGCGCGTGGGTCTAAAATATCGTATGGCAAAAATCTACCGCATATATGATAACGTTCAAGCAACGTATCGTAATACTTTTTAAACACACCTTCACGATCATCGGTTTTATGTTGCAAAAACAACCAGTTGATATCAATCCCCAATGTGGTATCCATATATTTTGTAGAGTCTATTGCAAAATTCCACACCCGTACCCAGAGGTTATACTCGTTATACACTTCACCGTTTTCGTAAAGCACTACCTTAAAATCGTAATTGCCGGGTACTGTTTCGTGAGTGGTTGAAATATTTATAAGATATGTAACGTTTTTAAATTCTTCTAAATCAAAGGTGCAATCATCAACAAAAACAGGATCGGGGAAAAGCGCACCCTCGCAACTTACATAACCTTCTCTTAGCACCTCAATATCTACACCCTTGCCAAGATCACCCACTACCTCGATTTTTAAGTTTTTGCGCTCTCCTTTTCTCGAAAGTACCGAAAACTGACAACCGTCGGTAGCATTGCGCGCTACACCAACCGTATAGCTTGTAAGTTGACCGCCGGGATAATACGCCTTAGGCAATACCTTTTTATCCATCGAATTAAAGGTAACATGTAAATTCTTTTCCATTACAATTTTAACCCCTTTCGTTATTTATCGTTATTCAACGAATAAACATCTGCAATTTCACTTATCGTGATATATGCGTGCGGATCAATCTCATGTACTATTTCTTTCATACGCGCAACTTGAAAACGGTTTACAATAAAGTAAATCATTGCCTTTTTGCGATTTGAATATCCGCCACGGGCAGAAAGTTTTGTAATACCGCTTTCAAAATGATATGAAAGCGCATCACAAATTTCGGTGGGATGCTCGGTAATTATAATGGCTGATTTTGCACGATCAAAACCTTCTACAATAAAGTCGATAGTTTTAAGTGCCGCAAAATACGTTACTATGGAGTAAAGCGGTAAAATCCAACTTTTTAGGCATAAACCGCATACTACATAAAGCAAAATATTGTAAATCATTACAAATGTACCAACGCTTATGCCTAACCTTTTTGCAAAAATAACCGCCATAACCTCTATGCCATCCATTGCGCCACCATAGCGTATGGCAAGTCCGCTTCCCATACCCGAAATTATACCACCAAACAACGCGCATAACAACAAATCTTGCTCGGCTATAGGTGACGCGACGCTTACATCAACAGGCAGGATATCGTTTATAAGCCATGCCACAAGCGAATAAATAAGCACCGTATATATGGCGTATATAGTAAATAATTTACCCTGTTTTTTAATACCGTATATAAAAAGCGGAACATTAAGCAGTATCAAAAAAATTGACATTGTAAGGCCTGTTTGTTGCGATAATAGTATTGATGTACCGGATATGCCGCTGTCATATAAATTTACAGGAGATATAAAAATCGTTACGCCAATAGCGTTTATTATGCCCGATATTGTTAGCATTAAAATATTTTTAAGTTTTACTTCTTTAGTAAATTCCATTGTTACTTTCCTTGCGAGAGATAATATTCATTAAGTTTATTGCCTATTTCACGACGAGCATCGTCCAACATCCAGTGGGTATCGGTATAACGGTAAACACTACTTGTAATTTTACTTATTTCGTTTACTATATACTCTCTGCCAAATGCTTTTTCGGCAAGAGAGAACATATAATGATCTTCAATACCGTATCGCAAAATCTCCATACGGATTGAGCCAACCGGGCCGTCAACGCCTATTTTGTCTCCGTTATAAAGAAGCGAACCGTCACCAAAGCAATATTCCGATAATTCGGGAACTGTAGCTGTTACGTCCCATGGAGAACCGTGTTTCCACCAATTAACCGACCAATAAAGCATACCGTTTATGCCGTAAAGATATTGTTGCCAAGCAATCGTACGATGATAAAAATTTTCCATATCAATAAACACGTTGCTATATGGTAGACCGGGCTCCCAACAATAATACCACCAAGTGCGGTCACCCAATTTTTCACGTTCTAACATAAACTTGCCCATATAATCGTCTTTAAACATACTGATTTTAGGGCACCATACCTTGCAATGACGGGCGAGTAAATCAACTGCGCGCTTACCCTCACCGTCACGTGGATCCATATAAAAGGGCGATACCTGCGCATGACCGGGATGATATTTTTCGATAAACTCATACGCATTTTGTATGCGATCATAGTCGGCCAAGGCTTGCGGTTCGTCAACAACATAATAATATGCTTTTTTAAGCCATTCGGGATTGGTTTTTAGCTTGTTGTAATATGCGGTAATTGTTTCGCCCTTGCCGTCATACGGAATGCGGAAAGATGTTACCGCAGGGTTGCTCATATATTCATCGGCTTTATCATCAAGTATATCATACGGCAAAAAGCCTGCGCAGATATGATAACGCTTTAGCATAAAATCATAATATTTTTTGTAAAGCGCATCAACGTCGGTATTGGGGCAAATCTTTTCAAGAAAACTGCGTTCCATACCAAAGGCGGTTTCCATAAGCTCATCATGTTTGATTTCAAAATTCCAAACATTTACCCAAATGGGATATTCGCCATAAATTTCGCCGTTTTCGCGTAAAATAACCTTAACGTCGTAACCACCCGGCTTTGTGCCCTCGTTGGTTATAATGTTTATAAGATATGTAACGCTTTTATATTCTTCTAAATCAAAATTGGTGTCGTTCGGCACAACAGGGTCAGGAAAAAGAGCTCCGTCACAATCGACGTAATGCTCGCGCAAAATTTCTACTTCAAAATTAGCATTGGGGTCATTTATAACCTCTACGCTTAAGTTTTTACGAGCCTCGTCCTTTGATAAAATAGACATTTGGCAGCCTTCGGTAGCATTGCGTGCAACGTAAATGCTGTAGCCTTCTCTTTTGCCAAAATTGTTATGAACCTTTGGTCGCATCATCTTTTGCGGAGTGACAAACCAAACCTCTAAATTCTTTTCCATAGTACCGCTCCTTTAAAACAATATATATTATTTTACCACACAAAAAAACAAAATGCAATCACGATATGAACACGATAATAAAAACCGCAAATGTTGCAATCAGTATCACAAGCATCGTCATACGAATGCTCCGGCGCATTAATACAACTGTTATAATACCAGGTAGCATCGGTTAAATATTCATTATCGCTACCAATTGTTATTTTCGCCCTATCTTCCTCACTGCCGCGGTAGTAAATGGTTATAAGGCTTTTGCAATCAATGTGAATGCGCCTATTGGCGCAGCACAAATTATAATTGCCGTTGCCAATATTAAGGATAATAGTTTTTTCATTGTAACATTCTCCTTTACGGATAAAATTGTTTGTTTGTCTTTGGTGCATATTGCAATAAAATATGTGCCGTTATTACTATAATCGTAATTTTTTAATTGCGTGAGTTTTCGTTTTGGTAAATTAAATTGAAATCACCGATAATTATAATAAAAACACAAAAAGGAAAGATAGCAAACACTATCTTTCCTTTTTAAATTTATTTCACTATTTTAACCTTTGCGCCGTTACCTATGCCTGCGGCGTTGGCATCGTCGGTGTCGATGTGCATTTCAAGGCGGAAATCCTTATGCACGCGCACCTGAACGTCATAAAATTTTGTGCGACGCTCGCCGCTTACCTCTACGTCAACGTATTGTCCGTCAACAAGACCAAACTGCGCGCCTTCATCGGTGCTCATATGTATATGACGGTTAGCAATTATACAACCTTCTTTAAGTGTTACAACACCCTTAGGTCCTATAATTGTTACAGGTGCCGAGCCCCCGATATCACCCGATTCACGCACAGGTGGTTTTACCTTAAGGGTAAATGAATCGGTGCGTGAAATTTCGACCTGCGAAGCCTTGCGAACAGGGCCTAAAACTCGCACGTTTTCAATTGGACGTAGCGAAGGACCAACTATTGTTAAGGTTTCTTTGCAAGCAAACTGACCGGGTTGTGACAAATCTTTTATAGGAGTAAGTTCATAACCTTTGCCGAAAAGGGTTTCTAAATCGGCAGTTGACAAGTGAATATGACGGTTTGAAACACCAACAGGAACGGTATCGTTTGCTGCGGCTGAGGTTTCAGCGCCAAGCCCTGCCATAACTCTGCCAACTATTTCGGCAATTATTTTATCATCATAAGCCATTTTATAAGCCTCTTTTCAAAATTAGATAATTCTAAAGCTTTCTGCCATTACGCAACGGCGTTGACGTGTGAAGCTGCGAGCAGATGTTATACCCTCACCTGTGGGGCCTGCAATTGTAAAGGTTGCGTGACCCTCGCCACCAAAACCGATGCCTGCATAAGAAGGAGCATTTTTAACAAAGATGGTGGTTTCAACCTCACGCGCAAAACGAGAAAGGTTATCAACGTTTTTGGAGTGCATATGAGCGGTATGACGATTGCCGTGCTCTGCCTTTACAGCCAAGTCGATAGCCTCGTCGATATCATTTACACGAACTATAGGCAAGATAGGCATCATTAGTTCTTCTTGTACAAATGGGTGGTTAAAATCGGTCTCGCAAATAATGCAACGGATATCGTCGCTTACAGTAATACCAAGCTTTGAAAGTATTACCTTTGCATCGCGACCAACACAGTCACGGTTAACAATTTTACGTACGTTACCCTTTTTATCGGTCTTATCCACAAGAACTATATCAGCAAGTTTAGCAGCCTGTGCGCTATCTATCATATATGCACCGTTTTTAAGCATAACCGAAATAAGCTCGTCAGCAATGTTTCTGAAAGCAAATACCTCTTTTTCGGCAATACAAGGAAGATTGTTATCGAATGTACAACCGTCAATAATATCTTTGCCTGCCTTGCCAATATCGGCGGTATCATCAACTATAACAGGTGGGTTACCGGCACCTGCTCCGATAGCCTTTTTACCCGAAGAAAGCACTGCCTTTACAACACCGGGACCTCCTGTGCAAACAAGAAGACGAATAAGCGGATGCGACTGCATTATTGCAGCTGATTCTAAGGTTGGTTTTTTCATAGAACAAACCAAAATTTCAGGACCGCCCATAGCCTTGCTTGCGCGGTTTACAAGGTCAACCGCATAGTTTGATGTTGCAATAGCATTTGGATGCGGATTAAATACAACGCCGTTACCTGCGGCTATCATACCGATACTGTTGCAAATTACGGTTTCGCTCGGGTTGGTACTAGGAGTAATTGCGCCAACAACACCAAAGGGAGCCATTTCGACGAGTGTTAAACCGTAGTCGCCTGTTTTTGCAGCTGAAACAATATCCTCTGTGCCAGGAGTTTTATCGGCAACAAGCATATGTTTTGCAGTTTTGTGATCTACCCTACCCATGCCTGTTTCTTTAACACCGATTTCCGCCATAATATGCGCTTCAACGCGTGTAAGGCGACGAATCTCGGTAATAAGCTGCTCTCGTTTTTCTACAGACATAGCGCGTACCGCCTTGTAAGCTACCTGCGCTGCAGCAATAGCATCGTTCATATCATCAAATACACCTACAAACTTTTTGCCCGCGTACTGTGTACTGTCAAAAGATGCAGTAGGCGCTGCAGTTACCTGGTTTAGTACCTGACTTACAACCTCACGGATTTCAGCTTCGGTAAGATTTCTTGCCATATATAATCACTCCTTGTAAAAGTTACAATCAATATATTAAATCAACGTTTTTAGTCTTTAAATATTCTTGCCAATTAGCGCTTGGCTCGGAATCGGTTGCAACGATATCAACATCGGTAACATCGCCAACCTTAATTAAAGAGATTTTATCAAATTTACTGGAATCTACTACCAATATTTTAGTTTCTGCAGAATCAAATATAGCCTGCTTCATTTCGGAATCCTTTTCATTAGAATCGGTAATTCCTCGTCCAATGTCAATACCCTTTGAAGAACAAACGGCATAATCAACATGAAATGCGCGTATTGTTTTTTCAGCCGACGGACCCACCAAAGAAAGTGAACCTTTTTTTAACTTTCCTCCAGTCGAGAAAACATTCCAATCGTCTTTATCAGAAAGCTCTATAAGCGCTTCAACCGAATTGGTAATAAGGGTAATATTTTTAAGATTTTTTATGTAATTAAGAAGCAAAAGTGCCGTTGAGCTTGCATCAATCATAATGCAGTCTCCATCACGAAACATACTGCTTATTTTTTCAGCGATTTTTTGTTTTGCCTCTACATTTGCTCTTTTTCTAACACTATGCGGCAGGTCGGTACTAAAGTTTTGCACGAGTACCGCGCCACCATAACTTTTTTTAACGAGACCTTCACGATCTAACTTTTCAAGGTCTCGGCGGATTGTTTCCTCGGTAACATCAAACTCCTGACTTAACTCAGAAACAATAACCTTGCCATCTAAATAAAGTTTGGAAAGAATTGCATTACGTCGTTCTATTGCGAGCATTTAAACAGTTCTCTCTTTCTAAAATTTTAATTTACAGTATACTTTGCCACATTTTTTCATCCGGATGCGGTATAACGGCCGAATCAAGGAACATTCCAACTTCGCCCGCGCCCTGCTTAGCGCGCTCGATTGCCGCATCAACAGCAGCAATTTCACCCGTAAGCAAGAGATATGATTTACCACACATACCACGTGAAAGACGAAGTTCAATAAGTTCTACCAATGAGGTTTTGGCGGCTATATCAGCGGCAACTATTGCTGCGCAGGATGAAAAGGTTTCAAGCACGCCCAAAGCGTTTGGACTGCCAATATCTGACGTGCCATAAAGCGCCGTAAATATACTTTCGTGCGGATTACCTAGCACAAATTTATCTATCAACATATCGGGCATTTTAGCTGCGGCAGCATCTACCGAAGCACGTACAGCGCTAAGTTCACCGGATATTAACACCATATATTTACCCGGACACACGGTAGTAGCCTCTATAACCTCAACCTCGGCGGTTTTTACCATTATATCAGCCGCGCGCATACCGGAAGATACGGTTTTGTATTCAACCATTGCAAGTGCTTTTTTCATTTTTTACACCTATTGTTTCTGAATAATTATTGCAGTTTTTCCAATTGCGGTTACAACACCATTCACAGGAGAATGAAGCGCAACGCTCAATCCGTCACCGGCTTTTGCAATTAACTGCTTTTCGGTAACCATATCACCTTTTTTTACCACCGGAACACTGGGTGCTCCTACGTGCTGGCTTAGCAAAACCGTTACCTTTTTGAAGTTTGGAGTCGCCTCGATTATAGGCGCTGCCTTATTATATTTTTTAAGTCCAATTCGGCTTGTAAGTCTTTCCATAGGAACCTGACGAAGCGGACGATTTGGATTTATAACCAAGTTTGATTTTTCGAATTCAGGTTTTACCCCTGCTTTTCGAAGTTCGGTTTTGCAAGCCGCAAGAAGCATTCTAGGTGACAAATTTTGCACGCATGAATATTGCTCACAAAGACCGCAACCCGAACAGTACATAGCGTTTATATACGGAACGGCATCGTTTGTAATACCGTTAGATGCGACACGCATAAACTCTGACGGGTTTATAGGATGACCAATAAGATTACGCGAACAAAGGCTTGTACAATAACTGCACTGACAACAAGCCGCCATAGCACGTTTCATATCTATAAAAGTCTTTGATTGTCGTCTTTTAATAAGCGAATGATCACTTGGAAGCACCAAAACAGCATTGGTTGTTTTGGTTACTATATTTGCTTTTGAACCGAGTGTTCCCATCATTGGACCGCCTATGATATACGCAGGATTTTCGGTAGTAATACCCCCTGCTAAAGCAAGTATTTCACCCACCGTAATACCTATAGGCACACGTACGGTAACAGGGTTTTGCACCTCGCCTGCTATAGTTACGTATTTACGTGTTACGGGGCGACCGTTCATTGCACGGTAAAGATTATAAACCGTTTCAACATTAAGCACCATAACACCAACCGATAGCGGTATATCACCCGGTGGTACAATACGACCGGTCACTTCATAGGTAAGAATTACCTCGTCACCGGCGGGATACACATCATCCAGACGACAAATTTCTATATTAGGAAAAAACTCTATAAAGGGTGCGATTGCATCGGCAGTCTCTTGATAAGACTTTTTGAGCGCAACGCATATCCTTTTAGCGTTTACTGTTTTCGAGATTAAATCTAGGGCTTCAAAAATTTCCTGCGGGTGTGTTTCCAGCACCTGACGATGCAATTTAAGAAGCGGTTCACACTCCGCGCAGTTAAGTATAACAGTATCGGCCGCCTCGCTCAGCTTTGCATAGGTTGGGAAACCTGCGCCGCCTGCGCCAACGATACCATTATCTCTTAAAATGCCCTGTAGGTCTTTAAGATTCATTTATTATAACTCCGGTAAACCTATTCCGTTATCAACAATACCAACAATAGCAGCATCTACAGGTGCAGTCTGCATATCGCAGCCTATTCTTGCGGCAGAACCGGTTGCTACTAACACAACCTCGCCGATACCTGCGCCTACGTTGTCTATTGCTACAAATTTAGCATTGGGGTCTCCAAGCTTTTCGATTGGCTCGATAACCATAAATTTAGAGCCAACCAGTTTTTCATTTTTACGGGTAGAAACTATTGTTCCTACTACTTTTCCAACTAACATTATTAGTTACAATCCCTTCTGATTGATTTTTAAAAAGGATGCTTTGGGGAGGAGAGGACTCCTCCCCCTAAAGAAAATAATTACTTGAGTGTGGGAAGAATCTTTTCTACATCGCCGTGAGGTCTTGGGATTACGTGTGTTGCGATAACTTCGCCCAAAGAACCTGCGGATGAAGAACCGGCTTCTACAGCAGCCTTAACAGCGCCTACGTCGCCACGTACCATTACAGATACAAGACCTGAACCGATCTTTTCTGTACCGATAAGCTCTACGTTTGCAGCCTTTACCATTGCGTCTGCAGCTTCAATTGCAGCTACAAGACCACGGGTTTCTACCATACCTAATGCTTCAAGTGCCATTTTTGTTTCCTCCTGATTATTTTTTATTTTAAATAAAATTTAAAAACTAAATTACTTGAGTGCGGGAAGAATTTTCTCCACATCATTGTGAGGTCTTGGGATTACGTGTGTTGCGATAACCTCACCTAAAGAACCGGCTGAAGATGAGCCTGCTTCTACAGCAGCCTTAACAGCGCCTACATCACCGCGTACCATTACAGATACAAGACCCGAACCGATCTTTTCTGTACCGATAAGCTCTACGTTTGCAGCCTTTACCATTGCGTCTGCAGCTTCGATCGCAGCTACAAGACCACGGGTTTCTACCATACCTAATGCTTCAAGTGCCATGCGTGTTACCTCCTTTACCTCAGGTTTAGACTCTACCTTTGCTTCAACCGCCTTTTTAGTTGTTGAAGTTTTGGTAGTTGTTGTTTTTTTAGCAGCAGATTTACTGCTTGTAGTTTTAGAAGCAGCCATTATTTAGTTCCTTCTTTCTTTTTCATACGAGATGCGCTAAGTTCAAGAAGACGTTTAACCTCTTCGTGAGGACTTGCAATAACCGCATGTGCTACAGGTTTTTTAATGGCGTTTGCCACAGCATTTTCCACCGCAGCAGTAACTGCCGAGACCTGTCCTTCAACCACAACGGTCACCAAGCGTCCACCAAGCTTGCGCTCCCAGGTTACGAACTCAACATCTGCCGATTTGCACATAATATCAAGACAATCAACAGCAGCGGTCACGCCCGAAACCTCTATAAGTCCGATAGACTTCATAAGTAATTACCTCAAATTAGAATTTTGGGAGTATTTTTTCCACATCAGCGTGTGGTCTTGGGATTACGTGAACTGCCACGAGTTCACCAAGGCGTGATGCATTTGCTGAGCCTGCTTCTACGGCAGCCTTAACAGCGCCTACGTCACCGCGTACCATAACAGATACAAGACCTGATCCGATTTTTTCTGTGCCGATTAGTGTTACTTCTGCAGCCTTTACCATTGCATCAGCAGCTTCAATAGCAGCTGTAAGACCGCGGGTTTCTACCATACCAAGTGCTTCTTTCATTTTTGTATCCTCCAAAAAATGTTTTGATAAATAATTTTAATTTTTGTCAAAGGCGTTAAGCTTTAACATTGGTTCCGTATCTTCTTCGGTTCGTGTAATAATGTGACTTGCTACCACACCGCTTACACCTTCTGCTGCAATTTTAGCAGCATCCATAGCGGCCTCAACCGCATCTACCGAACCGCGAAATTTAATCGCCACAATTAGCGGAACATCTAATTCATCTGCATTGCCGGGCTTGTTTTTGTCAAAATTTTCGACAGTTACGTCAGCCGCCTTACAACCTGCGTCGCAAGCTACAAAAGCTGCAACAAGACCGAACACCTCTAAAATACCAGTTGCCTTACCCATAAGCTTTCTCCTTATTTATTAACAACCGCAATTTTAAGACCTTCCATTTTAAGATTGGTCTTAAATGCCTCGTCAATATCATCAAGAGAATATTTGTGAGTAATAAGTTTTTCAATAGGAAGGCCTATTCCCTTAGCGCGTTTTAAGAAATCAAACGTAGTAGCATAATCGCGAAGGGTATACACCCAAGAACCAACAGTTGTGATTTCTTTTGAACAAATATCAAAATGCGGGTTAATTGTAGCATCGCCACCATTGATAAAGAACCCAAGTTCGCAAAGACCACCGCCGTTACGAATAAACTTATAAATGTTACTGTGAGCTACAGGTGAGCCTGTGCATTGGAACGCAAAATCAGCAAGATAACCGCCAAAAGCATCCTTAACGCCCTCAGCAAGAGCCTCAGCGCCCTTATAATTCTTAAAGTTTACTACCTCGTTAGCTCCCATTTCACGCGCAAAGTTAAGACGCTTGTCTTCACCATCAACCGCAACAATGTTTTCAATACCCATTGTGCGAAGAACGGCAATACAAATAAGACCGATGGGTCCGCAACCTTGTACTACAACACGGCTGTTAAAACGAAGTATGCCAGTCGTTTTTGCGCGCTCTACAGCGTGAATCAAAACTGCGCACGGCTCGATAAGAATTCTGGAATCAAGGTCGAGATCGCTTACGTTAAATATTGTAGAACCGCCGCGAACTAATATGTAATCGCTAAACCAACCGTTTAGATGAACATCATCATCGGGAAGCAAGCCGTAAACATCGGCGCCACCAACGTTTTGTTTATTAAGGTCATACATTGTAATATCAGGGTTATCCTTAAATATCATACAGGTAACAACCTTATCACCTATATTAAGAGGTTTGCCTGCCGAGTCAACCTTAACGTTTTTGCCCATTTTTACGATTTCGCCTGTACCCTCATGACCAAGCGCTACAGGAATAAGACCAAACGGGTCACGTTTGTATTCGTGAGCATCAGTACCGCAAACGCCGCAGCCTTCAACCTTAACCAAAACATCATCATCGCCAACTTGTGGCATTGGATATTCTCTGATTTCGATTTTTTCAAGTCCTGTAAGCATTGCCACACGCGCTGTTGCAGGAACTGCGCCGCTAACTGCAGGTGCAGGCGCTGCAGCACCATTCATGCTGTTAAGCACTTGACGTACTATCTGCTCTATGTTGGAAGAATTTATATCCATTATAGATACTGTCCTTTCTCAAATATTTCTTTACCGTAGGCCGCAAGTTTACTGTCTTGATCCTCGCTGCCTCCGCTTACACCAATACCTCCTATTATTTCGCCATCGCCATTTTTCAGTGGCTCGCCCCCACCAAAAACAACGATTTTGCCGGAATTTGTAAATTGTATTCCGTAAAGCGAACCGCCTGGTTGAGCAAGAGGTTTTAATGCGCTCGTGGACATTTTCAGTGAAACTACCGTAAATGCCTTTTGCACCGCTATATCATAGCTTGCAATATATGCGTCGTCCATGCTTTCCACCAAAACCGGATGAGCGGCTTTGTTGGATATTGCAACGACCGCCTTAACACCCATTTGTTCAGCCTTAGCCCTTACCTTTGCGGCAAGACGCTGCGCTGCATCGAGCGTTATATCCTTAGAAGGTTTTATTTTGCTTACCACTGCATCTACAATGGATTGCATGGCCTGCTCATTCATAATTATTTACCAAGTTGTGCAAGCACGCGCTTTGTGATTTCAGCAACCATGTCAGCGTCGCCCTTACCGCATGTGCAATTACCACCGCAACCATGGCAGCTAGGTTGACCTGCTTTTGCGTTTGGACAAAGGTCTGCAGGATGCTTGCCCTTAAGACCAAATTGACGACGGATTTCATAAAGACGCTGTACTTGAGACTCTGAAAGTTCTTTAGCGCCACCAAGTTGCTTGGAGATATAAAGAAGTTTTGCATAAAATTCTACAGATTCCATCTTGTGATATGCTGCAAGAAGCGAATCAGAGAATGTAAGCGCACCGTGGTTTTCAAGAAGAACTGCGTCAAATGACTGCAAATACTTTGAAACTGCATCCGGAATTTCTTCGGTAGATGGTGTACCATATTCAGCGATCGGAACGCAACCAAGAGCGATAACTGCCTCAGGCATAATTGGCTGTGTTAGCGGAATGCCTGCAATAGCAAAGCCTGTTGCATACATAGGATGAGCGTGAACAACCGAGTTTACGTCCGGACGCTCTTTGTACACACGCATGTGCATTTTAATTTCCGAAGATGGCTTAAAGCCTTTGTTTGCCTGAATAACCTTACCGTCGCGGTCAACCTTACAAATGTATTCAGGGGTCATAAAGCCCTTACTAACACCTGTAGGTGTGCAAAGAAATTCGTTATCGTTAAGCTTTACAGAGATGTTGCCATCGTTAGCAGCAACCATTCCCTTGTCGTAAATACGCTTACCGATGTCGCATATTTGTTTTTTGATTTCATACTCGTTTACCATGATAATGTCTCCTTATTTTTAAAATTTTGCATTTTGTTTATTTTATAATACCACACAAGTGCGGTAAAGTCAACATAAAAAAAGTTGTTTTTTGCGTAATTCTTATTGTTTTTTGTGGTTTTTGAGGTGATTAAGAACTTTGTTTATGCCTTTTCCGGTTTTAGAATCAACCTTATATACCGTTTCACATCCCGAAATCCTTAACCATTTTTCCGCTTTTGAAGAATCGGCTTTATCACACTTTGTAACTATTCCTATTACCTCACGATTTACCATACAAGTAATATTGGGAGGAAATAGCGAATACTGCTCGTCGGCGGCTATTAGCAGAGCAACCACGTCGGCCTCGTAAGCGTAAAGACAAAGCGCAGCTCCAAGATCGTGATTTTCGGCATATTCACCCGGGGTATCTATCAAAAAATCTCCGTAATCTATGTACTGTGTTTTTTGATATTCGACCTTTTCGCCCTTAAGCGCTTGCGTAAGCGTTGTTTTTCCAACGCCGCTACGTCCTATCAGTATAAGTTTTTTCATCAGGTCTTGGTCACTTCGCAAACCGTAAATCCAAGTTTGTTTTGAACATAGTCGGTTATTGCCAAGAGAGAAGCTTCCACCTCAGATACAGTACCCGTAAGAATTACCGTACCGCTAAAGCGATCTACAAACCCGAGCTCTGCACCCGACGCCTTAATAGCAATATCGCCCGCTATGATTGCCGTTTCACTTGGAGAAACAGTAATTATACCAATAGCGCCCTTATGATCAGCCGCAGGATCAAGGCCAAGTTTTTTATAAAGTATATCGTCAGGATTTGCAATTATATGCGCCAGGGTTATCTGTTTGCCCGGAACAAGTTCTTGTATAATACGAGTTTTATCGTTATCAAATTGCATATCTAACCTCCTATTTGTGCTTTAAGGCCAAACTGTTCGACAGTTTGCTTAAGCACTTCCATCAATTCATTTGTCGGGGATTTTATATCCCCCATACCGTATTCACGGCCAAGACCCGTGTATTTATCACGTCCCATATTATGATACGGCAGCAAATGTATTTCGTTCACATTCGGCAGCGTTGCAGCAAAGGCAGAAATCTCGGCAATTTCGGCAATCGTATCGTTAAACGTAGGGATTACCGGAACGCGAATAACAAGTTTTTTTGCCTTACTTGCAATTAACTTGGCATTTTCAAGAATTCTCTCGTTGCTTTGCGTTGTAAATTCTTTATGTTTATCCGAATTAATGTGCTTAATATCCATAAGCACGGTATCAAGATAGGGCAAAAATCTTTCTATAACATCAGGCTTTGCAAAACCTGTTGTTTCTATTGCAGTGTTTATACCATTATCCTTGCAAGCTTTAAGTAGCGCTACCGCAAATTCAGGTTGCAAAAGACTCTCGCCACCCGAAAGTGTAACTCCACCACCAGAACGATTATAATAAGGTCGATCTTGCAAAACCTCGCTTAAAACCTCAGCGACCGAAACGTCCCTTCCCATGACCTTGGGTTTACCGGCCTGCATCATTGTTTCGATCTCATAAGACTGTGATTCCGGATTGCAACACCAACGACACCTAAGTGCACATCCTTTTAAAAAAACTATTGTTCTGATTCCGGGTCCGTCATGGGTGGAAAAACGCTGTATATCAAAGATTCTTCCCATTACAGCGAGGTTATCCATAATTAGAAACCTCCCTGCTCGGTACGAGCGATAATATCATCCTGTAACGAACGCGAAAGGGTTGTAAATAATGCGCTGTATCCGGCAACACGAACAACCAAAGATTTGTATTTTTCCGGATTTTGTTGCGCGTCGCGAAGCGTTTCGCGACTTACAACGTTAAACTGCATATGCATACCTTTTTGGTCGAAGAAGCCCCGCACTAAAGCCACAAAGCTTTCAAGTCCGCCCGGACCTGCCAACGCGCTTGGATGGAACTTCATATTAAACAACGTACCGTTCGAAGCAATAAAATGATCTAACTTAGCTACCGAATTTGCCGAGGCGGTAGGACCTTTAATATCTCTTCCCGCCGCAGGACCAACACCGTCAGCAATTGGTGTGAATGCCGCTCTGCCATCGGGCGTAGCCCCTGTTTGTGCACCCAAAGGCACGTTAGCCGACACAGGATAAAGTCCTGCTTGGAAGACACCGCCGCGTGGGTTTTTATATTGTTCTAACGGTTTTGTATATGTATACGCCACATCGCGAGCAAATGCGTCAACATCAGACAAGTCATTGCCGTATTTCGGCAATTCTTGTATTTGCTCAAGTATTTGGCTATATCGTTTTTTATCTTCATCCGATGCCGGATTTTTAGACACCGCAAGATAAATAGACTTAATATCTTCAGGAGTTAAGGTTTTACCGTCGGATACCAATTTTTGTGCAACAGTTTTAGTAAGTCGTTCGGCAGTAGCCGCATCCATATCAAGGCCAAAGTTATTGTCAAGCGCAGCTTTGAGTTCGCAAAGCTTTAATACCTTTTTATCGTAAACCAATTCTTTAACCGCCAAAAGAGCATCGGTCATATTTGCTATACCAAAGCCCTGAGGACCGGTAAAGTTATAAACCGCACCACCCTCTTGCAAACTCTTACCGCGACCGATACAATCCTCTATCATACAAGATTGGAACGGAAGCGGACAACGTCTTGCGTGCGCTAAGTCGATTGCATTGTCTGCATTTACAAGCAGTTTTATAAAATAGTTCATCTGAGCCTTATAAGCATCATAGAATTTCTCAAAAGTAGTGAATTCGTGTAATTCTCCCGTTTTAGGGCCTACCTGCACGCCCTTGTCAACACCGTTTGAAAAAACAAGTTCAAGCGGACGACACATATTAAAGAATGCCGCATCGTGCCAACCGTCTGTCTTTGCCGGAGCCTGAGGCTCAACACAACCGATTATGTTGTAGTTACGGGCATCTTGCAGTGTAACACCACGACTCATCAAGGAAGGAATAATCACTTCATCATTATAGTAAGCTGGCAAACCTACACCCGTTCGGGTTACCTCGGCCGCGCGAAGTAAAAATTCATGCGGACTACCGTTCCAAACACGAACCGAGAAAGAAGGCATAGGAAGCATGACATGTAGCGTTGCGTTAATGCACATAAACGAAACATCGTTAGTAGCATCATTACCGTGCTTATCCTGTCCACCCGCAATAAGGTTTTGGAACAAACTGTATCCCGCAAAGCCTTCTGCCGACGCCGCATCACGAACCTTGTTTAAATCGTTTAATTTTACCCATATGCAGTCAACGAGCTCTTGCGCAAATTCACGTGTTATTTTACCGCTTTCAAAATCTTTTTCAAAATACGGATTCATATATTGGTCAAATCTTCCTGGAGAAATTGAGTGTCCGCTTGATTCAACCTGTAAAAGCATTTGAACAAACCAGAAAGATTGGCAAGCTTCATAAAAACTTTCGGCACCATAGCGTGGTACTCGTGCGCAATTTTGAGCTATTTTAAGAAGTTCTTGTCGACGATTTGCATCATGCTCGGTAGCAGCCATTTCTTTTGCAAGGGTAGCATATCGGTCGGCGTAATTTATAACCGCATCACAACTTATTATTACCGCCTGTAAAAAAGCACTGCGAGAAGCATAATCGGCATCCGATACATCAAGCGATTTTAACGCTTCCTTTGCCTCGGCAATAATACCCTTATATCCCTTTTCCAAGACCTTACCGTAGTCTACGGTAAAATGACCAATTCCGTTGTAAAAGTAGTTGCCCACAGTAAATATGTTGTGTTCAATAGCACAAAGCGCTTCGGGAGACATAAAGGCTGTTGCCAATTCACTTGTGGTTTTACCCTTCCAATAAGGATAAACCTCTCTTAGCTTGTCCTTGGTTTCTTCCGAAATATAGAAAGGGTCTGCACTTCGAGTTGCAACTGTGTCAAATTCAGCCTCTAACCATTCATAAGAATACTCGGGGAAGACCTGACAACCACGCGGAGCCTTTGAGTTACTACCTACAATAAGCTCTTCCGGGCGAATTGTAATCGGTAAATGCTCAAGTATATGAGCAAAGGCTTTCGCTCTGCGCAAAATTATGGGTTGCCCCTCGGTCTGCTTGTAGCTTTCGGTTATAAGCACTGCGCGGTCAGCCTCAATTTCCGGCATCTTTTCATAAAGATGGTCGATAAGTCGCGCTATTCGCGGTGATTTTTCAATGTTTTTTGTATATGTGTATGGCATAGACAATACCTCACTTTACTAGTTATTAGTATTTTACACCAAAACCACACAAAAGTCAATACCAAAACCACTAAAAACAAGAAAATGTCAACAAAAACAAAGATTTTTCCACCAAAATGATGCCAATTGTGTGGAAAAATCTTTGAAATACGGACAAACAAAGAAATCAACTTGTGTGTATAATGTTGTTTTTTACATTTATATATTTATTCACCTTTATATTTTCTACGCGTAGCAAGGCCGCCACGAATATGACGCTCACTTTTATTTTTTTGCAAAACTTCATCCACTCTACGATAAAGTTCACGATTGATATTGAAAAGTCGCTCGGTTACATCCTTATGTACCGTCGATTTACTTATTTTAAAAACCTTTGCCGTAGCTCTTACGGTAGCACCTGTATCTATTATATACTCACCCAACACAACAGCTCTATCATCAGAAAACTCTCTCATACATTAACCACCTTAAAAGGACTTGATTAATTATATGAGAGAGTTTTTTTGTTTATGATAATTATATTAATTTTAGCAGTTTTAAAAGATTTGGTATCTCGGCTTCAAAATTAACGCCGTACTTTATGGTCGGATGATTTTCTTTGGTGCGTTTTATACAAGCCGCTGTATACTTTGCCGCAATAAGCGTCGATTCGGAAAGCGATTTACCCAACATTAATCCACAAGTAAGGGTGCTTGCAAACACATCACCCGTACCGTGATACATAGCATCTACCTGCGGTGTGAAAATATATTCTAATTTGTCACCTGCAAGACACGCGGCGCCGATTTCGCCTAATTCATAGCAAACACCGGTAAGCACTATTTTAGCATTGGTTATTTTACGCAATCCGTTAAGCAGACCTTTTATATACTCCTCGGTATGAGGTGCTTCGCAATATGGCATATCGGTCATAAATGCCGCTTCGGTAATATTGGGGGTTATTATGTCAGCCTTAGCACAAAGGCGCGTCATTTCTTTTGGGAAGTTTTCGGGGAAACCGCCATAAAGCTTACCGTGATCCGCCATAACAGGATCAACTATAAGCATTGTATCACTTGTGCCAAAGGTATCAATCGCACTACAAACAAGGTCAATTTGCTCTACCGAACCAAGATATCCCGTGTAAACTGCGTCGAAGGTAAGTCCTTCTTTTTTCCAATGCTTTGCAACCGGCACAATGTCATCGGTAAGATCACGGAAGGTATAATCCGAAAATCCGCCCGTATGCGTGGAAAGTATCGCCGTTGGAATACCTGCGCACTCAATACCCGCTGCCGAAATTATAGGAAGCGCTACCGTAAGCGAGCACTTACCAAAGCATGAAATATCGTGAATTGCTGCTACTCTTTTTTGCATAATACAAAAACTCCTTGTATTTTATTTTAAGTGAGTATATAATAGTTTTGGTAATATTAAAATATTCAAAATAGGAGAATTTTATAAGACCAGATGAAATATATTATTGATAAGGTTAAAGGAAAGGCGTATTTACAACTTTATGAGCAAATAAAAAACGATATTATAAATAACGTATATCCATTTAACTCCAAGCTCCCGTCAAAACGAATTTTATCTGAAGAGCTTGGGATAAGCGTAATCACCGTTGAGCACGCATATTCCCTGCTTTGCGATGAGGGGTATATCGACTCTCGCGAGCGAAGCGGCTATTTTGTTTGTTTCAATCCCGACAGCACCTTCATATCCACCACCAAGCAAGACACTCTTCCCTCGCGCACACACACCATCGTTCACAATAACAATTTCCCGTTTTCGACCTATGCGAAAACCGCAAGAAAGGTTTTAAGCCAATACGGCGAAGATATTTTTAGCACAAGTCATAGCAGCGGTTGCGATGAACTAAAAAACGCCATTTGTAACTATCTTAAACGCAGTCGCGGAATTAGTGTAAAACAAGAGCAAATTATAATCGGTGCAGGTAGTGAATATCTTTACGGACTTATCGTACAAATGCTCGGTAAAAATCGCATATACGCTCTTGAATATCCATCTTATCCGAAAATCGCCAAGGTTTACCGCGCTAACGGAGTAAAAACTTTGTTTTTACCGCTTTTAAATGATGGTATTTCGAGCGAACATTTGCAAAAAACACCCGCAAGTGTTCTACATATAACCCCTTACCGTAGTTATCCCAGCCACATTAGTGCAAGCGCATCAAAAAAACGCGAATACATTGATTGGGTAAAAAATTCTAATAAAATAATTGTTGAAGACGACTATGAATCGGAATTCACCTTGCTTAAAAAAGCTGAAGAAACCGTATTTTCATTATCAAACGGCAACAACGTCATATATATTAATACCTTTTCAAAAACTGTATCACCCTCTATAAGAATTGCATATATGATAATTCCTGAAAACATGATACCTTTATACGCGGAAAGTGTTGGATTTTACAATTGCAGTGTACCGCCGTTTAATCAGTTAATTCTTGCCGAATTTATAGAGAGCGGAAATTTTGAACGACATATAAATAGAGTACGAAGAAAAGCGAGACGAAACCAATAGGCTTCGTCTCGCGCATTTTTATTTTATTGTTTTGATAGTAATATTCAACTTTTGGTTTGCATAAACAGGCATGGTTATATGCTTGTACTGAAAACCACCAACAGGATGGAAATGACGTTTTTCGTCCGCAGGGTCAATGGTATATTCACTATCAAAAGATACAGACAGCATATTATTAAATACTACTTCATTTTCCAAAAGCTCTACGCCATCACCCAATTTGCTTACAATCGGCAAAACATATTCACCGTCTTTACTTGACAAAATACTTATATTAACCGAATCTTCTAAAAAGTCATATTTGATTTCAAAACCGCTTTTCACACTTGAAGCGGTAATTGTATAATCTTGTTGTGATAATTCAACAGTCTTGTCAGTATCAGACAAGCCAAGTCTTGCTGTGTTGCAAATTTCATTGTCAACATGACGCACAATTTGCATATTCATAGGCTCGGTAGTTACAAAGCGGTACATAGTAGCTGCCATAACAGCGCCGTAACCCTTGTTCCAAAGCATGCTGATCGCTCCGCCGCCTGTTTCACAAGAAGGATAAATGTGTGTGTCACAAGCGTTTACCGTTGCAATAAAATCGCCTTTTGTAATGGTATAGAGATAACCATTTTGATATGACTTCACACCGTCACGCTCACGGGGCAGCTCGACTTCAAGGCAAGATTCGTATTCATCACCCATTTCAAGATACAATATCGCAAGCGATTTAACCTTATCAAACGCATGGTGAATGCAAGCAGGTTCGTTTGCACTATGATACATAAGACCGCCATAAAGTCTGCCGTCAACCGTGCAAGCTTCCAAAAGTTCTATATTGCGTCTAACCGCCTTCGCTATAACCGGGTTATCTTTTGCTATATGAACAAATCCCTCATGCATACCGTCACTAGTGCGACTGCCCCAGTATGTCCACTTGTTTTGACGAGTACCCCAGCTATTGTCAATAGCACCATCGGGCAACAAAAATCCCAAATGATCTATCGCGCGGTCGGTATAAAACTTAAGTTTTTCGGAATCGTTCATCCAAAGCGCATGTAATACCAAAAGCGGAATTGATTCTTCAAGGTTATAACCCATATCTATAAAATGACAACCTTTTTCCGTAGTACCGTCAAGCGGTTTACCCTCACCAAAAAAAAGCCCCTGTTCGTCAAAATGCGCACGGCAAAATTCTTCTTGTTTTTGAGCTTGCTCTAAAAACTTTTGCTCGCCTGTGTAATTATAAGCAAAGGCAAACATAGCCGCCGCTCCTGCATTATAATTTATGTGTGGGACTACTTTTTCGCAAAATCCGATAGCAGCGGTAGCTCGTTCGCGAAATATTTTATCCCATTTTTCAAATGTTGCTTTGTCTAAAACATCGCGAAATCTATGTAAGGTTTCACCGAGCATAAGACAGGTGAAAATATTTGTGCCCTTCCATCGATTGGCAAGGTCATTACGATAATCTTTATTCTCCGAAAGCAGATTGTATTCTGTCCAGTCAATCAACTTTTTAGCCGCAGTTAAATATTTTTCATCACCCGTATCACGGTATAAAAGAACAAGCGGCAAAACCATATCGGCGCATCTGCCGTGTACAACCGCACAACCCGGACATAAAATCGCACCGTCAAGTAACGGGTCCGACATAGAAAGTTGGGTCTTTAAAAGCTCGTCACACCAATCCTTCATCAAATTGTAAACCTGTGTCTTAAAACTCATAATATCACCTTTAAGAACTTTTTTTGTATTGTATCACAAAAAAAAGCAGATAGCAATTGCTATCTGCTAAAAATTTACTTGCTTTTATTAGATGTACAAAATTCACTCATCGGGCAGCGCTCACAATAGGCTTTTCGAGCAGTGCATATATCTCGACCAAAAAGCACACTTCGGTGACAAAAATCATTAGATTTATCGGGCGGCAAGAGTTTTCGCATAGCATTTTCAACCTTTAACGGGTCCTTTGTGTTTACAAAACCCAAACGATTACATAGCCTGATAAAATGAGTGTCGGCAACAATAGCAGGCTTGCCATAAACATCACCGCATACAAGATTGGCAGTTTTTCTTCCGACACCCGGAAGCTTTATAAGTTTTTCTATACTATCAGGCACAACTCCATCAAAATCACTCAGCAACATTTTACCGATGCCCACAAGATCACGCGCCTTTGTTTTATAAAGACCACAGGTTTTTATAAGCTCTTCCACACTTTCTACAGGTGCTAACGCCATACTCTTGGCATCGGGATACTTTTCAAAAAGTGTAGGAGTTACCATATTAACTCTAGCATCGGTGCACTGCGCCGAAAGTCGTGTTGCAATCAGTAATTGAAACGCATCACTGTAATTTAGCGAGCAAATCGCATCGGGATACAGTTTTTCAAGCGCTTCTACGGCCTTGTACGCTTTTTCTTTTTTAGTCATTGTTTTTCAAGCCTCATATCTCCCGATTTTATCCACTTTAGTTTGCGCATTATCTCGCAAACACCCAAAGCCAAAACAGCCGGTAAAACAAAATGCATGATTGCAATTTCTAAAATCACAACTATAGGTTCACATCCGTTTTCAACCATTGCAGTATACGTTTCAAAAGGACCTACCAATCCGGCGGTGCCCATACCCGAACCCGTAGGGGTACTTACCATTTTTAAAACAACGGTAGAAACAGGTCCCAGTATTGCACTTGATAAAATAGCAGGCAACCATATAATAGGTTTTTTAACTATATTAGGCATCTGAAGCATAGATGTGCCGATACCCTGTGAAATCAAACCGGAAAATTTATTGTCACGATAAGATGCAACCGCAAAACCAATCATATTACAGCAACAACCCACAACAGCGGCGCCGGCCGCAAGTCCCGAAAGTTTAAGTGAAACGCCAATCGCCGCAGAGGATATCGGCAGGGTAAGACAAATACCCATGATAACCGAAACGATTATTCCGCACAAAAATGGTTGCTGTTCAACACCGAAATTTATAAGCGAACCTATCCAACCCATAAATTTTGAAACAGGCGGTCCCACAACAAAGGCTATTGCGCTACCAGTCAAAACAGAGGCTAACGGTGTTACGATGATATCTACCTTTGTTTTGCCCGAAACCAAAGAGCCAATTTCTATCGCAACAAAAGCCGCTACAAACGCACCTAATGGTTCACCGGGTCTACCCATCACAAAGCTTTCGGTATCCATATTAGGAAACGCTCCCATAAAACCGACAACCGCAGCGGAAACCGTAACTAGTGGTGAAGTTTTTAATTTACATGCCACACCAATGCCAATGCCCGCGCCGGTAATTGTTTTGGCAAAACCGCCCACAGTTATTAAATATCCGCCTACTGTACCTCCTATAATATTGCCAACTTGTGCAATAATTGTGCCAATAATCAACGTAGCAAACAGTCCCGACGCCATTCCGGAAAGCCCGTCTATAAAAAGACGGTTTAAATACTTTTTGATCATACGTTTCATCCTCCTGTTCGATGAATTTCATTATTATTTGACACAATTATAGTACAAACTTTTTTCACAGTCAATAATACTCGCAAAAAAAATCCCCGAAAAATTTCGGGGATTTATTACTTTATTACAGCACCAACATTAAATTATTATAATTTAATTCCTTTGCCTTCTTTTGTACTGAAAACCAATCAATAATTGTCAATATGCCGCACAAACCACCAGTTAGGAGTTTTAATATTCCCATTCCTGTTTCTCCAAGCATAAAACGGTCTACTCCTAAAGTTCCCAAAAACAATGAAACAAGCAGTATTGTTGTTGGATCTTTAAATTCAACCGAAGATGCTAACGCAAATTTATTGTCATCTGCATCTGCCAGTTTCTGCTTTAAAAATACTATTTTTTCCGCAGGAAGATATTTTTGATTTGTCATTACAAACATGTCAACTTTTTGTGAATCCATTTTAAATTCCCCTTTTTAAATTATATATTATAAATCCATTTTGGAATCATAACCCAATCAAAATTCTATAAACATTAAAACAAAAAGCAAAAATCGCTATAGAAACATAAAACGCAAGTTCTATACCCTTTAAACTCTGCCTTTGAACATCAGAATAAAAAAATTTCAAAAATAGAATTGTTAACGGTAAGAATAAAAAATTACTTTTGAAAGCTGCAGAAAATTTACCCTGAAACAAATATATCCAAGCATGAGTAACACCACATGCAGGACAGGTAACATTAAATATATTTTTAATAGGACAACCCAAAACAAAGCCTATTATTAATAAAAATATTAAACATATAAATTTGATACCTTTTTGCATAATCTAAACCTCATCGAGTACAATATTAATATACTATAGTATTTTTATTTTGTCAAGCATCAATATACAATGGTATTGTATATTTTGCTGAGAGGTGTTCGTATGTTAGGTGATAAAATCCGCGAAATACGTTTAGCCAAAAAAATTAACCAGGTTGAATTGGCAAAACATTTGGGTGTTACTAAGCAGAGCGTATCTAATTGGGAAAACGAAAATATACAACCATCAATCGATATGCTTTCTAAAATTGCAGATGCCTTGTGTGTAACCACAGATTATCTACTTTCAAGGGACACCAAGAGATACATCGATGTAAGCGGTGTTTCGGAAACATTAATTCAAAATATTCAATCAATTATTGATGAAGTAAAAACAAAACCATAAATTAAAAACAGCACCGTAGTTTTGTATAACTACGGTGCTGTTTAATTATAATTCACAATTTTTTACTTATCTCTTTTCTTGAATCCGCGTCTGTCACGGTTTCCGCCGTTATTTCTGCGTGGTTCCTCTTCATCGGCACCCTCTTCAACAACTGCGCCGTTAACCTCTACAAGCGCGTCGCGACGAGAAAGATTAATTCTTCCCTGATCGTCAATTTCGGTAACCTTAACGATTACTTGGTCGCCAACTGCAACAACGTCTTCAACCTTTTCTACACGCTTAACGTCAAGCTTAGAAATGTGAACAAGACCTTCCTTGCCGGGAGCAATTTCAACAAATGCGCCGAATGTCATAAGGCGGGTAACACGGCCTGAGTAAACCGCGCCGATTTCCGGATCATTTGCGATAAGATTTACAATATCAATAGCAGCCTGAGCCTTTTCAAGATCTAGTCCTGCAACAAATACGTGACCATCTTCCTCAATGTTAATGGTGCATTCACATTGCTCTTGTATAGACTGAATAACCTTACCTTGTTTACCGATAACATCACCAATCTTATCAGGACTGATAACGGTTGTAAGCATTTTAGGTGCGTATGGAGAAAGTTCGCTACGATATTCAGGAATACACTTAAGCATTACATCATCAAGAATATGCATACGAGCCTTGTTTGTCTTTGCAAATGCTTCTTTAATTATTTCCGGTGTAAGACCATGCACCTTAAGGTCCATTTGGATAGCTGTAATACCCTTATGAGTACCCGCTACCTTAAAGTCCATATCGCCGTAAAAGTCTTCAAGACCTTGAATGTCAACCATTGTCATAAAGTCGCCGTAAACACCCTTGTCACCTGTGATAAGGCCACAAGAAATACCTGCTACAGGAGCTTTAATTGGAACACCAGCTGCCATAAGCGCAAGTGTAGAACCACAAATAGAACCCTGTGATGTAGAACCATTTGAAGAAAGAACTTCACTTACCACACGGATAGCATATGGGAATTCTTCAACTGAAGGAATTACAGGCAAAAGTGCGCGTTCAGCGAGTGCGCCGTGACCAATTTCACGACGGCCCGGACCACGTGAAGGCTTGGTTTCGCCTACAGAATATGACGGGAAGTTGTAGTGGTGAATATAACGCTTGCTAACCTCTTCATCAAGACCATCAAGTTTTTGAGCTTCACTAACAGGAGCAAGTGTAGCAATTGAAAGAACCTGTGTTTGGCCACGGGTAAACATACCTGAACCATGAACACGTGGAAGAAGATCCACCTGAGCGTCAAGCGGACGGATATCATCAATACCACGACCGTCAACACGTTTGCCTTCATCCTTAAGCCAAGCGCGAACAACGTGCTTTTGAACAAGATACATAATCTCATCAAGCTTTGCTTCGTTGCCTTCAAAACGCTCGTCAAACTTAGCGTGAACAGCATCATAAATAGGAAGAAGTGCTGCATCACGAACATTTTTATCGTCAGTATCAAGAGCTTTCTTAACATCTTCTATGCAAAAAGCCTCGATCTCTGCCATTATTTCAGGATCCGGATCACTTGATTCGAATGCAAATTTCTCTTTGCCAATTTCGGCAACAATACCGTTAATAAACTTAACGATTTCCTTGTTTACTTCATGACCTGCCATAATGCAGTCAAACATAAGATCATCAGGAATTTCGTTACCGCCAGCTTCAATCATAGCCACAAGGTCAGCAGTTGAAGATACGGTAAGGTTAAGCTCGGTAGCAGCGCGCTGCTCAAGTGTTGGGTTTATAATGATTTCACCGTCAATAAGACCAACGCTTGTAGAAGCAATTGGGCCATCCCACGGAATATCGGATACTGCAATAGCTGCCGACACACCGATTGCAGCGGTGATTTCTGGCGAACAGTCAGGGTCAACCGACATAACGGTTGCTACAACCGAACAGTCATTTCTCATATCTTTTGGGAAAAGGGGACGGATTGGTCTGTCAATACAACGTGAAGAAAGGATAGCCTTTTCACTTGCTTTACCCTCGCGGCGTTGGAAAGAACCGGGGATACGACCTACTGCGTACATTTTTTCTTCAAAATCAACTGAAAGTGGGAAAAAGTCAACGCCTTCGCGTGGCTTTGCGGATGCTGTTACGGTACAAAGAACGCTCGTATCACCGTAACGAGCCATAAAAGCTGCGTTTGCAAGACCTGCCATTTTACCAGTTTCAAGGCTAAAGGGTCTGCCTGCGATGGTGGTTTCATAAACCTTAAAGTTTTCGAACATTGTTTTAATCTCCTTTTTTTGTTTTTATTTTTTAAGAGATCTTCTGTTTAGCAATAAAACCAAAATCCAATTTTGTTGGGTTCTCGTTTTACCGCTAAACGACAAAAAATCTCTTTTTAAAACTGCCATTTAACAAAATCAAACCGAGCAAATAGAGCTTGCTCGGTTTGTCTGTTACATAATTACTTACGCAAGCCGAGCTTCTTAACGATAGCACGGTATCTTTCGATGTCTTTCTTCTGAAGGTATGCAAGAAGGTTTCTTCTGTGACCTACCATTTTAAGAAGACCGCGGCGTGAGTGATGGTCCTTCTTATGAATATCAAGGTGAGCGTTAAGCTCGTTGATACGGAAAGTAAGAACAGCAATCTGAACCTCAGGAGAACCGGTGTCACCCTCGTGAACAGCGTACTCAGCCATAATTTGCTGCTTTTGTTCGTTAGTCATTCTTTTCACTCCTTTTTATAATATTGTCCGCCCCATTCCAAGCCCAAGGTCTTGAGTGTTCCGCATAAAGCGGCAGTCACCAAAAGCATAGAACAAGGTACCTGACCATAGTCAGCCATAGCATTATAGCACAAGTGTTTAAAAAAGTAAAGACTTTTTTTCATTTATATTATTTACGAATAATTCACACTTTTTGAGCATAAATATAATAAAATTATTTTGAAGACCTTATACTGATCAAGGAGTTATTATATATGAACGAATTTGAAAACAACAACGCACCCTCTCAAGAAAATCCAATTAATGATTTTTATAACAAAAAAGCAGATGAAATAATACAAGATCAACCTAATGCTGATTTTAAACCACAATACCAAACCCCACCAACATATACCCCTCCCGTTCAGCCGCCGTACGTAGTACCGCTAAAAGCAAAAAAAGAGCGAAAGGGTCACGGCTTAATAATTGTTATAACGTCGTGTGTTTTATCTGCAATAATAGGTGCCGCTTTTGCAGCGCTTGTAATGCTATATTCTTTTAATCCCGATGACAGCAACACCGTGTTGCAACAACCAAGCACCAACAAAAGCAACGTCACCATAGATGTTGATGAAACCGCCTCTTCCATTGCCGAAGCAGTTGCCGTAAAGTGTACCGATAGTGTTGTAGGCATACGCACGACAACCTCGGTTATGAGCTTCTTTGGCGGAACACAAGAACAAACAGGCGACGGTTCGGGCGTTATCTACACCGACGATGGTTATATTATAACCAACTATCACGTTATTGGTGATGCCGTTAAAAGTTCAAATTCAAAAATTGATGTATTTATTGGTAACGACAAGTCAAAATCATACCCTGCAACCGTTGTTGGATATAATATTTCATGTGACCTTGCGGTTATAAAAATTGATGCCTCAGGTCTTACGCCTGTTGATATTGGCAATAGCGATGAATTAAATGTAGGGCAATACGTTGTAACCATTGGTGCTCCGGGCGGACTCGAATTTATGGGTAGTGTAACCTATGGTATAATAAGCGGTCTTGACAGAACAGTATCAACCAACTCTACGCTAAAGCTCATCCAAACCGATGCCGCTATAAACCCCGGCAATTCCGGCGGCGCACTGCTTGACGCACAAGGAAAACTAATTGGTATTAACAGTTCTAAGATTGCGTCGGTAGAGTTTGAAGGTATGGGTTTTGCAATTCCTGTAAACACAGTAAAAGAAAAATGCGATAAAATCATTGCCAAAAAGGGCGATTCACAGGCATATTTCGGTGTTAGCATAAGCAGCACCTACACCTCGCAAATTCTCTCCTTCTACGGATATCCGTCAGGCGCGGTTGTTTCAAGTGTTGCAGAAGGCAGTCCTGCGGATAAAGCAGGTATAGAACGCGGTGATATTATTACCGAATTTAACGGCGTAAAAATTAGTGAATACACCACCCTTAATGATGCTTTATACGATTGTGAAGCAGGCGATACCGTTGAAGTTACGGTTTATCGCGCAGGAAAATCATATACCGTTGATATTACCCTTACGTCAGATACATCAAATTAATCCAAGGCAAAAATCAAGTCATTTTTACAATGGCTTGATTTTTTTATTGAAAACACAAAGTCTAGTATGTTATAATTTACTAAAGTAAAAACATCAGGGGGAAAATATGTTTTATAAAAATCTTAAAAATCCACCAAACAAATATAGGCCCGCACCATTTTGGTCTTGGAACGAAAAACTTGACACCGATGAAACTGCCGCTCAAGTTCGTGAGATGAATGATGTAGGTATCGGTGGCTACTTTATGCATGCGCGTGGCGGATTGCAGACCGAATATATGTCTGACGAATGGTTCGATAACGTAAACGCAACGCTTGTCGAAGGTAAAAAGCTTGATATGATGTCCTGGGGCTATGACGAAAATGGTTGGCCCAGCGGTTTTGGATCGGGGTTGGTTAATGGACTTGGAATAAAATACCAACAAAAATATTTACGATATGAAGAAACCGAAACTCCAAAAGAAACCGATAATACTATTATAAACCTTACACATAACGGTAAAAATATTCATTTTTATTATGAAGTTAACCCATTTTATGTTGATACACTTGACGGTGAGGTTATATCCGAATTCATTCGTGTAACACACCAAGCCTACAAGCAAAAATTAGGCAAAGATTTTTGCAATATGGCAGGCTTTTTTACCGATGAGCCGCAAGTATCTCGCAATGGTTACCCATGGTCATTTATTATTGAAAAAGAATATCAAAAAAACTATGGTGAAGAGCTGACGCCAAAACTTTTGGGTTTGTTTTTTGATACCGAATATTCAAGCGAAGTTAAATATAAATTCTGGCAGCTTGTAACAAATTTGTTTTCAGAAAATTTTATGAACAATATATATAAATGGTGTCAGAAAAACGGCAGCGCACTCACGGGTCATTTAGTGTTGGAAGAAGGTCTTCACAGTCAAATAATGTCTAACGGTGCTTGTATGCCACACTACGAGTATATGGATATACCGGGAATGGACAATCTCGGCCGTATGTTAAACCGTATCGAATGTGAAATGCAGTTGTGCTCTACCGCTAATCAGTTGGGTAAAAAGCAAATTCTTTCCGAAACTTTTGCCTGCTGCGGTTGGAACGTTAGTTTTGAGGAGTTAAGATGGATTTATGAGCACCAAATGGTTCACGGTGTAAACTATCTTTGCCAACATCTTGAAGGTTATACCCTGCGCGGCATAAGAAAACGTGACTACCCTGCAACACTATTTAAACAGCAACCCTGGTGGAGTTACTACCGTACCTTTAACGATATGGTCAGCCGTATTGGTATGCTTATTGCTGAAGGCGAAATAAATCACGAAATTTTAGTACTTCACTCAAGCGATAGCGCATGGGCAAATTTTTATGTTGACTCACGCACATATGCATCAAGCCTTACCTGCGAAATGATTGACACCATGAATAAACTTGAGTGCAACCAACTACAGTACCACTTGGGTGACTCAACAATACTAAAACGTCATGGTAAGGTTAAAAACGGTAAGATTATAATCGGTACGCAAAGTTACTCCGTTGTAGTAATACCGCCAAGCGATTGCTTAGCAAGCAATACCGTAAAACTGTTAAAAGAATTTAAAGAACAAGGCGGTACCGTAATATTTACCGAGCGCATTCCTACTATGATTGACGGCAAACTTACAAACGAAATTGCCGAGTTTGCTTTAAATTGCATTAACACAACTCGCGGTGAATTGGCATCGGTAATTCCCGAAAAATATCGTAAGATAAAACTGTCTTACACCGGTAATCATCTTGAAAATCCAATCATTACCGCTGTTCGTCGTTTCGAAGAACAAAAAATGACGATGTACTACCTTATGAATCCAAAAGAAACACGTCACGATTTCACCGCAACAATAAAAGGCAAATGCGCAACTGTTTTTAATGCTATATCAGGTGAAGAAGAGGCTGTTTTCTTTACTAAAAACGGCGATAATATAGATATAGAAAGTACTATTCACGAGAACGGATCGGTTGTATTGTTTGTTTATGACGATCCTGTTAAATCACCTGCCATTAAACAAAACCATGCATTATCTCCGCTTAAATTTACAGATAACTGGAATTTTGAAGCCGAGGACAATGCCATCACGCTTGATTACTGCGATGTTTATTTTGATGGCAAGCTTGAATATACCAATCTACCTATTAGCGACGTGCAAGAAAAAGCTCTTGCTTTCGGAAGAAAGGTTAATACCAAAATCGTATTTAAGCTAAACGTTAAAAATAAAGATTTTTCAAGGCTTGATTTGGTTATTGAAACCCCCGAAATATTTAATATTACAATAAACGGCAAGACGATTGATAAAATCGAAAAAGGATATTATCATGACATATCCTTTAAAGTTATTGACGTTTATAAATACATAAACAACGGCGAAAATGAAATTGCCCTTACCTGTGATTTTGTACAAAGTGAGTCGGTTTATGAAAATGCTAAAAAATCGCTTATTTTTGAATCTGAAAAGAATAAACTCAGTTACGATATGGAAATTGAGGCAATTTACTTAAAAGGTGATTTTGCGGTTAAAACCAACTGTGAATTTGAAGCGCTTGAACGCAGAGCGGTTCGTACAAACGGCGAATTTTATCTTGAAGCGGCACCAAAAACACTTAAGTGCGGCGAGATAGCAAGTCAGGGCTACCCGTTCTTTGCAGGCAACATTACTTATAAGCAAAAAATTAACCTTGCAGCCGACGAGTGTAAATCTCGCAGTATAAAATTCGAACGTCTGCCATCTACCGTTACAAATGTAAAGGTAAACGGTAAGAATGCCGGCCAAATTATGTGGCAGCCGTATGAGGTTGACGTTTCAAATCTTTTAACCCCGGGTGAAAACGAGGTAGAAATTACCGTAACAGGCAATTTGCGAAATCTACTCGGTCCATTCCATCTTGCTGATGGTGAAAATTATTGGGTTGCTCCTAATTGTTTCTTCCATGAATCACCTATTTGGTGTAAAGGACTTAATTCCAATTGGGTAGATAGCTACTGCTTTGTAGAGTTTGGGTTGTTCTTTTAAACAAATATAACAACAAAAGTAACGGTTTTAAAACCGTGACTTTTTATTTTATAAACCTAATAATTGTTTTTTCTTTGCCTCTAACTATTCTTAATTAATTATAACGCAAATTTAATTTTATAATTCGATATCAACAATTTCCAAGTTTTCATCAAACACAGTAAATTGCGCATCATATCCTGCGGCAATTTTGCCTTTAGACTTTAGTCCCATAACTGTGGCAGGTGTCTGCGTCATCATTTTTACCGCATCTGCTATAGTACAACCCGCCTTAACCGCAGTTTTAAGCAATATATCACTAGTAGCAATACTGCCGGCAAACGCGCTACGGTCAAGCAGCTTTGCAACACCGTTTTCAATAACAAACGGTACGGGGCAATCGGTGTATTCCTTACCCTCTTCTCCTATACCACCCGGACGGAGTGCGTCGGTAATAAGGCAAACTCGATCAGTACCCTTTTGCTTGATTATAAGTCTAAGTAAATCAAGCGGCAAGTGACAGCCATCACAAATTGCCTCGACATACATATCATCAAGCAAATATGCGCTCTCAATGATACCAAGGTGTCTAAAACCTTGATGACGAGTAATGGTTGACGTACAAGAATAAAGATGGGTTATAAGATGATTACCAGCCTCAAATGCACGTGCAACGTCATCGTACTCGGCAGATGAATGAGCCGTAGCAGCAAGTATGCCCTTGTCGGTTACCGCCTTTAAGAAAGAGTTGTCCTTATCCTTTTCAGGCGCATAGTCCCAACGGGCAATAACATCGCTATATTCTTCAAGCAATGACTCATACTCTTCGCGGTCTATGTCACGCACAATACCGGGAGCTTGACCGCCACACATTTCGAGCGCAAAATACGGACCCTCAAGATGAATGCCCGGTATTTCCAAAGCGCAACTGTTTTTTACCTCGCGCGCAGTTTGAAGCACTCGAATCATTGTATCATAATCGGTAGCGCTTATTGTTGGATATATAACCCTTGTTCCGTGAGCCGCATGCGTTTCACATACTTTTTTAAATGCTTCGGGTGTGGCATCTATAAACTCATATCCACCACCGCCGTGACAGTGAATTTCGATAAATCCGGGAGCAATATAGTTGCCGCCAAGGTCTGTCTTTTCACCAATTACATCAGCACTTAATTTTACATCAACAATTTTATTGTTGTCTATTACAACATCATAACCTCCAAGTATTTTACCCTCAGTTACAATTTTTGCGTTAGTTAAAATTTTCATTCTACAACAATTTCTTTCTTTTCTTTGTACGAACGCTCAATAGCATCAAGCACCTTTACAGGATATACAAGCTCGTCATAACTGTTGTGCATTACACCGTTTTTAACCATTTCTACAAACTCGTCGAATTCGTTTACGTATGTATAGGCAACATCGTCACAGAAAGTGTCGTAAATTTGGTTATCGTCTGTGCGAACACCTGCAGAATAGCGGAAAGCCGAAGTGTAAAAACCGCAAACGTCAAATTCACCCATATTAAATATAACTGTAAGACGGTTTGACTTTTCATCGGGACAATGTGCAATAACCGATTTTACGTTTCTACCGTAAATGGTGATAAGCATTTCGATAAGATGCTGTGTGTAGAACCAAAAACCGCCGTATGGGTTATCCATATTAACAGGACAGCAGATATGACCGCTTACTACCTTCTTGTTTTTTGCTATACGCGCAAGAGGTTTTAACTCATCAATAAATTTAAGACAAGAACCACCGCACAAAAGCACATTGTTATCTTTTGCGGTAGATGCTAGTTCCTTTGCAAGTTCTAAGTCAGCACAGAAAGGCTTATCAATAAAGCAAGGAATGCCGGCTTTTACATAAGGCATAGCATATTTGTGATGATTGTTGCCGTGACGCGCAGTTACTACTACACCGTCAACCTTGCCGACAAATTCGTCGGGACTACTTGCCGCATAGGTGGCGTAGCCTGCGTCAATTATACGCTTTACAGCCTCTTCGTCATCGCTGTAAATACCAACAATTTCAATATCGCTATACTTTGGATTTTCTTTAACTAATTTACCAAACGCATCTGCGTGAGAATTTTCTACACCAAGAATTGCAATTTTCATAAAAATCTTTCTCCCTATAATTTAAAAAGCAACTATTTACGTTGAAATAAAATTGGTTGTAGTGCCGTTTTGAAGTGAGGGTGCTGTACCAAGGTACCGCCCCTCACAAAAAGTGGTGCTATGGCCAAATTTAATCAACGGTTATAGTATCTAATGGATTTTGAGCACGGATTGTGTCAATAACCTTAAACTGTTTAAGAACCTGGTAAGGTGTAATTTCCATTTCCTTACCATCTACGAGATAAGCATAAATCATATCATAATACTTTTTGCAACCAACTGTAAATACTGTACCCTCAACATCAACGTGCTCTTCGGTCCAGTCAAGCGTCTCAGAGCAATAAGCAGGTGTGCGTTCTGCGCTGAAAAGTGGCTCGATTGTAAGTTTTTGCTCCGGTGCAGTTTCAGGATTATAATACTTATAGTCAATAGCGCTCATAGTAGCTTTAAGTGAACCATACTGACAATGAACAACATAAACATTACCTGCATACGCATTGCACTTTGAAAGGTCAACGTCAACAAGTGGTTTACCAGGTGCTGTAAGAATAATCTTTGCATAGTCTTCAGCATCACCAAATGTGTTAACGCGGTCAAGCTTTGAGAAAACGGTAATATTATCGTCAAAGCCCAAAATATCAAGCGCTTGGTCAAGCGGATGAGGACCTGTGTTTCTTACCTCGCCACCGTTGTAGCCTTGGTATGTCTGCCAGTCCCAACGACGAGCAAAGCCAGAGAAAGCAATGCTATACTGAACGGGACGACCAAGTTTACCACTTGCAATGATTTTTTTGATTTCGGTATAGTATGGAGCAAAACGTGACTGCTGGAATACATTGAGCATCTTGCCGCTCTTTTCGTAAGCCTTTACAATACGGTCGCATTCTTCATAGTTTTTAGCAAATGGTTTTTCGCAAACAACGTTAAAACCGTGCTCAAGCAAATCAATTGTAATGTCAGCGTGCATATGTGAATATGAGCTGTTTACAACGAGGTCAATATCGGTTCTGCCAAAGAGTTCACGGTAGTCAGAGTAAACATCGCAACCCCACTCTTCTTTTGCGCGAATGCGACGTTCTTCGAGTAATTCTACTACTGCTATTACGTTAAATTTTTCATTAAATTCACTTTTAAAGAATGCGCCGTGAATATCACGACCGCTACGGCCTTGACCAATAATTGCAACGTTTAACTTTTTCATTTTGTTATCTCCTCTAATGCTTTATTTATAATTTCTTTAAGTGCTATAATACTTTCTTCACTTGCTTCATAAGCGCCGTCAGAAAAATCTGCACCGCCCGGACGCATTAACTGTTCTTCGGTAAGTTCAACGTTTTTGCGGTAATGTGTTTCAAGCATTACGCCGCCTGCGTATCCATCACGAATAAGCTTTTTGAAAATGCCAACAAAATCGGCAGAACCTGTACCCGGCATTACTGCTGCTGTATTACCATCAGTATTGATACCGTCTTTAACGTGCATATTAACTATACCGCAAGGCGCAAGCTTGTCGTAAGCGTCTTCACTTGTCTTGCCTGTAACCCAAATTTCATTACCCGGATCAAACAACGCTTTGATGCGCGGGTTGTTTATTGCAAGAAGAAGTTCAGCTAGTTTGTGTGGTGTGCTTGAGTGAATTGCAGGGTCGGATTCAAGCACACAGTAAACATCATACTTTTCGCAAAGCGCGATAATGTCACCATACATTGTTGCACGAACCGATACAGGCACGTCCTTGTTCCAAAAGTCGAAACCGCGTATGTATTTAGCACCCATTTTGTTTGCCATAATAGCGCATTTTTCAAAACCGGCTACATTTGCTTTTATTGCCTCTTCGTCGTCATATTCACATTTGAAAACAGGCGAAGAAATAGCAGTAACCTCTAGGTCATATTGCTTTGCTGCGGCAATAATTTGCTCAACATCCTCGTTGGTGTAATCAAATGGAGAACGATTGTTTACAGAGCGCACTTCCATACACTGAAGCCCGTGCTTTTTACAAAACTGTGCCGCTTCAAAAATATCTTGTGTTACTTCGTCAGTAATAACGCCAAGTTTGAATTTAATATCCATAATGTTTCTCCTTACAGTAACTTCTTGCCACTGTCCATATCGCAATACATAATTGCGTTATCGTGACAACGTAAAATAGTCGCAGGGCACATATCGTTTATTTCCTCGTTTACTGTGTTATAAACCGCATCTGCTTTGGTTGCAGCAGGAACAACGCAGAACATATACTGGGCGCTTGTCATTTGAGGAATTGTAAGGGTATATGCGTATTCAGGAACGTCGTCAAAAGTTGGGAAACAGCCGTCATGAACCTGTTGCATACGACATACGTCATCAAGCTTTGCCTTTTTAATACGAACGGGATCGTTAAAATCGGCAACGCCCGGATCGTTAAAGGCAATATGAGCGTTCTCGCCAATACCGAGGCATACAATATCGATAGGATTTTCAACTAACAATTGCTCATAATCAAGGCCGTAATCAGCAACATAATAAATATTTGCAAACGGAACCTTCTTAAAGATATGCTCATTAAGATAATTGCCAAAGCTTTGAGCGTCTTCTTTTTTAAGACCTACATATTCGTCCATATGGAATGCGTTAACACGGTTCCAGTCAAGCGGCTTTTTAAGCAAGCTCTCAAGCACGTCATTTTGGGACGGAGCCGCCGCAAACACCATATTTATCTGTTCTTTTTGTGATAACAACTTTTCCATACAGGCTGCAATATCATTGGCTGCCGCTTCGCCCATAAGGGTTCTATTTTCGTAAATATTTACTGCTAATTTATCCTTTTTAATGCTTTTAACCATAAAGAATGCACCTCTTTACATTATATTTCAAATTTATTATATATCTTTTCTTTTTGCAATGAAATTGCAAAAAGAACCAAATATATTGCAAAAAAGAACAATATGTGTTATAATGCTCTTGGTGATAATATGAAAAAGAAAAAATTGTTTGTTTATCGCGATAACACCAGCTATCTACACCACACGATGACGCTTGACCCCGCCGTAGACGATTTTACCTTTAAAAGTCATTCTCATAATATGGTTGAGGTTTACTACTTTCTTCGCGGAAACGCGCGGTTTGTTGTTGAGGGTAACATATTCCCATTAGAGCGAGGAAACATTTTGGTTTTGGCAAGCGGACAAACCCATCACTTATTGCTTGAACCGTCAGCGGTTTATGAGCGCATGGCATTGCTCATTGATACTGCCGCCGTACCTAGTGAATTCGATACAATAAGCGAACAGGTTTATAACGGAGCAAATCTTTTTGAACTAACCAAGCGTGAGCAAATATGGTTTGAAGAAAGTTTTAATTTTATTACCAAAACGCCTGTAGATATGCAAAAAAATCTTATTTTTTCATTTGCGTCTATGATTTTTTCAATGCTGGCAACAAAACTTACACACTCTGCAATATCACATATAGAAAGCGATATAATAAAAAAAACCATAAACTACATAAATAAAAATTTAGCCAATGAATTAAGCTTAAACATAATTTCAAACGCACTTTTTATAAGCCGAGTATCGTTAAACCGTAAATTTCGCGAAATAATGGGTTGTACCGTTTGGGAATATGTGATTCGCCGCCGAATTTATGCAGCAAGACAACAAATATTTTTAGGGACCAACATAACTGATGTATATCAAAAAAGCGGTTTCAACGACTACTCATCATTTTTTAGGGCATATAAAAAAGTTATTGGTTTGTCGCCCAGCGAGGACCTTAAAAAAACCCAGAGTTAGCGGAGCAGTCCGTTAACTCTGGGTTTTTATTTTAGAAATTCAATACAGTTATTGGCGTAAAGGTATTTATATCGAACACCTGCAAAGCATTTTGTGACAAGATGTAGAGCGTATCATTTATAAATAATCCTCTTACATCATCCATTGCGTATTTATATTCGGTCTCTACTGCAAGCGCTGCCAACTTTACAAATCCCTCATCTGTATATTTAAAAATAATATACTCGCTATGATTGAAGTCATCGGTTGCGGCAAAACCAATTATGTTTTTATCTTTATTCACAAGCATTGCCTTATGGTTATAAAGCGCAGGCGAATAAACGTAACTGTCAATGTTTGTTTTATCCTGCTCGGTAACGTTTGCAGGGTCGGTAATGTTAAACATCGAAAGCTTTAGATCCTCAGTTCTTCCTGTTTGTTCATCAGCATCCATTCCAAATCCCAACAGCAAGCCATCACCATAAGGATACATATATTCTGAAAATCCGGGGATTTTAAGTTCGCCTATAATTTTCGGATTTGAAGGATCACTAATGTCGGCGCTAAAGAGCGGATCAGTCTGACGGAAGGTTACAAAATAAGCGATATCACCCATAAAACGCACCGAGTAAACACTTTCGCCCTTAGCCATATCGGTTATTTCGCCCATCTTTTTAAGTTCACTATCCAAAACGGTAAGCTGAGCAAATGTTTCGTTGCTGTAAGATATTACCTCATTGTCTGCATTTTCAAATTTGTATCGTTTTTCAACGTTTCTTGTAACTGTTGTAACAAATCTAAAATAGCCCTTGTGTTCATCAATAAAAAATTGATTTTCAAGATAACCTTCTATTTCTCCTGATGCTTTATATTCTATTTTGCCCTTTTGAATAGTAAGGCGCGAAACAATGGTTACATCTTGGGAAATAATGGTCAAATCATCGGATTTATCCGATTTGTTTTCCGAATACGATGTGTCAGCAATAATTATATTACCCTGACTACAATAAATATTATCAGCTCCACCCAAAAGACTTGCAGTATCACTTAATACTCCATCCTTGTAATTAAATGCGCCTATAACGGTATATTGAGCGTTATATTTTTCATTTTGTTGCTCGTAATGATAAATACTGTCGGCAGGGACCGGCTCACAAACATCGTTTGTTTTAATAGTAGGCACAAATGTAGTTGGATCGTCCTTATCAATATTAGCGGTATTTATATTGCAATTAGAAATTAAATAGATATAATCCCCTACCATACGCGCAGAGTTGTATCGACCGTCTTGACAAGTGCTGGCCACTTTTCTAGGCGCGGATTTATCGCTTATGTCGTATATTTCTATTAACACGCTTATTGTGGAATCATCGTAATTATAATCGCCTATCACATTTGCTGCGCCAACTTTATAGTAATTGCTTTTTAAAAGTATCAGCCTATCATCTTTTAGAAACAACTCTCCATAAGTACCGTCGTTTGCTTCGTTGGATAATTTTGTTTGACTTACCGCTTTGGTGTTTTGAGCATCGGCTTTAAATATTGTTAGTGTAGTATTACTTACGTAATATATATATTCTCCGTCGGTTTTAACAATATCGGCTTCAAAAACACCTTCGACCTGTTCGGTAGTGGTTGAAAAATCGTTTTTATCAGCCGTGTTTGAATCGGTGCTTTCACCCTTCGTTGCATCGGGCATTGCGATATCGTTACCATCATTTAAACTCGAAGAGGTATTGGCACCGATGTCTTTATCATTGCCTCCGTAGGCAATGTATTCCTCCTCGACTGCCGTCTCATAATCATCGATTGTAATATTCTCAAAAAGCACTACTTTTTTGCGTTTTATGAGTTTATAAATTTCGTCGTACGATTTTGAAACCCTAAGTGTTTGCGCACCGCTTGTGTTGTTTTGTACGCTAAAATTCAATCCGTCTCGCGGCACAAATACAATACCCAAAACTATTGCAATACATGCCACACAGGCAAATGCAATTCTCCAGGGCAGTGCAGGATTTTTGCGGTTTTTCAATTCTTCTTTAAGGATAATTTTATCTAAAATTTTCTCTCGCGTTTCACTGTCAGGATTTATATTGTCCATCGCAATTTTATAATCTTGTTCAAACATTAACCTTTTCTCCTTCCAAATCTGATTTTAGTTTTTGTCGGGCGCGATGAAGCTGAGACTTCACCGTGGAGGGTTTGGATTTTAAAATTCGAGCTATTTCATCCACGCTGTATCCCATATAATAATGCATATGTATTACGGTGCGATATTTTTGCGGCAGATGCATAACAGCATCAAGTGTATCGGAATATTCGTCAGACACACTCAAAGTTTCGCTTAGCGGTTCGGTACGCTTAAACCATGCGCTTGTAAGCATACTCTTACTGCAATTTATGGTAATACGTATAAGCAATGCTTTCAAATGCTCTTCATTTTGCACCTTTTCTTTACATTTTATAAAGCGTAAAAAGACCTCTTGCAATATGTCGTCCGCATTATGTTTATTTTTTACCCTTGCAACGGCAAGACGGTACACCATATCAGAGTGCTTTACAAAGGCTTCGCTAGCCGTGATTTTATATTCCATTGCTCCCCCTCCTTACCAATAATACTTTTGAAGGTTCTAAAAGGTTGCAAAAAACCCGAAAAAATTTTTTCGGGTTTTTTGTTTTATTGTGCAAAACTATTGCTTTTATATATTAAATAAAATGTCTCCATATGTTGGATACGGCCAATATTCTCTCGAAACAATAGTTTCAGCTTCGTCCGTAATGTGACGAATATTATCCATTATAAACAACACATTGTCACAGTAAAGTTGTGCGCGAGCAAGCAAATCGGCGGTAGCCTGCGACTTGTCAACAGCAGCTTCGAGTTCTTTTACAAGTAGGTTCAAATGTCCATTAAACGATGATAACTTTTCTATAACCTCTGTTTCCGCATCGCAATTTATATTATCACTTACAGCGCGTTTAGAAACCACAGTATTACACAACGCATTTTGATAAGCAGAAATCGCAGGAATAACATCACGTTTTACCATCTGCAACAATGTAAGTGCCTCAATATGTACAGTTTTACTGTAGTTTTCAAGACTTATATCAGCTCGGCAATTGATTTCGGCGCAGTTATAAACACCATGGCGCTCAAAAAGCTCAATATTTTCTTTTGTGCGCCAATACGGCAATGCGTCAACCGTGCTGCGTAGGTTAAGCAAACCTCGTCTTGCGGCTTCTTCTTCCCATGCTTTGGAGTATCCGTCGCCATTAAATATAATGCGTTTATGTTGCTTAATAGTTGCACGAATAAGTGCCAAAACATCACTTTCAAAGTTGTTAGAGGTTTCTAATTTATCCGCAAAATCTTTAAAAACATCTGCAACTATAGTGTTAAGAACAACATTGGTTTCAGAAATCGACGAACCGCTGCCTAACATTCTAAATTCAAACTTATTGCCGGTGAAAGCAAAAGGAGAGGTGCGGTTACGATCGGTATTATCTTTTCTTATGTAGGGAATAACATCGGTACCAACCGTCATTTTAACCTTATCGGCATCAATGTGATGTTCCCCTCGTTCAATCGATTCTAAAATTTCGTTTAAATCGTCGCCAAGATACATCGAAACAATAGCAGGCGGAGCCTCAGCGCCTCCAAGACGGTGATCGTTACCTGCTGTTGCTACAGATATACGCATCAAGTCTTGATGCTCGTCTACAGCGCGAATTACCGCAGCAAGCGTTAACAAAAAGAGCAAATTATCGCTTGGATTTTTCCCTGCCTTAAGGAAATTAATGCCTGTATCGGTAGAAAGCGACCAGTTATTATGCTTACCGCTACCGCTTACGTCCTTAAACGGTTTCTCATGAAGCAAGCACAAAAGTCCGTGTTTTTCGGCAATCTTTTTCATCATTTCCATTGTAAGTTGATTGTGGTCAGCCGCAATATTGGTTGTTGTAAATATAGGGGCTAATTCGTGCTGCGCAGGCGCTGCCTCGTTATGCTCTGTTTTAGCAAAAACTCCAAGCTCCCAAAGTTGATCATCAAGCTCGCGCATAAATTCTTTAACACGAGGTTTTATAACACCAAAGTAATGATCATACATCTCCTGTCCCTTTGGCGGTGTGGCACCTAACAAGGTTCTTCCACAAAACACCAAATCAGGACGACATTTTGCAATTTCGCTATCCACTAAAAAATATTCCTGCTCAGGTCCTACGGTAGTATTAATGCTTTTTACATCATCAAGGCCAAAAAGCTTTGCTATTCTTAAAGCCTGTTTGCCAATAGCTTCCATTGAGCGAAGAAGCGGTGTCTTTTGATCAAGCGCTTCGCCATTATAAGAACAAAAGGCCGTAGGAATACAAAGTGTATTATCCTTTACAAATGCATAAGAGCTAGGATCCCACGCAGTATATCCGCGAGCTTCAAAGGTTGCTCTTAAACCACCCGAGGGAAATGATGATGCGTCAGACTCACCTTTAATAAGCTCCTTGCCGGAAAACTCCATTATGATATTGCCTTGACCATCAGGCATAATAAAACTATCATGTTTCTCAGCAGTAATGCCGGTCATAGGCTGAAACCAATGTGTATAATGGGTAGCGCCCTTTTCAATAGCCCATTCCTTCATAACATTTGCCACAATATCAGCAATTTTACGATCAATACTTTTTCCTAAAGAAATTGCTGTTTTTAACTCAACATACACATTTTCAGGCAAACGCTCCTTCATTACTACATCGCCAAATACATTTGCTCCAAAAAACTCATTAATACTGTTCACAACTTTCCCTCCCGAGAAGAAAATGAATATAATTGTATTAATTATATAGTATAGCTCGCCAATTGTCAACAATTTGGGAATATCTCTTGTTGCTTGCTATTCTTCAATTAACAAACGCAACATTTTTACTCATTTCTTCTATATAATCCAACCAATATATACACTCTGTAAAAGACAAATTGCTTTTACAGTTTTCTATAATATATAAAAAATCATCACTGGAAAAACCACCGTTGGAAATTTGATAAAACACTTGTGATATTATTTGTTTTTTTGTGTCTTTGTCATACCCGTCTGAAATTATTTCTATTACCTGTACCCCAGTATAGCGCATTGTTTCATTGTTTTGCTCTATTTCAATGCCACCTACTCTATCAATTATTCCGGAAATCAACTCATAATTCGTTGTTACTGTATAATCAACGGTATATCCGTAATATTCCGGACACTCAGGGTCAAAATTTTCTATATTTAACAGTCGTATGTTTTCTTCATCAAAATCAAGATACGCAAGTGTTGCGCTGTTATTTGGATAAACAAATGCTATACCGCTACTTTCCGGAACACTCACGTATGGCACGGTATAATCTTTTTTGTCAGTGTTTTTAACCGATTTGTTCATGCTGTAATCTAAATAAGCGTATGAAACCGTAAAGAAAATCGCAACACTTAATGCGGTAATTATAGCTATTTTAAATATCTTTTTCATAAAAAATCACCCATTGTATTATGGGTGATTTTTTTATATTTATTCAGTTTGAATTACTCATTATAAGCAGGTGTTATAACATCAATTTCATCAGGAAGTTGATAAAGCCTAACTGCATCTATGTAAGAAGATATTGGCAACGACTCATTAACAACCCACTTATCTGACGTCCATCTACTTGAAGGAGTATAGATATACTGATTCATAATAATGTAGTAGTAAAGATCATAACCCCAACCATTGTTATTATTACAGTCGAAGCCTGGCACTCTGGCATCTATATCGGTAAGCCAATCGCCTTCAAACCAGCACTCACCGTCAAGATAAACCTTGAATCCGTTTTCATCGTGAAGGAAACCATATCTGTGATATGTCTCATTCAGATTTTCAAGAGCTTCGCCTTCAAACACATACTGATGCTCTCTGTTTTTTGCAGGATTATAGTACTGGCTGTCTTTATACGTATCATAATGGTATGCGTGACGCCACTGTGTAATTGTACCATAAGTTGCATACGCATCTTCATTCCATATAATTTTATCCGAACATGGTTCACCATTAAAATACATTTCATTTATACGGTTATCATTTTCGTCAAACTCTTTATATGTAATGCCGTTAGTATATCTTACACCATTAATTGTTTCGTCATAAGGCTTATAATACTTATGGAAACTTACGTCCCACATATTACCATTACCAAATGTTTCAAAAATATCAATTTCAACAGTCCAGGGAGCTGTGTATTGTTCGCGTGGAAGTATTGCAGCACCCTCTGGGTTAGACATAAGCCATAGTGGTGGCAAACAACCCTGAACGTATGATAGACGCGCATCAAACTCAATGTAGCCGCCTCTATACGCAAACGTTTCAGGAGTATCTACCGAACCGATGGCCGAATAACCGTAAGCAGCATTTGTTTCCGAAAGATAGCGCTTTGCAGTCATTCGCAATCTACCATTTTCAACGTAGATGTGCTCCTCGCTATCAAAGTAAGCGAAATCAGGGTTTTGAACCATGTGGTCGCCTGTACACCATTTGGACTTATCGAGATATTCCTCACCGTCGAACTCGTCACCCCAAACGTACACATACTCTTTACCAGCAAGTGTTATAGTTGAAGTAAAGTCGTCGTTTGTACCGTCAATAAGAGCAAGCTTGCCCTTTTCACGCTTAACGCTTCTAAACCAGTCCACAGCAGCTTCGGTCATTACTATATGACCGCCTTCAAAGAAAAGGTTGCCGTTTTCCAAAAGTGTAAGCGCATACTCTTGTTCAGAAAGTTTAGATTTTTGATATGCGGTATCGCCCACCAAAATCATCTTTTCGCTACCGGTAAGTGCAGGATCGGTATCCTTGTAAACCGACAACTCAACATTATCGTTATCCTTAAAGAACGCCTTTAATTTTTCTGCCAAAACACGTGCGTTTGTAGGCGCGCCGTTTTTATCCTTCGCCGGTGAATAAACAATAACGTAACCCTCGGGACCTGACCAGTCAACACTCTTGGTTTTAAATGTTGGCTTGGAATTTTCCGGATACAACGTATCAAAAGGAATTATTTTTTCGGGGTCTTCTTTTCTAAGCAAATCACGCTTTGCGCGTGTGGTCATTTGTTCTACATAGTTATTGTTAGGAACGTCCGAGTTTGTTGAATCGTTGTTTTCGTCTTTGTTGCTTGGTACTACCGTAATTTTATCACGGACTACTACCTTTTGAGGTTTCTTTTTCTTGTTTTCTTTACAACCGATTACCGAAACAATCATTAGAACCGCAAGCAAAAAGCAGCATATTCTTTTTATTGAACTTTTCATCAAAAACCCTTCCTTTCCTTTAAATTTTTCTTTGAAGTAACAACAATTACAGCGCAAACAATGATTACAGAAATAATAATTGTTGCTACTGCGGTATCGGCGGTTTGTGGCGACAACAGGCCATTATCACCATTTGATACATAACCGTTGTTTGTATTAATGCCATTATTTCCATCAGCGCCCGTTATACTGCCCTTTGGAGCAATTACAACGTCATCGATGTATAAGCTAGAATTACCTGTAGCTCTTATAGATACCCAGTTGGTTTTAGCGGTAAAGTCATATGTATATTGTTTCCACTCACCAACTCGTAGTCCTGTAGCTGTTGCCATCGGCTCAGCCGATACTTCTGTGCCAAGATAATCAGGATGATTATTATGCACCAAAGACAATGTGCAAGAATTATCTGCTCTGTCGGTTGCTACCCAGAATACCATTGTGTATTCCTGACCAATTTCCAACCATTCATCATAGTTGATAAGCAGGTCAGCGCTTTGTGCCGAATTATCTAAAAGCTGCATTGATTTTGTTCCTGAACGAACATAGTCAAGCTTATATCCGCCACGCGAACCCGGCTTGTTATAATTCCAACGATTCAAATCGCAATCATAGAACGAATACATATAACTCTCAAAGTTTTGAATTATACCGTTCTTTTCCCAACCTGCAAAGAGGTTAATATCACGTGCAATAAAGTAATCGTATGGATATTCTAGAGTAAGATCAGAATAAGCGTACCAACCTGTGAAAGTATAGCCTGTACGTGTAACTGTTGGTAATGTAATCTTATCATACGGCTTACCTGTAATCGGTTCTACCACAACTTCGGGATCATCTGTGACAAAGTAGATACTAACGTCATCAATTTTGTACTGCTTGTCGGAGAACAACGAGCCGCTTCTGTTTGGTTTGTCAAATACACGAAGCACAGGTGTGCCGCCTTCTTCTACTCGCCATGTATTTTCCCAATCAAGTCCTGGCATAGCGGTCTTTGCTTCTTCGCCTATACGCCACTGAGGACGTGCGATAGCAGTGGAGCCAAACACATTCAAACTACCATAATAATAGCCGTTTTCTATCCAGAAATGTGCGCTTGGCGCATCGCCTATCCATTGTTGATAACCACAACAGAACTTGTTGTCGGTTTGCGGGAATGAAATTGTGTTATAAATACGCGAACCGCTTGTCCACTGGTTACCTATTGTACCACCTGCAACGGTATCGCCCTTACCAACAAGACTTGCAGTAATAATACAGTCACGAATAACGATAGGCGCACCGCCCGGGTTACCAACACCACCAACGGCATTAGCCTCGATATAACAAGTATGGTCTACAAAACAATTTGTAAACGATGGAAGCTTTCTTGGTGTAGTTTCACCCGGAACTAAGAACTGGTCACCGGCAGTTTCTGATAAACCTGTCTTGTTTCCATAAAAATCATAGAATGCACTACCCATACCCATTAAGCCGCCTGCGTATACGCTTTCGTCACCGATTGCCGCCTTAATATAAGCCTGTGAAACACCTACATTTTTAATTTCTGCAGAACCACCAACTCTTGGGAACAAACCAAGATATGAATTTTGTGGTGTTGCCTTGTAGTTATAGTACATACCGAACACTACGTAGCCATCACCATCAAAATGACCTGCGAATGCGCTTTGGTTATACATATCAGAGCTATGCAACCATGTATTGCAACCAATCTTCGCTGACCAAAGCTCATCTGATACGTCATTAAGATAGATATCACATATCATTTTGTAATAAACATCGCCGCGATAATTATTTTGACTAATCGCAAGAGCCAATTGTTCGCCTGTAGCAATTAAATACGGATCATTTTCAGTACCTGTACCGCCGGCATAGTTATTTGCTATCTGACCTGACCAAACCTCGCCCTGAACGCCGTCAAAGGATTTAACCTTGTAAATCGGCATTGGATATTTTTCGGTTGTAGCCCAAACATCATCAAAGTCTAATTCGGTCATATGCGTGGGGGCGTTTTCGCCTATCATTTGACTGTTTTTAAGCACTATAACATTATTTATGTTGCAATCCATATCGGTATATATAGCTTCACATTCAATGTTAGATGCGCTTGCGAACGGAACAACGCCTACACTCACGCTCTTTTCAATATTAAGTTTACCTGTCACTTCGCCGATAATACCACCGATTTTACCTGTAGCAGTAATTTTACCGGTGAAAATACTATTATCCATTCTAAGTTTTGCAAAGCCTACTTTACCAACAATACCGCCGGCAGTTGCCTCGCCCGCAAGAGTAACATTCTCACCAACATATATCGCACGAAGCGATGCAATATTAATTGAATTATCTTCAAGAACGCCTACAACTGCGCCGATAACCGCACCGCTATCACCCGATAGGTAAGAATCGTTAATATTAACATTACGAGCCTCACCGCCTGAACCAAGCACAGGTATTAAACCTGCCGATTCGCCTGAAGCTACATCCTTATTATAAAGGCCAAAAATAGTATGACTATTGCCATCAAAAATACCTGTGAATGCGCCTACATCACTTGATGTTAGCCATTCTGTAGCGTTGTCTTGCCAATTAGCAACCGTTGTATCATTAATTTTAATATCAGCAGTTAGTTTATAATATTTACCTGCTTCGCTATAATTAAGCATCTGAGCAAGTCTTTCGGGCGTATCAATTTGATAAGCATTGTTTTTACTGCCGTTACCACCCGCATAAACATCAGCGATAGCGCCTGACCAAGGCTTGCCCTGCTCACCAACCTGTGACACGTGTTTGCGTGGCATTGGAATAGTTTCGGTTGCAGTCCAAGTATTATCCCAGTCAAGAACACTTGCCGTGCTCTTTACAGCGGCACCCTTAATCTTGTCGGTTTCAACAATATTTACACCGGGTGTCTTTGATTCAACTATACTTGACGGACCGTTTACGTCTGTCCAAACATTCATAAATTTTGTTGAATACGAAAGCGTATTATCGGCTGCAGGATAAATTCCAAACGCAAAGCTGTTCTTTACCGCATGCGAACCGCTTTTAGAACCTGCAACAAACGCAGCGTGCTTTGTTGAACCTGCATCAGATGTAATCTGACCGCCGTACACAACGCAATCATCAACAAAAACATTACTGCTAAGATTTGATGATGCTACTAAACCGGCAGCGTATTGTGTGCTAAAAGCATAGCAATCAACTACGGCTACGTTACGAATATTAACGGTCGCGCCTGTGTAAAGATCGGCTACTACCGCTGCCGCGCCAACTGTTTTTGTTTTTGATGATTCTAATGCATCATCAGCGTAAAACGTTGAGTTTTTAATATTAAAGTTTTTAAGTGTTGCATTACCCGCCTGCGGAATAAGTGCGCTACGGATTTTTGAGTTGGATTTAATGCCGTGAAGTGTAGCGCCGTTACCATCAAAATAACCGCTAAAATTATTTGAATCGCCCGGATCATAACTGTGCATCTTTTTAGACTTTAACATATTCATAGCTTCTGAATAGTTAAGTCCCTTAACATCGTTAAAGTAAAGATCGGTTACACCGTCGGCAACCTTATAATAACCACTTGCATTAAGAGTTGTTACCATAAGATAAAACTGTTCACAGTTTTCGATTAAATATGGGTCCTCAAAAGTACCTGTACCTGCCGCAAAGTTTTTAGCCGCTTTACCATCCCAAAAATCTTCGCTGGCTTTAGGACCACCGTTTTCATAGTAATCATCACCGGTAGGTGCTATATAATAATTTCTTGGCATGGGATAATCATCGTCAACTACTTCCCAGTTGTATTCCCAGTCAAGATTAAGCTTTTCTTCAGCCTTTTCACCCTTTATGTATCCCGATTTAACAACATTAATTTCAGGATCGGTGTAATTTAAAATACCGTGTGAATAATGATCTACCGTATACTTGTGTTCAACGTTTGAGTAAACGTTTTTAAATAGGTATGACGTCTGAATTGAAGGCGTCTTATGACCGCCCCACATTACGTCACGATCGCTTGCGCCATAAACCTGAACGTCTGCCACGATACAATCCTCAATAGCGCCTTTATCAGCAGCGCCGTACGCATGGCTTAATATACCAGCCTCAACACCGACTGCTCTTTTTTCGGTGCTTGTGGCATTAAGCTCAACGTCTGCTACCAAGCAGTTCTTTACAGCAGGATAGTGACCATTTACGGAACCGATGATACCCGCCGTAAAGTACGAAGCCTCAACGTAAGCATCGCGCACAGAGCAGTTAGTAATAAACGGTGAAGACTCACACCATGAAACCATTACTGCCGCAGAGCCGAATCTAATATCGTACCATGTGCGGTTACCGCCTGTAACACCATTTCCGGCATCTTTTCCCTCATCGTCTTTTGAATTGATCTTTGCCGTGTTTACACAGTAAGAATTTCTAAAGTGAACGTTTTTAATAACCGCATTGTTAGAAACGGTCGGAAAAAGCGCTGCAAACTGATAACCTTCGGCATAAAGACCATAAATAAAATGGCCGTCACCGTCAAAATTACCATGGAAGGAATAACCATTTGGGGTTAAATCTTTATTATAATAGCCTGTGAAATAACTTTCGTTTTCATACCAGTTGTTAAGAGTAGACTTATCAAAATCTTCATCGCCCCACTGGTCATAATTAGCTATATCGTTAAGATAAATATCAGCGCCAAGCTTGTAATATGTGATCTCTTGGTTAGCGCTCATACCAAGATCATACACCATTCTAAACAATTGATCACCATTTGTAATGATGTATGGACTTACTGCGCTACCGTCACCGCCATCAAACGTAACGCCAATTTTCGCTGCGTCATATCCGCCCCAAACCTGTTGACCGGGTGTCGTTTCGGCTACGGCCTTAAAATCAATTCCGATAAATGCCGAAAACATTGACACAACTAAAATGGAAAGTACCGAAAGAATCGTTATAAGTTTTCTTCCGCTGTCAATAGTTTTTCTCATTAAACTAGCGTCCTTTCTAAAAATCTGTCCGTGCCGCCTTGTTTTCACAAGGCGACATAAGGTTTAAAAATTTACTTATATTATTCTCTGATACCTATGTTTTTAGATACGTGATTGTTAAGCGCGTCAACAGCCTTATCTACAGAAGGTGACATAGCAGAAAGCTTGGTTTGCATCTGTGATGGATCTTGTAAGTAAAGACCTTCCCAATCCCACTCGAAGAAACCTGTGATACCCTGAGTAGAGTCGCCTGATGTAAATTGTGGGAAGAAATTATCCATTGTAATACCTTCGGTCATCTTGAAGAAGAATTTTTCAGCTTCAGGAGAAATGAACGCGCCTTGAGTATCGTAGTTGCCTGCGTCAAGATAATAACGCAAGAAGAGGCCTGCACCTACAGGGTTTTCAGAGCCACGGCAAATACCCCAAGCTTTAAACATTGATGTTCCGCCTGGTGTCATACCCTCTTTGTATGCAGGGAGATAGTAGAAACCAATATCGTTCCAGTTAGAGTAGTCTTTGTTCGAGCCCGTCTTTTTAAGTGACCAACCAAGACCGCAAACAATACCTGTGTTACCCTTTACAAATGGATCGTTTACAGAGTTGGTTACAAAGCCTTCTTTGTACCATGTAGCAATTTTTGAATAAGCTACTGCGTGTTCAGGATCCTTTAAACCATTTGTGAATTTACCGTCTTTAAATTTATAAAGCTGGAAGCCTGCTGAAGCAAGAAGATAACCGTCATCGATATATGTACCGCGGATGCCTGAACCTAAGCCGTCGATGTTGTCAACTGCTTTTGCAATAGCGGCATATGCGTCCCAAGTCCATTTGCCTTCTTTGTCATATGCCTCAGGTTCATAGACACCTGCACGCTTGAGTAGACTCTTACTATAAACTACACAAGCATTTTCTGTCCAAACGTTGTTTGTTGTTTCGCAGCAATAAGGCTCGCCGCCAAAGGTTGTGTAATCAAAAATTGATTGGTTCCAAATTGGATCGGTCATATCAAGCTTTGCAGCGGTAAGTGGCTGTAAAACCGACATCGACGCAGGGAAGTCCATACAAGTACGCATAACGTCGATATTTACGCCGGCAGCAAGCTTACCTGCGATTTCGTTAACGTTGTCACCAACAAGAATTTCTTCTACAGTGATTCCATACTTGCTTTCGAAAGCATCTACAACAGGACCTGATTCATCGGTCTTAGAAAGGATTGTTGTTGCAAAAACAACCTTTGTTCCACGATAATCCTCAGGATTAACAGCATTTGATGCAGCTGTGTTATTGTTGTTAGCATTATTATTGTTATTATTATTATTGTTGTTATTATTGTTGTTTGCAGTGTCATTGTTACCTGCATCTGTGTTGCCGGAATCAGTAATTGGATTACCATTTTCGTCAACTTTAATTTCATTATCTACATAAACAATGCCGCCGGATGACATTCCCTCTTCCGAGTTGCTGCAACCTACAAGAGCAAATACCATAGCAAGAGCTATTATTAATGCAACTATTCTTTTAACCTTATTTAACATAATATCCTTAACTCCTTTATACATTGTAATTTTTTATTTTGCAAGCAAGCACAATTGCCATAGCAGAAAAAGCCGCCATAACTGCTGCATATGCAACGCTTTGTGTTTTTGTTGCAGGGCTTGTGGTGCTTGTGTCGCCGTTAATACCTGCGCCTGTTCCAAAGTTGTTATCTGTGTCAAGATCGTTGTCAGAACCGCCAACACCAGTAGCTTTATCTGCCGCAACGGCGTAAATACCAACCTTGTTTGTAGTGGTAATTGCAAAATAAGTTACATTGTCTTTTGCGTCTTTAACCTCTTCAATTTTAGTGTCAAGTTTTTTTAGAGAAGAGTTTTTTGTATCAACATAATAAATCGCAGCATTGTTACCAAAAATATCCTTAACCTTTATTTTAATCGTAACCGAGGCACCGTCTTTAATCTCTTCGGTTGGTGAGAAGTCATATCCATCAAATGTTTTGTATCCTTCCTTTTCAAAAACACCGTTAACCTCTTCGAAATTCGGATTTTCTTGGTCTATTCCAAAAATATCGGTAATTACATCCTTAGTAAATGCGTTTTCCGTACCTGTAACATCAACATATCCGTCATCGCTTTGTACCGAATAGTAGAAGATATCGTATCCACAACTGTTGCCTTCGGCATCTTCGCACCATTTGTACACACCCTCAACATTCTCGTCAACTTCAAGTGTGTGTTCGGCATATTCTGCTTTGCCACAATCTTTACAGTTGTACCAGTGTCCAACCTCGTCGTAAGCTTGAATCGGTTTACCTTTTTCGTTAACATCGGCATATTCGTGTACTTCATACAAACAAACTACACACTTGCCTTTATGTCCGACCGTGACTGTTTCATCATACTCAACTTCGTGAGATGTTTTTTCAAATTCACAATTACAGTACTTACATATCTTCCAATGTTTTTGACCGCTCATACCATAAATAATCTCACCGTTTGAGTCTTCAATTGGCAGATGCTTTTTGGTAGCTTCAATCACTATTTCTTCTTGTGATACTGCTGTATTCATAGCTGCCATTGTATCATTAGTTAAGAATATATTTCCGCATTCTTCACAAGTATAATATTCAATGTTACCGTTGTCCTTACAGGTAGCTTCCTTTGCCTCAATCTTTACAAGCTTGTGTCCGGGCGCGGTAGCGAGATCTTCAACGCTAACATAACCGCAAGAACATTCAGTTTTGATGTTTGGGTTTGTTACACAATCGCCAATCTCATCTTTAGTTACTATATGTTGCTTAGTGTTTTCATGATCACAAACGAACTCACAAATAGAACACTTGTAGTTTTTGTCATAATCATGGAAGGTGACTATTACACCTTTTATACCACAATCTTCACAACTTGCCATATGACCTGAATAAGGATCTGCGTCATATGGAGCGCCTTTGAGATTATGGAACATTTGCAGTTCGGGTGTGTATGTGTTAGCAAACCAAATCTTTATAAAATCAAGAGTCATATTTTCGGGGCCGCGGTTACCCATCATTTCCCCTGTTGTAAGGCTTTTTACCTGATTAGCACCATATACGCCACTTACTTCCATATCGGTATAAACATTGCTGTAACATTCAGCGCTTGAAATTTGCGATTCCAAATCAACCGTTGCGTTTGTACTTTTAGCAGGATATGGCAACGTGCCAAGTGATAAAGAATTTTTAATAACGGCATTCTCCGAGTAAGCCGATGTGTTACCAACAAAACCGCCGACAATATTTGCAGCCACCAGCATATTGCCTTTTGCAAGACAGTTGTCAACCGTAACCTTGTTGTGACCTACACGACCCGCAATCGTACCTGTTGTTCGTGCACACGCGGGGTTTGCATCGCCATCATCTGTTATATAGCAGTTTTCTACCATACAATTTTCAAAATTAAGCGATTGTGTTGTGCCTAATGCGGTTGCGTTACCAACAATACCACCCGCAGAGTGATAACCCGCAAAATAAGATGCCTTTACTGCAACGTTTTTAATTGTTACAGATGTTTCGTCGTTATTTGTATTAATGTTGGGGAACAAACCGCCATAACCATTTTTTGGATTATAAACGTTATAGATTATTACGCCGTTACCATCAAAGTTACCATTAAATTTAGCACCGTCACCAGTCCAATTATATGCGCCTTGCTTTGGTGCCGCTTTAACTTCATCGGCAGTAGAATTAACTGTAATACCAATAGCGCCGTTCATATTAAATACCGCATTATCCGTAACCTTAAAGTATTTACCCTTACTGTCAAGAGTGGTACTAAGCGCTACATACGCCATCTGTTCGGCAGTTTTAATTATGTAAGGATCATCTTTTGTGCCTGTACCGCCTGCAAAGCCTGTAGCAAGCGAACCATCCCAACTATCTTTCATCTGGGTTATAGGTATTTCATATCCGCAATCACAACTGCTAATCATTGTATCAAAGTTTTCTACCATGTTGTGTGTTTCGGTAAGCGATTTACCGCAATCGGAACAAACAATAGAGTGACCCGAATCACCATTTGATACCAAAGCAAGAGTATGATTTACTCTTAAATCGGGATACTCACCATCAAAAGCAATAAGCTTTGTCCAGTTAAGATCAGGCATATTAACCTTAGCTGCAGCACCCTTCATATCATCGGTAGCAACCTTTGCAACGTAACCGTCATAATTGTATGCAACATCTTGATCGGTATACACATTGCTAAAGCAAGAAGGATTTTTTATAAAATCCGGAATAGTCCTTGAAGAACCGCTTTGTAATGTCGGATATGGTGTGGAACCTATAACTACCGTGTTCTTAAACACAGAACTAGCGGCAAATGCCGATGAGGTACCAACAAAACCGCCCTTAATATCGGTTGCAGCAATAACGTTGTTGATTGTAATACAACTATCAACCGTTACCTTACAATGCCCTGCAGTACCAACCATTAAAGCGCCTGTGCGATTACATACGGAATTATTATCAAGAGCATTAATATAACAATTTTCAAGCTTAATGCCGTTAATGTTTATGTTACGGCCGGCACCTGATGAATCCGCATAGCCGACAAGAGCCGCTGCATAGTGATAACCTTTTATGTAAGATGCCTTGATTGTAACATTACTAAAATTAGAAGTGTTATTACTGTTATCAACACAAATCCACGGGAACAAACCGCCGTAAGCACCTGAACCGGAACCGCCACAGTACATATTGTAAATGACTGCGCCGTTACCGTCAAATCTACCTGCAAATGTATTTGTTCTTTCACCGGGATTGCTGGCCCAGTTATTACCTGTTGGCGTTGCATCGTTTACCTCGCTTGCAGTAGAATCAAGCGTTACGCCTGTTTTACCGTTAAGATTGAAAACGGCACCGGCAACAACCTTGTAGGTATTATCCTTTGTCTCGGCGGTAGTGCCTTCCAGCGCTATCCACGCGAGTTCTTCGGCAGTTTCAATAAGAATGTTACCGTCGGAATCGGTCTTGGTAGGTTTTACCTTAGTACCGTCCCAAGTGTCCTCGACACCGGCCGCATTAGCATTTAAATTGATTGCCGGAGCCACAGCGAATAGTGATACTGCAACCACTGCAAAAGCAACTACAATGCTAAGCGCGCTTTTGAACAATTTTTTCTTCATAAAATCATCCTTTCGTACGAATGGTAATGCCATTATATAAAAACCCATAATGACAACTATACATAATACATTATACATAAAACTACTAAAATAGCAACTATTTTTTATTGCATTTTTGTCCCTACTTCATATTATTTCAATCCAATGGCAACAAAAATGCAACCTACAAATAAAAAATTCCCCGATTAGTACAAGACTAATCGGAGAATTGTTAAATTATTAAATTATTCATCGTATACCGGTGTACAAATTTCTATTTCATCCGGCGCTTGATAAATACGAACTGAATTAATGTATGAAGAAATCGGCGCGTCAAAGCTATCCATCCACATATCAGGAGTATATCCACTTTGCGCGGTGTATGGATGCTGGTTCATAATAAGATAATAGAACATATTATAGCCCCAACCATTATTGTCATTAAGGGCATCGCATGAACTATCCCAGTCATAAACCCAATCACGTTCAAGCCAACACTCAC
>JAZQYL010000027.1:0-21490 GCA_045633485.1 Acutalibacteraceae bacterium | reverse complement strand
CACAGGTTTCAGATGCATCTGTATGTATGTCATTGCGAGGAGCAATAGCGACGTGGCAATCTAAAAAGAAAAATTTTCATAACAAGTTTTTTTGCAGCAAAAGCCACACGGATACTCGCAAATGACAAGCACCTGTTATATAATATATAGCATAGCCTAATATATAGCATAGCCGGCGTTTTTTACTGTACACCAAGAGAAAACAAAATTTTTTTTAAAAACTATTGACACCGTCGCTTTAATGTGCTAAAATGTGAAAAAATTAAAAAAGCTATGACGAAGACGGCTTGAAATTTGCGTTTTCAGAGAACTGTCGGTTGGTGCAAGACAGCAACAAAAATTTTAAAATGCCCATCACTTCCGAGCTGAAGGCCCGAAAAGTTTTTTGCTTAGTAGATACCTTCCGTGATTGCTGCGTAAAGGCATAGGAATTGTTTGATTCCGAGAGTGGTAACCTAAAGGTTGCAATTTGAGTGGTACCGCGAGTGTTTATTATCACCCGTCTCAAAGTTTTGAGACGGGTGTTTTATTTTTTTACTTTAAACATTTTATTTTGAAAGGAAGATGGATTAAAATGCAAACCAACACTGCAAAACAACAACTTATGGAGATTGCCGCGCGAATTAAGGAGATGCGCGAAATTATGAGTTGGTCAATTGCTGATATGGCTCAAAAAACCGAAGTTAGCGAACAAGAATATATAGATTACGAAAACGCAACCGTTGATTTTCCTTTTACATTTATACACAAATGCGCCCTTGCCTTTGATGTAGAAATGACACAACTTTTGGAAGGTCATTCTGCTAAACTTTCAAGCTACACGGTAACCCGCGCGGGCGGCGGACAAAAAACCGCCAAGGAAGACGGCATCGACATTACAAACCTTGCGCCTAAATTTAAGGATAAAATTGCAGAGCCATATTATGTAAGATATGAATATTCAGCTTCACAACAAAATAAACCTATTCATCTTACCAAGCACTCAGGTCAGGAATTTGACTTTATTTTGAGCGGCTCGCTAAAGGTTCAAATCGGTGAGCATACCGAGGTTTTACACCAAGGTGACAGCATCTATTACAACTCCTCTACCCCACACGGTATGATTGCCGTTGACGGTAAAGATTGCGTATTTTGCGCAGTAGTGCTTCCGGGTGATGACACAAAAGAAGAGGTTGTAAGAAAGAGTATAGTTTCTACCAAAAAAAGTGAAAATTTAGTATGCGAAAAATTTGTAGAAACAGTTGAAGATGAAAACGGCTCGCTTAAAGACATTAATTTCAAAAACACCGACACCTTTAACTTCGGCTTTGATATTGTTGACGGCATTGCCGAAAAATACCCCGACAAGCTCGCTATGCTTCATCTTGATGTAAACAAGACCGAACGCCGCTTTACTTTTAAAGACATCAAGCGCGCTTCTAACCAGGTAGCAAACTACTTTACTTCACTTGGTATTAAACGCGGCGATAAGGTAATGCTTGTGCTTAAGCGTCACTATCAATTCTGGTTCTGTATGACGGCGCTTCACAAACTTGGCGCTGTGGCAATCCCTGCTACAAATCAACTTAAAGACCATGACTTTGAATATCGTTTTAATGCAGCAGGTGTAAAGGCGCTTGTTTGTACCGCCGACGGTGACACCGCCGAAATTGCCGAAAGAGCGGCTAAAAACTGCCCTCAGGTAGAGCAACTCATTATGGTCGGGGGCGAACGTGAAGGCTGGCGCAATTTTGATAGCGAATATAAATTATTCTCAGGCAAATTTGACCGACCGGAAGATGCATCAAGCGGTAACGAAGCGGCACTTATGTTCTTTACTTCCGGTACTACAGGTAATCCAAAAATGGCAGCCCACGCGCACACGTATGCACTAGGTCACTTTGTAACAGCTAAATATTGGCATTGCTGCGAACGCGATGGCTTGCACCTTACTATATCCGATACAGGCTGGGGTAAATCGCTTTGGGGCAAGCTTTATGGTCAGTGGCTTTGTGAAGGCGCCGTCTTTGTTTACGACTTTGACCGCTTTGATGCGGCAGATATTTTGCCAATGTTTGCAAAATACGGCATCACTACCTTCTGCGCGCCGCCTACCATGCTGCGTATGCTAATTAAAGAGGATTTATCAAACTACGATTTATCATCAATCCATCATATGACAACGGCCGGCGAGGCGCTTAATCCCGAAGTGTTTAAGCAATTCGAAAAAGCAACAGGCCTACAAATAATGGAAGGCTTTGGTCAAACCGAGACCACCCTTACTATCGCAAATCTTGTTGGCACAACACCAAAGATTGGTGCCATGGGTAAAGCTTCTCCACAGTATGATGTTGATATCGTTGACCCTGACGGCAATCCCGTAGCAAATGGTGAAGTTGGCGAAATTGTTATTCACACCAAAAACGGTACTCCTTGCGGTCTATTTAAGGAATACTATCTTGATAACGAAAAAACAAGTGAAGCCTGGCACGACGGTATGTATCATACAGGCGATACCGCTTGGCGTGATGAAGACGGTTACTTCTGGTATGTTAGCCGTATTGACGACGTAATCAAATCATCGGGCTATCGTATAGGACCGTTCGAAATCGAAAGCGTTATCATGGAACTTCCTTACGTTCTCGAATGTGGCGTTTCAGCCGCTCCTGATGAGGTTCGCGGTCAAATTGTAAAGGCAAGCATTGTTCTTACAAAAGGTACTGAGCCCACCGAAGAACTCAAAAAAGAAATTCAACAGTATGTTAAAACTCATACCGCGCCTTACAAATATCCACGTCTTGTTGTGTTCCGCGATAGTCTTCCCAAAACAATTAGCGGTAAAATTCAACGAAATAAACTTTAATATAAAAGATTGACAAAACATTTAAGTTGTGATATACTATCATAAATTTAAAAGACTTTGACGAAGAGGGCATACTCCAACGCTTTTTTTAGAGAGATAACGGTTGGTGAAAGTTATCAAAAGCAGGTTTATGTTTGTAGCTTCCGAGTCGGAAGAAAGAAAGGGCTAACACCCAAGTAGAATCTTCCCGTGATTGCTGCGTAAAGGCTTAGGAATTGTAAGATTCCGAGAGTGGTAACCGAAAGGTTGCAATTTGAGTGGTACCGCGGGTGACTGATTAGCAGCGCTCGTCTCAAAGTCATAACTTTGGGGCGAGTGCTTTTTGAGTCTTTATACCCCTACAGGAAGGATTTGTAAACTATGGAACAAATTACCGCGCTAGATTATAAAATTCAGGAAATGGCAAGCCGTATCAAGGAGCTTCGTGAACTCGAAGGTCTTACTACGACTCAAATGGCCATTAAAACCGATGTTAGCGAAAGTGAATATATCGAGTGCGAATCGGGTAAAAGTGATCTTAACTTTGCTTTTATTTATCGTTGCGCATTGGCGCTTAACGTAAACGTTACCGATATTATTGAGGGTTATAGCCCTAAACTTGCAAGTTATACCGTAACCCGCGCCGGCGGTGGTCAAAAAGTCAGCCAAGCTCACGGTATGACATATTACAACCTGGCATACGCTTTCCGCGACAGAATTGCCGAGCCGCTTTTTGTAAACAGTGTTTACGACGAAAGCGCGCAGACAAAAGATATTGAGCTTACCACCCACGCAGGTCAAGAGTGTGACATCGTAATCGAAGGTAACCTTATGGTTCAGGTTGGCGAACACCGAGAGGTATTAGGTCCCGGAGATAGCATATACTTTGATAGTGACACACCACATGGTATGATTGCTGTAAACGGTAAGGATTGTAAGTTTTACGCTATCGTTCTAAATCCCACAGGCGAAGAAATTCCAGAACTTACAACCGCTACAAAAATCGAAGACCGCCGTGTTTCTGCCAGAGACAAGAAAAATCGTATTTACCGCAACTATATTGATACGGTTGAAAACGAAAACGGCACGCCCACCTCTATTACATTTAAAAATGCCGATAAATTTAACTTTGCATTTGATTTGGTTGATGCTCTTGCCGAGCGCGACCCCCAAAAGCTTGCAATGCTACATATATCTAAGGATAAAACCGAACGTCGCTTTACCTTTAAAGATATGAAAAAAGCATCTAACCAAGTTGCTAACTACTTTAAATCCATGGGCATTAAAAAGGGTGACCGTGTAATGCTCGTGCTTAAGCGTCATTACCAATTCTGGTTCTGTATGTTGGCGCTTAACAAGCTTGGCGCTGTTGCAATCCCTGCTCCAAATCAGTTGCTTGTTCACGACTTTGAATACCGTTTTAATGCAGCAGGCGTTAGCGCTATAGTTTGTACTGCCGACGGTGATACTGCAGCTCAAGCTGACATTGCCGCCGAAAATTGCCCAACACTAAAACACAAACTTATCGTAAACGGCACTCGTGACGGTTGGCGCAATTTTGACGAAGAGTATACCCTTTTTAGCAGTAAATTTGAACGCACCGAGGACTCCCCCTGCGGCGATGATTTGCTACTTATGTTCTTCACATCCGGTACTACCGGTTATCCAAAGATTGCCGCTCATAATCACAAGTACCCGCTCGGCCACTTCCATACCGCTAAGTATTGGCATAACGTTGACCCGGACGGATTACACTTCACAATATCCGAAACAGGTTGGGCAAAATCTATGTGGGGCAAACTTTACGGTCAATGGCTATGCGAAGCCGCAACATTCGTTTACGACTTTGACCGCTTTGACGCGGCTGACATTTTACCAATGTTTGCTAAATACAAAATTACAACCTTCTGCGCACCACCTACCATGCTTCGTATGATGATTAAGCAGGATATTTCAAAGTATGATTTTTCTAGTGTTCAGCATATGACTACTGCCGGCGAAGCACTTAACCCTGAAGTTTACCGTCAATTTGAAAAGGCAACCGGCCTTCAGATAATCGAGGGCTTCGGCCAAACAGAGAGCACTATGATTATCGGTAATATGGTTGGTGCATCTCACAAAATCGGTTCTATGGGTAAACCTGCTCCAATTTACGACGTACATATTGTTGATGCCGACGGAAACGATGTTCCCGATGGTGAAACGGGCGAAATCGTTGTAAACGTAGAAAACGGTGCGCCCTGCGGTCTGTTTACAGGCTATTATAACGACAAAGAAAAAACCGATGAGGTTTGGTACGACGGTTATTACCATACCGGTGATACCGCTTGGCGTGACGAGGACGGTTTCTATTGGTATGTCGGTCGTGTAGATGATGTTATCAAGTCATCAGGCTACCGAATAGGACCATTTGAAATTGAAAACGTTATTATGGAACTTCCCTACGTTTTAGAGTGCGGTGTTTCTGCCGCTCCCGATGAGGTTCGCGGTCAAGTGGTAAAGGCAAGCATTGTACTTGTTGACGGTACCGAACCCACCGAAGAACTTAAAAAGGAAATTCAGGATTACGTTAAAAAACACACTGCGCCTTATAAATATCCACGAATTGTTGTATTCCGCGATCAATTACCAAAAACCGTTAGCGGTAAAATACAAAGAAATAAACTATAATCAGTGATTTTATGAAAGACTTTAAACGACTTACGCTGCTTTGCGGACATTACGGCAGTGGCAAAACAAATGTTGCCGTAAACCTTGCATTTTATTTAAAAAAGCAGTATAATAACTTGGTTGTGGCTGACCTTGATATTGTAAATCCTTATTTCCGTACCAAGGACAGTCTAGACGATTTTAAAAAGCACGGCATCGAACTTATTTGTTCCGAGTACGCCAACACAAATGTTGACATACCAGCTTTACCTGCCGACATTTATCGTCTGACAACCGATAAGAATCTTACCGCTATCATAGATGTGGGCGGAGACGACCGCGGCGCTTATGCGCTAGGCCGCTTGGTGCCTGAATTAAAAGCGGAAAATAATTTCGAAATGCTTATGGTTATAAACCGTTACAGGCCCCTGACACCTGATGCCGAATCAACACTTGAGGTTATGCGCGAGATTGAAACGGCCTGCAAACTCCAATTTACAGGGCTTGTAAACAACTCAAACGTTGGCGAATTAACCACAGCAGAAGATATTTTAAATTCTACACAATATGCTAACGAAGTCTCAAAACAATCAGGTTTGCCTATTGTTATGACCACCGTAAAGGCCGAACTTTACGACGAGCTCAAGACACAAATCGACAATCTCTTGCCTATGACACTTCAAGCAAAACCAATTTAATTTAGCCGAAGCTATTATATTAAAGGAGTAATGAATATGGCAAAACTAACCTTTAAAACCGACAAGTGTAAAGGTTGCGGACTTTGTATTGACGCATGTCCAAAAGGCCTTATTAAGCTTGCCTCAGACAAAATTAACCAAAAGGGCTATCATCCTGCAGAAATCACTGACCAGTCAGCTTGTGTTGGTTGCGCTGCTTGCGCTATGATGTGCCCCGACTGCATTATTAAGGTAGAAAGGTAAGTGAAAGTAATGGCAGATAAAATTTTAATGAAGGGTAACGAAGCCATTGCCGAAGCCGCTATAAAGGCCGGTTGTATGCACTACTTTGGTTATCCTATTACACCTCAAACCGAGGTTGCAGCTTATATGGCAAAAAGAATGCCAAAAATTGGCGGTTGCTTCCTGCAAGCAGAAAGTGAAGTTGCCGCTATCAATATGGTTTACGGCGTAGCTTCTACCGGTAAACGCGTAATGACATCATCCTCTTCCCCCGGTATATCACTTAAAAGTGAAGGTCTTTCCTATCTGGCAGGTTCTGACCTTCCCGCAGTAATCGTTAACGTACAACGCGGTGGTCCGGGTCTTGGCGGTATTCAACCTAGCCAGGCTGACTATTTTCAGGCAACAAAAGGTGGCGGTCACGGTGACTTTAAGATGATAGTATTGGCTCCATCTTCTGTTCAAGAAATGGCTGACCTTACCGTTAAAGGCTTTGACCTTGCCGACAAATACCGCATGCCTACTATGATTTTAGCTGATGGTACAATGGGGCAAATGATGGAGCCTGTATCTCTTGACTACGAAACACCCGTATCGGTAGAAAAACCATGGGCTACAACAGGCACCAAATTGGAACGTGAGCACAACATTGTTACTTCGCTTTTCCTTAACCCCGACGAGCTTGAGGCTCTTGTAGTTAAGCGTTACGACCGCTACAAGGTGGTAGAAGAAAATGAAGTAATGTATGAAGAATATATGATGGACGATGCCGATATTTGCATTGCCGCTTTCGGTATTGCGGCACGTATTGCTAAAAACGCAATCAACGAAGCAAGAAAGCAGGGCATTAAGGTTGGTCTTATCCGTCCTATCACATTATGGCCTTTCCCTGTTGCTCCTTTCAAAAAGGCGGCAGATAAGGTAAAAGAAATTATTTCAGTAGAGCTTTCTATGGGTCAAATGATTGAAGACGTTAAACTTGCTAGCGAGTGCAAGGTTCCTGTAACACTTTGCAGTCGTACAGGTGGTATGATTCCTTCTCCCGAGCAGGTTCTTGAAGCTATTAAAAAAGCAAACGGAGGTGCAAAATAATGGCGGTAGTATTTGATAAACCACATGCTCTTACCGATGCTCCTATGCACTATTGCCCAGGTTGCACCCACGGTATAGTGCATCGTCTTGTCGCCGAGGTTATCGACGAGCTCGGAATTGAAGGTAGAACAATTGGTATCGCTCCTGTTGGTTGTTCGGTTTTTGCTTACAACTATTTTGCCTGCGACATGATTGAGGCAGCTCACGGTCGTGCTCCTGCAGTAGCAACTGGTGTTAAGCGCTCAGACCCTGAAAATAATATTGTTTTTACATATCAAGGCGACGGCGACTTAGCATCAATCGGTATGGCTGAAACCGTACACGCAGCGGCAAGAAATGAAAACATTACCATTATCTTTATCAACAACGCAATTTACGGTATGACAGGCGGTCAAATGGCTCCTACCTCACTACCCGGTCAGGTTACACAAACCTCACCTTACGGTCGTGACACCGATCACTGTGGTTTCCCGATTAAGGTTTGTGAAATGCTTTCAGAACTTGAAGGCCCCGAATATTTAGAACGTGTAACAGTAAATAACGTTAAAAATATTATGAAGGCAAAAAAAGCTATTAAAAAGGCATTCCAGAATCAGGTTGATGGCAAGGGATTCTCTTTAGTAGAGGTTGTATCTACCTGCCCTACCAACTGGGGTATGACTCCACAAAACGCACTCAAGTGGCTCGAAGAGAATATGCTTCCTTATTATCCACTTGGTTGCTATAAAGACCGCTCAGCAAAGGAGGAAACAAAATAATGACTACTCAAATTTTGCTTTCCGGCTTTGGCGGACAGGGTATTTTGTTTACAGGTAAGTTTTTGGCATACAAGGGCTTGCTCGCTAACAAAAACGTTAGCTGGCTTCCATCTTACGGCCCCGAAATGCGTGGCGGTACGGCTAGCTGTAGCGTAATTATCAGCGACGAAGAGGTTGGCTCACCTATCATTTCAGAGCCTGATGTACTAATCGCTATGAACTTGCCATCTTTTGAAAAGTTTGTTCCCACAGTAAGACCCGGCGGTATCGTAATTGCCGACTCGTCACTCATTGAAACAACAACCGACCGCACCGATATCGATGTTCACTATATCCCTGCAACTGCACTTGCAAGTGATATGGGCAAACAGTCACTCGCTAATATGATTATCCTTGGTAAATTGCTTAAAGTAATGGGTGATTTTAACGAGGATGAAATAAACACCGTGCTTTCAAAGGTTATCCCACCTAAAAAGGCTGATATGCTCGAAATAAATATGAAAGCAATGACAATCGGTTCTGAAAATTAAGGAGTGTATACAAATGGAAATTAAATTTGTAAAAGCCGACGTACTTAAAGAAAAACCCGATAGTTCTACTCTCGGTTTTGGTAAATTCTTTACCGACTATATGTTTATGATGGACTACTCTCGCGAAGAGGGTTGGCACGATGCTCGAATTGTTCCTTTTGCGCCAATTGCACTCCATCCAGCCTCTACCGTACTTCACTACGGCTCTGAAATTTTTGAAGGCCTAAAAGCCTACCGCACAAAAGACGGTAATGTTCAACTCTTTAGACCAATGGAAAACATCCGCCGTATGAACACCTCAGCAGACAGACTTTGTCTTCCCCAAATCCCCGAGGATTTGGCTCTCGAAGTTCTTACCAAGTTTGTTAAGGTTGAGCAAGATTGGACACCAAGTGCCGACGGCACTTCACTTTATCTTCGCCCGTTTATGTTTGGTAATGACGAAACCTTGGGCGTTCACGCAGTACATAACGCAACCTACGTTATAATTGCGTCACCTGTTGGCAGCTATTACAAAGAGGGCATTAACCCCGTTAAAATCATGATTGAAGACGAGGATGTTCGCGCAGTTCGCGGCGGTACAGGTTACGCTAAATGCGGTGGTAACTACGCAGCAAGTAACCGCGCGGGTGAACGCGCCGAAAAGAAGGGCTACTCACAGGTTCTTTGGCTTGACGGTGTAGAACGCAAGTACATCGAAGAAGTTGGCGCTATGAACGTAATGTTTAAAATCGGTGACGAGATTATAACACCAATGCTTTCGGGTTCTATTCTTCCAGGTATTACTCGTAAATCTTGCCTTGAAGTTTTACGCCAAAAGGGTTACAAGGTTAGCGAAAGACTTATAAGCATTGACGAACTTGCAGAAGCTATGGCAAACGGCACGCTAAAAGAAGCTTGGGGCTGTGGTACAGCCGCAGTTATCTCTCCAATCGGTGAACTTTGCTACAAAGACGTAAAATACGCTATAAACAACGGAGAAATTGGCGAAACAACTCAAATGCTTTACGATACTCTTACAGGTATTCAGTGGGGCAAAATCGAAGACGAGTTCAACTGGACTTATAAACTTTAAAAAAAATTAAGCAGTCGCTTTTAGCGGCTGCTTTTTTATATTATTTTAATTTTGCATATACTTATAATTTTTATAACAAAAGTCAAATATCTCTTTTTTCACCGAACCAAAGCTTTTATCCTTGTGATATACAAGATATGAATTTCTGGTAAATTCGTAGTCTAAAACCTCTATTTTACGAAGCGCACCGCTATTTAACTGACGCGTAAGCAAAGCCTCGGGCATGATTGTAACCCCCAAATTCTGCACCGCTGCCGAGATTAACGCTTGGTTACTTATAGATTCCATAACCGGTGTTACAACAATGTTTTCTAAAGCAAAAATATGGTCCAAAAAATCGCGCGACACACTTTCGTCCTCGCGTAGTAAAAAGTCATATTTGCATAACTCTTTAAGCGTTACCGAGTCGGGCATATCATACTTTTTACCACAAACTACAATAAGGGTATTGCTATCTACAAGACGCGATTTTATACTCGTGTTTGATGGTTGACCTTGAATGAACGCAAAATCAAGTACGCCATTTAAAATTTTGCTCTCGATTATGGACGTTTGGTTAATCGAAACCTGAAAATCAATATCCTCAAAGTTTTCTTTAAGATTGCGTAATAACCACGGTAGTTTTTGTTTACCTATAGTAAGAGATGAACCAATTTTTAAAAGTGGCTTTCTCGAGGAATTAAGCGCTTGCTCCTCAAATTCATCAAAAGCCGATATAACCTCTTGTGCCTTTATAAGCAAAACCTTACCCTCATCGGTTAAGAACAATTTTTTGTTAATTCTCTCAAATAATTTTACGTTATAGTTTTTCTCTATTTCGGAAATAGTATTACTAACGGCGGGTTGCGCTATAAAAAGTTCTTCTGCCGCTTTTGTCATACTTTGATGCTTACAAACACATATAAATACCCTTAAATGCCTTATAGTCAAGATAAATCCTCCTTCGATTATACATAACCAAATCTATATGATTTTTATAAAATTATACTATTTTACTTATCGTAAGTCAACTGTTATAATGGCGATGTGAAAATTAAGGAGGAAAAATAATGATTAATTCAGAAGAAATTATGCAGCTAATCGAAAGTCTTATATGGCTGCTTGCCGGCGTAGGTGTGTTTATTGTAGGTATGAATTTTCTAAGCGACGCATTAGAAAAAAGTGCCGGAAACGGCATGAAACGATTCCTTGAAAAAATCAGTAATAATCGTTTTTCAGGTGTCGGTATTGGCGCCGGCGTAACGGCAATTATTCAAAGTTCGTCTGCCACATCGGTTATGGTTATTGGTCTTGTTAATGCAGGTGTTATGACACTAATGCAAGCAACACCTATTATTATGGGCGCTAATATCGGTACAACCATTACAGGCGTTCTTGTCGCACTCAAAAACGATTATTTTAATATGGCAATGTATTTACTTGCCTTTGCCGGCGTTATGATGGGCTTTTTCAAAAAGGAAAAGATTAAAATTGCGGGCAGCCTTTGCTGTGGTTTAGGTTTGATTTTCGTAGGTCTCGAGGTTATGAGTAGTGAACAGGCTTTTGGAAATCCGCTTGTTAAGGATATGTTTACGGAAATTTTTCAAAAAATTGATTTTCCGCTATTACTTATTTTAGTAGGCGTTATCTTCACTAGTCTTATTCAAAGTTCTTCCGCTGCTACAGGTGTTGTTATCACAATGGTTGGCGCAGGTGTATTGCCACTTGATTTAGCATTGTTTATCGTGCTTGGTGCTAATATCGGTACTTGTGTTACGGCACTTCTTGCATCGGTTGGCGCAAATGCAAACTCTAAGCGCGTTGCTCTTATACACTTTACATTCAACGTTATTGGAACGGTATTCTTTACGGCAATTATCTGGCTGTTTAAAGATACGGCTGTAAATATACTTGTTTCTGTTTTCCCCGCAGAGGATCCTATGTCACTTCAAATGCGCGTTTCACTTTTCCATGTTGTATTTAACGTGACCACTACTATTTTACTGCTTCCTTTTGTTAAGCAGCTGGTAGACTATTCTTGCAAGGTTATCAAGGATAAACATGGCGAAGAAAAAACTATATCGCTTAAATTTGTTGACGACAGATTGCTCTCTATGCCATCTGTAGCACTTATTCAAGTAAAAAAAGAAATAGATTATATGTTTAGCTTGGTTGAAGAAAATATATCCCTTTCTTTTAAGACTATGGAAACCGGTAAACTGGTATCTAATGAAAAAATCGAAGGTAACGAAGCGATTATTGACTTTACCAATGGTGCGTTAACACGTTTCCTTATTAAGCTATCCTCTATGGTTGAGCAAAGTGATGAACTGGTTATCGGTTCCTATTTCCACGTACTAAACGACTTGGAGCGTATTGGCGACCACGCAGAAAATTTTTATGAAATTGTTGCTGAAATGGCATCGAAGAATTTGACGTTCTCAGAAAAAGGTCAGAATGACATTAAAACTATGAGCAACAAAATAATGCAAATGCTTGTTATCTCCAAAGACGCCTTTGACAACTTAAACAAAGCAGAACTTTCTATGCTTGATAAGTTCGAAGAAGAAATTGATGGAATGAAAAAAGAATTTACTGCAAATCATTTTGTTCGCCTTGCTGAAGGCAATTGCAGTATGGATGTTAGCCCTTATTATTCTTCCTCTGTTGCAGGCCTCGAACGGGTTGCCGACCACCTTATTAATGTCGGTTATAGTATTGTGAATCCTATCGGTTCACAAAAAGACAATTAGCTTTTTCCAAAATTGTTTAAAATCAGTCACTTTTCGTGACTGATTTTTTATTGAAATTGTTATTTCACTATGCTATACTTTAATTAGAAGGCAGGGTGTTTTTTATGGCTCAAAAGATAATTGGTATAGCTCCAAAATCACTAGTAGTAAAAGAAAATACCAGTTGTATGCAAGACTTTTACCATCTTGGTAACAACTATGTTAAGCGCACCGTCGAAGCGGGCGGCTTACCTGTGGGGCTTGCTCCGGTAGATAACTGGCTAAGTGAAGAGCAACTAGAAATGTGCGACGCATTTTTAATACAGGGCGGCGCAGCCTTTTTTCCATACCACTTTCAAATTATACACCATGCCATTACCACTGGAAAACGCATGCTCGGCATTTGCCTTGGTGAGCAACTTATTTACGTTTATCTTGAACTTAGACGCCAAGTTGAAGAACGCGGTTACGAGGGCGACCTTGTAAAAGCAATATGGGACTACAAGCAAACACAGTCCTCCGTACTAGAGTCAATATCAAATCACCGCTGCGATTATCCCAAACGCGGTAATGAGGACACCGCTAAGCATGACGTAAATATCGTTCCTGGCACTCTTTTGCATAAAATAGTAGGACATTACAGTATTCGCCTTTGCTCATTTCACTACCTAAATGTGCCTCCGACACAAACGCTCGCCACCATAAACGCGTGGTCAGTTTTAGAGGATGGTGTAGTAGAAGGTATAGAATACGGTGACAATATTTTAGGGATACAGGGACACCCGGAAGTTGACAATCTACTACCCGAATTATTTGAGTTTCTTACAAAAGATTAAAATATATAAATTCACGGAACGCGCAAGCCCGTTCCCTACAAAAATTCAAGAGGTAACTTTTTATGAAAATTATGATTATGGGAGACTTTTGCCCAAAGGAAAACACCAACGAACTATTTAAACAAAAAGATATTAAAACCCTCTTTGGAGACTTTCTGCCATACCTTGAGGGTAATGATATTAACTTTGTAAATATTGAGTGTGCTCTAACCGAGTCTGACGGCGCTATCGAAAAATTCGGCCCTTGTCTTAAAGGCACACCAATGGCCGCCGAGGTAATGAAGGATATAGGCATTAATCTTGCAGGTCTTTCTAACAACCATATTTTTGACTATGGTATTAGAGGTTATAAAGATACTGTAGCCGCTCTTGACAAAGCAGGTATTCCCTACACAGGTTTTGGCAATGATTATGAGGATGCGCGCAAAAACTATTATTTTGAAAAGAACGGTGAAAAAGTGGCTTTTGTCTGTGTTTGCGAAAGCGAATATTCCTACGCACTCGAAGACCGTATGGGATCCCGACTTTTTGACTGCTATGACACAATTTCCGATGTTCGCGAAGCAAAGGCAAATGCCGACAAGGTTATTGTAATTTACCATGGTGGTAAAGAGAACTGCCGCTACCCTTCGCCCCGTATGCGCAAGCTCACCCACGCGCTTGTTGATGCGGGTGCCGATATCGTTGCTTGTCAGCATAGTCACTGCATCGGTTGTAGTGAGTATTATAACGGCTCGTTTATATGCTATGGTCAGGGTAATTTTCATTTTGTATCACCCTGGCGCGCTTGCTACCCACATTGGCCGTATGAAATAGCTATTAGATACGATACTATAACCGGCGAAATAGAACGTATTCCGCTTAATATAAATGCCGAAATCAACGGCATTGAACTCTCAAAAGGCGAAACCCTACAAAATACCCTCGACCTTATGAAAGAACTAGACCAGAGTATGATAGACGGCAGTTATAAACAAGGTTATCACGACTACTGCGAAAGCGTTCGCGAAGATTATCACGGTTGGATTGGACGCGCCTATTCAGAAAAAGCAACCGAGCGCGACAATAAAGTTTTTGGTCACTATCTAGACTGCGAAGCGCATCTTGATATGCTGTTAGAACTAAACAAAACCGCAAATCACACAAATGAGAAATAAAACTACATTTAATTTGAAGGATAATTTAATATGAAAAAAACGTTTAAATGCATTGCTACTGTATTATCACTGTTTATTTGTGTATTTATTGTGGGATGCAACGCTAACGATTTATCAGACGTAAGTTCGATGCCAAATTATGAGCTTTACGATACCGCAAGCTTGAATAATCTTTCTTTTACACCCGTAGAAATTGCGCAAGTTCCGCCATCACCGGATGCAGTTTTTTCAGCAAAAGACGGAAATGTATTTTTAATTATTAAACTTGATGTTGAAAACACTTCCGAAGAAAAAGTTATTATATCTAGCCTAGGAATGTTTTCAGCCTTTGTTGACGGTAAACAAGTCGATTTGTCAATAAAAGCTTATACCGCTTTAAACAATGTAGTTCAGCTTGACGGTTCTATTGCTCCGAAAGAAACTAAAACCGGTCATTTTATTGTTGAGGTTCCTGAAAATTGGCAAAAATTCAAATTAGTTGTTAAATCAAGTGTTTTATCGGACAATCGTGCGCAATTCACCTTTTACCAACAAATATAAAAACCATTTACTATATAGGGCAGGACCTTGGTCCTGCCCTATAATAAACGGAAGGAGCAAGCCCGTTCCCTACAATTATTTTTTCGATTTTAACACTTGACAAGTGTTTTCCATTATGATATAATACGAGCAAATATTTTTTCAAATGCTTTGAAGGAATTATTTCTTTTCTTCCCTTCTTTTCAGAGAGTCGTCGGTTGGTGCAAGGCGGTAAGAACATTAAAAGAAAGCCTCATTCCTGAGCAGAGTGACTGAACAACATATTAAATGATCAAGTAAGTTGCTACGGTTTGTCCCGTTACAAGACACAAAGCTTGTTGGAGCTTTGAACGAGTTGGCTATATTTTTATAGCAAACAGGGTGGTACCGCGAAATTTGAATTTTCGTCCCTGAGGTAAAGTTGTATGACTTTGCTTCGGGTTTTTTTATTTTTTAAATTTAAACTTACCGACCAACACGGTAAATGTGAGGGATTTTTTTATGAAACAAATTAAAATTGCAGACGCAACTCTTTGCCGCGACAATAATCACTTTAGCTTTAAAGAAAAGATTGAAATCGCAAGACAACTCGAAAATCTTAACGTTGACGTTATTGAGTTTCCTGAAATCACAAATGCAAAGGTAGATATCTTACTTGTAAAAACAATTTCATCTTTTGTAAAAAACAGTGTTGTTTCTGTAGCCGCAGGCATAGGTAACGATAGCGTGGATAATGCAATTGCTTCTTTGGCAAACGCTAAAAATGCGCAAATAAGAATCGAACTTCCCGTGTCAGCAGTTGGTATGGAGTACACCTGTCACAAAAAACCTGACAAGATTTTAATTCACATCGAAAATAGTATTAAAGCCGCAAAATCGGTAATAAATAATGTCGAATTTTGTGCCATAGATGCTACTCGCGCTGAAGAAGATTTTCTTAAAACCGCTATTGAAACTGCAATATCTGCAGGAGCTACAAGCATATCGGTTTGTGATAGCGCTGCTAATATGCTACCCGATGATTTTGCCGCTTTTGCGAAAAAAATTGTTGATATGTGCTCTGTGGATGTAGGTGTTAAATGCGATAACAAAAACGGTCTTGCAATAGCACAAGCCATTCTTGCTGTAAAGCAGGGTGTATGCACAGTTAAAACCGCTGTTGACGGCACAACCGTTCCGTTGGATATATTTGCTGATATGATTAAAAATTGCGGTAATGACTACTCATTTTCATCCAATATCAAAACCACAGAACTTCACCGCATTGTAAAACAAATTCGTTGGGTAACAGGCAATTCACAAAATACAACTGCGACAATAAAGACTACCGATGATATTACAGTTCATCTTGACAAAAATGACGATATTAATGCAGTATCCACCGCATCTGCAAAACTTGGTTACGACCTTTCTGAAGAGGACAAGGCAAAAGTTTACGAAGAGTTTTTGCGTGTTGCGGAAAAGAAAAACGTAGGTCTTAAAGAACTTGAAGCAATTATTGCCAGCGTTGCATTGCAGGTGCCAGCTACCTATTCGCTACTTAACTACGTTATAAACACCGGTAATATCATTCCGGCTTCTGCCCAGATCACTATTAAAAAGGGTGAAGAGCACCTTCAGGGAATTTGCATTGGCGATGGCCCAATTGATGCTGCATTTTTGGCCGTTGAACAAATTATCGGTCATCACTATGAATTGGACGATTTTCAAATTCAGTCGGTTACCGAAGGTAAAGAAGCAATGGGTTCGGCTCTTGTTAAATTACGTGCAGGTGGCAAGCTTTATTCAGGCAACGGCATATCTACCGATATTATCAGCGCAAGTATACGCGCATACATTAATGCCGTAAACAAGATTGTTTACGAGGAGGCAAACTAATATGAAACTATCATTCTCTACAAAGGGTTGGCATAACAGCTCCTTTGATGAATTTTGTGATATAGCGGTCGATTTAGGATTTGGTGGTATAGAACTTCACAATGTTAACAACCGCCTTTTCACCGACAAAGACGGTGCGTTTCATGACTATACTACTGCGGCTACCGCACGTAGGCTTTATGAAAAAAAATTAACCATTCCTTGTATTGATGTGCTTTGTGACATTGGCGCAACAGCTAAAATCGATGCCGCTATTGATGAATTTACAAAATGCGTACACATTGCATCCAATCTTAATATTCCTGCCATTCGTGTTAAGGCAGAAAAATCGGTTAATGTTGATACTGCAAAAGCAGCCGTTATCACTTTTATAGAAAAAACATTACCTGTAGCTACTGCAAACAACATCACTATTTTAATTGAAACCTCCGGCCTTTTTTGCAAAACTCCTGAGCTTCGCGATGTCTTAGACCAATTCGCAAGTGATAATCTTGCTGCTCTTTGGAATATGTCTGCCGCTTACTTTGAGGGCGGTGAAAGCGCCGAAGATATCATAAAAAATCTTGGTGCGTATATAAAGCACGTACACATTAACGATGCCGAAAAAACCGCCGATGGTGTAGAATTTTGTCTTATAGGCGAAGGCGAGTTGCCAATCGGTGACATGATGTTATCACTTCGCTCTGTAAACTATGATGGTTTTGTATCACTTGTTTGGGATCCTTCTTGGTGCCTAGAACTTGACGATATGGAAATCATATTTTCACAGTATATAGGCTATATGAAACAGTTTGGCGACACCTCGCGCAACGAGCGTACCTTTTATTACAACAAAAGCCACACCGGTAAATTCGTATGGAAAAAAGATTTGCTTATCGATCTCACTTTTTCAGAAGTACTCGACACTATGGTTGAGTGTTTCCCTGATCAGTATGCATTTAAATATACAACCCTTGACTACACACGCACCTATTCCGAATTTCGTGACGATGTTGACACCTTTGCCCGCGCGCTTATTTCAATGGGCGTAAAGGCCGGTACACACGTTGCTGTTTGGGCATCAAACGTACCGCAATGGTATATAGCATTTTGGGCTACTGTTAAAATTGGTGCCGTTTTGGTTACCGTTAATACCGCTTACAAAATTCACGAGATTGAATATCTACTAAAACAATCCGATACACATACCCTTGTTATGACAGAAGGTTCTAAGGATACGCACTATGGCGAAATTATTGCCGAGCTTTGCCCTGAACTCGAAAGCACAAAGGTAGGTTCACCATTACACAGTCGCAGACTGCCGTTTCTTCGCAATGTTATTACCGTTGGCTATAACCAAAAGGGTTGTATGACTTGGGAAGATGCAATAAGTCGCGCAGTTCAAGTACCTTTAAGTGAGGTTTACCGTATGGCCGCCGCAGTTGATAAGGATGATGTTTGCAATATGCAATACACATCAGGCACAACCGGATTTCCAAAAGGCGTTATGCTTACCCACTACAATGTTGTGAACAATGGTAAATACATCGGTGACCATATGGATCTTTCTACCGCCGACCGAATGATGATTCAGGTGCCGATGTTCCACTGTTTTGGTATGGTGCTTTCTATGACATCGTCTATGACGCACGGCGCCACAATGTATCCGCTTCCCTACTTCTCACCAAAACCTGCGCTCAGTTGCGTTCACAACGAACATATTACAGCCTTTAACGGCGTGCCAACGATGTTTATTGCTATGATGCAGCACGAAGATTTTGAAAAAACCGATTTTTCATACATTCGTACCGGTATTATGGCGGGCGCCAACTGTCCTGCCGATCTTATGAAGAAAGCAACCGAAGTTATGAACATGAAAGAAATAGTATCGGTTTACGGTCAAACCGAGGCAAGTCCAGGTTGCACTATGAGCAGCTACTACGATTCTTTGGAGGTACGTACCGAAACAGTCGGTAGCGCATTTGCAAATGTTGAATGCAAGATTGTTGATCCTGAAACGGGAATGGATTGTCCCGACGGCGTAAATGGTGAATTTGTTGCGCGCGGATACAATTTAATGAAGGGTTATTACAAAATGCCTCAGGCCACCGCAGCAGCTATTGATGCCGATGGTTGGTTGCACACAGGCGACCTTGCCTGCCGCACACCAGATGGTAACTACAACATTACAGGTCGTCTTAAGGATATGATTATCCGTGGTGGCGAAAATATTTATCCTAAGGAAATAGAAGAATTCATATACACCTGCGACAAAGTTAAGGACGTTCAGGTTATCGGCGTTCCCGACAAGCGTTACGGCGAGGAAATTATGGCTTGTATCATCCTTAAAGATGGCGAAACCATGACCGAAGAAGAAATGAAACAGTACATTGCCGATCATATGGCTCGTCATAAGGTGCCACGATATATCGAGTTTGTAAAATCCTTCCCAATGAACGCCGCTGGTAAAATACTTAAATACAAAATGCGTGAAGATGCTGCAAAACGTTTGGGGCTTGAGGAGTAGACAATATGAACATCGACAAATTTACCGTTATCGATTCACATTGTCATATATATCCAACAAAAATAGCAAAACCTGCCGTGGAAAGTACCGGCAGGTTTTACGATATGACAGCACTTGGCGACGGAACGGTCGACTCATTACTTAAAATAGGCGCAAATGCCGGAATAGATCGTTTTGTTGTACAATCGGTAGCTACAACGCCACATCAAGTCAAAAGTATTAACGAATTCATTGCGAGCGAGGTTTTAAAACATCCTGACAAGCTTATAGGTCTTGGTACCTTACATCCTGAAAGCAACGATTTAAACGGTGATTTACATCACATTAAGGAACTTGGACTTCACGGTGTAAAATTACACGCCGATATTCAACGTTTTGCTATTGATGATTATAGATGCCGTAAGATATACGAACTGTGCGAAATCGAAAACATACCAATATTAATGCATACAGGTGACTATCGTTTCGACTTTTCAAACCCTAATCGTTTAGTTCCTGTTTTACAATTTTACAAAAATCTAACCGTTATTGGCGCACATTTGGGTGGATGGTCGGTATGGGACGAGGCGGTAGAGAAACTGTCGTGCTACCAAAACTTTTATGTAGACAGTTCTTCAAGTCTTTACAAATTACCGCAGGATAAAGCCGTACAAATTATTCGAACTTATGGCGCAACCAGAGTTTTATTCGGCTCAGACTTCCCTGTATTTTCACCCGACATAGAGTTAGATCGCTTTTTATCCTTACCCCTTACCGATAACGAAAAATGTATGATTTTATCCGAAAACGTCTTAAAACTGTACAAAATAAAATAACAAATATGAGCAAGAAAAAACTTGCTCATATTTTTTTTATTTTTTGAAAATAATAGTTGACAAAATTACCTGTTAGTGATATAATAATCGGGCGCAATAAAATATGCGAGTGTGCTGGAATAGGCAGACAGGCACGTTTGAGGGGCGTGTGTCCACGACGTATGGGTTCAAGTCCCATCACTCGCACCAAGAAATAAGACCTACCTTTATGGTGGGTCTTATTTGTTTTTTTGCATGTGTGATGGGACTTGAAGTAGGAGCGGTAGTGAATTACAATTATGAAATATTTGCTATGCAAATGTTTAAAAGCAAATTTTATTTCACTATTTGCATTAGCAAATGATTTCATAATCTACAAGGATAATTTGATGTTTTCATAGATAAAACGCAAAATATAAATTAACTTAGACAAAACACCTCTGTTGACTTTACAACAGAGGTGTTAATTATTAAAAAAATTATTTTCCTAATTCTACTTCCCAGCCATTTAAATTCTGCATAAGTAAACCGTAGTCTTTATTGTTCACAGCGCCGTCTGCGTTAACATCGGCAGCTTCTGCTACAATTTTTACTTCCCAGCCATTTAAATTCTGCATAAGTAAACCAAGGTCTTTGTTATTAACAACGAGATCACCGTTAACATCACCATAAATAAATGTTAAAGCAGGTGTAATATCAAACTTTTCTTCGGTACCACAAACACTACATGTGTGTGTTGAGTAACCGTCAACACCGTATTGAGGTTCTACAACTGTAACATCGCCAAATTTATGACCTAATGGAGCAAGCAAAACATGGAATGATGTTTCACCGCATCGTGCACATTCGGTGTGTGCAGTCCAACCTCCTTCTGTACAGGTAGGATCTTTAGCAATTACATTTTCATTGCGATGACCTAAAGCATTAATAACAACTGTTTCTCTTGAAGTTTCTGCATTACATACTGAGCAGTATACAACATTATCATATGAACCTGCATTTACACAGTCAGGCTCTACGCGGTTTTCTTCAACTACTGGGGCATCGGTATGACCAAGAGCATCAATTGCCACATAGGTAGTGTAATCGCATCTTGTGCATGTGTTATATGCGTCCCAACCAATTTCGGTACAGGTTGGAGCCTGAGCATCATGATTAACAAGGTCGTGACCTAACTTGTCAATTGCGATTGTTTCTCTTGAAAGCTCTGCATTACATACCGTGCAGTATACAACGCTATCGTA
>JAZQYL010000026.1:0-4487 GCA_045633485.1 Acutalibacteraceae bacterium | reverse complement strand
TTGCCCACGACAAGTCAGGCAACTCCCGATGTATTTATAAAAGAGTTTGAAAAAGCAAAAGAGGCCGGAGAAGCGGCAGTTGTTATTACTCTTGCATCAAAGTTTTCCGGTACATACCAAAGCGCAACTATAGCTGCTGATGATTATGAGAATATTTATGTTGTAGACAGCGGTAGTGCGGCAATGGGAAGCGGTATTTTGGTTGAACTGGCATTTAGACTGTTGGATGAAGGCAAATATGCGGAAGAAATTGCTGCAATACTCGAAGAAGAAAAGAAAAAGATTATCATCGTTGCGTTGGTAGATACACTCGAATATCTTAAAAAAGGCGGTCGTATCTCTAAAGCGGTTGCTTTTGCCGGCGGCGTATTAAACATTAAGCCTGTTCTTTCTGTTATAGACGGAGAAATCAATATGCTCGGCAAGGCACGTGGTTCCAAGATGGGAAACAACCTACTTGTAGAAGAAATTAACAAAGCCGGCGGTATTGATTTCGGCAAACCCGTGTTGCTTGGTTATAGCGGTATTTCAGATGCACTTCTGTTAAAATATATTGAAGATAGCCGTCATATTTGGGAAGGCAATCTCAATGAGGTGCGTTATACAACTGTTGGCAGCGTTATTGGTACACACGCAGGCCCCGGTGCTGTGGTTGTTGCATTCTTCAAGAAGTAAGCATATAGGAGTTGTTGTAAAATGAAAGATAATAAGAAACAACTATGGCAGGCAATAAAATTTACGCTTTTTTCCGCTTCTGCCGGTGTGATTCAAATTAGCTCGTTCGCATTACTTGAAATTTTTATAAAGGACTATTGGATTCCCTACTTGATTTCTCTTGTGCTTTCAATTCTATGGAATTTTACTCTTAACCGCAGATATACTTTCAAGTCTGCGGCAAATGTGCCTGTGGCAATGATGAAGGTCTTTGGATTTTATGTGGTTTTTACGCCGCTTTCTACATATCTTGGAAATTTAGCTGAGAGCGTTGGTGTGAACGATTTTATCATTTTAATTATAACAATGCTTGCGAACTTTGTTTTGGAATTTCTGTTCTGCAAGTTTGTTGTGTATCGTGGCAAGGAAGATACATTGGAAAAGTGATGCTTATTGAATAGATTAAGTAAGGGGAATTTATGATGGAAGATATAAAAAGCAATCTTGCTAAAAACATAACCGAGCTTCGTATTTTACATAATATGACGCAGCTTGAACTTGGAGAGAAATTAAATTATTCGGATAAGACTATATCCAAATGGGAACGAGCAGAATCCTCTCCCGATTTGTCTGCACTGGTTGAGATGGCAGATCTATTTGGTGTTACACTTGATTATCTTATAAGGTCGGAAAATATCGAAGAAGCCGTTGTAGAGCGCAAGACCAAAGAGACAAGTTTTAATCGCCGAGCCGTTTCGTACATTGCAGAAGGTGGCGGTTGGATTGTTGCTATCTTTGCATTTATCGTTACAACCTTAATTACAAACCAAATGACTTTTCAGTGGTTATATTTTGTATATGCCTTACCGGTTGTTTTAATTGTAAAATTGATATTTAACTCGATTTGGTTTAATCCGCGTCATAATTATCTTATTATATCGGCATTGATGTGGTCGATTTTTGTGGCAATACACATTACCTTCCTGTATTTCAAAGTAAATGTTTCACTCATTTATCTTTTAGGTGTTGCCGGTCAGATAGTAATTATTTTGTGTTCTTACATCAAAAAACCGAAAATCAAATAACTACATAAACGCTCTGTTTTTCCTTGAAAACAGGGTGTTTTTATATGCCTCTCCGAAACGGAGAGCCGTAGAATCCAATACGTAGAGAGTCATCTCTGAAACATCGGTGTACTGTGCTTTATTATACAAGTATAATTATTTTGGAATTTATTTGTGTAACAGCAAAGGAGTACAAAATGAAAATGAAAGAAATCCCGATTTTCTTTTCAACAGACGATAATTATATACCGTATCTTGACGTGGCTATATCCTCTCTCATTGACAATGCATCAAAAGATTACTCATACAAAATTATCGTTTTGAATACCGGACTCAAAGATGAAAACATTGCCAAGGTAAAATTAAACGAACGCCCCGGATTCGTTATTGATTTTATTGACATTTCAAAACAAATTGCAAATATAAAGTCGCACTTTAAAAACATTTATCATTTTTCAATCGTTACATATTATCGACTTTTTATTGCTTCACTATTTCCGCAGTATGACAAGATTATATACCTCGACTGTGATCTTGTTGTTTTAGGTGATATTTCCGAGCTTTATTATACCGAACTTGGAGAAAACATATTGGGTGCGGTTGTTGACCATTTTGTGACTACTACAACAGAGTTTCGATTATATGCCGAAAAAGCAATCGGAGTTAATCCCGATACATATTTCAATGCGGGCGTTTTGCTGATAAATTTAGAAGAGTTTAGGAAAAACAATATCGAGAAAAATTTTATAAATCTTATAACCGAGCATGATTTTAACCTCCTTGATCCCGATCAAGCGTATCTTAATTATCTTTGCTATGGCAAAACGCAACTTTTGCCAAATGGGTGGAACAAGGCTCCTGCCGAGATTAAATGTGAAGGGAATAAAAATATAGTTCATTACAATCTCTACAAAAAGCCATGGCAATATGATGATGTAATAGAGGGCGAATGTTTTTGGGATTATGCCAAGAAATCTCCGTTTTATAAACTGATATTAGAAAGAAAAACAAACTTTGGAGAAAAAGAAAAATCAGCCAATGATGCTATGGCTCATAATATTATTTTGCATGCAAACAAAATTATTAAGTCAAGTGATACTTTTGTAAAAAGACTTGGCGTAAGAGGATAATATATGGAAAAATCAGCGCACAAATTAAAACTTCTTAAAAGAATTGAAGAACTTGAAAAAATGGAACTTTGGCATCTTGATGTAGAGGATGATCCTAAAACATATCCGCTTATGCCGGATGAAATTGATTATCTTAATAAAAAGTTCTCAAGTAAAATCAAGAACAAAATCGCCAATATTTTCGGCGCCCGTTTCTTCGATAAAATGATTGCCAATCGGCAGCTTATCATAAAAGAAGTTCGTGGCATTGAAAATTTTACCGCAGTTAATGGTGGCAAAATCGTCACCTGTAATCATTTTAGTATAACTGACAACTATGCCGTTTGGGTGGCGCTTCGTGACCATATGGACGGTAAGATGCTTTATAAAGTAATTCGTGAAGGAAACTATACCAATCCACCAAAACCTTTTGGCTTGTTTATGCGCCATTGTAACACTTTGCCTTTATCAAGCCAAAAAGCAACAATGGTTAAGTTTATGAAATCCTTTGCCGAACTACTTAAGCGTGGAGAAACTATACTTATCTATCCCGAGCAAGGTATGTGGTGGAACTATAAGAAACCTCGTCCAATGCAAGATGGTGCATTTTCACTTGCTGTTCGAAACAAAGCTCCTATCGTACCGATTTTTATCACTATGGAAGATAGCAACGTTTTAGATCCGGACGGATTTTTTGTGCAGGAATATACAATGCACATTCTTCCTGCGATTTATCCCGACGAAAAACTTTCTCTTAGAGATGCAAAGCAAGATATAAAAAATAAAAATTATGAGGCTTGGGTAAAAACTTACGAAGAGTTTTATGGCAAGCCCCTTATGTATGGTGAAGTATGAAATTATATCTTTCTGTGATTAGCGTAGCGATGGTTATCGTTTCTGCAATTAATATTATTTTTAATACGGCAACGTGGTATAATGTGATTATAGCAGTTGTATTATGCACAGCAGCGCAATTTGCTCTTGATGGAATTATTGCAAGTATAATCAATAAGATGCCTGATAAGTTATTTGCGGTGAATAATCCGTTATACACTGTATCCGAAACCGAAAAGAAACTTTACAAAAAACTTAAAGTACGAAGTTGGAAAGATAAGGTTTGGGAGCTTGGAGGTCTTGGTGGATTTAGCAAGAAAAATCTTGCAAACCCTAACAACCCCGAGTATATAGAGAAGTTTATTATCGAATGTAATAAGGGTGTTCTAACCCATAGACTCTCTTATCCTATTGGTTTTTTGCCAATGCTATTTATACCAAACGTGTGTGCATTAACTATAGCGTTGCCTGTTGCTGTTGTTAATCTATTCTTAAACATTTTACCAACGCTTGCACTTCGATATAATACACCAAAACTCCGCGCTATGCTAAAACGAATGAACCGTAAAACTGAACGTGTAGAAACATATAAATGAAAAAGAACTGCCCCGTTGGGAATGCAGAATTTACTGCGCTCCTAACGGGGCTTTTTTGTTTTATAATATATTTTTCTTTTTAAGGTTCTTTTTCATTTTGCCGAGCGCTTTGCGGTATGTTTTATCGGCGGTATCGGGTGATGCCAAGCCGTGGTCGATGGCTATGTCAATAAATGTATCTTCTGGGATAGGTTTTCGTATCGGTTTGCCGTCCTCATCCAAATCGTCTT